>JALORN010000022.1 GCA_025458905.1 Steroidobacteraceae bacterium
GATGCTGACCCAGGCGGAGACGTCCAGCAGCCCGCTGTTGGCGTCCTTGCCGGGGTTGAACACCAGGTTGTAGTCGGCCCACCAGGTGATGCCACCGGTCTGGTAGGTCACGCGCGCGCGCTGCTCGCCGCCGCGCGGCGAGGCCAGCAGCCATTCGAGCGTCGGCTTCGTGATCAGCCCGCCCGGCAGCTCCGGGAACTTCACCGCCGAGTACTCGCGCAGCGCGGTGATCGACCCATCGGCGCCGCGCAGCACCAGCCCGTCGGCCGACGAGAGCAGCGTGCCGGAGGCGCTGGCCGCCTGGTTGCCGACGGTGCGCTCCACGCTGACCGGCCGGTCGACGAACTTCTGCAGCAGCTTGTCCGAGCTGACCAGGTCGAACTGGAAGTTCTGCTCGAGCACGCGCGTCGCCGGATCGGTCAGCGAGCTGAAGGTGACCGTGGTCGGGTCGATCAGCCCCGCGACGTCGGTGAAGCGCAGCGTCGAGCGGCCGGGCTCGAGGCGGATCGGGCGCTCGTGGCGCACCATCGCGTAGCCCGGGACCGCCATGCCGTTGGGCAGGCCGCCGCCCGGCACCGGCCGGTACATCTCCGGCGGGATCGCACCCGGCGCCGCGGAGCTGTAGATCGTCACCGCCGTGTCGTCGCGCGCGGCACCCTCGCGCGGGCCGTCGCGATCCGCGGCGGCCCCGTTCGTGACCACGCCTGCACCGACCGCCACTGCGACACCGAGCACCGGCCCCGGACGCCTGCGGGAAGACCCGACCTTCGATCTCGACATGCCACACCTGCCTCGGCTGACCTGGATGGTGGATTGAACGCAGCGCGGCGCCCGCCAGGGTCGACGGCGCCGGTGGAAGTGTGAGCCACGGCGCACCCCACCGGGTCGGCCCGATGCACGATAGGCCGTCGTCCTGAACTGCGGCTGAACCGGCATGAGCGATCGCCCAGTCCGTCCCGAATGGCGTGCTGCCTACCTGTCGCGTACGCTGGCCGTCGCCCGGCGCAGCACTGGCCCGGCCCGCGCCGCGGCGACCCGCGGCAGCCCGCCGCCGCGGCGCACGCAGCCCGTGCACGACTCGTTGCCGATGTCGATCGCCGCTATGCTGCGGCCGGTGCCGACCGCATGAACGCCGCCGCCCCCACCGCGACGGCGCCGGCCGCGCGCGAGGCCATGGACCGCGACTTCATCGAAAAGAACCAGATCGTCGAGCGCTACCTGCTCGGCAAGCTGCCGCCGCGTGGCGTCGCCGACTTCGAGCGCGTGGTGCGCGAGAACCCGGCGCTGGTCGAGGAGATCGGCCTCGCCGAGCGGGTGCACCGCGCCGTGAAGCTGATCGAGGCGAGCGGCCAGCCCGAGCTGTGGCAGGAGAAGCCGCGGCAGTTCTGGGAGAAGCCGGGCTTCGTCGCCGCGATCGGCGGCGCGCTGCTGGTCGCCGCGATCGGCGCCGCCGTGCTCGGCAGCCAGCTCGCCGAGTCGCAGGCGAACGTCGCGAAGCTCGAGGCGCAGGTCGCCGAGCGACCGATCGACCCGGCCGGCAGCCGCCGCACGCTGACGCTCGTCCCGAGTCGCACCGGCATGCCGGCCGCCGCGATGTTCGACATCGGTGGCAGCGGCGCCGAGCTCGTCGAGATCAAGACCGACCTGTCGTGGTCGGGCGCGCGCGCGTTCCGCATCGGCATCGAGCGCGCCGACCAGGGCACCGTGGCGGTACTGCACAACGTGCTGAAGGATTCCAACGGCCACGTGCGGCTCGCGCTCAACAGCGCCGCGCTCGGGCCCGGCACCTACGAGATGACGATCGAGGGGCTGGACTGGCGGGGCGCGGCGAGCCCTGCCGCGTGGGCCGTGTTCGACGTCGCGCCGCGCAAGCCGCGCTGAGCCGACGCGGCGCCACGGCCGCCGGCGCGCCGGACCGTCCGGCCCTGCTAACATCGCGCGCGGGGTGATGCTCACCTCCCGCCACGGGGCAGCCCGATGCTCTCCGTCCCCCCTGCCGCACCGCTGGTCGTCTACGTGGACGACGAGCCCGACCTCGGCCTGCTGGTAGGGCTGACGCTGGAGTCGGGCGGACGGCTGCGCTGCCGAACCTTCACTTCCGGCGAGTCCGCACTCGCGGCGCTCGGCGGGCTCGAGCCCGCGCTGGTGCTCCTCGACGTGTCGATGCCGGGGCTCGACGGCCCGGCGATCGTCGAACGGATGCGCCGGGAACCGCGGTTGCAGGCCGTCCCCTTCGCCTTCGTCACGGCGCGCGGCGCGTCCCACGACGATGCGAGCCTGCGAGGCAGCGGCGCCGTCGCGATCTTCCGCAAGCCATTCGTGCCGCGCGAACTGCGCGCGCAGGTGCTCGCGCTCTGCGGCGCGCCTGCACTGCCGGCGCCGGGGTCAGGCCCCGGTGCGTGCGAAGAACCCGCCGGGGCACTGACCGCGGCGACGGCGAGCCTGCTCAGGGGCCGTCGCGAGGCCTTCCTGGAACGGGCCGCGGCGGACACCGCGCGCATCGGTGCCCTCGCGGCGCGGCTCGCAGGCGGTGACCCGGCGGCCGCGGCGCCGCTGCGCGACCTCGCGCACCGCCTCGGCGGCGTCGCCGACCTCTACGTCGCGCCCCAGGTGGCGCGGGCCTGCCACGAACTCGCCGCGCTGGCAGCCGAGGTCGTCGACGCGCGCGCCTCCACGGCATCCGGAGAAGATCGCCTTCCGCGGCCGGCGAGCGCCGCGGTCGCGGCCGATCTCGTCCGTCGTGCCGCCCGGCTGGCCGCGCTGCTGCCGATCGCCGATCCGGCGCAGCCTCCGTGATCCCGGGCCGGGTGCCCTGGCAGCATCACCTGTCGGCCGCGCTGCTGCTCGCGGGCAGCCTGCTGGTGCTGCTCGCCTGGGCCGCCGGCTGGCCGTCGGCGTTGCGCTGGGACGAGGCGGTCCGGCCCGTGCACTTCAACTCGGGGCTGTGCGCCGCGTTGCTGGCCGCGGGGCTGATCTCGCTGACGGCCGGCGCGTCGCGGGGTGCGGCAGCGTTCGGCCTGCTGGCCCTGCTGCTCGCGGGGGCCACCGCCCTGCAGGAGCTGACGGGCCTCGACCTGGGCATCGACGAGCTGCTGGCGCGCGACACGCTGGCCGTCGGCACGGACGAGGCCGCGCCCGGACGGATGGCCTCGCTGACGGCGATGGCCTGGACGATCTGCGGCGCGTCGCTGTGCCGCGCAGCGCTGGCGCGCGACGCGACCCGCGCTTACCTGGCCGCCGCCGCCGGCGCAGTCGCGGCCGGTGCGATGGCCCTGGTCGCCTTCGCCGGCTATGCGGTCGGGCTGGACGCGGCCTACAGCGCCGGCGGGCGCAACTGGACCTCGCCCCCGTCGGCGCTGCTGATCCTGGCGTTCGCCCTGGGGCTGCTGCTCGAGGCGCGGCGGCGCCTCGGACCGGCGCGCCTGGCGCTGTCGCAGTGGGCACCGCTGGTGGTCGCGGCCGTGTTCGGCATCGCCGTCATCGCCGCCGCGGCCCGCAGCACCGAGCTGCTGCGTGTCTCCGTCGAGGCGCGCGGGCAGGCCTTCGCGGTGCAGCGGGAGGCCGGCCGGCTGGTCGCCGGCGTCACCGACCTGCAGCGCGGCGCCCGCGGCTACGTGCTGTCCGGCGAATCCGCCAACCTCGATACCTTCGCCGCCGGCCGGGCGCGCATCGACGAGTCGGCCAGCCGGCTGCGGACACTGGCGCGGCAGGATCCGCCGCTCGCCGCCACGGTCGCGGCACTCGGGCCGCGGATCGACGAGGTCGAGCGCTACGCCGCCGAGCTCCTCGGGCGCTTCCGCGGCGGCGGGCTCGCGGCCGCGGCACGCCTCGAGCTCGACGGCCGTGGCCGGCGCGGTGTCGACGCGCTGCTCGCGCAGGTGGCGCAGGTCGAGGCGCTGTCGCAGGGACGGCTCGTGCGCGGCGAGGACGCGCTGCAGCGGAGCCTGCGCAGCCTCGGGCAGCTGCAGGCGCTCGGCGGGCTGCTCGCGCTGTTGCTGGCGGGCCTGACCGGCCAGGCCATCTACCGCGAGGCGAGCCGGCGCCGCGCGACCGAGCGCTCGCTGCGCACCCTGGCGACGTTCCAGACCGCGATCCTCGACTCGGTCGACTACGGCGTCGTCTCCACCGACATGCGTGGCCTGGTCACGTCGATCAACCGGACCGCGGCGCGCTGGCTCGGGTATGCCCCCGGGGAAGTGATCGGGCGGCTGACGCCGCTCGCCTGGCACGACCCGGAGGAGTTCGCCGCGCGCCGCGCGGCAAGCGACCGGCCGGCCGCGAAGGCCGGCGCCGGTGGCATCGACGGGTTCCTGGTCGACGCGAACCCGGACCGCCCGACCGAGCAGGACTGGACGTTCGTGCGGCGCGACGGCTCGCGCTTCCCGGTGCGCGTCTCGGTGACCGCGTTGCGCGACGCCGACGGCACCGAGCAGGGCTACCTCGGCGTGATCACCGACCTCACCGAGTCGCGGCGCCAGGCGGCCACGCTGCTCGAGAGCGAAGAGCGCTTCCGTCGCGCGTTCGCCGATGCGCCGATCGGCATGGCGCTGGTCGGTCCCGACGGTCGCTGGCTGCGGGTCAACCGTGCGCTGTGCGCGCTGGTCGGCTACGAGGAAGAGGAACTGCTGCGCAGCGACTTCCAGTCGATCACGCATCCCGAGGACCTCGACCTCGACCTCGGGCAGGTGCAGCGCACGCTCGCCGGCGAGATCCCCGGCTATCGCATGGAGAAGCGCTACCTGCACCGCGACGGCCACGAGGTCCCGGTGCAGCTCAGCGTATCGCTGGTGCGCGACGGCGGCGGACGACCGCTGTACTTCGTCTCGCAGATCGAGGACCTGGCCGAACGCCGGCAGGCCGAGCGACAGAAGGACGAGTTCCTCGGCGTCGTCAGCCACGAGCTGAAGACGCCGCTGACCGCCGTGCTCGGCGCGCTCGACCTGCTGGAGGAGCAGCACGCGGGGGGACTGTCCGGCGGGGCACGCCAGATGGTCGCCATCGCACAACAGAACGGCGCGCGCCTGCGGCGGCTGGTCGAGGACATCCTCGACGTCGAGCGCCTGCGCAGCGGCACCGTGAGCATGCGACGCGAGCCACTCGAGCTCGCCGCGGTGCTCGCCGAAGCCGTGGGTGCGCACGAGCCGTACGCCGCCGCGTTCGGCGTACGCCTGCGTCTCGAGTCCCCGCCACCGGACACGATGATCGTCGCCGACCACGATCGACTGCTGCAGGTGCTCGCCAACCTGCTGTCGAACGCCGTGAAGTTCTCGGGCCACGGCACCGAGGTGACGGCGCGTGCCGGACGCGATGCGGGACGCGCGTGGATCGAGGTCGAGGACCAGGGACCGGGAATCCCCGAGTCGTTCCACGAACGCATGTTCGAGCGCTTCGCGCGGGCCGGGGTGGGCACGGCGCGCGCGACCGCCGGCACCGGACTCGGGCTCTACATCACGCGGCAGCTGGTCGAGGCGATGGGCGGCACGATCGTCCTGCGACCCTCTCCGGCCACGACCTTCCGCGTGGAACTGCCCGCTGGCTGAGGCACTGGCCACTGCTCGCGAGGTTGCGCTAGGCTGCAACGACGTCGCACGCCCGTGTCCCATCCCGACGGCTCGACATGGCTTCCTCCGCTGCAGACCAGGTTCGCCGCACGTTGCGCCTGCTGGTGGTCGACGACCACGACCTGATCCGCCAGGGCCTGCGCGCGCTGCTCGCCGCCGATCCGTCGATCGAGATCGCCGCAGAGGCCGCAACCGTGCGCGAGGCCGAGGAGCACCTGCGCCGCGAGCAGTTCGACGTGATCGTGCTCGACGTCTCGCTGCCGGACGAGACCGGCTGGGACCTGCTCGAGACCATCCGCGCCTCGCCGGCGGCGGCGACGCCGGTGCTGATCCTCAGCAGCCACGACGACCAGGAGTACGGCATGCTGGCGCTGCGCTCCGGCGCTGCCGGCTACCTGTCGAAGTCCGAGGCGGCGAGCCGCATCGCGGTCGCGATCCACCGCGTCGCCGCCGGCGGCCGCTACATCAGCGATGCAGTCGCCGAGCGCCTCGCCACGCTGTTGGTCGGTGGCGGCCCCGCCCTGAGCCCGCACGAGTCGCTGACGCCGCGCGAGCTGCAGGTGTTGCTGCGCCTGGTCCGCGGCCGGCCCCTGGTCGAGATCGCCGACGAGCTGCACGTCTCGCCGAAGACCGTGACGACCTGGCGCACGCGCATCCTCGAGAAGCTCGGTGCCACCAGCAACGCGGACCTCACGCGCTACGCCGTCCGGCACCGCCTGATCGACCAGTAGCCCCCGCCGTCAGGCTTCCCTGACGGCGAAAACCGGCTTCCCTCCGCACGCCACGGGCAAGCCCGATTCCGCGCCGCCGGCGCCGCGCGCAGTCTGACGCGATGGACGAAAGAACCGACGACGGCGAGATCGCCTCGCTCCGCACGCGCCGCCTGCGCGCCCTCAACCTGCTGGAATCCGACGTCGAGCCGTCGCTCGATGCGCTGGCGCGGGTCGCCGCCCGCGTCTGCGACGTGCCGATCGCCCTGGTCACCCTGCTCAACGGCCACCGCCAGTGGTTCAGGGGCCGCGTCGGCGTGCGCATCTCCGGCACGCCGATCGAGCACGCGTTCTGCGCCCTCGCGCTGCGCGACGATCGCGAGCTGGTGGTGGCCGACGCCACCCTGGATCCGCGCTTCCTCGACAACCCGCTCGTCACCGGCGAGCCGAGCATCCGCTTCTATGCAGGCGTGCCGATCCGCATCCCGCCGAGCCTGCCGGTGGGTACGCTGTGCGTGATCGACACCCGGCCGCGCAGCCTCGACGAGTCGCAGCTGGCGCTGCTGCGCGCGCTGGCCGGCCAGGCCGACCAGGTCCTGGCCCTGCGCGACGCACACTGGACCCTGGAGCGCCTGCGCGAGCACGAGAAGACGCTCGAGCGCCGGCTGCGCGACGTGGAGCGGGCCGAGGCGCTGCGGATCGCCGCGGAACTGCACGATGGCCTCGGCCAGGACCTGCTCGGCATGCAGCTGTCGCTGGTCGAGCTGCTGGTGCGACGCGACCGGCTCGACGAGCCGCTCGCGGCGCGGATCGCCGAGCTCTCGGACCTGGTCGGCCGCGCGGTGAAGCGCTGCCGCGAGATGGCCTATGCGCACACGCCGTACTCCACCGAGGAGCTGGGCCTCGCCCGGGCCCTCGACCGCTACTGCGAGCGGCTGCGCGAGGCGAGCGGCCGCCTGATCGAGTGCAGCGTCCCCGCGGTGCTGAAGTCGCCACTCGAGGCGGCGACCACCGAGCACCTGCTGCGGATCGCACAGGAGGCGATCCGCAACGCCCTGCGCCACGCCGGCGCGCTGCGCATCGACGTGTCGCTGCTCGAGTCGCAACGGCGGCTGTGGCTGACCGTCGAGGACGACGGTCGCGGCCTGCCGCCGGGTGTGCTGGAGGACCCCGGGGCGGGCCTGCGCGGCATGCTGTTCCGCGCCGAGGAGATCGGCGCGACGCTGACGTTCAGGAACCAGCAGGGCAGCGGCCTGCAGGTGGAATGCGTCCTGCCGCTGCCCGTCGTGCGACGCTGACCGACACGGACGCGGCGCCCCAGGGCGCAGCGCCCGCGTCTCTCGCCCTCAGATCACCTTGATCACGATCTTGCCGACGCCCTCGCCGGCGCGGATCGCGTCGTAGGCCTTCACCGCCTCGGCGTACGGCACCACCTCCGAGATCGAGGCCTTCAGCCGGTTCTGCGCCATCGCCGCGAGCAGGCTCTCGAGCATCGTGCGGCTGCCGGCACTGATCGCCTTCAGCATCAGGTTCTTGATGTACATGCCGTTCATGTTAGGCGGGTTCGGCGGCGGCCGCCCGGTGCCGATCATCACCACGCGGGCATCGACCGCGCAGGCGGCCATCGACTGGTCGAGCGTCGCCGGGCCGACGTTCTCGAGCACCACGCTCGCGCCGCGCCCGCCGGTCTTCTCGACGACCTCGCGGCCCCATTGCGGATTGGTCCGGTAGTTGACGGTCACGTCGGCACCGATCTGCCGCATCTGTGCGAGCTTCTCGTCCGACGAGGAGGTGACGACCACGCGCGCGCCCGCGGCCTTCGCGAGCCTCACGCCCCAGGTGGAGACGCCGCCGGTGCCGAGCGACAGCACGACGTCGTCCGAGCGCACCCGGGCGACCTCGTGCAGCGCGTGCCAGGCGGTGAGTCCGGAGCCCGTCACCGTCGCAGCGTCTTCCCAGGACACGCCCTCGGGCAGCACCGCGAGGCTGCTGGTCGGCAGCAGCACCAGCTCGCCCAGCCAGCCGTCGATGGTGTTGCCGACGTCGGCCGCGTAGTTGGACGGGTTCCAGGGCCCGCTGACCCAGGTCGCCCAGTGACAGCAGGTGACGCGATCGCCGGGCTTGATCCGCACCTCGCCGGCCCCGACCGCGAGCACTTCGCCCGAGCCTTCGCTGAGCGGGATGCGCGTCGGCGGACGCGGGCCGGGAGGCACCGGGAACATCTGGATCGCGATGCCCTGGTCGCGCGCGGCGATGCCGACGTAGTGGACGCGAACCAGCGCCATCCCGGGCCCTGGGACCGGTACCGGGCGCTCGACGCGCACCACGGTCTGGAAGCTCTTCTGCTCGCCGATCTGCCAGACCGTGGTCCGGCCGCGCGGCACCTCGCCGATCACCGCGGCCGCCGGCGCCCCGCGCCCGCCCGCCGCACCGGTCGCCGCGGCAGCCACCGTCCCCGCACTCGCGCCGGCGACCGTCGCCGCGGCACCCGCCGCGGACCCTGCCAGCATCGACCGGCGCGACACGCGCCTGCTCTCCCTCGCCATGTATGCTCCTCCGTGGATGGGCGGCGCGCCGGCGGCAGGCCCGCCTGCCCCGTGGCCACGTGCGACGTTACCAGCCCCGAATCGGTTGCGTCGGTTCACCTGCGGGTGCGTCGCACGCGGTGCGACCACCCGCTTGCCCGGAGGGCCGTCCACGTGATCCCGCATGACCTCGAACGCGTTGCCGCAGCACTCGACCTGCGCCGGCGCGGCTCCCCGGACTCCATCGAGAAGGAACTACGCGAGGAACGCGCCAGTGCGCTGACGCGGGCCGCGACCCGGCTGCGCGACGCGCTGCGGCGCCTCGAGGCGGCCGCCGGGTCCGGCAGCACCGGCGGTCCGACGAGCCCTGGCAGCTCGGGCGAAGCCAGCGCCACGGGGCCAGTCGAAGACCCCGAACGGCTGCAGCAGCAGGCCGCCGACGCGGCGTTCGCCCTGATCGTGCAGCGCGAGGCACTCGGCCTGCACGATGGCGAGGCGCTGCTCGACTTCCACGCGGTGCCGCGCAGCGTACGCGCGCGGCTCGGCCGCTGGACCCGCTGAACTCGACCCGCTGAACCGGCCCCGGCACCGCACCGCGCGATCCGACCGGCGCGCCCCTGCTCAGCCCGGCGGTGGATCGCGCGAATAGCGGCGCCCGTGCTGGTCGAGCCCGCGCACGGCGAAGCCGCCGCCCGCCAGCGGACGCAGCGTCAGCCACTCGATCAGCCGCGCCGGGGTCGCCGCCGGGTCGCTGGCCTGCACCCGCGAGCGTCCGCCGCTGCGATGCTCGCTCCAGCGCCGCGGCACCCGGTCGATGCCGAGCGCGAAGATCGTCAGTTCGCCGGCCGCGTCGATCCGCATCCGCACCCATTGCTTGTAGTCCTGGATGCGCAGCGAGGAGAACGCCTCGTTCGAGTGGCGGCCGAAGACCCGCAGCGAGACGAACAGGTAGAGCCCCAGCACGACCGAACCCGCGATGCCGCCACCGAAGAAGGTGATCGCCGCCGACGCGAGCATCTGCAGGATTCCCCCGAAAGGCAGCCCGAGCCACTGGGTCGTCGCCACCAGCGCGAGCCAGCCGAGGAAGAACGCCGCCGCGAGGTGCGCGAGCGCGTGCGCGATGCCGCCGAGGACCCGGTACCAGCGCATGTGCGTGTCGGTGAAGAACACGAACGCCGAGACGAACAGGATCAGCCACAGCCCGTTGATCGGGTCGCGGATCGCCCCCTCGAGCGCGGCGTTCAGCGCCGAGCGCAGGCTGCCGACGTCGGCGGGCGTGAAGGTCGCCGAGGCGAACCACGCCGACATCATGTAGAGCACCGCCGGGATCGGCAGGTAGCGCGGGTTCAGGAACGGGAACACCAGGTTCCACCAGGTCAGGCGGCGCGAGGTCCCCGGGTCCGGATAGCTCGCGCGCTCCACGAAGCCGCCGGGGAGCCGGTCGGTCCGCGGCGCATGCGTCGGGTGCAGGAACGCGCCACCGCCGCCCGAGACGATCTTCTGCACGCCGTCCTCGCGCTCGTGGCGCTTGTAGAAGTGCAGGTCGCCGGTCAGGAACACCGCGACGCGGCGCTGCAGCACCCGCTCCTGCACGTAGCGCAACGCACCATCGGAGTAGCTCGAGTGGTCCGGGTAGCCCGCCTCGTAGATCCACTGCGGATCGGGGACGCAGAGGATCACGCGCGCCTGCGGCGGCATCCGCGCGGCCACTTCGCGGAAGTAGCGGACCTGCGGCTCGTCGAGGTCCGCACCGAGCTGCAGGTCGATCGCCAGCAGCCACCAGTCGTGCGGCAACTGCAGCGCGAAGTAGCTGCGCGTCTGCTGCGTGCGGCAACCGGCGAAGCCCCGTTCCGGCCTGCAGAACGTGCGCGAGAACGCGACCAGGCTGTCGTACCAGTCGTGGTTGCCCGGGATCGCGAACACCTGCGGCCGCCGCCCCGCGCCTTCGAACGCGGCCTCGTAGGGCGCCTCGGTGCGCGTCTCGTAGGCCGCCTTCGACGGATACGGGTAGACCTCGTCGCCGCCGAACACCAGCACCTGCCCGCCGCGGGTCGCGACGAGCTCGCCGTTCGGCGCCGCCACGTCGAGGCGCTCCTCGGCGATCGCACTCGCGACCGCGAACGTCGGGTTCCAGCCGTCGGCCACGTCGCTGACGTAGTCGAGCCAGAACTCGCCATCCTGCGCCTCGGAGGTCAACGCGAACTCGCGCTGCGGCTGGCTCGCCAGCGCCTCGATCAGCCGCGAATCCGAATGCCGGCCGAAGATGTTCGCGAGGGTCATCAGCCAGGCGGTCTGGGCCAGCACCTTCGGGTCGTACCAGCCGACCATGCGCGCGCGACTCGTCGGCAGCAGGTTCTCGATCAGCTTGCGGCTGGCGTGCAGCCCGGCCAGCGCCTTGTCCGCGATCGCGGCAGCCGGGGCGGCCGCGGGCGACGCCGGCGGCTCCTGGGACGTCGGAAGGCCCGCCTGCCCCGCGCCGCGCCCGGACGGATCCACTCAGTTCGCCCGCAGCGTCGCCACTGGTGGCTGGCGCACCACCGAGCGCGTCGCCAGCCAGCCCGCGACCGCGACCAGCACCGCGCCGCCGACGAGCCCGATCAGCCAGACGCTTGCGTCGAACCCATACTCGATCTCGAGCACGTAGCGCGCCAGGAGCCAGCCCGCGACCGATGCACCACCGGCAGCGAGCAGCCCGGAGAGCAGCCCGAGCATCGTGAACTCCGCGAGCACGCCGCGCGCCACCGTCGCGCGGCTCGCGCCGAGCGTGCGCAGCATCGCGCTCTCGTAGCGGCGCTCGTCGCGCGTCGCCTGCACCGCCGCGAGCAGCACCACCAGGCCCGCGCAGAGCGTGAACAGGAACACGCTCTGCACCGCGAGGATCGCCTTCTCGATCACCGAGCGAACCTGCGTCAGCAGCTCGTCGAGGTCGAACACCGAGACGCTCGGGAAGCGGCGCACCAGGTCGGCGATGGTGCGCCCCTGCTGCGGCTTGAAGTAGGCGCTGGTCATCCAGGTGCCGACCGTGTCGTCGAGCAGGCCGGGCGCGAACACCAGGAAGAAGTTCGGCTGGAAGCTGTCCCACTTCACCTTGCGCACGCTCGCCACCGTCGCCTCGTACGACTCTCCCGCGACGTCGAAGGTGAGCCGGTCGCCGACCACGAGACCGAGTCCCTCCTGCACCTCGGTCGACACCGAGACCAGCGCCTTGCCACGGTCCTCCGGCGTCCACCAGCGGCCCGCGACCACGCGGTTGTCGTCGCCCAGGTCCTCCTGCCAGGTGATGTTCTGCTCGCGTCGCGCGAAACCCTCGCCGCGCGGCGAGCTGAACTCGATGTTCTCGATGTCGCGGCCGTTCAGCTGCGTGAGCCGCGCGCGGATCATCGGCAGTGCCCGCGAAGTGCGCGCGCCGCTCTCCTGGAGGAAGGCGACGAAGGGCTCGCGGTCCGCCGGCGGGATGTTGATGAAGAAGAAGTTCGGCAGGTCCTCCGGCAGGCTGCGCCGCCAGTCCGCGAGCAGGTCGTTGCGCACCACGGCCAGCAGCAGCAGCACCATGATGCCGAGCCCGAAGGCGACGATCTGGATCACGCTCTCGCCGCGGCGGCGGCTGAGGTTCGCGATGCCGTAGCGCCACGAGACCCCGACCGTGCCGCGCAGCCCCGAGGCGGCCCGCACCAGCACGAAGCCCGCGACCGCGAGCAGCAACACGAACGCAGCGAGGCCGCCGACGAAGCCGGAGAAGATCAGCAGGTCGCGCGTCACCCACCAGATCAGGAACACGACCGCGGCGATCGCCGGCCCGAAGGCGAGCCAGACGAGCGGCGGCGGCGGGCCGACGTCGCGACGCAGCACGCGGATCGCCGGCACCCGGGACAGCTGCAGCAGCGGCGGCAGCGCGAAGCCCGCGAGCACCGCGATGGCGGTCAGGAAGCCGAGCCCGATGGGCGCCAGGTCGGGCGGCGGCAGCTGTGCCTGCAGCAGGTCCTTGAGCGCGCGCAGCAGCCACTCGTGCGCGCCGAAGCCGATCGCGGAGCCGAGCATCGCCGCGCCGACGCCGACCGCCAGCAGCTGCAGCAGGCTGACCGCGAGCGTGAGGTTGCGGCTCGCGCCGAGCGTCTTCATCAGCGCCACCGAGTCGAGGTGGCGCTGGACGTAGCGACGCGCCGCCATCGCCACCGCGATCGAGCACAGCAGCACCGCGACCAGGCTCGCGAGGCTCAGGAAGCGCCCCGCACGATCGAGCGCGTTCTTGATCTGCGGGCTCGCCTCGGTGACGTCCAGCAACCGCTCGCCACGCTGCTTCATGCCCTCGAGCCGCGCCTTGAACGCCTCGACCTGGCGCCGCTCGCCTGCGAACAGCAGCGCGAAGCGCGCGCGGCTGCCCGGGCCGATCAGCCGCGTGGCAGCGAGGTCGGCATCGTTGATCAGGATGCTCGGGGCGAGGTCGGAGAAGGTGCCGCCCTGGTCGGGCCGCGTGATCAGCACCTGCGTGATGCGGAACGTGCCGGCGCCGATGGACAGCTCGTCCCCGAGCCTCGCGCCGAGCGCGGCGACCAGCTTCGAGTCCGGCCAGGCCTCGCCCGGCTTCGGTCCGCCCGCCACGGGCTGACCGATGCCGAAGGCCTCGGCGGCCACCGTGACCCGCCCCCGCAGCGGATAGCTGGCGCTGACCGCGCGCACGTTCGAGAGCTGGCTGGCCTCTTCGCGGAACACGACGCTCAGCACCGAGGTGGTGCGCGCGGTGACGAGCCGTGCGCGCGCGGCCGCGGCGAGGTAGCGCTCGTCGAGCGGGCTCGGGGACTCGAGCCGCAGGTCCGCCGCGAGGACCTCGGTGGCCTGCAGGTCGACTGCCTGGCTGATGCGGTTCACGAGGAAGCCGACGCCGGTCAGCGCCGACACCGCCACCGTCAGGGCGAGCAGCAGCACGCCGAGCTCGCCGGACTTCCACTCCCGGCCCAGCATCCGCATCGCCAGCTGCACGGCACGCATCGCCTGGCCTCCGTCCCCGTTGCGCGTGGCGCCGCCCTCAGGCGAGCCGCCCGCCCTCCATCACGAGCATCCGTCCACAACGCGACGCCAGCTCGCGGTCGTGGGTGACCAGTACGACGGTCGTGTGCGCGCGGGCGTTCATGTCGAACAGCAGCTGGGTCACGCGCGCGCCGGTCACCGTGTCGAGGTTGCCGGTCGGCTCGTCGGCGAACAGCACCGCGGGCCGGGTGACGAACGCACGCGCCAGCGCCACGCGTTGCTGCTCGCCGCCCGAGAGCTGCCGCGGGTAGTGGCCGACCCGGTCGCGCAGCCCGACGCGCTCCAGCGCCTCGAGCGCACCGGCGCGTGCGTCGCGCCGCCCCGCGAGCTCGAGCGGCAGCATCACGTTCTCGAGCGCCGTCAGCGCCGGCACGAGGTGGAAGGACTGGAACACGAAGCCGACGCGCTCGGCGCGCAGCCGCGCTCGCCCGTCCTCGTCGAGCTGCGTCAGGTCCTGCCCCGCGAGGATCACGCGGCCGGACGTCGGCGAATCGAGGCCCGCGAGCAGTGCGAGCAGCGTCGACTTGCCGGCTCCCGATGCGCCCACGATCGCGACCGACTCGCCCGCGCGGATGCTGAGCGAGACCCGATCGACGATGGTCAGGGAACCTTCCGGACTGCTAACCTGTCTGGTCAGCTCTTCGGCAGCGAGGACGATCTCGGTGACAGCGTCGGTCGGAGCGTCTTGGGTCGCGTCGTTGTGGATGGTGTCATTCAAGGCGAAACGATCCTTCGTCGGCGCGTACGCGGCGTTGCTGTTTTCGCTCGGCCTCTGCCCAGCGACATACGCTGCAGCGGCCCCGGCTCCCACCCGCACGATCCTTGTGCTCGGCGACAGCCTCAGCGCCGGGTATGGAATCGACCTGGAGGACGGCTGGGTGGCCCTCCTCCAGAAGCGCCTCACGTCCCAAGGGTACGGATACCGGGTCGTCAACGCCAGCGTCAGCGGCGAGACGACCGCAGGCGGACTGCAGCGCCTGCCCCGCGCCCTCGGCCTGCACAAGCCCGAGATCGTGATCCTCGAGCTCGGGGGCAACGACGGCCTGCGGGGCCTGTCGCTCTCGACCACCTCCGAGAACCTCTCGCGGATGGTCCAACTGAGCGAGGCCGCCGGGGCCCGCGTGCTGCTGCTCGGCATGAAGATGCCGCCCAACTACGGCCCCAAGTACACACAGGGCTTCGAGCAGATGTTCGCCGACCTCGCCGCCCGGAGGAAGCTGGCATATGTCCCGTTCTTCCTCGAGAAGGTCGCCCTGAAGCCCGGGATGATCCAGGCCGACGGCATCCACCCCACGGTACCGGCCCAGCCCCTGATGCTCGATTCCGTCTGGCCTACCCTGCAGCGCCAACTGTTGCGGCGCTGACTCTCGGGCCGGCGCGAAGCCATCACGCGTCAGCCGCGCCCGTGGCGGCCCGGTCCAGGGCGGCCGGGGTCGATCGACCTGCGCGCCCATCGGTTGCCTGGGGCGAAGGCGTTCGGCTTAATAGCCCCGCGCAGAGGGAGTTGCACGTGACAGACCGGTATTGGCTCAAGTCGTATCCACCCGGGGTGCCCGAGACCATCGACCCCTCCCGATACGCCTCGCTCGTGCAGATGGCCGACGAGAGCTTCGCCCGCTTCCCCGAGCGCATCGCCTACGTGCAGATGGGCCGCGAGGTCAGCTTCCGCGATCTCGACGCCCAGTCGCGCGCCTTCGCTGCGTGGCTTCAGTCCCGGACCGGGCTGCGGCGCGGCGGCCGCGTCGCGATCATGATGCCGAACGTGCTGCAGTACCCGATCGCCCTGTTCGGCGTGTTGCGCGCCGGTGGCACCGTCGTCAACACCAATCCCCTCTACACCGCGCGCGAGCTCGAGCACCAGCTCGTCGATTCGGGTGCCGAGACCATCGTCATCCTCGAGAATTTCGCGCGCGTGTTGCAGGAGGTGATCGGCAAGACGCAAGTGCGGCACGTCGTCATCACCAGCGTCGGCGAGATGCTCGGCTTTCCCAAGGGCATGATCGTCGATTTCGTGATCCGGCACGGACGCAAGGCCGTGCCCCCGTACCAGCTGCCCGGCGCCGTGCGATTCAAGGAAGTGCTCGCGCAGGGCCGCGGTGCGACGCTCACGCCCGTGGACCTCGGCCACCAGGATCTCGCCTTCCTCCAGTACACCGGCGGCACCACCGGCGTGTCGAAGGGCGCGATGCTGACCCATCGCAACATGGTGGCGAACGTGCTGCAGGCGAGCGCGTGGGTCGAGGAGACGTTCGACAGCAGCGAGCCCGAAACCACCATCACCGCGCTGCCGCTGTATCACATCTTCGCCCTGACGGCGAACTGCCTCCTGTTCGTCCGCCTCGGCTGGCGCAACGTGCTGATCCCGAATCCACGCGACATCCCCGCGCTGATCGCCGAGATGCGCAAGTACCCGTTCACGTTCTTCGCCGCCGTGAACACCCTGTTCAACGCGCTGCTGAACTCCCCCGAGTTCGCCGGCATCGACTTCAGCCGCCTCCGCTGCACCCTCGGCGGCGGCATGGCCGTGCAGGCAGCCGTGGCCGAGCGCTGGAAGCAGGCCACCAAGGTCGTGCTGACCCAGGCGTGGGGCCTCACCGAGACCTCCCCCGCCGCGTGCATCAACATCCCCGGCGAGGACTTCAACGGATCGATCGGCCTGCCCATCTCCTCCACCGAGATCTCTATCGTCGACGACCCCGGCAACCCCCTCCCCGTCGGCCAGGTCGGCGAGATCTGCGTGCGCGGCCCACAAGTGATGCTCGGCTACTACAACCGCCCCGACGAGACCGCCAAGGTGATGCTGCCCGACGGCTGGCTCCGCACCGGCGACATCGGCCGGATGGACGAGCGCGGCTACGTGTACATCGAGGACCGGAAGAAGGACATGATCCTGGTGTCCGGCTTCAACGTTTACCCGAACGAGGTCGAGAGCGTCGTCGTCACCCACCCCGGCGTACTCGAAGCCGCGGCAGTCGCACAGCCAGACGAGAAGTCGGGCGAGGTCGTGGCACTGTTCGTCGTGCGCAAGGATCCCTCGCTGACCGAGCAGCAGCTGATCGAGCACTGCCGTTCGGAACTGACCGGCTACAAGGTGCCGAAGCGCGTGTATTTCAGGGACGATCTTCCGAAGACGAACGTGGGGAAGATCTTGCGGCGGGCGTTGCGAGACGAAATCAAGGCGTAGGCTTTTCTGGGGCAGGGGTCACGAAGGCGAATACGTGCACGCCCGCAGTAACCACCTGCTCTGCCTTTCCTGATGATTTGCTCCTTCGCGACTCAAGCCAGCGATTTGCGCCCGAGACGAAGGCTGCGCCCTGATCGCTAGAGTATTGACGGAACTTCTCGACTTGGCGCTGGGGAAGATCTTGCACGATCGCAGTTCGCTCCAAGAGCGGGCCGCGCCGGCCTCCATTTCTGTTGAAATGCAACGTGGAGAGAAGTTGCAGAACAGACTGACCCACGTAGCCAGTGAGTTCAGGTCCATTTGTCCGGATTCTTGCAACCGATCTGGTTGGCAAAACGCGATTCCGAGGAGAGACCCGCAGCAGCCGTTGCGATTTCAGCGAGCCAACAAGCGTAGCGATTGGCATGCGAACCCCAGCGCGGCGGGCTAGCGCTTCAACAGAGCGGGACTTGCCTCGAACACTAAGTGGCAGGGGCCTAGCTTGATCGTCAAGGAAATCCGGATCCTGATGCCAAGTGTGAAGTAGCTTCGAGATGGCGACGTAGAGGTCCCGTAGCACAGCGGCCTGCGCCGATGCCTTCTCAGCTTCAGCTATCGCATTGCGAAGCGATTCCGTAACCTTAGTGGCATCCGTACCTGAATGGATCAGAAAAAGGGCGACGGAGTGGACCAGCTTTTCTAGGAGCCTCAGTTCTGCCCGGGAACGGCGTGCTTGAGCTGGGCTCCGTCGAGATCTGCTAGGCATCGACTCGCTCATTAACTTGATGTCCGTGCGCTAAGTTTTTCGTCAGCGGATGAGGCAATTAGGGTCACGCCTATCGAGAGCTGCCGCGTCCCTTGACTGGGTTTCGCTCGCTCGGACTGCCCGTCGGGCGCTGCGAGCGTTGCGATCGCGGACGCAATAGCGGTCACCACAGTTTCGGTGAGCAACAATTCGTCCTTTGGACTTTCGGCAAAAAGCCGAGCCTTAGTCGCGTACTTGAGATTCGCTGCCGGTCTCGAGGCTAATCGAATTGTGTCGACGATGTATGGCGCCACTTCGGGAAGGGCGTTCTTGGACGATTCGGCCAGAGACCTCTTGGATGCCCGAACTCGAACTCTCTGGTCGTGTACCGCGACCAACTGCTTCGCTTGAAGGACAGCGAGAACTGCTCGCGGAGGTATGTCGCCGCTGTGTCGGCGGACCAACGCTGGAAATCCGCAACTCTGATTGCGGAGACTCAAGTCTCTCGGCTTGCCCTTTTCGTCCAAGAACATTGGGTCCCGCAGCCAACCTTCAATTACTCGCGTACTTCGATCGAGGGCTCGGACGTCTACCGTCTGCGGGTTGCCAGAACGTTCAAGTCGCCGGCGAATTTCTGGACGAGTGAGTCCAGTGGCCGCAGCTATTTTCGATTGATTTATCTTCCCAGAGGCCATCCGAGCATTCGCGGCGGCGCTCTTGATCAGTGCATCTTTCGCCAGATCGTAGATCTGTTGGGCGGTAACGCCGTCTCTCAAGAGCGATGGCGCAACCGCTTCGAGCAAGAGGCGCAACGTTTCTCGCGATCCGCGGCTTCTCTGGCCGCCTCGCGTTCGGAGACTAGGGGACTTCCTACTGCTGCTTGGCGAGGTCACTCGTTTCTGCGGCACGCCATAGCCCTATTGTTGAAGCTGCGACGTGAAGGCCCGAGGCGGCAGCTTAAACAGTGACGCTACGTAATCGTGCGGAATCACACCTCACGAATATCTGGTCGAACGCACCAGATTCGCGAATTGCTAGGATCGGCGAGAAATGGGGTAAATGTCGCATGTGTGATGCCACATGCGGAAACGAACCGCCGCGGGACGACGAGTCCCGCGGCTGCCGTGCGACTGAATTAGTTCAGGTTGGTGCCCGTCACACCAAGAATATTCGTTCCGGTGATCCCCAGGACATTAGTACCCGTAACACCCTGGATATTGGTGCCAGTCACGCCCGAAACATTCGTTCCTGTGACACCGGCAACGTTCGTGCCAGTCACACCCGCAACATTGGTACCCGTGACACCCGCGATGTTCGTGCCAGTCACACCCGCAACGTTGGTGCCCGTGACACCCGCAATGTTCGTGCCGGTCACACCCGCAACGTTGGTGCCCGTGACACCCGCGATGTTCGTGCCAGTCACACCCGCAACGTTGGTTCCCGTGACACCCGCGATGTTCGTGCCGGTCACACCCGCAACGTTGGTGCCGGTGACACCTGCAACGTCGTTAGCGATTACGCCCAGTGCTGGCGATTTCCCATAGCCATTGATCTCTGGGCCCAACAAATTGGAGGTGGACGCATGGGTCGGGGCAGTTGCCAACCGAACCACAGTGACAGCGTCGCTTACAAGGACTCCAGACTCGTTTAGATAGCCTGTGGCTCGGACAAACGACCCTGCCGATACGGGCTCCCGAATGAGCGTGGGCTGAATGCCAACGAGCTGCAGCCCGGCACCCGCAGTGTTTGAGACAGTGCCGAACACAGTAATACGCATCGACTCGGCGGTAGCAGACGTAGCGGCCGTAGCTGCGAGCAATCCAGCGACTACAATTCGAATCGAGTAGTTCATCGCATCAGTCCCCTTAATTCTTTTGGCTATGTGCGACGTTCTCTAGAACGTCAACGACAACCGGGCGATTGGAATGGTCGTTTCCTTCCGGAAGCACATCTGCGTCCGGAGAGTCTTCAAGGCTGATAGGAGAGCGGCCTATAGATGCGGAATCTTCAAACACGTAAAGGCCACAGCCAAAACGCCGACCGTCTTGGTCAGAGACAGCACTCGCTTGGGTGGTCAGCCACGAGTCAAGATCCGTAAGTAGCTTCGTACCCCGATCTCTCACTTCGTCGTTGAAAAGCTTCGCGCCGTGATCGCTCAAGGCAAAATCGGACACCAGCGTGCGCTCCGAGAAGGCCGTGAACCTTCCAGAGTCGCCCACGATGCCCTTGGCGTAAGACTCGGTGAAGTTCACCAAGACCTTGCCCATGCGATCCAAACGGGCAACGTTCCCCGCGGGCAGCACGTACGCACGCGTCAAAGGCCTAATGAACCCACCATCCAGATGCTCAACGCAGCGTGACGCTTCTAGGTCATCAAGCAAGTCGCGAGGATGAGCCCCAGGCGCGACCTTTGAGCAGAGCGAAGTGAAAGACGGCTTGGGATCCTCTGCTTCGAACGGGAGCTCGCGCGCGATGTCGTACACCCCGGCATATCCAGGCTCGGTGTGCCACGCATTGAGTAACTCGCTCAGCAACTGAGAGCGACGCGCCAGCGTTAACGCAGCAGAGCCTCGCCGCCTTATGCGATCGATGACTTCGGCTTGGTTTAGACCTGCGTACATTGCAACTCGTGCTGGCGATGCTGGGCGCTGTTCTTTGGAATTGATTTGCTCAGCAAAGAACTCGACGGCCGACTGCGCGAAGGAGTCCCGTAGCTCATGCCCAGGCACCCCAAAGTGTTCGGCGATCCGAAAAAACGGCTTCAGAACTTCCTGAAAGGCGACAAGAAAGGTTTCTCGTTCGGAGTCTTTCACGGCGCCATTACATAACTCCCTTGAGAAACGTTAAGTCTGCTCAAGGGCTTATGTCAACATTCGGGAGACGGTTAGCGAGAGCCAAGGCAACCCGATATGGGTGCGCTGAGAGGTCGAGCTGGCGAGCTAAGTTCTTGTTTCGACTGCCCTATTCGCCAGAAGGTAGGGCGCGGCTGTGGCTAAGACCGCGCTTCCGGATAAAACAGCCGCCGGTGCTCCAGCAGCGCATACCGGTCAGTCATGCCCGCCACGTAGTCAGCGACGACCCTGGCCCGGCCCGTGGCGCCGTCGCGGGCCTCCGCGCGCTGGGCTGCGTCGCGGTGTTCGTCGGGCAGGAGTGCCGTGTCCTTCATCAGGACGTCGAACAATTCGTGGAGGACGCGGCGGGCCTTGGTGGTCATGCGCAGCACGCGGTAGTGGCGGTACACGCGTTCGCGCAGGAACTGCTTTAGCTCGAGGTGCTCGCGGCGGACGTCCTCGCTCATCAGCACCAGGCGGCTGCCGTGGCGGCGTACCTCGTCGATGCTTCGGGGTGCGGCGGCGGCGAGGCTCGCGGTGGTGGTGCGGATCACGTCCTGCACGATCCGGTCGATCATCCGGCGGATGGTCTCGTGCACCTTGCGGCGTGGTGGGGCCTGGGGATAGCGGGACGCGACGCTCTCGTACTCGCGCGCGAACAGGGTCACCTGGGCGACTTCCTCGACCTGGATGAGGCCGGCGCGCAGGCCGTCGTCGACGTCGTGGTTGTTGTAGGCGATCTCGTCGGCGAGGTTGGCGAGCTGGGCCTCGAGGCCGGGCTGCTCGCGCCGGATGAAGCGCTCGCCGACGTCGCCGAGCAGGCGGGCGTTCGGCAGCGAGCAGTGCTTGAGGATGCCCTCCCGGGTCTCGAAGGTGAGGTTCAGGCCGGGGAACTCGGCGTAGCGCTCCTCGAGCTCGTCGACGACGCGCAGCGACTGCAGGTTGTGCTCGAAGCCGCCGTAGTCGCGCATGCACTCGTTCAGCGCGTCCTGGCCGGCATGGCCGAAGGGCGTGTGGCCGAGGTCGTGGGCGAGGCAGATCGCCTCGGTCAGGGTCTCGTGCAGGCCGAGCGCGCGGGCGATGGTGCGCGCGATCTGCGACACCTCGAGCGAATGGGTGATGCGGGTGCGGTACAGGTCGCCTTCGTGGTTCACGAAGACCTGGGTCTTGTAGACGAGGCGGCGGAACGCGTTGGAATGGATGATGCGGTCGCGGTCGCGCTGGAACTGGCCGCGGTACTCGGGATCGGGCTCGGCGTGCCGGCGGCCGCGGCTGCTGGCGTCGTGGGCCGCGTACGGCGCGAGCGTGGTCGCTGCGCCCGCCGGCGCGTTCATGCGAAATGCGCCGCGAGGGTGGCGCCGAGCGCCGCCTCGGGATAGTCGCCGGTCACGACGGCATGGCCGATGCCCTGCAGCAGCACGAAGCGCATGCGGCCGGCCTTCACCTTCTTGTCGATGCGCATCAGGTCGAGTGCGGTGGCGCCGGCGACCTCGCGCGCCGCGGTCGGCAGGCCGATGGCCTGCAGGATGAGGGCGATGCGCTCCACGGCGGTGGCGTCGAGCCAGCCAGCACGTTGCGACATGGTCGCGGCCATCATCAGGCCGGCTCCGACGGCCTCGCCGTGCAGCCACGTGGAGTAGCCGGTGGCGGTCTCGATCGCGTGCGCGAAGGTGTGGCCGAGGTTCAGCAGCGCGCGATCGCCCTGCTCCCGCTCGTCGCGGCCGACGATCGTGGACTTGATCTCGCACGAGCGGCGGATGGCCGTCGAGAGGGCCTCGGGGTCGCGCTGCAGGAGTGGCGCGACGTTCTGCTCGAGCCAGCCGAAGAACTCTGCGTCGCAGATCAGGGCGCTCTTGATCACCTCGGCGAGGCCGGCGCGCAGCTCGCGATCGGGCAGCGTGGCGAGGGTGGCGGTGTCGGTGATCACCGCGCGCGGCTGGTGGAAGGCACCGATCAGGTTCTTGCCGCCGGCGTGGTTCACGCCGGTCTTGCCGCCGACGGAGGAATCCACCTGGGCGAGCAGGGTGGTCGGCACCTGCACGAAGTCGACGCCGCGCTGGTAGCAGGCGGCCGCGAAGCCGGCCATGTCGCCGACCACGCCACCGCCGAGCGCCACCACCGTGGCATCGCGGCCCAGGCGGTTGGTGACCAGCACGTCCAGGATCCGCGAGATGCTGTCCAGCGTCTTGTGGACCTCGCCGTCGGGCAGCACGATCTCGACGACGCGACGCGACGCCGACCGGTCGATCGCCTCGCGCAGGGCATCGAGGTACAGCGGCCCGACGACGGTGTTGGTCACGATCGCGACGTCGCGCGTGCCGACCAGGGGCGCCACCCGGGAGGGCTGCGCGAGCAGGCCGTGGCCGATCAGGATCGGGTAGGAACGCTCGCCGAGTTCGACGTTCAACTGCTGCAAGTCGGGCCCCTGGTTGCCGCGCCGGCCGCGCGGCGACGCCGGACGGTGGCGGCTCTCAAGTATACGGCGTGTGCCCGGCCGGTCAGGCGCGGCTCGCCGTCACGTCCGACCGGGACTCCCAGCCGCGGGCACGCAACTCCCGCAGGATGCATTCGGCCACGGTCTTCACCTTGCGATCGTCGGTGGGGACGATCACGTCGGCAGTGGCGGTATAGAGGGGCGCGCGGATCGCCATCAGCTCGGCGAGCTTGGCGGCGGGGTCGACGCCCGCGAGCAGCGGCCGCTGGCGTCCCGAACGGACACGGCTGGCCTGCTGGGCGACCGAGGTCTGCAGGTACACGACGGCACCACGGGCCCCGAGGCACTCGCGGTTCCGGGGATGCAGGATGGCACCGCCACCGGTCGAGAGCACCACCGGCTCGCGCTGCGTCAGCTCGTCGATCACCTCGCGCTCGCGCTCGCGGAAGCCGGCCTCGCCCTCCTTCTCGAAGATCAGCGCGATCTCGGCCCCGGTGCGGGCCTCGACCTCGGCGTCGGAATCGACGAACGGCGTGCGCAGCATCCTTGCCAGCTGCCGCCCGACTGCGGTCTTGCCGGAGCCCATCGGCCCGACGAGGAAGATGTTGCGATTGCCGATCATGGACGCCCGGCGGGTGCCGGAAGGTGATGCCTGCAGAGGCCAAGCCTACCCCGAAACGACGCGGCCGCCCGGGAGTCCGGGCGGCCGCGTCGCCGAAGCCTGCCGTGGAAGTGCGTGGCGGGTCAGTTGTTGGTCGAGCAGGGGTTGACGCCGAAGGGCGAAGTCGGGCCCGGCGGCGCCACGTTCTGGTTGTTGAAGTCCGAGGTCGTGCCCGGCAGCAGGAACGTCGAGGAGCGGCTGAACTCCGTGCCCTGCACGGCCGCGCGCGCCTCGAGGGTCACCTGCAGCCACAGGGCGACGTCCTGCGGGTACAGCACGTCGACCAGCGCCACACCCTGTGCGTTGGTCGTCACCTGCGACGGCGAGGCGAGCGCGATGTTGCCGACGTCGATCCGGCCGTCGTTGTCCGCGTCCTCGCCCGGGTCCAGCTGGCCGTTACGGGCGGTCGCCGGCACGAGGGTGTCCTCGTCCTGGCAGTTGTAGACGGGCGAGGCGTAGTTGGCCCACGAACCGTTCTGGAACAGGCGGGTGCCCTTCAGGTAGCGGTCCGTCAGGATGCTCATCGTCACCGGCACGTTGGGCACGCCGTTGCCATTGGCGTCGGTGAGCGCGACCGTGAAGGTGATCTTGTACTGGGCCGGGTTCGTCTCCTCGACCGAGTTGCCGGTGCCGAGGGTGATGAACACTTCCTTGCGCGCAACCGTGAGCTTCACCGAGTCGGTGATCGGCGTGCCGCCGGCGCCCGGGACGCTGGCCGTGACGTCGACGCCATCGCGGGCGCTGACCGCCGAGCCGGCGGTGTAGACGGTCTGGGCGCGGCCCTGGCTGTTGGTGATGGCCGAGGCGACGGACAGGGTGCCGCCGGTGTTGTCCGTCAGCGTGAAGGTCACGGTCCGGTTCTTGACGAGGTTGCCGGTCGGGTCGCGCACCACGGCCGTGATCGTCGACTGCTCGCCGATGCCGACCGTCGCGATGCTCGCCTGGGCGTCGATCGACGCGGCGGTGGAGGCGACGAACTCGATCGCGCGCTGCGCCGTGGCGCCGCCGCCGGTGGCGACGATGTTGGCGCCGCCCGCCGTGGTGGAACTGACCGTCACCGTGGCATCGCCGCTGGCGTTGGTCAGCGCGGGCGAGCCGGCGATGGTGCCGCGCGTGGTCGTGAAGGTCACCGGCGTACCGGCGGCGACCGGCTGGCCGTTCTGCAGCCAGCGGACCGTGACGGTCTGCGGCGTGGACAGCGGCACCTCGGCATTCAGTGCGGGCGTGGTGAAGGTGAACGAGTCGGCGTTGACGCTGACCGGCTGGGTCGCGGTCAGGCCGAGCCCGGTGATCGTCAGGGTGTCGTTGCCGCCATTGGTGGCGGTCACGCTGAAGGTCGCACGGCCCGTGGGATCGGTCGTCAGCGAGGTGGCGGTCAGCGTGTTGCCGCGGGCCGAGGACACGGTCAGCGCGCGCCCCGCGATGCCGCGGTCGGCGGAGTCGACCAGCGTCACCGTGTACTGCGCGCTCGCGCCGAGCACCAGGGCATTCGGGCCCTGTACCGAGAGCCGGCTGCCGATGACGTTGACCGCGACGGTGCGGGTGATGCCGCCGGCGACCGCGGTCACCGTGATCGTGCGGTTGGTGGGGTCGTTCGGCGTGCTGAGCGTGGCGGTGGCGGCACCGCTCGCGTTCGAGGTGGCCTGGTTGACCGCGAGGCCGCCGGAACTCGTCGTGAACACGACGGGCACGCCGGCCACGAAGCGGTTGCTGGTGTCCTGGACGACGGCGGTGATGGTCGCGGGGTTGGAATTGTCCGACGGGATGGTCGGCGTGCTGGTCGACAGGGTCAGCGATCCCACGCTGACCGGCGGCTGCGCGGCGACGACGGGCACGGCAACCGTGCCGTTGACGCCACCCGCGGTGGCAGTGACGGTGATGGTGCGCAGCGTGGCATCGCCCGCGGTGACCAGGGTCGCGGTGGCGGTGCCGTCCGTGCCGGTGGTCGCGGAGGGTGGCGAGATGCCGCCCGAGGTCGAGGCGAAGGTGACCGGCACGTTCGGCAGGAGGGCGTTGGACGCATCGCGCGCGAACGCGGTGATCGTCGCGCTCTCGCTGCCGTCGCTGAGGATCGAGACCCTGTTGCTGGTGACCGTGACGCTCGCGACGTTCGGGGCCGCGGCCCCCGCTGCCGTGCCCGGCCGGAACGCGTCGGAGTCGGACCCGCCGCCGCCACAGGCGGTGAGCAGGCCCGCGGCCCAGATCAGCAGGAGAGAGGAAATCTTGCGCATCATGTTCACCTGACTTTCGACCAACCGGCTTCCCCGCGCGGTCAGTAAACGTTGACCCCTTCACGCAGGATCTTCGGCGTGACGAAGATCAAGAGCTCGTCCTTGTTGTTGGTCTTGGTCGTGGTCTTGAAGAGGATGCCGAGGCCCGGGATGTCACCGAGGTACGGGATCTTGCGCTCGGTCTCGCGGCGCTCGGTCTCGAGGATGCCGCCGAGCACGACGGTCTGGCCGTCGTTCACCAGCACCTGCGTCGTGATCTCGCGCGTGTCGATCGAGGGCACGTTGACGCCGCCGGAGGCGACGACCACCTGGCCGACGCTGTCCTTCTTGACGTTCAGATCGAGGATGATGCGGTTGTCGGGCGTGATCTGCGGCGTGACCTTCAGCGCGAGCACCGCCTTCTTGAACTGGATCGCCGTGGCACCGCTCGCCGCGGCCTCCTGGAATGGGATCTCGACGCCCTGCTCGATGCTGGCTTCCTTCTGGTTCGCCGTGATAACGCGCGGCGAGGAGATGATCTCGCCGCGGCCCTCGGCCTGTGCAGCAGAGAGCTCGAGGTCGACGATGTAGTCGGACCCGAGCACCATGAACGCGAGCCGGCCGGCCGGGCTCGAGACCGGCAGGTTGATGTTGTAGCGCTGGTTGGCGACGGCGAGGCCGGTCGGCACGTCGATCGGGAACGGCGTGGCGGAGCCGTTGCGCAGGTTGTCGAGCGCGGAGCCGAGCGAGACGTCGGTCGACTCGAGGCTGCCCGAGCTCACGAACACGCCGTCGTTGCCGTTCTCGCGGACGCCGGTGAGGCCGGCTCGGACGCCGAGCTCGCGCGTGAAGTCGTCGTTGACGATCACGATGCGCGCCTCGATCAGCACCTGGCGCACCGGGATGTCGAGCGTGCCGACCAGGCGCCGGATGTCGGCGAGCCGGTCCGCAGTGTCCTGCAGCAGCAGGGTGTTGGTGCGCTCGTCGACCGCGACGTTGCCGCGCGCCGAGAGCAGCGAGCCGCCCTGGGAGCGGATCAGCTCGGCGAGGTCGGCCGCCTTGGCGTAGTTGACCTGCAGGTACTCGGACCGCAGCGGCGCGAGCTGCTGGATGTCGTTGCGCGCGGCGAGGTCGGCCTTCTCGCGCGCGGCGAGCTCGTCCGACGGCGCGACGATGATGACGTTCTCGGTGCGGCGCTTGTCGAGGCCCTTGGTGCGCAGGACGATGTCGAGCGCCTGGTCCCAGGGCACGTTCTGCAGGCGCAGCGTGACGCTGCCGGAGACAGAGTCGCTGACGACGATGTTCTGGCCGCTGGCGTCGGCGAGCAGCTGCAGCACGGCGCGCGTCTCGATGTCCTGGAAGTTCAGCGTCAGGCGCTCGCCGCTGTAGGTGGGCTTCTCCTCAGCCTGCGCCTGGGCCTTGCGCGCCGGCTGGATCTCGACGACGTACTGGTCGTCGCTCTGGTAGGCGAGCTGCTCGTAGTCGCCGGTGGCGCTCAGCACGATGCGGGTGCCGTCGTCGGCGCGCATCACGTCGAAGCCCTGCACGGGGGTCGCGAAGTCGAGCGCATCGAAGCGACGCACCAGCCGGTTCGGGACGGCGGCGCCGGCGAAGTCGACCACGATCTGGTTGCCCTGCTGGCGCAGGTTGATCGGGGTGCGCGGGTCGGAGAGGTTGACGATCAGCCGGCCCATGCCCTCGCCGCCGCGTCGGAAGTCGATGCTGCGGATCTCGCGCGCGCCGCCGGGGGCAGCGGCAGGCGAGCCGGCCCGGGTCGGCGCGGCTGCCTGGCGGGTGTCCGCGCTGCCGGCGGCGGCGCCCGCCCCGAGCGCCGCGCCGATGTTCACGACGATCGTGTTGCCCGCCACCTTGGTCTGGTAGGGCAGCAGGCGATCGAGGTTCATGACCAGGCGGGTGCGGCCGTTGCCCTCGGCGGCGAGGATCGTGTCGAGCCCGCCGGAGCGCACGTCGATGCGGCGCGAGGGCAGCGCGAGCGTCGTCTTCGGCAGGTCCAGCGAGATGCGCGCCGGGTTGTCGATCGTGAAGGAGAGCGGTTCGGGAGCGGGACCGGAGAGTCGCAGGGTCAGCTGGAGCTGCTGGCCGGGCAGGGTCTGCACGTCGACCGCCTCGAGCCGGTTGGCGGCATCCTGGGCATGCGCCGGGGGCGCGAGCCCGACGGCGGCCACGACGAGCGCACACAGCGCGAACGCGGCCCGCGAGAGCAGCGTGGAGGTACCAGCGAGGTTCATCTTTCTTGTCTCCCTGCCGTCGATCACTGGACCAGCGCCAGCGAGGCGGGCCGCTCCATGTAGCCGCCCAGCCCGTCCGGAACGATCTCGACCAGCGAAATCTTCGACGGCTCGATCGTGACGATCTTGCCCTCGCTCTGACCCAGGTGGTTGCCCGGGAGCACGCGATGCACGAGGCCGTCCTTCGTCTTGACGAGCCCGTAGTTCTGTCCGCCGAGCTTCAGCGTGCCGACCATGCGCAGGGTGTCGAGCGAGAACTGCTCGAGGAACTCGCGGTTGCGCTTGGAATCCGGCCGCACCGAGGGGCCGGCGCCGCCGTTGCCACCCGGGGAACCCGGCATGAACGGCGAGCGCATGGTCTGCGCCTCGTAGGTGAAGCTCTGATACGGCTTGACCTCGGGCAGCGGCGCGACGTCGCCGCCGGTTTCCTTCTTGGTCGCGGCGATGAACTCGTCGAGCTCGCCGTCGCGGCCCGAGCAGCCGGCCAGCGCGAGCATCGCCACCGCGAGGGTGGCCGCGCCGAGGATCGTCTTGCTGTGTGCTGCCTTCATGGGTGACACCGGTGTGCGACTCGGCTGCGGGCGCCTCAGGTCTCGGCGGCCTTGCCGCCGCCGCGCTTCTTGCTCTTCTTTTCCTTCTTGCGCCGCTCGTTCTCGACCGCCGCGATCTCCTCGTCGTCGAGGTAGCGGTAGGTGCGGGCGACCAGGTCGAGCGTGAGCTGGTCGTAGGCGCCCTTGTCGGTCTTGATCTCGATGTTGTGCAGCGTGACGATCCGCGGCAGCGCGGCGATGCCGCTGACGAACTCGCCGAAGTCGTGGTAGCTGCCGGAGAGCCGGATCTTGATCGGCAGCTCGGCGTAGAAGTCGCGCTTCACCTCGTTCTCGGGCTGGAACAGTTTCTCCTCGAGGCCGGCGGCGAGGCCGGTCTGGGAGATGTCCACGAGCAGGCTCGGCACCTCGGTCTTCCCCGGGAGCTGGCGCAGCAGCGCACCGAAAGAGCGCTCGATGTCCTTCAGCTGCTGCTCGTAGATCTCGAGGTTCACGGCCTTCAGGTGCTTGCTGCGGAAGGTCTCGCGCAGCTGGTTCTCCTCGGCCACCTTCTGGTCGAGCTGCGGGTCCTTGTCCTTCCAGACGAGCAGGTAGCCGAGCAGCAGGGCGAGCACGACGAAGAACAGGGCGGCCGCGCCGGCGCGCACCGGCAGCGGCCAGCGGCCCGGGTCGCGCGGGTCGAGCTGCTGCAGTTCCTGCAGGACGTTCATGGCGTGGCACCCTCGGCGCTGGCCTGGCGGGCGCGCTTGCCCTTGGCGTCGTCCTTGCCCTTGGCCTTCTTGCCCTTGCCCTCGGCGGCGACCTTGGCGTCCTCGGCGGCGACCGAGACCTGGTCGGCGAACAGCGTGAAGTTCGCGCCGAGCGGCTGGTTGGCCTTGGTCTCGACGATGTCGAGCTCGGGGTTGCGCAGCCACTGGCTGGAGTCGATGTTGCGCATGAACGTGGAGACGCGCGTGCTCGACTGGGCGACGCCGTCGATCTTCAGGCGGTTGTTGGTCTGCTTGACGCCGGTGAGGTAGGCGCCGTCGGGCAGGGTGCGCACCAGCTCGTCGAACACGTGGACGATCTCGGGCCGCGAGCGCTGCAGCTTCTCGATCACCTCCATGCGCGCGATGAAGTTCTGCTTCTGCTGCTCGAGGTCGTTGATCTGCTCGATCTGCTTGTCGAGCTCGCGGATCTCGGCCCGCAGGCGCTCGTTGCGTGCCTCCTGCCCGTCGATCAGCGAGTTGTAGTACAGGTTGAACGCGAAGGTCGCCACGAGCGCGGCCACGCCGGCGGCGCCGAGCGACACGAGGAACGCGAGCTTGCGCTCCTTGCGCTGGGCCTCGCGCCAGGGAAGTAGGTTTATGCGAGGCATATCAGTCGTCGAAGCTCCGCAGTGCCAGCCCGCAGGCGGTGAGCAGCGCCGTCGCGTCGCGGCCGACGGCCTGCGCCTTGGCGCGCGACGACAGCTTCATCTGGCCGAGCGGGTCGCCACGCTCGGCCGCGATGCCGACGCGGCTCGAGATCACGTCGGCGACGCCGGGAATGTTGGCGCAGCCGCCGCAGATCAGGATCTTCTCAGGCTGCTCCCGGCCCGAGCCGGAAGCCAGGTAGAACTGCAGCGAGCGACTGACCTGCTGGGTCATGTCGTCGATGAAGGGGTCGAGCACCTCGGCCTGGAAGTTCCCGGGCAGGCCGCCTTCCTTCTTGGCGCGACCGGCCTCCTCCATCGAGAGGCCGTAGGTGCGCATGATCTCCTCGGTCAGCTGCTGGCCGCCGAAGGCGAAGTCGCGGGTGTAGACGACCTTGAGCGCGCGCAGGACGCTGAAGGTGGTGCTGCTCGCGCCGAAGTCGACCACCGCGATGGTGCGGTCGATGCCGCCGTCGGGCATCTGGTGCGTCATCAGCTTGCAGGCGTTCTCGAGCGCGAAGGCCTCGACGTCGACGATCTTGGCGGAGAGGCCGGCGGCCGTGACGGCGGCCTGGCGCTGCTCGACGTTCTCGGTGCGGGTCGCCACGAGCAGCACGTCGATGGAATCATTGTCCTTCTCGGACGGTCCCATCACCTCGAAGTCGTAGCTGACTTCGTCCATCGGGAACGGGATGTACTGGTCCGCCTGCAGCTCGACCTGGGCCTCGAGATCCGCCGCGCGCAGGTTGCGCGGCATCTGGATCACCTTGGTGATCGCGGCGTCACCGCTGATGGCGACGGCGACTTCCTTGCTCTTGGCGCCGGAACGCTTCACCGCGCGCCGGATCGCCTCGCCGACCGCCTCGGTGTCGACGATCTGTTTCTCGTTGATCGAATTGACCGGCGTGGGCTCGGCGGCGTACGCCTCGACGCGGTATTGGCCACCGGCGAGCGACAGCTCGATCAGCTTCACGGACGAGGTCGTGATGTCGAGCCCGAGCAGGGGGCGGTACTTGCGCGTGAAGAGGAACACCAAATTCTTCCTGTTATCAGTAACTTATGGGAGAAACCGGTGAAATCCCTGAGCAGCCGACGCACTATATATCAGGAAAAGGTTAAATTGAACGTGAGTCGACTCACATTCGCTCGGAAGCCCGGGACCTGCGGTTGCACGAGCGCAACACGCGTGGCGGGAGGCCGCCGGCAGTCGTGCCGTGCAGGCTGGTGCCACGAAGGCTGGTGTCATGAAGGATGCCCCGCCAGTCCGGACGAACGGGGGGACGCGCGACGACCGGGGGGCGCGTGCAAGCGACGCGGACGAACACCCACCTCGGCCGGCAACCCCGCTGTCGTAGGCCCCGAGGTCGGTAGACCAGGGACCCTTAGACCGGAGGCTTTGCGTCCCCACCTTTCGATGGGTTTGCCGAATCGACCGCCGGTACTATGCACAGGCGACTGTGACCGCGCAAGCAAGGTCCTCGACCGCTGTGAACCATAACTACCTTCGTTGGCTGACCTGGGCTGCCGCGGCCGTGATGGGGCTCACGGTTCTGGCAATACTCGCCGTATCAGCCACTTATGTTTACCTGCAGCCGTCGCTGCCGACCGTCGAGGCGATGCGCAGCGCGGAGCTGCAGGTGCCGCTGCGCATCTACTCGCGCAGTGGCCAGCTGATCGCGCAGATCGGCGAGCAGCGGCGGATCCCGGTCGCGTTCGACCAGATCCCCGACCAGATCAAGCAGGCCTTCATCGCCGCCGAGGACGACCGGTTCTTCGAGCACCATGGCTTCGACTACCAGGGCATCCTGCGCTCGGCAGTCGTGAACCTCGTGAAGGGCTCGCGCGCCCAGGGCGCCTCGACCATCACGATGCAGACCGCCCGGAACATGTTCCTGAGCCAGGACCGGACCTGGCGGCGCAAGCTCCAGGAGGTGTTCCTGACCTACCGGCTGGAGCGCGAGTTCTCGAAGGCGGAGATCCTCGGGCTCTACCTGAACGTCATCAGCTTCGGCAAGCGCGCCTACGGCGTCGCGGCGGCGGCGGAGACCTACTTCGGCAAGACGCTCGACCAGCTGACGCTCGCCGAGGCGGCGACGCTCGCGCGCGTCCCGCAGGCGCCCTCGCGCTACAACCCGATCGCCGACCCGGAGGCCGCGGCGCAGCGCCGCGGCTACGTGCTGCGGCGGATGACCGAGCTCGGCTTCATCGACGAGCGCGCGGCCGCGGCCGCGGCGGCCGAGAAGGTCAAGGCCAGCATCCACTCGCAGAGCTTCGAGGTCGAGGCGCCGTACGTCGCCGAGATGGTGCGGCTCGAGGTGCTGAAGCGCTTCGGCGCGGCCGCGCAGAACGAGGGCTACAAGGTCTACACGACCATCGACACGCGGCTGCAGGCGGCGGCGAACCGCGCGCTGCGGCTCGGCCTGGTCGAGTACGACCGGCGCCACGGCTGGCGCGGCGCGCAGAACACCGTCGAGCTCGCCGGCGGCGAGGACGAGGCGAGGCTCGCGGCGATCGTCGAGGAGTACCCGAACGTCGGCATGCTGCAGCCGGCGCTGGTCGTCGAGGTCGCCGAGCGCTCGGCGAAGGTGTTCGTGCGCGGCCGTGGCTTCTCGCGGGTCGACTGGGACGGGCTGTCGTGGGCGCGCCGCAAGGAGAACGACCTGCGCGTCGGGCCCGAGCCGAAAGTCGCGTCCGACGTGCTGTCGCGCGGCGACGTGGTCTACGTGATCGAGCGCGGCGGGCTCGCGCAGCTGGTGCAGGTGCCGGAGGCCGAGGCGGCGCTGGTCGCGCTCGACCCGAACGACGGGGCGATCGCGGCGCTGGTCGGCGGCTTCGACTACTTCGACAAGGGCTTCGGCAAGTTCAATCGCGTGACGCAGGCGCGGCGCCAGCCGGGCTCGGGCTTCAAGCCCTTCCTCTACTCGGCGGCGCTCGAGAACGGCTTCACGCCCTCGTCGGTGATCATGGATTCGCCGTTCATCATCGACGACCCGAGCATGGAGGAGGCCTGGCGGCCCGAGAACTCGAGCGGCCAGTTCTACGGGCCGACGCGCTTCCGCGAGGCGCTGGTCAAGTCGCGCAACCTGGTGTCGATCCGCATCCTGCAGGCGATCGGCACGCGGCCGGTGATCGCCCACGCGACGCGCTTCGGCTTCCCGCGCAGCGCCCTGCCCTCGAACCTGACGCTCGCGCTCGGCACGCTGCAGGCGACGCCGCTGGAGGTGGCCTCGGGGTTCGCGGTGTTCGCCAACGGCGGCTATCGCGTGCCGCCGTACTTCATCGAGCGCATCGAGGACCCGCAGGGCAAGGTGGTGTACGAGGCGCGGCCGAAGGTCGCCGCGCCGGAGTGCGAGGCGGCCGCGGGCGCGCCCGCCGGGGCGATGGCGTCAGCGGTGGCGAGCGTCGAGGCGGCGCCATCGGTGCAGCGCGCCGGGATCGCGACGCGCGGCGGTGGCGAATGCCTGCTGCCGAAGGAGCAGCTCGCCGAGCGCGCGATCAGCGCGGAGAACGCCTGGCTGATCGACAGCATGCTCGCCGACGTGATCACGCGCGGCACCGGGCGGCGCGCTCTCGCGCTCGGGCGCGGCGACCTCGCCGGCAAGACCGGCACGACCAACGATGCGAAGGACACCTGGTTCAACGGCTTCACGCGCGACCTGGTCGCGACGGTGTGGGTGGGCTTCGACCAGGAGCGGTCGCTCGGCGAGGGCGAGGAAGGCGCGCGCACCGCCGTGCCGATCTGGGTGCACTTCATGCGCGAGGCACTGCGTGGCGTCCCGCAGCGCTCGCGGCCGATGCCCGAGGGGCTGGTGCAGGTGCGCATCTCGCCCTTCGATGGCCAGATCGCGAGCGTCGACGACCCGAACGCGATCTTCGAGACCTTCATGGCGGACCGGCTGCCGCAGGGCGGCGTGCTCGGGGGTGGTGAGGGCGCCTACGATGCGGGGTTGATGGCGACGCCCGACGGCAGCGGCGGCCCGGTGCCCGCCGCAGGCGAGCCGGCCACGGCGACGCCGCCGAGCGCGGAGCCACTCTTCTGATGAGCCGCAGGCTGCCACCGCGTGCCGGGGAGAACATCAGGCGCGCGCTGGCGCAGGAGGCGGCGCGCGTGATGGCCGAGCACGGCGTGCGCGACTTCCTGTTCGCCAAGCGCAAGGCGGCCGAACGCCTCGGCGTGGTCGACAACTCCGTGCTGCCGCGCAATACCGAGATCGAGGAGGCGCTGGCGGAGTACCAGCGGCTGTTCGGCGGCGAAGACCACGTCGAGTCGCTGCTCGCGCAGCGGCTCGCCGCGCTCGCGGCGATGCGTCACCTGCACGAGTTCCAGCCGCGACTGGTCGGCGCGGTGCTCAATGGCACCGCGACCCTGCACAGCGACGTGCAGCTGCACGTGTTCGCCGACCGCGCCGAGACCGTCGCGTTCAGGCTGATGGACAGCGGCGTGCCCTACGAGATCGGCGAGAAGCGCGTGAAGATGAACGCCGAGCGGCAGCTGCAGCAGCCGTCGCTGCACTTCGAGATCGACGACCAGGCGATCGAGGTGGTGGTATTCCCGGTCGACGGCATCCGGCAGGCGCCGGTCAGCCCCGTCGACGGCAAGCCGATGCGGCGCGCCGACCTCGCCGAGGTCGAAGCCCTCGTCGCCGGCGGGTAGGAAAAAAGGGGACAGATTTATTTTCCAGCTGCTTTTCCGTGACGGAAAAGCAGCTGGAAAATAAATCTGTCCCCTTTTTTCTAGCGCTTGGCGGCGGGGATGTAGTCGCGCTGCTTGGGGCCGGTGTAGAGCTGGCGCGGGCGGCCGATCTTCATGCCGGGGTCGGAGATCATCTCCTGCCAGTGGGCGACCCAGCCGGCGGTGCGCGCGATCGCGAACATCACCGTGAACATCGAGCGCGGGATGTTGAGCGCGCTGTAGATGATGCCCGAGTAGAAGTCGACGTTCGGGTAGAGCTTGCGCGCGACGAAGTAGTCGTCCTTGAGGGCGACCTCCTCCAGGCGCATCGCGAGCTCGAGCAGCGGGTTGTCGGCGCGCCCCATCTTCGCCAGCACCTTGTGGCACATCTCTCGGATGATCTTGGCGCGCGGATCGAAGTTCTTGTACACGCGATGGCCGAAGCCCATCAGGCGCACGTTGCTCTGCTTGTCCTTCACCTTCTCCAGGAACTTCGGGATGTTGTCGACCGAGCCGATCGCCTCGAGCATCTCGAGCACCGCCTCGTTGGCGCCGCCGTGCGCCGGCCCCCAGAGCGCGGAGACGCCCGCCGAGATCGCGGCATAGGGGTTGGCGCCGGTCGAGCCGGCGAGGCGCACCGTGGAGGTGCTGGCATTCTGCTCGTGGTCGGCATGCAGGATCAGCAGCAGGTCGAGTGCCTGCGCGGCGAGCGGGTCGATCTCGTAGGGCTCGCAGGGCACGGCGTAGAACATGTGCAGCAGGTTCGCCGCGTAGCCGAGGTCGTTGCGCGGGTAGATGAACGGCTGGCCCAGCGAGTGCTTGTAGGCCGCGGCCGAGATCGTCGGGATCTTGGCGATGATGCGGTGCGCGAAGATCTCGCGGTGCCGCGGGTTATAGATGTCCATCGAGTCGTGGTAGAACGCGGACATCGACGCCACGATCGCGCTCGTCATCGCCATCGGGTGCGCGTCGTAGTGGAAGCCGTTGTACATCCGCAGCAGCGACTCGTTGATCATCGTGTGCCGCTGGATGCTGGTCGTGAACTCGGCCAGCTGCTTCGCGTTCGGCAGCTCGCCGTTCAGCAGCAGGTAGGAGACCTCGAGGAACGAGCTGTGCTCGGCGAGCTGGTCGATCGGGTAGCCCCGGTACAGCAGCACGCCCGCATCGCCGTCGATGTAGGTGATCTTGGACTCGGTGCTGGCCGTCGCCATGAAGCCCGGGTCGAAGGTGAAGACGCCGTGGTCCTTGTTGACGGCGGCGATGTCGACGACATCGGGCCCGATCGTGCCGGACCTGACCGGCAATTCCGTCTTCTTGCCGGTGGAAACGTCGGTGAGCTCGAACTTCTTGGTGGCCATGATTTCGCGGATCCAGTGGTAACCGCGAAAGTTGACACTCCACGCGTGCCAAAATCAAGGCACGCGGTCATGGACCGGCGGGACCTGCCGCTATTCGACCACCTTGTAGAGCATCCCGGGCTGCAGCTTCTTGTCCGGGTAGAGGCCGTTGATCAGCAGGAGCTCTTCCTTCTGGTACCGGTCCACGGGCACGTTCGCCGCGTAGGCACCGAGGTCGGTGGTCGCGTCGGCCTGCTTGATCCGCAGGCGATACGGCTCGGCGAGCGGGAACTCGGCCGGCTTCAGCCCGCGCATCGTCTGTGCCACCGACTGGAACAGGCCATCGGCCTCGGGCACCGTGCCGCGCGAGGACTTGCTGGCGCCCGCGAACAGATAGGCGCTGCCGCCGCGATAGATGACGACCCAGCGCACCGGCCCGGCCCCGCCGTCGAGCGGCGAGCCGTTGGTGGTGATCAGCGAATAGCCGTCCATGCCGTTGGACGTGAACTGCTGGCCGCCGGTGACCGTGGCGCCGCGAAGCTGCGTCAGCAGGAACTCGCGCGGGCCCTGGTTCGGCGGCACGCCGCGCACCGTGACCTGCATGATCGTGTCCTTGTTGGGCGTGAACGCGAGCAGGCGGTCGCGCAGGTTCTCGACCGTCCAGCCGCGCGGGAACGCGATCGTGATGCCCATGTCGGCGTGGTAGAAACGGTTGTCGCGCACGATGCCCTGGGCGCGGCTCGAGCCGTAGACCATGCCGTCGAGCCGGCGCAGGTACTCGTCGCGGTTGTCGATCCAGCCGCCGGGCGGGCCCTGCTCGACCTTGGCCGCACCCTTGGCGGCCTGGATCATGCGGGCGTCGGGCGTCGGGTGCGACGAGAACAGGCCGTGGTAGATGCGCGGCTCGCGGCCCTCGGCGCGCGCGCGGGCGATCTCGAAGTTCTCGCCGCGCTTGAACATCTCGAAGGTGTCGCGCATCGCCTCGGGCCGGTAGCCGGCGCGCGCCGAGAACTTCAGGCCGAGACGGTCGGCCTCGAGTTCGTTCTCGCGGCCATAGCCCTGCAACCAGGCGCCGGCGCCGAGGTTGGCGAGCTGCGCGACGGCACCCGAGCCGGTGGCGATGGCGGCACCGGTGGCGAGCACCTGGGCGAGGATGCCCTGGGTCTGGCGGCGCTGCGGGTGACGGGCGGTGACGTGCGCGATCTCGTGGCCGAGCACCGAGGCGAGCTCGGCCTCGGAGTTGAGGTTCAGCAGCAGGCCGCGGTTCATGTAGACGTAGCAGCAGCCGGTCGTGAACGCGTTGATCGCCTCGTCGTCGAGCACCAGGAACTTGAACTCGTTGACCGGCAGGTCGCTGACGCGCGCGATCCGCTGGCCGATCTCGCTGACGTATTCCTGGATCGCCTGGTCCTCGTAGACGCCGTAGGCCTTGATGATCTCGGCGTGCGCCTTGCGGGAGGTCTCGCTCTCCTTCATGGGCTTCGGCGCGCGCGCGCCGGAGGACTGCGCGACGGCCTCCCCGACGGACGACGGGGACGGCAGGGCGCCGGCAGCCACCGCCAGGGCGGCGGCGAGCAGGACAGGGACGAAGCGACGCTGCGGGTTGGGCATGTGCGAAACCTCGCAGATACGAGTGCGGGGCGCCAGCGGAAGTTCCGGCCCTCCGGCTGGCAGGCACGTCCGACCCGCTCGCCGGGTCACGCGGCAGGGTGCGGGCACGACGGGCGGCCACCCGGGCCGCCCGACGGGGTCAGCGGGCGGCGCCCGCGGCGGCGTACTTCTTGCGGAACTTGTCGACGCGGCCGGCGGTGTCGACCATCTTCTGCTTGCCCGTGTAGAACGGGTGGCAGCTGGAGCACACCTCGACGTTCAGGTCTTCCGTCAGGGTGGAGCGCGTCTTGAACGAGTTGCCGCAGGAGCACGTGACCGTGATCTCGCGGTAGTCGGGGTGAATGCCAGCCTTCATGGGCTCGTCCTTCGGGCTCGGTCGAAAAAGGCCGCGCAGCATAGCGGCGTTGACCCTCGGGCACAAGCCGCGGCGAGGGCCGCCGGGTCCGCCGTCCTTATCCACACCAACTGTGGATAACTCTGTGGAGAGCATCACGCCGCGCGGCGAAAATCCCTGCCCGCGTTGAGTTTCTGCGGTTTTGGTCAAATAATGACCAGAGCCATAAAATCATACGAATCAATAGTTTACGGCGCTATCGTCGTGCGATCTCAGCAATATTGCTCGTAATGCCCTCATTTCCGATCCATACAGTCCCGGCTGTGCATACTTTGCGCCCGGCGCGCTGAAAACGGGCTAAGTGCCGGTTTCTGCTGGCAGGAACTCGACCAGCACTTCGTTCAGGAAGCGCAGCCCCAGCGCGCTCGGTGCGATCCGCCCGCTCCCGACATGCAACAGGCCGCGCGCCACGAGTCGCTGCAGCGCCGGCGCAATGGACTCGAGCGGCAGGCCGGCGCGCTGCTCGAACGTCTCCGACTCGACACCTTCGACGAGCCGCAGGGCGTTCAGCATGAACTCGAACGGGCGCTGCGCGGCCGGCACTTCGGTGCGCGTCACGGCCGCGGGCTGCTGGCCGAGGTAGCGACGCGGCTCGCGCAGGCGCACGGTACGCCGGATCCCGAGTGCACCGTCGGCCGCGCGCGCGCTGAGCTTGCCGTGCGCACCGGCGCCGATGCCGAGGTAGTCGCCGAAGCGCCAGTAGTTGAGGTTGTGGCGGCACTCGCGGCCGGGGCGTGCGTAGGCCGAGACCTCGTAGCGTGCGAAGCCGGCGTCCGCGAGCCGCGCCTGCGCCACGTCGAGCATCGCCTCGACGTCGTCGTCGCGCGGCAGGCCGGTCGGCGGTTGCGCGGCGAACGGCGTGCCCGGCTCGAGCGTCAGGTGATAGTGGGAGACCTGCGCAGGCTGCAGCGCGAGCGCCGCCTCGACGTCGGCCAGCGCGCGCGCGACGTCCTGGCCGGGCAGGCCGTACATCAGGTCGAGGTTGAAGTTGTCGAGCCCGGCGGCGTGCAGCTCGGCGGCGGCGCGGCGCGTATCGTCGGCGGCGTGGATGCGGCCGAGCGCGCGCAGCGCCGCGGCGTCGAAGCTCTGCGCGCCGAGCGACACGCGATCGACGCCGGCGGCGGCGTAGCCGGCGAAGCGGCCGCGCTCGATCGTGCCGGGGTTGGCCTCCATCGTCACCTCGACGTCGGCCGCGAACGGCAGCCGTCGCCGTGCGCCCTCGAGCACCGCGCCGATCGACTCGGGCGAGAACAGGCTCGGGGTGCCGCCCCCGAGGAACACGCTCACGACCTCGCGCGAGTGCGCGGCGAGCGCCGGGTCCGCATCGACCTCCGCCTCGAGATCGGCCAGCAGCGCCGCGACGTAGCGCGCCTCGGGCAGCGCATCGCGCACCGCGTGCGAGTTGAAGTCGCAGTACGGGCACTTGCTGACGCACCACGGGAAGTGGACGTAGAGCGCCAGCGGCGGCAGCGGCGGCGTCATGGACGACGGCGATGCGTGCACGGGCCACGCAGGCCGGCAGCGCCAGGCAGAGGAGCGCGCCGGTCGGCGGGCGCGCGCTGCTGCGCGGTGCCCGTCATCGGACGGCGGCGCGCAGCTGGGCGAGCACGGCGCGCAGCGCGGCGCCGCGGTGGCTGCGCGCATGCTTCTCGGCCGAGGCGAGCTCGGCGGCGCTGCGACCGCTGGCGGCGTCCTCGAACACGGGGTCGTAGCCGAAGCCGCCGCGGCCGCGCGGCGCCTCGAGGATGCGGCCTTCCCAGCAGCCCTCGCCGAGCAGCGGCGCCGGGTCGTCGGCGGAGCGCAGCAGCACGATCGCGCAGCGGAAGCGCGCCGTGCGCCGCGCCGGCGCGACGCCCTGCAGCTCGCGCAGCAGCTTGTCGACGTTGGCCGCATCGCCCGGCGAGGCGTCGCTGCCCGGGGCTGCGGCATAGCGCGCCGAGCGCACGCCGGGCGCGCCGCCGAGCGCGTCGACCTCGAGCCCCGAGTCGTCCGCCATCGCGGCTAGGCCGGTGCGCGCGGCGGCGTGCCGCGCCTTCAGCAGGGCGTTGTCCGCGAACGTGAGGCCGGTCTCCTCGGGGGACTCGACGCCGAACGCCGACAGCGGCTCGAACTCGAGGCCGGCCGGGCCGAGCAGCTCGGCGAACTCGCGCAGCTTGCCGAGGTTGCCGGTCGCGAGCACGACGCGCATCAGGCGCCCCGCCGCGCGACGCGCTTCTCGAGCTCGACGACGAACAGCAGGGCGACGCCGACCCCGACGATCGCGCAGCCGTCGCCGAACGACAGCGCGGCCATGCCGAACACCCGTTGCATCGGCGGCCAGTATGTCAGCACCAGCTGCGCCATGGCGACCAGCGAGACGCCGGCCAGCACGGCGCGCGTGCCGAGCAGGCCCCGCAAGGTCAGCGACGAGCCGTGCACGTAGCGCACGCTGAACAGGTAGAAGACCTCCATGGCGACGATGGCGTTGACGGCCATCGAGCGCGCGTACTCGAGCGTCGCGCCGCGCGCTTGCGCCCAGTAGAAGACGGCGAACACGCCGGCCACCATCAGCGCCGAGACCAGCACGATGCGCCACACGAGGTAGCGCGACAGCAGCGGTTCACCGGCCGCGCGTGGCGGGCGCTGCATGGTCGCCGGCTCGGTGGGCTCGAACGCCAGGGTCAGGCCGAGGGCCACGGCGGTGACCATGTTGATCCACAGGATCTGCAGCGGCGTGATCGGCAGGGCGAGCCCGAAGGCGATCGCGGTGATGATCGCGAAGGCCTCGCCACCATTGGTCGGCAGGGTCCAGCCGATGACCTTGACGATGTTGTCGTACACGGTCCGCCCCTCGCGCACCGCGGCGACGATCGACGCGAAGTTGTCGTCGGCGAGCACGATCTCGGCCGCTTCCTTGGCCGCCTCGGTGCCCTTGCCGCCCATCGCGACGCCGACGTCGGCGCGCTTGAGCGCGGGCGCGTCGTTCACCCCGTCGCCCGTCATCGCCACCACCGCACCCTGCTTCTGCAGCGCCTCCACCAGGCGCAGCTTGTGCTCGGGCGAGGTGCGGGCGAACACGTCGACGTCGCGTGCCAGCCGCTGCAGCGCAGCCGCGTCGCAGCCCTCGACCTGCGCACCTTCGGCGACGCGCGGCGCGGCGCCGAGGCCGAGCTCGCGGGCGATCGCCTGCGCGGTGCCGGCGTGGTCGCCGGTGATCATGACGACCCGGATGCCGGCGGCCCGGCAGTCGCCGACCGCTGCGATCGCCTCCTCGCGCGGAGGATCGATGATGCCGACGACGCCGAGGAACGCGGCGCCGCCCTCGAGGTCGGCGAAGCGCAGCGCCCCGGTGCCGGCGGGCATCTCGCGGGTCGCGAAGCCGAGCACCCGCCTGCCCTCGGCTGCCAGCGCCGCGACGCGCCCGAGCCAGGCCTCGCGGTCGAGCGGCTCGAGGGCACCGGCGGACTGCTGGACCGAGCACATGGCGAGCACGCGCTCCGGCGCGCCCTTGACCAGCACGAACGAGCCTGCTGCGTGCGAATGGTGCAACGTCGCCATGAAGCGGTGCGCGGCGTCGAAGGGGATCTCGTCGTCCCGCGGCAGCGCCCGCCGCAACGCATCGGCCTCGTGGCCGGCCTTGATGCCGAACGCCAGCAACGCGCCCTCCATCGGGTCGCCGTCGACGCTCCAGCGCCCGCCCGCCTGGCGCAGGCCCGCGTCGTTGCACAGCACCGCCGCGCGCGCCAGCGCCGCGAGCGCCGGGTGCGCGGACGGATCGACCTCGCGCCCCTCGTGCAGCAGCTGGCCGGTCGGCGCATAGCCGGCCCCGGTGACCTCGCAGGCCGCGCCGGCCACGACCACGTCCGTGACCATCATCTCGTTGCGGGTCAGCGTGCCGGTCTTGTCGGAGCAGATCACCGACACCGAACCGAGGGTCTCGACGGCGGGCAGGCGCCGCACGATCGCGCTGCGGCGCGCCATGCGCGCCACGCCTATCGCCAGCGTGATGGTCAGGATCGCCGGCAGGCCCTCCGGGATCGCCGAGACCGCGATGCCGACGACGACCATGAATGCCTCGCGCGGGGCGTAACCCTGGCGCAGGACCGCCCAGGCGAAGACCGCGGCGCAGGCGATCGCGACCACCAGCGTCAAGCCGCGGGCGAAACGGTCCATCTGCCGCGTCAGCGGCGTCTCGAGGGTGTGCACCGACTCGAGCAGCCGGCTGATGCGCCCGAGCTCGGTCGCGCCGCCGGTGGCGACGGCGACGCCCGCGCCCTGGCCACCGGTGACCAGCGTCCCGGAGTAGGCCATCGAGCGCCGGTCGCCGAGTGCGGTGTCGGGCGGCACGGCTTCCGGCGCCTTCTCCACCGCGACCGATTCGCCGGTGAGCGCGGCCTCGGCGATCCGCAGGTTGCGCAGCCGGAAGAGCCGCAGGTCGGCGGGCACCCGGTCGCCCGCCTCCAGCAACACGACGTCCCCGGGGACGATGTCCTCCGCGGGCACGGTGCAGCGCCGGCCGTCGCGAAGCACCGAGGCCCGTGGATCGATCATCGCGCGGATCGAGTCCATGGCCTGCTCGGCGCGCCCTTCCTGGACGAAGCCGATCAGCGCGTTCAGCACCACCACGGCGAGTATCACGAGCGCGTCGACCGCGTGGCCGAGGAGCAGCGAGACGACCGCGGAGGCGAGCAGCACGTAGATGAAGAGATTGCGGAACTGCTGCAGGAAGCGCGACCACAGACTGCGGCGCGGCGCGGCGGGCAGGCGGTTCGCGCCGAACCGTGCGCGGCGCTCCGCCGCCTCGGCCGGCGACAGGCCGTCGGCGCGGGTGCCGAGCTCGCGGAACACATCATCGACCGGGGCGGCGTGGGCCGGCGAGGTCGGCCCGTGCACGACGTCCGGTGTCGGTGCTGCGGAAGCCATGGTCTGCTACCGGGTCTGCGGGAAGGGGGCCGCGCCATCCGGCCCGGCCCCGGGAGGATACCGTGGCCTTCCCTGCGGTCCAGCCACCCGGCCGGAGCCGGGCCTCAGTCCTGCAGGGCCTGGCGCTGCAGCGCGAGCAGCTGGCCGATGCCGCTCGCGGCGAGGTCGAGCAGCGCGTCGAGCTCGTGGCGACGGAAGGCGTGGCCCTCGGCCGTGCCCTGCACCTCGACGAACGCGCCGCCGTCCTTCATGACGACGTTCATGTCGGTCTCGGCGGAGGAGTCCTCGGCGTAGTCGAGGTCGAGCACCGGCGTACCGTCGAAGATGCCGACCGAGACGGCGGCGACCTGGCCGTGCAGCGGCGAGGCCGGCAGCGCGCGGCGCGCGACCAGCGCGTCGCAGGCGTCGACCAGCGCGACGTAGCTGCCGGTGATGGCCGCAGTGCGCGTGCCGCCGTCGGCCTGCAGCACGTCGCAGTCGAGGGTGACGGTGCGCTCGCCGAGCGCGGCGAGGTCGATCACCGCGCGCAGGCTGCGGCCGATCAGGCGCTGGATCTCCTGGGTGCGGCCGCTCTGCTTGCCCTTGGCAGCCTCGCGCGGCGAGCGCGTGTGGGTGGCGCGCGGCAGCATGCCGTACTCCGCGGTGACCCAGCCCTTGCCCTTGCCGCGCAGGAACCCTGGCACGCCGTCCTCGATGCTCGCGGTGCAGAGCACGCGCGTGTCGCCGAACTGCACCAGCACCGAGCCCTCGGCGTGGCGGGTGAAGCGGCGCTGGAAGGCGACCGGGCGCAGCTGGTCGGGTGCGCGCCCGCTCGGGCGGCCGGCGCTCAAGACGTCCCCAGCCAGCGCAGCGCCACGCCGGTGGTGTTGTCGGCGCCGGGTCCGCCGGCCGCGACCGCGCGCTTGGCGAGCCCGCCGAGCGCGTCGCCGAGCGTCTCGCCCGGCTTCGACCACGGGCGCGCGAGCGCCTCGTCGTCGAGCGCGCCCCAGAGCCCGTCGGAGCAGACCAGCAGCACGTCGCCGCCCTCGAGGCGGCGGCGGCCGGTGATCGACATCTCCGGCAGCAGCGACTCGCCGCCGACGCAGCACTCGACGAAGTTGCGCATCGGGTGCGCCTGCGCCTGCTCCTCGCTGATCAGGCCCTCGCGGATCAGGAACTCGACGTGGCTGTGGTCGCGGGTACGCTCGGCGATCCGCCCGCGGCGCACGAGATAGACCCGGCTGTCGCCGATGTGGGCCCAGTACGCCGAGTCGCCCTGCACCAGGCAGACGGCGCAGGTGGCGCGCGGCCGCTGCTCGAGCGGCAGCGCCGCGCCGAGCTTCACCACGGCCTCGTGGACGCGGCCGAGCGTGAGATGGAGGAAGCCGAGCGGGTCGAACAGCGGCTGCGGCGTGTGCCAGAAGGCCTCGACGAGGAGCTTCTGGGCGGTCTCGGCGGCGAGCGCACCATCGGCGTGACCACCCATGCCGTCGACCACGACCAGCAGTGCAGCGTGCTCCGAGACGGCGACGGCACAGCGATCCTGGTTGTCTTCGCGACCGCCGACCAAGCTCGTTTCTGCGTACTCGACCCGCAATCTGGCACCGGCATTCCGCTAAACTGCGCGGCTTTATACACCGACTGACGCACCGGGCGCACTCACTCCATGATCACCAGCATGACCGGCTTCGCCCGGCGCGAGGCCTCCGGCCCCTGGGGCCATCTCGCCTGCGAGCTGCGCAGCGTCAACCACCGCTACCTCGAGGCGGGTTTCCGCCTGCCGGAGGAGCTGCGCGCCCTGGAAACCGAGCTGCGGCAGGCGCTCGCGCGCGACCTGCGGCGCGGCAAGGTCGACTGCACCCTGCACCTGCGCGCCTCGCAGGGTGGCTCGGGCGAGCTGGTGATCGACGATCGCGCCCTCGCCAGCCTGCTGACGCGGGTGCGCGAGATCACGGTCGCCACCCCCGGCAAGCCCACCGTCGACGTGATGGACATATTGCGCTGGCCCGGCATCGTCCGCGAGGACGAGACCGATACCGAGAGCCTGCAGGCCGCGGCCCGCGCGCTCTTCGCCGACACGCTGCGCGAGCTCTCCGAGAGCCGCGCGCGCGAGGGCGTGCGGCTGCGCGAGCTGGTCGAGCAGCGCTGCGCCGCGATCGAGCAGCTGGTCGCACAGGTTCGCGCGCGGCTGCCGGAGATCCAGGCGCGGGTGCGCCAGCGCCTGGTCGACCGCGTGGCCGAGCTCGGCACCACGGTCGACGAGGAACGGCTCGAGCAGGAGCTGGTGCTGCTGCTGCAGCGCCTCGACGTCGCCGAGGAGCTCGACCGCCTCACCGGCCACGTCGAGGAGACGCGCCGCGTGATCGGCGGCAACGAAGCCGCGGGCCGGCGGCTCGACTTCCTGATGCAGGAGCTCAACCGCGAGGCCAACACGCTGTCCTCGAAGTCGCAGGACCTCGAGACCACGCGCTTCGCGGTCGACATGAAGGTGATGATCGAGCAGATGCGCGAGCAGGTGCAGAACATCGAGTGACGGCCGGCAGCGCCGACCAGCGTCCGGTTCCTCACACAAGGTCGCGGGTTGGTCATCGGACGGACGCAATCCGTGCCTAACCTCGCGGCATGCCGCTGCAACGACCGCGTGACCGCCTCGCCCTCGCGCCGATGTCGCTGCCGAACGTGATCCGGCTGCCGGCGGTGACCACGCGTCTCGGCGCGGCACTGCTGGCGCTGATGCCGCAGCGTGCCGCGGCACTGAAGTCCGGCCGGCTGCCCGACGCGCCGGACTTCATCGACGACATGCTGATCGCCGCGCTGGTGCGCGACCACGAGCGCCGCGGCCGGCTCGACGAGCTGACCGCGCTGCACGACTGGTTCTGGACGAAGGGCCAGGTGGCGGTGCAGTTCCACGAGTTCGCCGAGACGCGCTTCGAGCGCTGGTTCCTCGGGCACCACGTCGCGATCGTGGCGGCGTTGCGCATGGCGCTCGCGAGCGACGATGCGCGCCACGGGGCGTTGTGCGAGATCGGCTGCGGCAGCGGGCGCGTGCTGCAGTACCTCGGGCACGAGTTCCCCGAGGTCCCGCGGATGGTGGGGCTCGACCTCTGCGCCGACCAGGTCGCGCTCAACCGCCGGCGCTACGCCGGCGAGCGCCTGGAATTCGAGGCGGGCGACGGCCTCGCCTGGATCGCGCAGCGGGCCTCGCCGGGCTGGATCTACTTCGTCTGCGGCGGCGTGCTGGAATTCTTCGCGCGCGACAAGGTGCTGGCGTTGTACCGGTTGCTCGCCTCGCGGCTCGCGCCGGCGCTGGTCGCGATGGTGGAGCCGCTCGCCGACGACCACGACCTGGGGTCCGAGCCGCAGTCGAAGGTCTATGGGGCGGAGAACACCTTCTCGCACAACCACGTCGAGCTGCTGCGGATCGCCGGCTTCGACCTGCTGAGCCGCGCGGAACAGCGCGTCGATGGACAGCGCTGGCTGCTGCTGGTCGCGCGCAGTGCGGCTTGCGCCGCGCGCGCGACGCCGCCGGGAGGGACGCCGCGCGGGACGGTGCAATAGCTCAGGGCGAGGGCGTCGGCGCGGATGCGGCCGCGGGGACGGGCACGCTGAAGTTCTGGGTCGCGATCAGGTTGTTCTGCACCGTGACGGCGACGCCGCCGGCCGGCGTGAAGGCGAGCGCGTCGTCGGCGACCGGGTCGTCGTTGCCGCAGGTGAACGCGGCGGTGTAGCTGCCCGCGGGCAGGAACGCGGCACGGTAGGTGCCGCTGGTCGCGCCCTCGGGGACGACGACGCCGATCACGGTCACCGGGTCGACGTCCGGGCCCGCCGCGCTGCCGTCCTCGTCGTCGTCGGGCGTGACGTTGCCCTCGTAGACGTAGACCTTGGGCATGCAACCTGCCGGCACGCTGCCACCGGCGAAGGTCACGGTGCCGGCGAACGCGCCGACGTTGGCGTCGTCGACCAGGCGGATGGTCGGGCGCAGCTGGTAACCCTGGGTGCAGGCGCCGGCGGTGCCGCTGCGCTGGCCGGGCGGTGCGCGCAGCGAGCGGCGCAGGTCGAAGTCGAGCGTCAGCGCGAGGCTGCCGGCGGCCGGCACGGTCAGGCCGCGATTGAGCTTCAGGCCGCTCTCGGCGCCGCTCGGCACGCGCAGCTCGCACTCCTGGCCGTTCACCATGGCGTACGAGTCGCGCACGTTCGGCTCGGACTCGATGATCAGCCGGATCCACTGGTAGCGGCCCGGCTCGAACGGCACCTTGTCGAGCAGCACGGCGGTCCGCCCCTGCTGGTACTCGAGCAGGTTCAGCGTGCGCGGCGCGAAGTCCTTGACGAGCTCGGGCGCCGAGCCCTCGGGCTTGAAGGCGACGCCGGTGATCTTGATGAAGATGCCCTGTGCGTCCTCGACCGGCGCATCCGTGATGCTGACGCTGACGCTGCTGGCGAGGCCGGCGCTGCCGGAACCCCCGGAATCGCCGCCACCGCAGGCCGACAGCATCGCCAGCGCGACGCCGGCAGGCAGCAGGACACGCGACCTTCCCTTCTCGAAGCCCATGCTCGACCTCCTGGATCCGATCCGCGCCGGGCGCGGCAAGCAAGCCATCGCGGGCGCAGCACGCAGCGCCGCGAGCGACGGGGACGACGATAGGTGCGTCCGCCCCTGCCGGAAGGCCCGTCGGCCGGAACTGCGAAGTGCGTCGCAAGCATGCGGGCACTGGATGGGTGGAACCGTGGCGACTGTCAGCGTCCGGCGACGCTCGCGGTGTGCCCCGCCGGGCGGCGAGGCCGCGCGTCGTGAATCGGGCCGAGGACCGCAGTTTGGGGAGCGCGCGCGCCGGCCGGACCCCGGCTAGAATCGCGCGCCTGACCACCTGGGACGACGGGCCTGCGCCAGCGGGCGAAGTCGTGTCGACTTCGACGATGCACAGCCCTTCCTCCAAGCCCGCGCCCCGCGCCGTGCCCCGATGAGCGGCGGCCGGCTGTTCGTGGTCGCGGCGCCGTCGGGTGCCGGCAAGACGAGCCTCGTCAAGGCGCTGCTCGAGCGCGAACCCGGCCTGCGCGTCTGCGTCTCGCACACCACGCGGCCGAAGCGCCCGAACGAGGTCGACGGGCGCGACTATCACTTCGTCGACCGCGAGCGCTTCCAGCAGATGGTGCGCGAGGGCGCCTTCCTCGAGCACGCGGCGGTCTTCGACCACTACTACGGCACCAGCCTCGGGGCGCTGCAGGACGCCTTCGGCGCCGGCTTCGACGTGGTCCTCGAGATCGACTGGCAGGGCGCGCGCCAGGTGCGCGCCAAGGTGCCGGAGTGCATCTCGGTGTTCATCCTGCCGCCGTCGCGGCCCGCGCTCGAGCAGCGGCTGCGCGACCGGCGCACCGACAGCGCCGAGGTGATCGCCCGCCGCCTGCGCGACGCGGTCACCGACATGGGGCACTACGGCGAGTTCGACTGCGTGGTCGTCAACGACGACTTCGAGGCGGCGGTCGCGGACCTGCGGCGGATCATCGCCGCCGCGCGCGACTCGGGCGCCGCCTCAGCCGGTCTCGGCCCGGACCGGGCGGCGCTGCGGCCGCTGGTCGCCGAACTGCTGGGCTGAGGGGCCGCAGCGGTACCCACCGCCGCGACGGCGCACGATCCGCTGGGCGCGAACCCCAGACCTCGCCTATACTTGCCGACCTTTCCGCAGAACGCTTCCGGGATCTCCCGAAGGGACCGACATGGCGCGCATCACCGTCGAAGACTGCCTCCAGAACGTCGACAACATCTTCCAGCTCGTGCTGCTCGCCTCGCAGCGCGCCCGGCGCCTCGCCAACGGCGCGGAGGCCACGGTGCCCTGGGAGAACGACAAGCCGACCGTGGTGGCGCTGCGCGAGATCGCGGCCGGCAACATCACGCCCGAGATGCTGCTGGAGCCGGAGCCCGAGCCGGAGCCGCCGGCGCCGCTGCTGCCGGACATCATGGAGCCGGACCCCGGCTTCCGCGCCCCGCAGTTCGGCCTCGGAGACTGATCCCTCCGCAGCGCAACCCACACGGAGCGTCGAGGGCCCGCCGGCCGTGCCGGCGCGGCGGCCAGGCCGGTCCGCCCGGGCCGCCGACTCGACCAGGACCTCGGCAGTCGCGATGGACTATGCCCAGACGCTCCTCGGTTTCCTGCCCGGCGCCTCGCGGCGCACCCCGGGCCTCAAGGAGCTGCTGAACGCAGCCGAGGCCTACCTCCCGGCCGACCAGGTCGAGCGCATCCGCGCCGCCGCCGAGTTCGGCGCCGAGGCGCACCGCGGCCAGAAGCGCAACACTGGCGAGCCCTACATCGCACACCCGGTCGCGGCCGCCGAGATCCTCGCCGAGCTGCGCCTCGATCCCGACACGATCGTCGCGGCGATCCTGCACGACGTCATCGAGGACACGCCGATCGCCAAGGCGGAGATCGCGGCGAAGTTCGGCAACAGCGTGGCCGAGATCGTCGACGGCGTCACCAAGCTCGACCAGATCAAGTTCAAGAACCGCGAGGAGGCGCAGGCGGAGTCGTTCCGCAAGATGCTGCTCGCGATGGTGCGCGACCTGCGCGTCATCCTGGTCAAGCTCGCCGACCGCACCCACAACATGCGCACCATCGGTGGCATGCCGGCGCCGCGGCGGCGCGCGATCGCGAAGGAGACGCTCGACATCTACGCGCCGATCGCCGAGCGGCTCGGCCTCTACAACCTCAAGCTCGAGCTCGAGGACCTCGGCTTCCGCGCGCTCTACCCGCAGGAGCGCACGCTGAAGCGCGCGCGCGGCAACCAGAAGGAGTTCCTCTCCAGGATCGCCGACCAGATGCGCGCCCAGCTCGCCCGCCAGGGCATCCAGGCGCGGGTCGAGGCGCGCGAGAAGCACCTCTACAGCATCTACCGCAAGATGCAGCGCAAGCGCACCGCGCTCTCCGAGATCGTCGACGTCTATGGCCTGCGGGTGATCACCGACCTGCCCGACACCTGCTACCGCGCGCTCGGCGCGGTGCACGCGGTCTACAAGCCGATGCCGGGGCGCTTCAAGGACTACATCGCGATCCCGCGCGTCAACGGCTACCAGTCGCTGCACACCAC
>JALORN010000068.1 GCA_025458905.1 Steroidobacteraceae bacterium
CAACTCGCAATCGTTTCGCGAAACGATTGCGAGTTGGGAAAATAAATCCGTCCCCTTTTTTCCAGAGAAAATAAATCTGTCCCCTTTTTCCCTCAGGCGCGCAGCGCCGCGAGGACGGCGCCGACCAGGCCGCCGACCATCAGCACCAGCGTCGGCAGCGCGCCGATGACGAAGCCGAGGCCGCGCTTGCCGGCATCCTTGGTGTAGCCGACGAAGTAGATCACCCGCCCCACCAGGTAGACCAGGCCGAGGCCTGCGGCCCAGGTGGGGCTGACGAACAGCGCGAACGTCCACAGGCCCGGCAGGAACAGCATCAGCTGCTCGAGCGTGTTCATCTGCACGCGGTAGACCCGCTCGAAGGCGGGGTCGCCGCTGGTCGCGGGGGCGGGCACCTTGTAGCGCCCGCGCGCCGCGCCGACCGCGATGCCGAAGGCATAGTACTGCAGCACCGCGAGCATCATCACGACGTGGACCAGCGTCATCTGCCTCATCACCTGCCACCCGTTGGATCTTTGCAACCGCGCGCAGCATAGCGCGATGGCACAATGCTCACATGCCCGAGCGTACCCTGGGTTATGCACTGCGCATCGATGTCGAGGCGGGCCCGGAGCGGGTTTGGTCGGCGTTGACGACCGACGCCAAGCTGGCTCGCTGGCTGTCTAGCAACGCGCGCATCGCGGCGCGCGAGGGCGGCTCGTTCCGCGGCAGCGTCGATCGCGAGACCGAGGTACTCGCGCACATCGACGTGTTCGCGCCGGCCCGGCGGCTGCGCCTGATCCACCTGCCGTCGCCGGCACTGCCAGCGGCCGACAGCGCGGTGGTCGATGACCTCCTGCTCGAGCCGCGCGGCGCGCACACGGTGCTGCGCGTGCTCGGCTCCGGCTTTCCGTCGGCGCCGCCCTACGTCGACGCCTTCCGCCGCCACCAGGCCGGGTGGCGGCTGTCGCTGGCACGGCTCAAGGTCTACCTCGAGAAGAACATGGACGGCGGCGCGCCCGCCGCGGAGGCTGCGAAATGACCGGATTCCTGCTGCGCGCGGTGATCGCCGCGTTCGGGCTGTGGCTCGCCACCTACTGGATCGACGGCTTCCGCATCGACGACTCGACCACGCTGCTCGTCGCCGCGGTGCTGCTCGGCGTGGTCAACGCGATCGTGCGGCCGATCGCGGTCGTGCTCACCTTCCCGATCACGCTGTTCACGCTCGGGCTGTTCCTGCTGGTGGTCAACGCCGGCATGGTCGCGCTGGTCGCGTGGATGCTGCCCGGGTTCCGGATCGACGGATTCTGGACCGCGCTGCTCGGCGCGCTGGTGGTCGGCCTCACCGGCTGGATCGGCTCCGGCTTCATCGGTTCACGGGGCGTCGAGCGGATGGGCCGGCGTTGAGGCCCATGCGCAGGACCGCGCCGCGTGCCGCGGCGATGGGCGCGCTCGGGCTCGCTGCGGCGGCCGCGTCCGCCAGCGCCGCAGACCTCGCCTTCACCGGCTACGCGCGCGACGTCGAGACCCGCCGTCTGCTCTACGTCGAGTCGCATTTCGTGCGCGACGCCGGGCGCCCGGGCGAGACGCGCGTGGTGATGTACCGTTGCGCCAACGGCAGCGAGAGCTTCGCGCGCAAGCAGCTGCGCTATGGCGAGGTCCGCGAGCAGCCGGAGTTCACCTTCGCCGACGCCCGCGGTGGCTACACCGAGGGCCTGCGGCGCACGCCCCGCGGGCCGCAGGTTTTCCAGCGTGACGATGCACGCTCGGCGCCACGCGAGTCGCGGCTGCCAGGGAACGTGGTGATCGTCGCCGACGCCGGTTTCGACGAGTTCGTGCGCCGGCACTGGGGCGAGCTCGAGGCGGGCCGCACCGTGCGCTTCCCGTTCCTCGTGCCGAGCCGGCTCGACTTCCTGACGTTCAAGGTCAGGAAGGACAAGGAGGAGACGATCGAGGGTGCCGCCGCCTCGGTGATCCGCCTGAACCTCTCGGGCGTCCTCGGCTGGTTCCTGCCCTACATCGAGGTCAGCTACCGCAAGGCCGACCAGGTACTGATGCGCTACAAGGGCATCACGAACATCCGCGACGCCGCGGGCGACAACCTGGTGGCCCAGATCGACTTCCCTTCGAAGGAGCGCCGCGTGCTGCCCGACGGCAGCGCACCGCTCGACGCCCAGGAAGCGGCGCCGCTGGTGGCACGCTGCAGCGGCGGCTGACCCGCCGCAGTCCGGGCTCGGGCCGGAACCTGCGCCGCCGGCCGAGCCAGCCGGCGCGTCAGTTGAGCGCGCAGGCCGAGCGGCCGAGCAGCCGCATCGAGGTGGCGACCAGCTGCTCGGCCTCGTAGGGCTTCGGCAGGTGGGCCTGGTAGCCGCAGCGCAGCGCCATCGCGCGGTCCTCGGCGCGTGCCCAAGCGGTGACGGCCACCGCCGGCAGCCGCTGCGCCGGCAGCCGCAGCCGGCCGCGGATGCAGCGCATCATCTCGAAGCCGTCCATGCCCGGCAGGCCGATGTCGCTGAGCAGCAGCCCATAGGGCGCATCGTGCGGCGCGCCCTGCAGCGCGACGATCGCCTCCTCGGCGTTGCGCGCCCCGGTGACCCGCGCGCCGTAGGTCTCGAAGATCATCCGCAGCAGCTCGAGCGTGGTCCCGTCGTCGTCGACCAGCAGCACGGGCAGGTCGCGCAGCGTCGAGGGCAGGCCGGCGAGCGCATCCTGCAGCAGCACCGGCTCGCGCCCGAACGGCGCACGCGCCTCGAAGCCCGGCATCCCGGGGGGCGGCATCGGGCGATCGCCGCGCGGCAACTCGATGCGGTAGCCGGCGACCGCTTCCATGGTGGTGCGAACTGCCCTTGCGTGCTGCGTCATGTGCGCCTCCCGTGTCCCGGGTTCGTGTCGTTGCGAGGCGGGCAGCTTCCTCCAGCTGCCACCGCCGTCGTGTCAGCGGATTCCTCTCCCGGGCGTCAGCGGAAGGTGGGATGGCGCACGGAACGCCATGGTGAGAGCGCCTCGCGGCGACGGCGTTGCGCAGCGCCGGCCGGCCCGGCTTCCATTGCGACGGTTCGCGCAGGCTGACAGGATCCCTCGGACGAGGCACGGCCTCGCAGAGCGACCTGCCCGAATGCACGTACGTCGCGTCCACGGCACACATCGAGGGGACACATGACGATCCGCAATCCACGTCGGGCGCTCGTCGCCCTGGCCGCCAGCCTGCTCGCCCCGGCTTTCGCGCAGGCTCCGCCCGCCACGATCGCGCCCCCCGTGCAGACGGACCCGGCGAGCGTCGTACCCGGGAGCAAGGCCGTCGCCCGCCGCGTCACGCTGGTGGTCGCCGACCTCGAGCGCAGCCTGCGCTTCTACGAGGCACTCGGCTTCAAGGCCGACCGGCGCGTCGAGGTCACCGACGCCGAGTCGCTCGAGGTCTTCGGCCTGCCGGCGGGCTCCCGACTGACCTTCGCGCGCCTGGTCGGCGACAACACGCTCTCGACCGGCCGCATCGACGGCGGCACGATCGGCCTCGCCCAGGTGCACTCGCCGAAGCTCGAGCGGCTGCGCGACCGCACCCGCGGCGAGACGCTGGTCGGCATGCCGATCCTCGTGATGACCACCGACGGCGTCGAGGCGATCCACGCGCGGCTGCGCGCGCTCGGTGCGGAGGTGCTGAAGCCGCCGCAGACCACGCCCGCCGGCTGGAGCACGCTGATCCTGCGTGACCCCGACGGCACGCGGATGGAGATCACCCAGCCACCGCCGTCGGCGATCCTGCCGGCGAAGTCGATGCGCTAGGGGATGCTCGAACCCGTGGCGCTGGGCCCGTAGCAAGGGTACCGGGCAGCCCGTGCTTCCGACGGACCTTGTGCCGCTGCCCCAGCTCAGCCTGAGTGCTCGCGCAACAAATTGATATTGCTGGGCAAGGTGGTCCAAGGCGCGCCTGGCACGCGGCACGCAACACTGCACTCAGTCCTGGGGTGTCGGCGATGCGTCACTGCACGACAGGGCTGCAGCCGCCAGCGCAGTTCAATGCGACTGGAGTCGCGAGGCCGTTTCCGCAAGAGCGTTGCGAGCTCGGGCAGTGTCTCGAGGACGGAACAGCCTCGAGCCGGCCCTACGCCGCATCGGTCCCGTGAGGCTGACCGGTGCCTACGTCAGCTCGTGATGGAGTCGTCTGGGTAAATTGTACCGCAATGAATTCAATCGACCGGCTCGGCGCGGCTTTGATTCCGCTGTGTTCCAATTCTGGATGTTCGCTTTGCTGAAAACGGCGAACCCACGCCATGACCCTCACGAGAGTTTCGCGGCGGGCCCCACATATATTGAGTTTTATCCCGCTAAAGATAAAATATTAACTCAAAGATAATCGGAGATAAATTGATTCACTTTCCCCGTGAGGCCCTGGCCCGGGAACTCGTCGCCGCGCTGCGTGGCCTGACCGCTTTCGGCGACGCTCACAACGGCCTGTTTCTGGCCGCACCGCGGCGAACGGGGAAGTCCACCTTTTTGCAGGCCGATCTCAAGCCGGCACTGGAAGCGGCTGGAGTCGTCGTAGCCTACGTGGACCTGTGGGCCGACCAGCGGCGTGATCCCGGGTTACTGATCGCCGACGCCGTTGCCCGGGCGCTGGCACCGCGACTCGGCATGATGAGTCGCGCAGCGCGCGCGGCCCGGCTGGAAAGCGTGACGATCGCCGGGGCGCTGAAAATCGACGTCAGCAAGGTCGGCAAGGTCGACGGCGTGACTCTGCCGGAGGCCCTGCGCGCACTGTGCGAAGCCGCAGAGGCACCTGTCGCCTTGATCGTGGACGAAGCGCAGCATGCGCTGACTAGCGAAGCCGGCGAAGCGACCATGGCGGCGTTGAAGTCCGCCCGCGACCAGCTCAACTCTCCGGGTCAGGTACACCTCATGCTGGTGATGTCGGGATCGGACCGCGACAAGCTGCTACGGCTGGTCAACACCAACGGAGCGCCGTTCTACGGCTCGCAGATCACTCGCATGCCGCCGCTCGGACAGGACTTCATCGACCACGTGTCGCGTCTGATCACGGCCCAGCGACCCGAGCTGGCTCCCGTAGATGGCGTAACGCTGCTACATGCGTTCGAGCGCTTCGGCCATCGGCCGCAGTTCTTCATGGAAGCGCTCGGCCAGGCCCTGAGTCCGCTGTCGGACCAGCAGCACCTCCGGTTCGAGCAAGCCGTGTTCCTCGCGGCACAGGAGCGACAGCAGGCCGATGAGACGCAGATGGAGTCGGAGTACCTGTCCCTCAAGCCCTTGGAGCAGGCCGTAATCTGGCGCCTGCTGGAGATGGGCCAACGCTTCCGGCCTTATGACGCTGAGGCACTACGCTTCTACCGCGAAAAGACCAGTGCCAAGGTGACGGTCCAGCAAGTGCAGAACGCGCTGGAGTCGCTGCGGAAAAGGCATCCGGCGTTGGTGTGGAAGTCGGCTCGCGGCGAATACGCCGTGGACGACGCAGCGATGTACCGATGGTTCGAACAGCGGGTACGTCGCGCCAATTGGCCTCCCGTCGATCCGCAAGGCCAGCTCGTTGTCGATGGCGAGACCTGATCGACCTGCCGACGCCCTCCCGAGGCGATGCGCCGTTGCCGGCCAGAAGACTCTCCGGTGCCCGAAGCCAGCCATACCGATTCCCGACTTCTTGCAGCCACCACATGTGGTCGAGAATGCGTTACCTGACGGTCACGCCGGACCTCCGACTGGAGGTCAGCAGCCAGCTGCGAGAAGACTGGAGCAATGGCCGCGAGCAATACGCGTGGCATGGCAAGCAGCTGATCCACCTTCCAGCGGAGGCAAGGTTGCTTCCCGATCGAAGTTTTCCGGGTTCGCACGAAGAAAACCGGTTCGCGGCTCGATGCGAAGACCGGATTCGGCACGAGGTGCCGACCCGCCAATCGGGCGCTCGACATACGTCTCCGTCACCACACATCACCCGCCCGCCAGTCCGCCACCAGCTCTCCGCCCAGGTCGAGCGCAGGCGACGCGGGCGTGATCAGCACCATCACCGAGTCGTCGTCCTCGGGCGTCCATGCGAAGCCATCCGGCCCGTCCACGCCCGTCCGTCCGCGCCACCTCTGCCATCCCGCGCGCTCGTAGAACGCGTGCGACCCCGTCGACAGCAGGCCGAGGTCGTGGCGCTCCCGGATCAGTTCGCCGAGCCGGCGCAGCACCACGGAGCCCAGCCCGCGCCGCTGCAGGGGCGGCGCGGTGGCGAGGCCCTCGAGGTAGCCCACGCGCAGGACCTGCTGCCCGGCACGCACCGTACGCTCGACCAGGCTCCCGTGGCTGGCGAGCTCGCCGCTCGGCAGCGTGAGCCACACGTGGGTGCCGCCGAGCGTGTGCGCCCAGTCGTCCTCGGAGAACTCGCCGTCGAAGGCCTGCTCGAGGAACGCGCGAAGTTGCTGCAGGAACTGCGGCGCGAGCGACGCCGAGGGGCCCTCGTGTCGTTGGAAGTGCGTGGACGGCATGGTCTGTCTCCCCGGGTCCCGCCGGCGATGCCGCGGCGCCTCGCTACTGCGGGGCCTCGGTCGCCGGCGCCGGCACGGCCTTCGGCGGCGGCGCCGCGCGCGGCCAGGTCACCATCAGCACGCCGGCGAGGATCACGAACGTGCCGATCCACTGCACCGGCGTCAGGCGCTCGTCGAGCACCAGCCAGCCGAGCAGCGTCGCGACCGCGGGGTTCACGAGGCCGTAGCTGCCGGTCTGTCCGGGCGTCGCGTGCTTCGAGAGCCAGGCGTAGGCGGTATAGGCGCACAGCGAGTTGAACACCATCAGGTACAGCAGCGCGGCGAGGCCGGCGGGCGACCAGTGCCAGGCGGCAAAGTCGCCGGCGAGGGTCGCCGGCACGAACAGCATCAGCCCGCCGACGAACATCTGCAGCCCGGTGAAGGTCAGCAGGCCGAGGCGCGTCTCGACGTTGCGCAGGTAGACCGTGCCGACCGCCCAGCCGAAGCAGCCGAGCATGATGCCGAGCTGCGGGACCCGCGACGAGCCGAGCGGATAGGGCTCGACCTCGGTGCCGACCAGCGCTGCCGCGCCCGGCGCCGCCATCTCGCCGTCGCCCGGCCAGAGGATCAGCGCGACGCCCACGGCGCCGATCGCGAGGCCGGTGCCGACCAGCGTCGTGACGGGGTGTCCGCGGCGTCCGAGCGTGCCGAGGAGGGTGATCCAGAACGCCGACGAGACGTTCAGCAGCGCCGCCTGGTTCGACGGCAGCCACTGCAGCGACCAGACGTTGAAGCCGTTCGACACCAGCACGGTGAGGAAGCCGGTGATCGCGAGGTGGCGCCACTCGGTGGCATCCAGCCGTGGGCGGTCCTCGCCGAAGACTCGCGCCAGCGCGAACAGTGCGAGGCCGCTCAGCGTGAAGCGCACCGCGCCCATCAGGAACGGCGGCAGCGACTGCACGCCGATCGAGGTGACGAGGTAGCTGCCGCCCCAGAAGAGGTAGAGCACCGCGAGGCTGAGGACCAGCTTCGCGCGTCGATCGAGACCGTGGATCATCAGCGTCGGTCGATGGCAACCCTGTAGAGCCAGGACGCGAGCGCACCGAGCACCAGCAGCCCGAGCCAGCCGCCGAAGTGCAGTCCCTCGGGCAGCGCCAGTACGTCGGCGCGCCCCGAGCCGACGATCGGGATCGCGATCAGGATGCCCATCAGCGCCTCGCCGGTGATCATGCCGGCGGCGAACAGCATGCCGTTGCGGTTCAGGCGCTCCGCTTCTTCCTCGCTCGCGCCGTCGCCGCCGAGCACGCGCAGCGCGAGGTGCGACAGCAGGCCGCCGAGGAAGATCGGCACCGACAGCTCGAGGGGCAGGTAGATGCCGACCGCGACCGCGAGCACCGGCGCGCGGAACTTCGCGCCGCGGGCCTTCAGGATCTCGTCGACGACGATGATCGCGACGCCGATCAGCGCGCCGACCTCGATCATCCCCCAGGGCAGCGAGCCGCCGAACAGTCCCTTCGATACCGAGGCCATCAGCGTCGCCTGCGGCGCCAGCAGCGGGTCCGGATGCTCGGCGCTCGGCACGCCGATGCCGTAGGCCCTGGCGAGCAGGTTCAGCACCGGTCCCATCACCAGCGCGCTGGTCGCGGCGCCGATCGCGAGCATCGTCTGCTGGCGCCACGGCGTCGCGCCGACCAGGTGGCCGCACTTGAGGTCCTGCAGGTTGTCGCCGCTGATGCAGGCGGCGCAGCAGACCACGGCGCCGATCATGATCGCCGCGACCGGGCCGAGCTCGGCATCGCGGCCCATCAGGCCGAGCAGGACCACGGCCGCGAACAGGATGGTCGCGATGGTGATGCCGGAGACGGGGTTGTTCGACGAGCCGACGAGGCCGGCCATGTAGGCCGACACCGAGCAGAACAGGAAGCCGGCGACGATCATCAGCACCGTCATCGGCCCGCTGACCGCGAGCGAGCCGGTGATGGTCTGGTAGAGCGCCCAGAGCGGCAGCGTGAACAGCACGATGCCCGCGAGCACCCACTTCATCGGCAGGTCGCGCTCGGTGTCCGGCAGGTCGCCGGCGCCGCTGCCGGCGCGTGCCGCGGCGAGCCCGCTCTTCACGCCCGACAGCAGCGACCTGCGCGTGCTGACCAGCGCCCAGAGGCCACCGACCAGCATGGCGCCGACGCCGAGGTAGCGGATCTGCCGCGACCAGATCGCGCTGGCTGCCCCCTCGGCGGGCAGGCCCGCGAGCGCGCCCGCGAACTGCGGGTCCTGGGGCAGCACGAAGGCCGAGTAGAGCGGGATCGCGACGTTCCACGAGATCATGCCGCCGAGCAGCACCAGGATGCCGACGTTGAGCCCGACGATGTAGCCGACGCCGAGCAGCGCCGGCGAGAGGTTGGTGCCGAAGTAAGCAATCGCGCCGCCGGGCAACCAGGTCGCCGCGGCGGCCGTGTCGGGGATCAGCCGCAGCCCGCTCGACGCGGCGAGCTTCGCGAGCCCGCCGCCGAGCGCGCTGCTGCCGAGGATGCGCAGGCCCGCCGCCGGGTTCTCGCCGGTGCGCAGCACCTCGGCCGCGGCCTTGCCCTCGGGGAAGGCGAGCTTCTCCTCGACGATCAGCGAGCGGCGCAGCGGCACCGAGAAGAACACGCCGAGGATGCCGCCGAGGCCGGCGATCGCCAGCACCCAGCCGAAGCGGAACTCGCTCCAGTAGCCGAGGATCACGAGCGCGGGGATCGTGAACACGACGCCGGCGGCGATCGAGGACCCGGCAGACGCACCGGTCGCGACGATGTTGTTCTCGAGTATCCCGCCCTTGCCGGCCTCGCCGCCGAGCAGGCGCAGCACCGCCATCGACACCACCGCGGCCGGGATCGCCGAGGCGATCGTGAGGCCCGCGAACAGCCCGAGGTAGGTGTTGGCCGCGGCGAGGATCATCGCCAGCACGATCGACAGCACGATCGCGCGCGCAGTCAGCTGCGGCGCGGCCGCGCCGGCGGGCGCGCTCACTTCACGTCGCCCATCCACTTGCGGATCACGGGGGAGAGCAGCAGCAGCAGCACGCCGGCGCCGCCCGCGATCAGGATCATCTGCATGAACTGCCCCGGCATCGCGCTCGCGTCGGAGGAGCCGACGTGCCCGCCGATCAGGCCGGCGAAGGTGTTGCCGACCGCGGCCCCGAGGAACCAGGTGCCCATCATCTGGCCGACGTAGCGCTTGGGCGCGAGCTTGGTGACGTTCGACAGGCCGACCGGCGAGAGGCAGAGTTCGCCGAAGGTGTGCAGCAGGTAGGTCAGCAGCAGCCAGGTCGGCGCGACCTTGCCGCCGGAAGCGACCACCAGCTGCGCGGCGAGCATGATCACGCCGAAGCCGGCGGCGAGCAGCAGCAGCGCGAGGCCGAACTTCGCCGGCGCGGAAGGGTCGAGGTTGCGCGCCCCGAGCGACACCCAGACCCAGGCGAAGAACGGCGCGAACAGCACCACGAAGATCGGGTTCGCCGACTGGTACCAGGACGCCGGATGCACGCCATCGGGGAACATGCCGCCGAGCAGCGAGCGGTCGGTGTAGTCCTGCGCGAACAGGTTGAAGGTGGTCGCGGCCTGCTCGAAGCCGGCCCAGAACAGCGCGGCGCACAGGAAGAACACCGCGATCACCGCGACGCGCCCGCGCTCGCCGGGCTCGAGCTTCGCCACCAGCAGCACGTAGGCGAAGAACACGAAGCCGAGGCCCACCATGCCGTAGCCGAAGGCCTGCGCGAGGCCGGTGATGGTCACCGGGATCACGCCGGCGAACAGCAGCCCCGCGACGGCGGCGACCGCCGCCGCGCCGATCGCGATCATCCGCCAGCCACTGCGGCGCTCGGCCTCGGACACGCCCTTCGGCGGTGCGCCCGCCTCGCCGAGGTACTGCTCGGTGGCCTTGTACTGCAGCACGCCGACGAGCATCGCGAGGCCGGCGAGGAAGAAGCCGCCGCGCCAGTTCCAGGCCTCGCCGACGGTGCCGGCGACCAGCGGCGCGAGCAGCGCGCCGAGGTTGATGCCCATGTAGAAGATCGAGAAGCCGGCGTCGCGCCGCGCGCCGGGCTGGCCTTCGTAGAGCGCGCCGACGATGGCCGAGATGTTCGGCTTCAGCAGGCCCACGCCTATGACGATCGTCGCGAGGCCGAGGTAGAACACCCCGGGCGTCGCCGGGATCGAGAGGATGAAGTTGCCGAGCGCGATGATGATGCCGCCCCAGAACACCGCGCGGCGCTGGCCGATCAGCCGGTCGGCGATCCAGCCGCCGGGCAGCGAGCCGAGGAACACCGCGCCGGTGTAGAGGCCGTAGACCGCGCCTGCGGTCTCGCGGTCGATGCCGAACCCCGGGTTCGCGCCGTCGGTGGCCGCGACCAGGAACAGCACCAGCAGCGCGCGCATGCCGTAGTAGGTGAAGCGCTCGAAGAACTCGGTCATGAACAGCGTGGCGAGGCCGCGCGGATGGCCGAGGAAGGTCGGGCCTTCGGCCGGCGCCGCGGACGCTGCCGCGCTCGACGTGGCGGGGGCAGGTGGTGTCGGGTTCATGTCAGTCAGTCTCCCCCGGGCCGCCCCATCAGGCCTCGGCACTGTCGGCCGCGTCCTCGGCCGCCTTGCGCGAGCGGTTGAGGACGCGCGCCATCAGCAGCCCGCCCTCGTACAGCAGGTACATCGGCACCGCCATGATGGTCTGCGACACCGCATCCGGCGGCGTCAGCAGTGCCGCGACCACGAAGATGCCGATCAGCACGTAGCCGCGCGCCGCCGCGAGCTTCTCGACGGTGACGAGGCCGGTGAGCACCAGCAGCACGACGACCACCGGCACCTCGAAGGCGACGCCGAAGCACAGGAACATCGTCAGCACGAAGTCCATGTAGCTGTTGATGTCGGTCATCATCCGCACGCCGGCGGGCGTGGTGCTCGCGAAGAAGTCGAACATCACCGGGAACACGAAGAAGTAGGCGAACGCCACGCCGATGTAGAACAGGAACACCGACGAGACCAGCAGCGGCACCGCGAAGCGCTTCTCGTGCCGGTAGAGCCCGGGGGCGACGAAGGCCCAGACCTGGTAGAGCACCACCGGCATCGCGATGAACAGGCCGACGAAGAACGACAGCTTGAACGGCGTCATGAACGGCGAGATGACGCTGGTCGCGATCAGCGACGACTCCTTCGGCAGCTTGGCGATCAGCGGCTGCGCGAGCAGGGTGAACAGGTCGTTGGCGTAGAACGCGCAGGGCAGGAACGCGACCAGCACCGCGAGGAACGCGCGGAGGACGCGATCGCGCAGCTCGAGCAGGTGCGAGATCAGCGTGCCTTCGGCGAGCTTCTCTTCAGGATCCTCGCTGGCCATGCGCGTCGGCGGGCGCCTCGGCGCCGCGGGTGTCGTCGGGGGCCGTGCCCGCGGGCGACGACGCGGGCGGCTCCGCGTACGTCGAGGCGAGCGGGTCGACCGAGGTGTCGGGAGGGGCGGCCGGCGGCTCGTAGGCCGCGCCGGCATAGTCGTTGTGGCGCGTGTCCGGATCGGACGTGGTCGCATAGCCGCCGGTGTAGGCGGGATCCATCGGCGAGAGCGCGTCGGCAGGGTTGTCGACTGCCGAGGCCGCGAGACCGGCCGCGGCGGCCGGTGCCGTGGCGTAGGGATCCGCGGCGGGGGTCGATGACGCCGTGCCGCCGCCGCCGCTCGTGTTCTTCGGAGCCGTGCGGCGCTGCGTCTCCTCGAGCTGGACTTCTTCCTCGAGCGTCTCGCGGAACTGGCGCGCCATCGCGCGCGCGCGGCCCATCCAGCGGCCGACCTGCGAGGCGACCTTCGGCAGCTTCTCGGGCCCGAGCACGACCAGTGCGAGGGCCATGATCAGCAGCAACTCGCTGAAGCCGACCTCGAACATGGACCCTCGGGCTGCCCCGGCCGCCCCGGATCAGGCGCTGCGGTCGGTGGACTTCTGGTCGCTGCGCGCCTTGCTGGCCGCGACCTCGGGGAACTCGGCGTCGTCGCCTTCCTGCTTGATCTGGCGGACGCTCTCCTCGGCATCGCCGTCGCCCATCGACTTCTTGAAGCCCTTGACCGCCGCGCCGAGGTCCGAGCCGATGGTGCGCAGCTTCTTGGCTCCAAAGACGAGCAGGACCACCAGGAGGATGATGATCAGCTCGCGCATTCCGATACCCATGATGACCCTCGGTGTTCCCGCTGGAACGGGTGATGGTTGGACGGGGGATGATAGGCCAAAAAGACCCCCTCCAGCCGGGAAAGTTCGGCGTCGCCGCGCCGCGCCGGTGCCAGGGAGGCGGTCCGATGCCGTTGTCCGCAAAGGGTTTTTCCCGCGGCCACGGGGCGAGCCCGTGGCCCGCTCGCGCGGCGGCCGGCACCGTCACCGACGGCAGCGGCGCACTGCGGCCGCCGCGCTCAGGACTCCAGCCAGAACGTCACCGGCCCCTCGTTGACCAGCGACACCCGCATGTCGGCACCGAAATGGCCACTGGCGACGTCGGGGTGGCGGGCACGCGCCTCCGCGACCAGGCGCCCGAACAGTGCCTCGGCCTGCGCCGGGGGCGCGGCGGTGCTGAACCCCGGCCGGGTGCCGCGCCTCGTGTCGGCGGCGAGCGTGAACTGTGGCACCAGCAGCAGGCCACCGCCGGTGTCCACCAGCGAGCGGTTCATCCGGTCGGCCTCGTCGGGAAACACGCGATAGGTCAGCAGCCGCTCGAGCAGCCGCGCGCCGCGCGCTGCATCGTCGTCGGGCCGCACGCCGATCAGCGCCAGCAGGCCCGGGCCGATCGCGCCGACGGTGGTGCCGTCGACGTCGACGCGGGCGCTCGAGACCCGCTGGATCAGGGCGATCATGGAATACTTATAGCCGACGCGCGGCGGCCGCGCCGCGCACCCGAGGGGCAGGTCTGCGTTCCATGAAGCGTCGCCAGTTCATCACGAGGGCCGCGACGGCGGCCGCGGCCGCCACGGCCGCTGGCTGCGGCAGCGGCGAGCCCGCCGAGGGCGCGGCCGTGTCGCGCGCGCCGCAGCAGGCCGAGTACCGCTGGAAGATGGTCACGACCTGGCCGCCGAACTTCCCCGGCCTCGGCAGCGGCGCGAACGAGCTCGCGAAGACCCTCGAGGCCTGCAGCAACGGTCGGTTGCGCATCAAGGTCTACGGCGCGGGCGAGCTGGTGCCGGCGTTCGAGGTGTTCGACGCGGTGTCGCGCGGCACCGCCGAGCTCGGCCACGCGGGCGCCTACTACTGGAAGGGCAAGGCCGAGACGGCGTCGTTCTTCTCCTCGATCCCCTTCGGCCTGACCGGCGCCGAGATGAACGCCTGGCTGTGGCACGGCGGCGGCATGGAACTGTGGCGCGAGACCTATGCGCCGTTCGGCGTGCTGCCGCTGCCGGCGGGCAACTCGGGCGTGCAGATGGCCGGCTGGTTCAAGAAGGAGATCGCCTCGGTCGCGGACCTGAAGGGCCTGAAGATGCGCATCCCGGGCCTCGGCGGCGAGGTGCTGGCGCGCGCCGGCGGCACGCCGGTGACGCTCGCCGCGGGCGACATCTTCACCGCGCTCGAGACCGGCAACATCGACGCGGCCGAGTTCGTCGGCCCGTACAACGACCTCGCCTTCGGGCTCCACAAGGCCGCGAAGTTCTACTACTACCCGGGCTGGCAGGAGCCGGGCAGCGTGCTCGAGTGCCTGGTCAACCGGAAGGCCTTCGAGGCACTGCCACCAGACTTGCAGCAGGTGGTGCTGACCGCCTGCCGCGCCGTCAACGACTCGATGCTCGCCGAGTACAACGGCCGCAGTTTCGGTGCGCTCGCCCAGCTGGTCGACGTGCACGGGGTGCAGCTGCGGCGGCTGCCCGACGACGTGCTGCGGCTGTTGCGGCGGCTGTCCCGGGAGGTCGTCGAGGAGAAGGCCGGAGCCGATCCGCTGTTCCGCAGGACGCTCGAGTCGTACGCGAAGTTCGAGGCAGGCGTCGCGAAGTGGACGCGGATCGGCGAGCAGGCCTACCTCGAGGCGCGTGCCCTGGCGGGGGCGCCCGGGCGCTGAGCGCGCTGCGGCGCGCGGCGCGAAGCGTCGGCGCAGGTGGGCGTTGCGCGCCGCTGACCGCACCGGGGTGCGGCCAGGCCCGGAACGCGTGGGCGGAGCAGCGCGAGGTGGCTTTTCGCCGCCTGAATCCGTAGGATACCGCACCGTTTTTCGCGTGTTTTCACAGGGTTAGGTTGGAGAAGTCATGAGGTCGACCGTGCGTTCGTGGGCCCTTGGAATCCTTGCCGTCGCGGCGTTCGCCGGTGCCGGCCTCGAGGCTCGCGCCCAGGACGCGGCCGCTCCCACCGGCGACCCCGCGCGCGGGGCGCGCCTCGCGTACACCTGCCTCGGCTGCCACGGCATCGCCAATTACAAGAACGCCGCCCCGGTCTACAACGTGCCGCGGCTGCGCGGCCAGCACGCCGACTACCTCGTGATCGCGCTGCAGGCCTACCGCAACGGCGAGCGCTCGCACGGCACGATGCACGCCAACGCCTCGTCGCTGTCCGACAAGGACATGGCCGACGTCGCGGCCTATCTCTCCGGCGCGCCGCTGAAGCCCGCCGGCGCCCCGGTGGGCGCGCCGCCGCCCGCCGCCCAGGTCTGCGTCGCCTGCCACGGCAACGACGGCGTCGGCATCACCCCGCAATACCCGACGCTGTCGGGCCAGTACGAGAGCTACATCGTCCGCGCGCTGACCGACTACAAGAAGGGCGGTCGCAAGAACCCGGTGATGGCCGGCTTCGCCGCGCAGCTCACGGACGCGGACATCAAGGCGCTCGCCGCCTACTACTCGCAGCAGCGGCCGGCGCTCGACATCGTCCAGAAGCCGGCGCAGACCGCGGCGCGCTGAGGGCGCGGTCAGCCGGCGCCCGCGCCCTCCAGTTCGCGCTGGCGGGCGATGAACGCGCCGTCGGCGCGCAGCTTCTTCGCGATCGTCGAGCCCGGCTCGATCGCGCGCCAGAACGGCGTGACGTCCTCGACCTCGCGGCCCGACTCCAGCTCTTCCCAGGCCGCCTCGGCCGCGATCCGCAGGAAGATCGCAGTCGACACCGGGCAGGTGGCGTCGCAGCGGTGCGCGCGGGCGAGCTCGCGGCGCATCCTCTCGATCGTGCGCGTCTCGCCGCGCGGGATCGCGCGGACGTAGTCGTCGATGAGCCGCGGCGTGCCGACGAACAGCATCTGCCCGGCCTTCACTCCCGCGAAATCCGCGTCGAGGCGGACCCGTTTCGGCTGCTTCGCGGCGTCGCGCTTCTCGCGCCAGCTCTTTGCCTTGGTGCCCATGCGACGATGTTGCACCGGGAGCGTCCCTGCACGGAATAAGGCCCTCGCGGGCCCTGTCCCGACAAGCACTTGCGCGCGCCCGGCCGGGGCGCGCGCGACGCCTCAGTCCTTCAGCCGCGCCAGGAAGGTGGCGAAGGTCTTCAGGTAGAAGTCGCGGTTCGACTTCTTGCGGAAGCCGTGGCCTTCGTCCTTCGCCGCGAGGTACCAGACTTCGCCGCGGCCGGCGCGCACCTTCTGCACCACCTGCTCGCTCTCGGAGGCGGGCACCCGCGGATCGTTCAGGCCCTGCACCACCAGCAGCGGCTTGCGGATCATCGCGGCGTTGGTCAGCGGCGAGACGCGCTGCAGGAGCTGGCGCATCCGCGGGTCGCGCTCGTCGCCGTACTCGGCGCGCCGCAGGTCGCGGCGGTAGGCCGAGGTGTTCTGCAGGAAGGTCACGAAGTTGCTG
>JALORN010000069.1 GCA_025458905.1 Steroidobacteraceae bacterium
CCCGCCGGTGCCCTACTCGATGAACTTCATCGACGCCGGCAACGGCATGGTGCACAACCGCACCAGCATCAACCTCTACTACAAGGCCGCGCTGCAGCCCGACAAGTGGCCGCGCGAGAGCTCCGGCACGATGAACCGCGTCAGCGAGTTCTTCACCACCGCCGTCAAGCTCGCGGACCTGCAGAACCCGGACAAGACCTCGGTGCTGCACACCGGCTCCTGGGCGCGGGTGACGCCGTGGCTGCCGTGGATGCTGATGGGCCAGGCCCCCGGCCACATCGTCTACCACTCCACCCACCACTCGTTCGACACGCTCGACGGCTTCAAGCCGAAGGTTCGCGAGCACTGCGCGAAGCTCTATCCGCACATGCTCGAGGCACCGCCGCGCGAGTACTGGACCAAGCCGAACCTTTCGAGCCTCGAGGTGTACGCCAACACCCAGAAGCCGAAGCCGCCGAAGAAGCCCTGACGCAGCCCGCGGCACCGCCGCCCGCGGCTCGCGGGCGGCGGTGCCGGCAGCTATGTGGCCGAAGCCACATAGCTGCCGGGATTCCTGCCGCGCCGCGCGGTGCGCCGAAACACAATCCGGTCGTGTTGCCGGGCCCTTCGGTCCGAGGTCGACCACGATGCCGGACGCCTTGCGGCAGTCCGCCTCCGAAGCGTTCCTGAACGGTGGCGGGGAGATGGGCGGGCGCATGCGCCGCTACGACTGGGCGGGCACACCGCTCGGCCCGCCCTCGGCCTGGCCGCAGTCGTTGAAGACGACGGTGCGGATCATGCTCGACTCGCGCTACGCGATGTGGATGGCGTGGGGCGAGGCGCTGACCTTCTTCTGCAACGACGCCTACCTGCCGACCGTCGGCCTGAAGCGCGACTGGGTGCTGGGCGCGCCTTCGGACCGGGTCTGGAGCGAGATCTGGCCCGACATCGGGCCGCGGATCGCGCACGTGCTGCGGACCGGCGAGGCGACCTGGGACGAGGCGCTGCTGCTCTACCTGGAGCGCAGCGGCTTCCCCGAGGAGACTTACCACACCTTCTCCTACAGTCCCGTCTACGACGACGCGAACCGCGTCGCCGGCATGCTGTGCGTGGTCACCGAGGTGACCGAGCGCGTGATCGGCGAGCGCCGCCTGCAGGCGCTGCACGCGCTGGCGGCGCGGGCCGCCGGGCCGAGCACGGTCCTCGAGGTCTGCCGGCGCGCCGCGACCGTGCTCTCCGGCTACGCGTCCGACCTGCCGGTCGCCGCGATCTACCTGCTGGAGGGCGACCGTCGCTTCGCGCGCCTCGCCGCGACCACGCGCGAGCTGGACGAGACGCAGCTGCCGCCGCGCATGGCGCTGGCCGACCCGAGCACGCCCCCGCACATCCGCGAGCTGCTCGCGACCGGGTCCCTCCAGCACGTGACGGGCCTGCCCGGCCACGGCATCGCGGTGCCGGCGACGCCCTGGCCCGAGCTGCTCCAGCAGGCGCTGGTCGTCCCGCTGAAGGGCTCCGGCGTCGACGGCCCGTTCGGCTTCATGCTCGCCGGCATCAGCACCCGGCGCGTACTCGACCGCCCCTACCGGGAGTTCGTCGAGCTCGCGGCGCAGCAGATCTCGGCCTCGATCTCGGACGCGAGGACCTACCAGGCCGAGCGCGAGCGCGCCGAGGCGCTGGCGGAGATCGACCGCGCGAAGACCACGTTCTTCTCCAACGTCAGCCACGAGTTCCGCACGCCGCTGACCCTGATGCTCGGGCCGCTCGAGACCCTGCTCGCACGCCACCGGGCCGACCCGGAGGCGGTGACGCAGCTCGGGCTGGCGCACGACAACGCTCTGCGCCTGCAGAAGCTGGTCAACTCGCTGCTCGAGTTCTCGCGCCTCGAGGCCGGCCGCGTCCGCGCGTCGTTCCAGCCCACCGACCTCGCGGCGCTGACCCGCGACCTCGCCAGCAGCTTCCGCTCCGCGATCGAGCGCGCCGGCCTCGTGTTCGAGGTGGACTGCGCCGCGCTCGACGAGCCGATCCACGTCGACCGGGGCATGTGGGAGTCGATCGTCCTGAACCTGCTCTCCAATGCCCTGAAGTTCACGCTGGAGGGCCGCATCAGCGTGCGCCTGCACGATGCGCCCGAGGGCGCCGTGCTCGAGGTCGCCGACACCGGCACGGGCATCGCGCCCGAGGAGCTGCCGCGCCTGTTCGAGCGCTTCCAGCGCCTGAAGGCGCGCCGCTCCCGCACCCACGAGGGCACCGGGATCGGCCTCGCGCTGGCCCACGAGCTGGTGCGCCTGCACGGCGGCCACATCGCCGTGCAGAGCGCGCTCGATCGTGGCACGACCTTCACCGTACGCCTGCCGCGGGGCTCGGCGCACCTGCCGCGGGCGATGGGCCCGCCGCCTGCTGCCACGGCGGCCGGGCCGGACGGAGCTGCGTCGGGGGCGGCCCGCGCCTTCGTGCAGGAAGCGCTCGGCTGGCTGCCCGGCGCGCGCGCGCGGGACGCTGCGGCACCGGACGGCGCCGCAGCGCCGCTCCCGGCGGGCGCCGCGGCGGACTACCGGTTCCGCAGCACCTTCGGTGCGCGCGTCGTGGTCGTCGACGACAACGCCGACATGCGCAGCTACCTCGCCTCGATCCTGCAGCCGCACTACCGCGTGCAGACCCACGCCAACGGGCAGGAGGCGCTCGACGCGCTGCGACGCGAGCGCCCGGCGCTGCTCGTGTCCGACCTGATGATGCCGGTGCTCGACGGCTTCCAGCTGCTCGCCGCGATCCGCGCCGACCCGGCGCTGCGCAGCCTGCCGGTGGTCGTGGTCTCGGCACGCGCCGGCGAGGAAGCGCGGGTCGACGGCCTCGACGCCGGTGCGGACGACTACCTCGTCAAGCCGTTCTCGAGCCGCGAGCTGCTGGCGCGCGTCGGCTCGCTGATCGAGCGCTCGTGGCTGCGCACCTCCGCCGAGCAGCGCTTCGCCCTCGGCCTGGTCGGCGCGCAGATGTTCGTCTGGGAGTGGGACATCGCCAGCGACAACCTCTATGCCTCCGAGAACGCCGAGGCGCTGTTCGGCGAGCCGCTGACCCACTCCGCGCGGTCGCTCGATCGCATCCATCCGGAGGACCGCGCCCGGCACGAAGCCGCGATCCGGCGCGCGATCGCGGAACGCTCGCTGCTCGACGACCGGGTGCGCTTCATCCACCCCGTCACCGGCGAGACGCGCTGGATCGACGTGCGCGCCGCCGTCGTGCCCGATGCCGCGGGCAACCCGGCGCAGCTGAGCGGCGTGACGATCGACGTGACCGACCGCCAGCGCGCCGAGGCCGGGCGCGAGGCCGCGCTGGTGGCGCTGCGCGAGGCGGACCGCCGCAAGGACGAGTTCCTGGCGACGCTGGCCCACGAGCTGCGCAACCCGCTCGCACCGGTGGTCACCGCCGCGCGGCTGCTCGGCGACCCGCAGCTCGGCGCGGAAGGCCTGCAGTGGTGCCGCGACATGATCCAGCGCCAGGTGGGGCAGATGTCGCTGCTGCTCGACGACCTGCTCGAGGTGTCGCGGATCACGCTCGGCCGCGTGCAGCTGCGTAGGCGAGCAGTCGAGGTGCGGCAGCTGGTCGACGCGGCGGTCGAGACCGCACGGCCACTGATCGATGCCCGCGAGCACCAGCTCGAGGTCCACTTCCCCGACGGGCCGCTGTCGATCGAGGCCGACGCGCTGCGCATCTCGCAGGTGATCTCGAACCTGCTGACCAACGCCGCGAAGTACACCGACCCGGGCGGCCGGATCGTCGTCACGGTGGCGCCCGGGCCCGGCCACGTCGAGATCGCGGTGACCGACAACGGCATCGGCCTCGCACCCGAGGAGTGCGCACGCATCTTCCGCATGTTCTCGCAGGTCGAAGGCGCCCTGCAGCGCTCGCAGGGCGGCCTCGGCATCGGGCTCGCGCTGGTGAAAGGGCTGGTCGAGCTGCACGGCGGCGAGGTGTCGGTGCAGAGCGCCGGGCATGGCCGCGGTTGCACCTTCACGCTGCGGCTGCCGGCCCCCGCCCCGGCGCCACCGCCCGAAGCCGCAGTTCCACCGGCGCCCGGCTCAGCGGCGGAAAGCGCGGCCACGGCGAGGACCGTGGCGGCGGCGAGCGCCGAGACCCTGCACCGATCCGGGTTTCACGAGACCTTTCGCATCCTGGTCGCGGACGACAACCGCGATGCCGCGGAGAGCCTCGCCACGCTGCTGCGACTCGGCGGTCACGACGTCCGGGTCGCGTTCGACGGACGCCAGGCCGTACGAGTCTTCGACGAGTTCGAGCCCGAGGTCGCCGTGCTCGACATCGGGATGCCGGAGATGAACGGCTACGACGTGGCGCGCGAGCTGCGCCGCACATCCGCCGGCCAGCGAGCGATCCTGGTCGCGCTCACCGGCTGGGGCCAGGACGAGAACAAGCGCCGCACCCGGGAAGCCGGGTTCGACGGGCACGTGACCAAGCCTGCCGACCCCGACGCGTTGGCTGCGCTGTTCTTCGCCATCCGCGCGCGGCGCGCGTAGCGCGCAGCAGCACTAACGCGGCGCGTAGTCGAACGAATCGAAGCGGATCCGCTCCGGTGCCACGCCGCGCGCCGGGTAAGCCGCGCGCACCGCCTCGACCAGCGCCGGCGGCCCGGCGACGTAGACGTCGTGCGCGGCGAGCGCCGCGCCCAGCTCGACCGCAGCGACCTCGTGCACCCAGCCCGCACGCCACTGCAGCGTCGCCTCGTCGCGCGGCGCGGCGCCCGCGGTGCCGGGCTCCGAGGTGACGATCGTGCAGCGCAGCGGCGGATGGCGGGCGCACCACTCGCGCAGCAGCGCGGCCTCGTAGGCGTCCGCGGGGGTGCGCACGCCCCAGTAGAGGCGCAGCGGCCGCGCGGCGCGCTCCACCTCGAGTACCTGCCGCAGGATGCTCTTGAGCGGCGCGAAGCCCGTCCCACCGGCGACCAGCAGCAGCGGCGCGTCCGAGGGCTCGTAGACGAACTGCCCGATCGGCCCTTCGATGCGCAACAGCGTGCCGACCGGCATCGCATCGAACAGTGCCGCGGTGAAGCCGCTGCCGGGCGCGCGGCGCACGTGCAGCTCGAGCCGCGCCGCGTCGTGCGGCGGGCTCGCGATCGAGAAGCTGCGGCGCCGACCGCCCTCGAGCAGGATGTCGAGATACTGGCCGGCACGGAACGGCAGCGGCTCGACGGCCGGCAGGCGCAGCCAGAGCTGCAGCACGTCGGGGGCGAGCAGGCGTTTCTCGTCGATGCGGCACGGCAGGCGCCGGATCTCGATCTCCTCGCGGCCGCTCGCCGCGACACCGCTTCCGGCGCGGAACACCGTGCGGGCCTCGACCACGAGGTCGCTGCGCGCCCGGGCCTGGCACAGCAGCACGCGCCCCGCCGCGGCCTCGGCCTCGGTGAGCCCGGCCGGCCGCTGGTCGCGCGGGTACGCGATCTCGCCGGCGCGCAGCAGCGCGCGGCAGGAACTGCAGTGGCCCGACTTGCAGCTGTGCGGCAGGTTGATGCCCGCGCCGAGCGCGGCCTCGAGGATCGGCCGCCCGGCCTCGACGAGGATGGTGCGGCCCAGCGGCTCGAGACGGACGGAGAAAGTCGGCATGGCGCGGAGGTACACTATACGCGAGGCCCCGCCGTGACCTTCCGCAACCCCGCTCCGCCCGAGATCGAGTCGCTGCTGCGCGGCGCGCGCACGATCGCCGTCGTCGGCCTGAGCGCCGACGCCTCGCGGCCGAGCCACGGCGTCGCGGCGGCGATGCAGCGCTTCGGCTACCGCGTGATCCCGGTGAACCCGACCACCCCGCGCGTGCTCGGCGAGCGCGCCGTGCCGGACCTCGACCACGTCGGCGACGTGCTCGCGCCGACCGAGCGCGTCGACATCGTCGACGTCTTCCGCCGTCCCGAGCACGTCGCGGCGATCGTCGACGACTGCATCCGCCTGAAGCTGCCGGCGCTGTGGCTGCAGGACGGCGTAGTGGACGAGGCCGCGGCGCTGCGCGCGCAGCAGGCCGGCATCCGCGTGGTCATGGACCGCTGCATCTTCCGCGACCGCGCGGCGCTGCGCTGACGGCGGTCGCGATGGGCACGCTCGCCTTCACCAAGATGCACGGCGCCGGCAACGACGTCATCGTGTTCGAGGAATCGGCCCTGCCCTGCGGCCTGCCGTCGCGCGCACAGTGGCGCCGCCTCAGCGACCGCCGCACCGGCATCGGCTTCGACCAGGCGATGGTGATTTTCCGGCCGCGCCAGCCCGGCACCGACGTGTTCTATCGCATCTTCAACGCCGACGGCGGCGAGGTCGAGCAGTGCGGCAACGGCGCGCGCTGCGTCGCCGAGTGGCTGCGCTTGCAGGGCCGCGCCCGCGACGGCGCGCTGGCGATGGACAGCCCGGCCGGCGTGGTCGCGGCGCGCCTCGAGTCGCCCGGCCAGGTGTCGGTGGACATGGGCGCACCGCGCTTCGAGCCCGAGTCGCTGCCGTTCGTGCCCGACGCCGGTGCCACGGCCATCGCGGCGCACGGCGGCGCACAGACCTACGCCATCGAGATCGCGGGGCGACGCACCGAGTTCGCGATCGCCTCGATGGGCAACCCGCACGCCGTGCTGTTCGTCGACGACGTCGCGACCGCGCCGGTCGCCGAGATCGGCGCCGCGCTGCAGCGACATCCGTGCTTCCCGAAGAGCGTCAACGTCGGCTTCCTGCAGGTGATCGATCCGGCGCACGCGAAGCTGCGCGTGTTCGAGCGCGGCGTCGGCGAGACGCTGGCCTGCGGCACCGGCGCATGTGCGGCAGTTGCAGTCGGCCGCAAAGCTGGCAGACTCGCGGGCGACGTCGAGGTCGCGCTGCCCGGTGGCGCGCTGCACATCCGCTGGGGCGGCCGCGGCGAGCCGGTCTGGATGTCCGGCCCGGCCGAAGTGGCGTTCCGCGGGGAAGTCGAGCTTTGATCCAGGGCGCGCCGCGGCGCGACGCACCCCGTTAACTTCCCGGCCGCGATGGCGGGGACCTTGCAGAGGATGTCGGCCAGATGACCACCCAACCCGCCCGCGGCGCGAGCCTCGCCCCCGCCGTTCCTGCCGAGGAAGCCGGCATCGCCGAATACCTCGAGAAGCATCCGGAGTTCTTCGAGCGCAACCTCGCGGTTCTCGCGAAGCTGCGCCTGCCGCACCTGCGCGGCGGCACCACGATCTCGCTGGTCGAGCGCCAGGTCGAGGTGCTGCGCGAGCGCCAGGCCGCGAGCGAGGAACGGCTGCAGGAGTTCATCCGGGTGGCGCGCGCCAACGACGCGCTCGCCGACAAGATCCAGCGCCTCTCGCGCCGCCTGCTGTCGGCGCGCTCGCTGCAGGCGACGATCGCCGCGATCGAGGCCAGCCTGCGCGAGGACTTCGACGCCAGCAACTCGCGCCTGGTGCTGCCGGGCTTCGATGCCAGCGGCGTCGAGGGCGTGCCGGACCGCTTCCTGCGCGCCGTGCCGAAGGAGGAGCCCGCGCTCAAGAGCTTCGAGACCCTGTTCGGCGGTGGCAAGCCCCGCTGCGGCCAGGTGCGCGACATCCAGCGCGACTTCCTGTTCGGCGACGAGGCCGCGACCATCGGCTCGGTGGCCCTGGTGCCGCTCGGCGAGAAGGGCGCGCTCGGGCTGCTCGCGGTCGGCAGCGCCGACACCAACCGCTTCCACCCGGGCATGAGCACCGAGTTCCTGGCGCGCATGGGCGAGCTGATCGCCGACTCGATCCAGCGCCACCTCTGACGGCCCGCGCGCCCGTGCCGTGACGCCCGAAGCCCTGCAGTGGGTCGAGCGGTTCGGGCGCCACCTGCGTCACGAACGCCGCCTCTCGGGCCACACGTCCGCGGCCTACGACCATGAGCTCGCCGCGCTGGTCGCCTGGTGCGACGCGCAGCAGCTCGACGACTGGCCCCGCCTCGACTCCCAGCACCTGCGCACCTTCGCCGCGCGCAGCCACGCCGGCGGGCTCGCGCCGCGCAGCGTGCAGCGCCGGCTGTCGGCGGTGCGCAGCTTCTTCCGCTACCTGGTCCGCGAGCGGGTGCTGGCCGCGAACCCCGCCCTCGAGGTGCGCGCGCCGAAGGTCAAGCGCGGCCTGCCCGGCACGCTCGACGTCGACCAGGTCGGCCGGCTGCTCGGGATCCCGGTCACCGACCCGCTGTCCGCCCGCGATCGCGCGCTGATGGAGCTGTTCTATTCCTCGGGCCTGCGCCTCGCCGAGCTGGTCGCGCTCGACCTCGGCGACCTCGACCTCGCCGAGCACCTGGTGCGGGTGACCGGCAAGGGCCGCAAGACGCGGATCGTCCCGGTCGGCCGGATGGCCCGCGAGGCGATCGCGCGCTGGCTGCAGGATCGCCCGGCGCTGGCGAAGCCCGACGAGCCGGCCCTGTTCGTCGGCCGCAACGGCCGGCGCCTCGGCCCGCGCGCGATCCAGGACCGGATCGGCCACTGGGCGCGCCGGCAGGGCCTGCCGGTCCACGTCCATCCGCACTTGTTCCGGCATTCCTTCGCCTCACATCTGCTCGAGTCGAGCCAGGACCTGCGCGGTGTCCAGGAACTGCTCGGCCACGCCGACATCTCCACGACCCAGGTCTACACGCATCTTGATTTCCAGCACCTGGCCCGCATCTACGACAAGGCCCATCCCCGGGCCCATCGGAAGTCTTCCCCTGCCCCAGCTGCGGCTGCGGCCGGAACGGCCGCCGCGGATCCGGGTCCACCCTTGAAGCGAGTGCCCCAGGGCACACGGAAACGCGACGCATGAGCGAGACCTTCAACCCCCATGGCACCACCATCCTCGGCGTGCGTCGCAACGGCGTCGTGGCGATCGGCGGCGACGGCCAGGTGACCCTCGGCAACACCGTGATGAAGGGCAACGCCCGCAAGGTGCGCCTGCTCGGCGGCGGCAAGGTGATCGGCGGCTTCGCCGGCGGCACCGCCGACGCGTTCACGCTGTTCGAGCGCTTCGAGGGCAAGCTCGACAAGTTCGGCAACCTGACGCGCGCCGCGATCGAGCTCGCCAAGGACTGGCGCGCCGACCGCTACCTGCGCCGGCTCGAGGCGCTGCTGCTGGTGGGCGACCCCGGCAAGCTGTTCGTGATCTCGGGCAACGGCGACGTGATCGAGCCGGAGCACGACGTGGTCGCGATCGGCTCGGGCGGCCCGTTCGCCCAGGCCGCCGCACGCGCGCTGCTCGACAACACCGAGCTGCCGGCGCGCCAGATCGCCGAGCGCGCGCTCAATATCGCCGCCGACATCTGCATCTACACCAACCGCAACCTCGTGATCGAGGAGCTCAAGTGATGGACATGGAAGCCCGCAACGACGGCTCGCCCGCCGAGCGCATGGCCGCGCTCACCCCGAAGGAGATCGTCGGCGAGCTCGACAAGCACATCGTCGGCCAGGACGCCGCCAAGCGCGCGGTCGCGATCGCGCTGCGCAACCGCTGGCGGCGGATGCAGGTCGACGAGCGCCTGCGCCCGGAGATCACGCCGAAGAACATCCTGATGATCGGGCCGACCGGCTGCGGCAAGACCGAGATCGCTCGACGCCTCGCGAAGCTCGCCAAGGCGCCGTTCGTCAAGGTCGAGGCCACCAAGTTCACCGAGGTCGGCTACGTCGGCCGCGACGTCGACTCGATCGTGAAGGAGCTGGTCGACATCTCGGTCAAGCTCACGCGCGACGAGGAGCTGGCCAAGGTGCGCGATCGCGCCGCCGACGCCGTCGAGGAGCGGATCCTCGACGCGCTGCTGCCGAAGCCCCGGATGATGGGCTTCTCGACCGACGAGCCGCGGGAGCCCCGCGACGCCGACACCCGGCAGAAGTTCCGCAAGATGCTGCGCGAGGGCGCGCTCGACGAGCGCGAGATCGAGATCGAGCTGCGCGGCGGCCCGCTCGGCATGGAGATCATGGCGCCCCCGGGCATGGAGGAGATGCAGCAGCAGCTGCAGTCGATGTTCCAGAACCTCGGCGCGCAGCGCGGCAAGAACCGCAAGCTGAAGGTGAAGGAAGCGAGGAAGCTGCTCGCCGAGGAAGAGGCGGCGAAGATGATCAACGAGGAGGAGATGCGCGCCCGCGCGGTGCAGAACGCCGAGCAGAACGGCATCGTCTTCATCGACGAGATCGACAAGGTCTGCCGCCGCAGCGAGGGCTTCAGCGGCGCCGACGTCTCGCGCGAGGGCGTGCAGCGCGACCTCCTGCCACTCGTCGAGGGCTCGACGGTCAGCACCAAGTACGGCCCGGTCAAGACCGACCACGTGCTGTTCATCGCCTCGGGCGCGTTCCACGTCGCCAAGCCCTCGGACCTGATCCCGGAGCTGCAGGGCCGCTTCCCGATCCGCGTCGAGCTCGGGCCGCTGAAGGTCGAGGAGTTCGTGCGCATCCTGACCGAGCCCGATGCGGCGCTGACCACCCAGTACGCCGCCCTGCTCGCGACCGAGGGTGTCACCGTCGAGTTCACGCCCGACGGCATCCGCAAGCTCGCCGAGATCGCCTGGCACGTGAACGAGCGCACCGAGAACATCGGCGCCCGCCGCCTGCACACCGTCATGGAGCGCCTGCTCGAGTCGGTGTCGTTCGACGCCAGCGAGCGCCGCGGCTCGACGCTCTCGATCGACGCCCCCTACGTCGAACGAAGCCTCGGCGCCCTCGCCCAGGACGAGGACGTCAGCCGCTTCATCCTCTGAAAAAGGGGACGGATTTATTTTTCGGGCTCGTGACGACGGGCCCATCCGTTTCCCCCGATCGCTCGTAGGCGACATCCGCTTGCGAGCGACGGGCATCCGGAGGATCCTCTGCCGCAGGTCGCAGGGATTCGCGATCATGACCATGTCGGGACAGGCTTCGACGTCGGCCGGCAGCGCCGCATGGAATGCGCGGCGCGCGCCTCCCCTTTCGGTCCCCGTGCCTGTATCGGTCCTGTCGGACGTCGCGGACCTGCTGGCGCTGTCGCTGCGCCGGGTGCGCGCCACCAGCGACGGCAGCGCCTATTCGCGGCGGATGGCCGAAGAGATCGAGCGCGTGCTGGCGGATGTCCGTCAGTGCCAGGCGGTCGCGATGCCGCCTCCCGAGCGGGAGCGCGTCGCCGCCGCGGTCGCCACGATCCAAGCCATCGAGGCGCGCAGCCGGGAAGCCGGCTGACGCCTGCCGCTCCGGTCCCATCCCGGGCGGGACCGCACCGGTGGGGTTGAGGTATATCTCCCGGCGATGAACGACCTCGCCCTCGGCATCATCGTGCTGACCTTCGCAGCCGTGCCCCTGTCGCTGCTCGTGCTGGCCGTCGCCGACGTCATCCACCTGCCCGACGCCGAGCGCCGCCACCGCTGGATCAACCGCTGTCTCGCGGCGCTCGCCCTGCCTGCCGTGCTGGTGCTCGGGGTGCTGGTCTGGGGCTGGGCCGGGGCGGCCCACCTCGGACCGCTCTGCGCCGCCTATGCGACCCCCGAGTACCGCAACGCCGCGCCCCTCGTACTTCGCTCGCTGCTGATCGATTCGGACCAGGGCGTCGATCCGCCGTGGGCGGCCGCCTTGCTGCGCGGCGCCGGGGGGCCGCTGGAGTTCGTCGAGTACGTCCCCCCCGGACGCGAGACCGGGGCGCCGCGGTCGGACGGGCGCCAGGCAGACGCTTCCGCAGAAGCGCCCTATGTCGATTCTGGATCAATCATGCGCAATGGAAAGATCATAGATTCTCCAGAGATCCAATCGTCCTATCGACTCGAAGCCCGCCGCCGAACCCACCACCGCAACCGCTGGTTCGACGTGCAGATGGACCGCTTTCGCCTGATCGACCGCGACACCGATGCGGTGCTCGCCGAGGGCGACGAGCTGTGGATCCGGGCCGGCCGCGCCACCTACCACTGCGGTATCGGCAGTGGACCCGAGCCGACACCCAGCACGACCTGGCCCGCCGGGGAGGGCGTCGCCCGGTTCGTCCGCGCGTTGCTGGTCCCGCGAGCGCCTCGGCCCTAGGGACACCACGCCGGCGGATCGTCGACGAATCGCAGCGCGCCGCCGGGTTCCGCCGAATCGAGGCCGACGAACAGCAGCGCCACGGCGTACCCGTGCCGCTGCGCCCCCGCAGGAAGGCAAGCTGGTCGCCGACCGGAACCGCGAAGACCGTCTCCATGATGAACGACTGGCGACAGGCCCGGAGGTCGTGGCGCATCGCATCGGCGGCCACCCGTGCGGCTCGGTCCGTTCGATCGGACCGGCGCTGCACCCCGCCCGTGCGGCCCGGCGCCGTTGACGCGATCCCGTCCCCACCTCCACGCTCACGGACCCGACCGACCCGAGGACATCCCATGGATCGACGACGCTTCGTGCTCACCGGCTCGCTCGGCTTGAGCGCGGGGGCCGTCCAGCCGGCCATCGCGGCGGCCGCCTCCCCGCCCACCCTGCGCGGCCCCTACGTCGACCTCACCACCGGCCGGGGCAACATGCTGACGCTCGCGCGGATGCACGCGAACCTCGACGAGTCCAAGGTGAAATACGGCAGCGCCAGCGGCACGGTGTTCGGCGTGCGCCCAGGCGAGGCGATCCGCCCGCTGTTCGGCGCCGAGGTCGCCTCGGCGGCGCGCGGCTGGCAGCAGCCCGACGGCAGCTGGCGCGGCCTGCACCGCGAGACCGTGCTCTACACCGACCTCGCGACCGGCGAGGTGCTGAAGGAATTCCTGAACCCGTACACCGGCGAGAAGGTGCGCGTGGTCGACGTCGTCAACGACCCGTGGAACGAGACGTTCGAGGAGTTCGAGCGCGCGCCGCCCTCCTACGGCGGCCTCAACGCGGCCGCGCCGCCGCCGCGCAAGCCGCTGGTGCTGCCGTGGCGCGAGGTCGGCGCCGGCATCGTCTCGGCGACGCGCTACGTCAACCTCTACTACCCCTCCGCGCTGCAGCCGGACAAGTGGCCACGCGAGAGCGCCGGGAAGTTCAACCAGGTCACCGAGGTGTTCGCCTACATGGCGCCGCTCGCCGACGTGCAGGATGAGCGCAAGACCTCGCTGGTCTACACCGGCACCTGGGCGCGTGCGACGCCGTGGATGCCGTGGCTGTTGATGGGCCAGGCGCCCGGGCACATGTGGTACGAGACCACGATGCAGGGCTTCGACTCGCCCGGCGGCTTCAAGCCGCACATCCTCGCCTACATGGAGAAGACCCACCCGCAGATGCTCGAGCCGCCGCCGAAGGAGTCGTGGTCCAAGCCGAACCTCTCGAGCCTCGAGGTGTATGCACGCGACCAGAAGCCGGCGCCGCCGAAACCTTGAGGACACCACCGATGGATTCCATGAGGAGACTCACTGCGTTGGCCACCACGCTCGCGCTGCTGCTGCTGCCCGGCCTCGCCCACGCCGCGGAGCCGAAGTCGCCCGAGGAAACCTACAAGGGCTACCCGAACCGCCTCGCCGACCTGCCGCCCGGCTGGGCGACCAGCAAGCCGCTGCGGCTACAGGTCTGCTTCAACCTCAAGTACCCGCCGAACAGCCCCGAGGCCGAGGCCTTCCTGAAGACCATGGTGCGCACGATCGAGGGCCTGCCCTACGGCGTGAAGGTCGGCGTGGAGCGGCCGATCACGCCCGCGAAATACGCCTACTGCAATTCGCTGAGCTTCAAGGACTGGGCCACGAACCGCGCCTACGAGACGAGCGAAGCATTCCTGAAGTACTACCGCGAGCAGTGGAAGCCCGTCGTGACCGAGGCGAGCGAGCAGCTCGCGGTGATCGACGACGTCGCGATCGCGCGCTGAGCCGCGCTCAGCGCCTCGCCTCGCCGAGGTCGTTCCACACCTTCTGGTCGACGATCTTCCCGTCATCGTCGACCTCGAAGCGGTCGATGAAACGGATGCCCTCGAACGGCCGGCCGTCGGGCCACTCGCCTGCGAGCGTGCCGTAGACGTAGACCACGGTGACGCCGTCGCTATGCACCGGCAGCTCCTCGACGCGCTCCAGCAGCTTGCGCACCGAGCGATATCGCGTGGACGCCCAATCGGCCAGCGGCGCGAGCGAGCGGAACTCGCGACCGCCCGGGAACACGATGCGGGCACTCGGCGCGAGGAAGGCCGCGGCCTCGGGGTCGCGCCGCTCGAGCGCGCGCAGGAACGCCTCGACGATGCGACCGGGCGTCGCTGCGGCAACGTCGGGGCTGTCGTCCGGCATCGAGTCCATGCTGCAGTCCTGTCGGCGGTGGCGAACGGCACGTGCAGTCTACGCAAGCGATGCGGACGCTGGCCACGTCCGGCGTCGCTCCCGCCCCGCTGCCCGACCCGCGCACCCGCGCTTTCGCTCGTCTCCCAAACTCACTCCCACTGCGCCGCATGCGAGCCCGGCGGCGCCGAGGGCCGCTCCCAGCTCGCTGGCGTGAGAGCCATCTGCGCGACCGGCGCGAGATAGCCCAGGCGGCCCCAGCCCGTGTCGCGCGACGTCGACCAGCCGGCGATCTCCGCGGGCTGCAGCGGCCGCGCCACCGCAGCGTCCGCCACGCGTCCGAGCCCGCGGAGCCACTGCGCCGTGCGCGCCAGCGACACGCGCACCTCCCAGCTGCCGCCATCCCCGGCCTGGCGCAGCAGCGCGAACATCGCGCCGAGTGCGGCCAGGTAGCCGCTGCAGTAGTCGCTCGGCGCCGCGGGGATCACCGCGGGCCGTGCGTCCGCGGCGACGCCGAGCCCGCAGTGCTCGAGTGCGACCCCGGTGCAGGCCTGGGCGAGTTGCTCCCAGCCGCGGCGCGCCGCCCACGGCCCCTCGTGCCCGTAGGCGTTGATGGACACGCAGACGATGCCCGGCCGCAGCGCCGCCAGCGCCTCGGGCCCGAAGCCACGCGCCGCGAGCGCCCCGCCGCGATAGCCCTGCGAGAACACGTCGCACTGCGCGAGCAGGCCACGCAGCGTCGCCTCGCCCGCGGGCGCGTCGAGGTCGAGCCAGGCCACGCGCTTGCCGTGGCTCGTGTCCGGCACGAACGAGGAAATGTCCTGCTGGTGCGGCGCGACGAGGCGCAGCACGTCGGCGCCGTGCTCGGCGAGAGTGCGCGCGCAGGTGGGCCCGGCGAGGATCCGCGTGAGGTCGAGCACGCGCAGGCCGGCGAGCGGCCGCGCCGCCGGCCCGAGGGCGCGCCGCGGGGCATCGCCGATCCGCCGCAGCTCGACCAGCGGCGCACCCGCGAGCGCGATGCCCTGCGGGTGCGCCGCCCACTCATCGGCGCTGCGCAGCACCGCGCCGCACTGCCCGGCCGCCGCGAGCGCGTCCTCGAGCTCGAACGAGTTCCAGCGTGCGACCGCCGCGGCGATCGACGCGGCGCGATCCTCGCAGCCAAGCAGCGCCAGGGTGCCGTCGCGCAGGTGCGGCAGCGCGCCGTGCAGGTGGATCCAGCGGCCGTCGGCGCAGCGATGGATCGCCATCGTCGGCACTTCGCCCTGCGGCGCAGGGTACGGCGCGCCGTCGAGGCGCAGCCAGAGGAACGAGGTCAGTGCCGCCGCGGCCCGGCGCAGGTCGACCTCGACCTGCTGCGGCTCGCCGCCGCGCCGCTGCCAGACGGCTGCTGCCGCCAGCGCCGCGCCACCGATGGCCGCGGACGCCGCGGCGCCGAGCCGGAACGGCGTCGGGTGCACCGGATCGTCGCCGCCGGCGATGTCGAGGCGCTCGAGGTCGAGTGCGGGATCGAGGCTCGACAACGCAGCGAGGGTCTCGCGCGGGTCGTACATGGCGCGATTCTAGCCGCGGCGCGCTGCACACCGGCTGCGCACCCGCCACCCGCCATCCGCTGTACGCTGTCTGCCGCCCGATGCCGGATGCCGGATGCCGGATGCCGGATGCCCGGCCCCGCGCCCGCAGATGCCTCAGGTCATGAACCCGAGGTTGCGCTGCGCGAAGTTGTTGATGCTCGGCGCCACCTTGACGAGTTCCGCGTCCGCCACGCCGAACCAGCTCGCGAGCGTCGCGGCGTACTGGTCCGCCGAGGTCGTCGGGATGATGCGGCCGCCGCCGACGTCCAGCGCGCTGCCGATCGACAGCACCGGGTACTGGCCGTAGATGCGCCGGCCTCGCACCGCGCCGCCGACCACCAGCTGCAGCCCGCCCCAGGCGTGGTCGGAGCCGTCGCCGTTCGAGGTCAGCGTGCGGCCGAAGTCGGAATGCGTGAACAGCGTGACGTTGTTCTCGATGCCGATCTCGGTCAGCGCGTCGTAGAACGAC
>JALORN010000023.1 GCA_025458905.1 Steroidobacteraceae bacterium
CCCGCGCCGGCCCCTAGCCGGGCGGGGACGCCGCTGGCCATCGACCAGTCGAATGCCGAGGACGTGCTCGCGTCCGCCGCCGCGGTCGCCGAGTCGCTGCTGCAGCTCGGCCAGTTCGGCGTCGACTTCGCGCGGCTCGGGACGCAGCGCGCGACCGCGACCTTCACGACGCCCTGTCGCGGCGGGGGGGCGGCCGACCTGTCGCTGGTCGACCCGGACGGGAACCGTGTGCCGACGGCCGGCGACACGCTGCGCGTCGCCTTGCGCCGCTGCTACGCACAGAGCATCGACGACTTCGCGAGCGGCGAGCTGACCTACACCCTGGTCGCGCCCGCGGCCGGCGCCAGCGAAGCGTACGCGGGCACGCTCGCGTTCGGTCCCGGCTTCCTCGTCGGGGATCCGCAGGGGCCGCGGATCGAGGTCGCCGGGTCCCTGCGGGTCGAGTGGCGGGCCCAGCCGCTCGGCAGCGAGCTGCAGCTCACCGCCTCCGCGGCGAACGACCTGGCGCTGACGCTGGTCGCGGGCGCGGATCGCGCCACCGAGCGCGTCCGCGGGCCGCAGCTGTCCAAGGCGATCGACTTCGCGACGGCGCGCACCCGCAACCGCTTCGGGTTCGCGCTCGAGAGCGAGCTGCTGCAGGGCCGCATCGACGTCGACACGCCGACGGACTTCTCGGCCTTCCTCGGCGCGTACCCGGACGCGGGCCTGCTGCGCGTGTCCGGCGCCGGCAGCAACCGCGGGGAGGCGAGCCCCGGTCGCAACAACGCAGCGGGCCAGGACGTGCTGCTGTCGACCGTCGCCGTGGCGACGGGCGCCACCACCTGGACGCGCACCGTTCCGTGGACGGACCTGGTCGAGGGCTTCCTCTGGTGGGAGCCCGCCATCGGCGTCGCCTCGCCCGGTGCCGGCTATCGCACGAGCGCGCGGCCGCTGCAGCCGGGCTTCGCGGCCCTGTATCGCGCGCCGATCGGGCTGGTGCCGGTGAACCCAGAGATCGTGCTGCAGTTCACCCTGCCGCTCTCCAGCGCCGAGACCTACGCATTCCGCCTGGTACCGCTGACGGGTACGGTCGCGCCCGGCGCGATCGTCGCGACCACGACCCGCGTGGCTGGCACGCGCCTGGTCATCAAGCCCGCGCGCCAGTTGAGCCACGGGACGCCTTACTCGCTCGAGAAGCTCTCGGGACGGTACATCGCGCAGGGCGGCACGACCGAGTTGAACCAGTTCTTCGATCCGGTCACGACCCGCAACGACCTGGTAGCGACCGTCGCGGCGACGCCGGTGTTCGGACTGGCGGGGGCGACGGTCGCGCTCGATGCCAGTGGCTCGACCAGTGCCGACGGCCCGATCCAGCGCTTCGCCTGGCGCCAGCTGTTCGGCACGCCCGCCACGCTGGCGGGCGCTGCCGCCGCGAACGCCTCGGCGACCCTCAACCGCGGTCCGGCGGCGGTCGAGACCACGCAGTTCGAGGTAACGGTCGAGAACGCGTTCGGCGAGTCGGATACCGCGCTGGTCTCGCTGGAGCAGATCAACGACCAGGCCCGCACGCAGCTGCTGTACGTGCGGGGCAGCGCGGGCTACACGCCGTTCGACGGACGCCGGCAGATCCGGACGCCGGCGAACGGCCAGTTCTCGATCTCGCCCTTCCTGGGCGGCCTCAGGCTGTTCCACATGTCGGCCGGGAGCTCCTCGTCGATCGATGCGGCCGGTGCCGACGACCTGCCGCTCGCGGTGGGCGTATACGAGAACGCGACCGATGTCCGGCCCGTCCTCCAGCGGCCGCCGCTGCTGCGCGTCTCCACCGACAACATCGGCTGCTCGGGGCCCGGTCGGTTCGAGGTCCACGACGTCGCCTACGGGACGGGCGGCGAGCTGACCCGTCTCGCACTCGATTTCGAGACGCGCTGCAGCCGGCCGGACGGTTCCACGTCGCCGCCGCTCTTCGGCTCGATCCGCATCAACAGCGCCAGGCCGATCCGCGAGTGAGCGGCGCGCCGCGCTAGGCGGGCGGGATCGTGACCGTGCGCAAGCCGCAGAGGCATCGGTCTGGCCGGACGATGCTCGGCGCCGCCCTCGTGCTACTGCTCTCCGCGGCCGCCGTGATCCGGTTGCTCGCCGCCCGTGACACCGCGGCCCGCGTCGCCGAACTGGAGCTCCGGCATCGCTTCGCGCCTACGCGCCACGGCGCGATCGAGTACGTCGCCTGGGGCGAGGGCGATACCGCGGTGCTCGTGCTGCACGGCGCAGGGGGCGGATTCGACCAGGGCCGGCTGATCGCGGAGGCCTTCGTGGGCGCGGGAGCGGGCGCGGACTGGCGGGCCGAGGCGGGTGCCGCCGGCCTGCGCTGGATCGCGCCGTCGCGCTTCGGCTACCTCGGCAGCAAGCTTCCCGAGGGCGATGCCTCACCGGTGGCGCAGGCGGACGCGCTCGCCGACCTGATGGACCACCTGCGCATCGACCGGCTCGCCGTCGTGGGCTTCTCGGGGGGTACGCCGCCGGCGCTGCAGCTCGCCGCCCGGCATCCGCGGCGCGTCAGCGCACTGGTGCTGGTTTCGTCGGCGCCGTTCACCCCGTACGCGCCGGACGAGTCGGCGCGTCCCGTGCCCGCCCCGGTCTACCAGGCGCTCCTCGGCAGCGACGTCGTCTACGGGGTGCTCGCGCGCGTCGCGCGCGAACTCTTGCTGGAGGCGTTCGACGCGCGCGCCGAACTGCGCGCCGGCCTGCCGGCCGGTGAGCGGGCGTTCGTCGAGCGACTGGTCGATGGCTTCGTGCCGGCGTCAGGCCGCATCGCGGGCGTGCGCAACGAGGGTGCCGCCATCGATCCGCGCATCGACTACGCGCTCGAGACCATCCGTGCGCCGACGCTGGTCGTACACGCGCGGGACGACCGGCTCAACGCGTTCGCGCTCGGTGAAACGCTCGCGCGACGCATCCCGTCGGCCGGTTTCCTCGCCCTGGATCGGGGCGGTCACCTGCTGCTCGGGTCGCACGCGCAGGTGCGCGCGCGCGTGATCGAGCACGTGACCGCGCCGCCCTGACGGGCGCACGTTCCCGCGCGTGATCGCCGCGGGCTAGCGCACGCTCGCCGGGGCTTGCTGCCCTTCCGGGATCAGCGTCCGCCACGGTGCATCGCCCCGCGCCCGGCGCCAGTCGGCGCGCACGCGTTCGAGGCGCGCGGGGTCGAGGTAGAGCTCGATCGCGCTCGAGGCGATGGTCTTGGCGGCAACCAGCAGGGCCTTGTCGCCGATCGAGGAGCCGGTCGCGGCGACCACCGGCCAGCTGTGCTGCGGCAGGCCGTAGCCGAACGAGGCGACGAAGAGGTTGGCGACGGGCACGAACCAGCTGACGTCGCCGACGTCGCTCGACGCGGCCCCTTTGGACGGGGTGGTCGGCATCGGCTCGATGCCCGGCGCGAGCGCGGGCGTGCCCTCGGGCGGCGGGCCGCGGCGCGACGGGTCGCTGAAGTTCAGCTGGGTGGCGCGCGCGAGGCGCAGCTCCGCCTCGGTCCAGCGCGGCGGGCCGACGGCCTCGAGGTTCTCGTGCACGAGGCGCACCAGCTCGGGCGTCGGGATCATGTTGTGCAGCTCGGACTGGATCTCGACCGCGTCGAGCCGGGTCTGGGTCATCTTCGCCGCGCCCTCCGCGATCTCGCGCACCCACTCGAAGTAGCGCGCGACGTCGCCGAAGTCGTAGGCGCGCACGTAGTACCAGGACTCGGCGTCCGCCGGCACGACGTTCGGCTGGCCGCCGCCCTGGGTCACGACGTAGTGGATCCGCGCGTCGTCGCGCACGTGCTCGCGCATGTAGTTCACGCCGACGTTCATCAACTCGACGGCGTCGAGGGCGCTGCGGCCCGCGAACGGCTGCAGCGCCGCGTGCGCTGCGTTGCCGCGGAAGCGGAACTTGGCGCTGACGATCGACATCGTGGTGCCGAACGGGACCTCGGTGCGGCCGCTCGGGTGCCAGGTGAAGATCACGTCGTCTTCCTTGAAGAACCCCGCGCGCAGCATGTAGACCTTGCCGATCGCCGTCTCCTCCGCGGGCGTGCCGTAGAGCTTCACGGTGCCGCGCAGCGCGCCCGTGGCGATCAGCCGGGCGATCGCGAGCGCGGCGCCGGTGGAGCCCGCGCCGAAGGCCGAGTGGCCGCAGGCGTGGCCGGCCGCGGGGTTCGGCCCGGGCGCCGGCGCGCCGTCGGCGGCCTGGGAGACGCCGGGCAGGGCGTCGAACTCGGCGAGGATGCCGATCACGGGACGGCCGCTGCCGAAGCTCGCGACGAATGCGGTCGGCATCCCGGCCACGCCGGCCTCGACGCGGAAGCCGGCCTGTCGCAGCAGCTGCTGCAACTCGGCCGAGGAGCGGCCCTCGTCGAGGCTCGTCTCGGCGAACGACCAGATGCGCCGGTTGGTGCGCGAGAGCAGGGGCGCCTGCTCGTCCAGCCAGCGTCGGGCCTCGGACTTGAGCGCGGATGCGCCACGGACGCTCGCGGCGGTGACGCTGGCGGGAGCCTTGCCCGTGGCCGTGCCGGGGGCGGCAGCTGCGCCGGCGGCACGTGCAGGGTCCGCTGCCACGATCGCCAGCAGCGCGAGCACGCCGGCGGTGCAGCGCGAGTACGCCACCCGATGCCTCGATGCGGACCTCATCGCACGAACCTCCCGTCCTGCAGCCAGGGCTCGCCGTCGAGCGTCACGGTCGCGTCGGTCAGCAGGTCGCGCCAGCGGAACCAGCGTCCGCGCACGCTGCCGCCGAGCTCGGCGTTGTTGCCGAGGCCGAGTCGCACGACGCCCGCGCCATAGCCGTAGTAGCCGATCCATCCAGGTGTCGCGGCCGGCGCGAGCAGCGGGTTGAAGCCCAGGCCGAACTCGCGGAAGCGGCGCGCCTCGGCCGGCGCGGCGGCGAGCTCGTGCTCGAGGTGCTCGCGGCCACGGCGCGCCTCGACGCGCACGATGGTCCCGGCGCGCAGCGTGAGCCGTGCGTCCTCGACCGGTTGGCCGGCCCAGGCCGAGAACGGATAGACGACGACGCCCTCGACGCTGTCCTCGAGCGGTGCGACGCGCACCGCGCCGGCGGGGATCTCGACCTCGCGCACGAGGAAGGGCGCACCGGCGCGCATGCGCCTCGCCGAGGCGTCGCCGTTCTGCTCGATGACGTCGCGATCGCCGATCCGGAAGCGCAGGTCGGTGCCTGCCGGCGTCGTGACGCGCACCAGCGCGCCGCGCAGTGCCGCCACGAAGCGTGCCTGGTGAGCCGCGAGTGCCGCGAGGTCGGTCTCGAGGACGGCCCGCTGGTACACGCGGTCGACGACCTGCAGCGGCGGTGGCGGGAAGCCCGGCAGGACGTTGATGCCGGTCAGCCCGGACTCGTTGCCCGAGGAGCTGTAGGGGTCGGTCCAGTGGAAGTGGATCGTGCGCCGCGGCCCGGCCGCCTCGCGCAGCAGGCGCTGCATCGCCGCGTAGGCCGGATGCACCGGGTTGGCGCCCGGCAGCATGATGGCGGCGTCGACGTCACGCAGGAGGCTTGCGTTGGCCGCCGTCGCGGCGATGAACCCGCGACCGAGCAGGCCCGCGTCCCAGGCCTCGGGATACGGGTCGTCCAGCACCTCGAGTACGCCGAGGTCCACGCCGCCGGCCTTCATGACCTCGTAGCGCAGGTGCGGCACGAGCTCGGTGAACACGCCGGGTTGTGCGACCGCGATGACGCGCTCGCCCGGCTCGAGCTGCAGCTGTGCGACGATGCGGGCGGCGAGCGCCTGCCACTGCATCGTGCGCTGCGGCAGCGCGGGCTGGCCCGCGGCCTGGGCCCACGCCGGCGGGGCGCCGGCAGGCGCCTGCAGTAGCGCGACGACGGCCAGCGCCGCCAGCGGCCGTCGGAACGCCCTCGGGATCCGCTTGCGCATCCCCGCCGCCGCGGTGCTACTGCTTCGGCGCCGAGTCCTTCGGGGCAGCCGCCGGGGCCGGTGCCTTCGGCATCGCGGGCGGCAGCGGCAGGCCGAGCTGCTGCAGCATGCTGACGCCGTCGTTGTTGCCCCAGCGCTCGACGACCTTGCCGTTCTCGAAGCGATAGGTGTCCGTGGCCGAGACCACGGCCGTCTTGCCGGTCGGCGGCTGGCCGCCCATCGGGCCGGTCATCTTCGAGGTCATGGTGACGCGCGCCACGACGAAGTCGCCGCCGCAGATGATCAGGTCGTTGCGGAAGCCGCGCTCGCCGAAGCTGCGCTTCGAGGCCTCGTAGACTTCCTTGAAGCGGGCCGGCGTCATCGTGGTGCTGTCGCCGCCGCCGCTGTCCTGGTTGTGGCTGACGAACCGCGGCGCGTAGAACTCGGCCGCCACCGAGGCGTCGCGCGGGATGAACATGCGCTCGGTCATCGCGAGGTAGGCCTTGAGCTTCGGGTCGTCCGGCGCGCAGGCGATGCGGGTCTCGGCCGCCGAGGCGACCGGCTGGGACAGCAGCGTGCAGGCGGCGAGTGCCGCGGCGCCCGCCGGCAGGCTCCAGGAAGCGGGTCTGGACCGCGTATCGTTCGTCATCGGGCAAGCCTCCTCGGACAAGTTTCACCGGGGCAGGAAGATTACACTGCCCGTCCGTCTACGGCGCGCCGCCCGCGGGTGCGATCCGGCTGCGACCTTCACACCCTTCTCGAGGTTGCCCATGAAGAGCATGGCCGTCCGTGCCGCCGTCGTCGCCGTCGCGGTCGTGTCCGGCGCATGCGGGAGCACGCCCGGGCCGCCTGCGCTGCAGGCGGGTACGGCCCTGGCCCGGCCCCGGCCGCTCGGCGCGCTCGCGCTGCAGGACGTCGCGGGACGCCGCTTCGACCGGTCGCGGTTCACCGGTCGCTGGAGCCTCGTCGTGACGGGCTTCAGCCGCTGTCCGGACTTCTGTCCGGCCACGCTCGCGCTGCTGCAGGCGCTGCGCCGGCGCGTCCCGGAGCCGCGGGTGCAGTTCGTGTTCGTGAGCGTCGATCCGGCGCGCGACACGCCAGACGTGCTGCGTCGCTACGTCGCGAACTTCGGCGCCGGCATCGTCGCCACGACCGGCGCGGCGGACGAGCTGGCGCGCTTCACCCGTGAACTCGGGCTGGCCCAGGTCGTCGTCCCGGGGACGGGCGGCGACTACACGCTCGATCACTCCACGGCGCTGGTTTTGGTCGACCCCGAGGCGCGCGTGGCCGGCTACTTTCGCGCCCCGCACGATCTCGAGTCGATCGCGGCGGACCTCGCTGCGCTCTAGCGTCGCCGCGACCTACGGCTCGATGTCCGCGTCGACCCAGGCGGCCTCGAAGCGCTTCGCGACCGCGTCCGCCTCGGCGCGCTTGCTCTGGGCCCGCAGGGCCTGGGCGAGCCCGTGCAGCGACCAGCCGTTCTCGGGATTGCGCCCGAGTTCGTCACGGAACACGCGTTCGGCGTCGGCAAACCGGCCCGCCTCGAGGAGCGTCGCCCCCAGGAGCTGGCGGGAAGGCCAGTGCCAGGCCGGCGGCTCGTCGTAGGGCAGTGCGTCCTCGATCGCCATCGCGGCGCCGAGCGCCTGGATCGCCGCGTCGTGATCCTTCGTGGCACTCGCGATCCGCGCGGCGACGAAGCGCTCGGCGATGCGCACGCCACCGACCAGCGAGTAGCGGTCGAAAGCGGTCAGCTTCTCGATCCGCGGGTCCGTCGTGGCCGAGCGCAGCGCCTCGTGGGAGCGCCTGGCGTCGTCCAGACGACCTTGCGCCGCCGCGGCGAGCGCCTGGCCGTAGTGCCACATCGCGCGCATGTAGGGCAGGTCGTCGGCCGGCAGCGGCGCGGCCCCGACCGCGTCCCAGCGCCCGAAGCGGATGTCGTCGAACAGCGGAGTGAGCGCGAAATGCTGCATGACCTCGTAGCCGGGGGTGCGCATCAGCCGTGGATCGCGGGTCCTCGCGGCGGTGGATCGCGCGGCCTCGCGCGCGATGCCGCTCGCGCCCTCCATGGTGGCCGCGAACCACAGGAAATGATGGTTGTGCGGCACGTAGCCGAGCGGGTAGACGCCGGGGCCCGGCCTGCAGGCGGCGAGGTAGGCATCGTCGGCCGCGATCGCCTCCTGGTTCGCGATCACCGCGTCGTGCCAGCGCCCGACGCGAGCGTAGATGTGCGCCGGCATGTGCACGAGGTGCCCGGAGCCGGGCAGCAGTTGCCGCAGCGTGTCGGCGGCCGCGACGCCTTTCTCGGGGTGCGGCGAAGCCTCCATGGCGTGCACGTAGTAGTGCAGTGCACCGGCATGCCGCGGGTCGCGCGCGATCACGCCCTCGAGCACCGCGACGATGCGTGCGGTGTCGCCCCTGGGCCTGCCGTCTGCATCCCAGTAGTCCCACGGCTGCAGGTCCATCATCGCCTCGGCGTGCAGCGCCGCGGCGTCGAGGTCGTCGGGGAACTGCGCCGCCAGTGCGCCCATGGCCCGGGCATAGGCTGTGTCGAGCGGGCGGCGGTCCTCGGGCGGACGGGCGGCGTAGCGCGCGCCGAGTGCCTCGATGTAGGCCCGTTCGCGCGGGGTGGCGTTCGCCGCCGCGGCGCGGGCGCGCTGCAGCCGTTCCCAGGCCTTCGGGTTGTCGGCCGGGTCCATCAGGGCGTTCAGGTGCGGACCGAGCACGAGTGCGGCGCCCCACCAGCACATCGCGCAGCCCGGATCGAGTTCGGCGGCCTTGAGGAACGAGCGCTCCGCGGCGCCGTGGTTGAAGCCGTAGGTCAGCGCGAGCCCCTGGTCGAACCAGCGCTGCACCTCGGCGCCCCGATGGGTCACCGGCATGCTGTAGGTGCCGAGGCCTTCGAGCAGGGTCGCCCCGGCGGGCGCGAGATCGGGAACCGGGCCCGCGGCCGTCTGCGCACGATCGAGGACGAACCCGCCGGTCACCGCGGCGACGATGGCCACCAGCGCCAGCACGAGACCGCGGCTCACGGCCAACCCCCCTGCCCCTGCATGGAACTCCCTGCTACGCCGATTCGTCCGCGAGGTCAATCGCGGACCATCCGACGGGTTGCCGGGCGGCGACCGGCGTGGCTCCAGTCGCCGCCCGGCCCTCGCGTGCTGCGGTTCAGTGCTTCGGCGTGCCGCGCGTTCCGCTGCCGGACGTCTTGCCCGGGCGGCTGCTGCCCGCTGCGCCGCCCGCCTCGCCCTCGATCTTGCGCTTCAGGGCCTGCAGGTTCTCCCGCATCTCGCTCTTGGGGTCGCGGCGGAAGATCTTCGCGACCGCATCGCCGAGCGCGCCCGCGGGCGGATGGTAGAGCATGCGGACGTTGACCCGCGTGCCGCCCGAGCCGTCGTTCTCGACGAACAGCGTGCCCTCGGTGTCGACCATCGAGCCCGGGATCGCGCGCCACGACAGGCTCTCGTTCGGGGTCTCGGAGGTGATCTCCGACTCCCACTCGGTGGGGATGCCCGCCGGTCCCTCGACCCGCCAGCGGTGGCGGCGTTCGCCGGTCGGCGTGATCTCCTGCACGTGGGTCATGAACTGCGGCCAGGTCTCGACGCGCCGCACGAACGTCCAGACCTCGGAGAGCGGCGCCTCGATCGTCACCGACTCTTCGACCTCGATGCCCGACTCGACCGTCGCGCCGCGCTTCTGGCGCACGCTCTGCACCAGCAGGTAGGCACCGAGCGCGCCCAGCACCAGGCCGAGCGGTCCGCGGCGCATCAGCGCGTAGCCGGCAAGCCCGACGCCGGCGGCCCCGGTCACGATCCGGTCCGCGTTCTCCATGTCGCGCAAGCCCGCGAGCCCCGGGATGCGGGTGCGGGCCCGCTCGCCGCCCGCCTGCCCAGCGATCCCGAGACCGGCCTGCGCCTCGCGGCCCGGATCGGCTGCGATGCCGCCGCCGAGGGCTCCCTCGATGCTCTGGTTCACCATGACGATTCCTCTCGTAGAACCGGCCTGCTGCTGCCGCATCCGCGCGGCCGGCGAACGTTCGATGCGGGACTGGCTACGTTAGGCCGCTGGCGTGCGAACGAAGTCCGTCCACGTCCACGATCGATGAGGGACCGGCAGCACCTGCGAGTCGGACGCCGATTACAGCGCGGCCGGGCGAGCACTTCCGTACGGCTTCATCGAGGAATCCGCCGCGGGAAACCGCAATGACCCGGGTGGGCCGCGCCGCGCAGAATGTGCGGCGTCCAGCCACGGAGGAGGCTGCATGATGGCCAGGGAAGTCACGGAGTCGGTGGCACGCGAACGCCGGGCGGAATTGCTGGCGCTCTTCGAGGTGGCCGATGGCTACGGCGACGGTCGGATCGACTTCGACGAGTTCTGCCGGCGGCTCGCCGATCTCGACCCCGAGCCCGCTGCCGCGGCGGACGAATCACCGGCGCGTTGCGCGGCGATCGACGTCCGTCGCGTCCGGCGGATCGAGCTGGCCGAGTCGCTGAACTGGTGGGCCGATCGTTGATCGAGCCTGCGGGCCCGTCGGCCCGGGCGCGGCCGCTCTGTCGCTGGTGCTCCGGAAGTGGCTGAAGGCCGGTGCGGGACGACTGCAGTGCGCCGCGTTCAGCGCGGCTGCGGGGTCGTCGCCGTGTCGCTGGCCTCGAAGCGGGCGAGGAGTTCGCCGGCTTCGTCCTCGAACTCGAGCAGGCGGCCGGCGACCAGCCAGCGCCGCGCGCGCTCCAGCATCGCGGTGAAGGCCTTCTCCTGCGCCATCGCCGCCTCGCTGCAGGCCATCATCGTGCCGGCGAGGCCCGTGAAGCGCACCTGGCCGGCGTCGCGGGCCACTGCGCCCGTCAGGTTGTTGCAGCCGCCGGAGCCCGCGACGCGCGCCTGCCCGGGCTCGAACTGCAGGAAGGCTTCGCGCGTGCGCCCGCTCGCCTTCGCCGCCGGCTCACCGTCGAGCTGCGTGAGGCGCCAGCGCGTGCCCTCGAGCGGCGCGTTCGCCGGGGGCGGCGGGCAGGACTCGCCGGCCGGTGCGAGGCGCAGGAAGCGATCGACCACCAGCGCCGCACGCGGCAGCGCGCCTTCCATCGGCATCCGCTGCGCGATCCGGCCCTCGACCTGCGCGAGCCGTGGCGCGCCCGGCGACTGGCGCTCGGCGAGGTAGGCGCGCTCCAGTTCGCGGGCACCGGCCTCCTGCGCCACCGGCAGGCGCTCGCCGGTGGCGCAGTCGATGAAGGCCGCGGCGTCGGCGAGGTAGGTGTAGGCGCCGAGCAGCCGGACGCGCGGCTCGAACGGCGAGAAGACGCCCGGCACGCGGCGCAGGTCGTAGTTCAGGGAAGAGCGGATCGGCCGGCCCTCGAGGTCGAGCAGGCGCAGCGCACCATCGTCGCGCAGCGCGAAGCGCACCGGGGCCTCGCGGCCGCCGAACAGCAACAGCGTCCGGCCATCGGAGGCGAACAGCCAGCGGCCGACCTCGTCGGGCGTGGCGGGCGAAGGCTTGCCGAGGTAGGTGGAGCGCCAGCGGAAGGCGCCTTCGGGCAGCAGGTCGAGCGTCTGCTCGATGCCGCGGCAGTCGGCACAGGGCAGCACGCCGCGGAACTGGGCGGGCAGCGTGCCGAGCGCGCTCGCTGCGGCGGGCGGCGCGGCGGCGCGTGGCGCGCCGCCCGGGTCAGCGGCCTGCGCCGCGGGCGGTGGCGCCCCGGACGGCGCCGCACTGGCCGCCGGCCGCGCCGCGACGGCGCGCATCACGACCTGCAGGAACTGCGCCTTGCCGTCGGCGAACGGTCGGTACAGGCGGTCGGTGGTGAAGGCGAGGCGCTCGCCCTCGCGGATCGTGGCGCGGACGATGTACATGCCGCGGCCCTGGACCTGGGCGGGGTCGTAGGCGATCGCGAAGCGGATCGGCACCTGGCCGGGGGAGTCGATGCGCGTGCGGCCGAGCACGATCGCTGGCGCGTCGGCGCGCGAGACGTCCTCGAGCACCGCCTCGAACACGGCCTGCGGGGAGAGCCCGACGCGCTCGCGGTAGGTGGCCGTGCCGCCGACCAGTCCGACCGCGGGCGCAGGCGGGCCGCCGGCGCCTGCGCCCGCGCCGGCGGCGGATGCCGCGGGCACCAGGAGAAGCACAGCCGCGGCGCCGGCGAGCAGCAGGACCGCGAGCGGCACGGCGCGCAGGCGAAACCGACGTGTCGCCACGGGGCGCGAAGTGTGCGGCAGCGAACTCATCGGCGACTCCTCGAGAAGAACGATCCCCGCGGATCTCGGCAATCCGCAGTGACGCAGCGCAGGTCGGCGGGTACGATCGTGCGCCACCGCAAACATGGAGGACGCTGCGATGAACGCCAACGAGCAGGCCACCGACCGGATTCTGGACGATCTGCGCCGCGTCGTCGACGACGCCGAGGGGCTGATGCGCGAGACCGCGGGCGTCGCCGGCGAGCGCGCGGCCGATGCGCGTGCGCGCGCCGCCGAGTCGCTGCGCCAGGCCCGCGAGCGCCTCGCCACGCTCGAGGAAGAGCTGTTCAGCCGGGCGCGCGCCGCCGCCCGCGACACCGACCGCTACGTGCGCGACAACCCCTGGCAGTCGATCGGCATCGCCGCCGGCGTCGGCCTGCTGCTCGGGCTGCTGATCGGCCGCCGTTGAACGGACTGTTCGACTCGATCCGCCGGCTGCTCGCCGGGCTGGTCGCGATCGCGCAGACGCGGCTCGAGCTGGTCACCACCGAGCTCGCGGCCGAGATCCAGCGCGCCGTCGGCGTGCTGCTGTGGGCGGCGGTCGCGCTGTTCTTCGCGGGCCTCTCGGTACTGATGATCGCGATCACGGTCGTGGTGTTCGCCCCCGAGGCGTGGCGCGTGCGGGTCGCGGCGCTGGTCTGCGCGACCTTCGTCGGCGGGGCGATCGGCGCCGGCCTCGTGGTGCGCCGCAGGGTCGCCGAGCGGCCGTCGCTGCTGGCGGCGAGCCTCGGCGAGCTGCGCAAGGATCGCGAGGCGCTCGAGCGCGGCTTGGCGGGCGAGGCGTCCGCGACTGCCGCCCGCCCGGAGCCACCGGCGGGGCCGCGATGAACGGGCGCCTGCGCCAGCTCGAGCTGCGCCAGCGCGCGCTGGTGCTGCGCAGCGACCTGCAGCGCCACGCGATCGCCGCCGAGGGCGCGGCGCTCGGCGAGCGCGTGGCCGGCGTCGAGGGCCGGGTCGCGGTCGCGCGCCGGCTGCTGTCCTGGCCGGCGCTCGGCATCGCCGGAACGGTGCTGCTGGCCATCGGCGGGCCGCGGCGCGCGCTGCGGGTCGCGAGCCGGCTGCTGGTGTTCGCGACGCTGGCGCGCCGTGCGTGGGGCCTCGTCGGCGGGTTCGCGGCGCGTGCGCGGGCCGACGGGCGCGGCGAGCGGCCCCCCGCCTCGCCCGGCTAGACTGGCGCCATGCAGCCGACCGATCTTCCGCGCGGCGTCACCGGCGCCGCGGCCGCCTCGCCTGCCGGCGGGACGCTCCGCCCCGTGGTACGCACCGTGCGCGGCACGCCCACCAGTGACGGCGCCGGCGTGAAGCTGACGCGGGTCATCGGGGGCCAGGCGCTCCCCGACCTCGATCCCTTCCTGCTGTTCGACGAGTTCCGCTCGGATCGCGCGGGCGACTACATCGCCGGCTTCCCGGACCATCCGCATCGCGGCTTCGAGACCGTGACCTACATGCTCGCCGGGCGGATGCGCCATCGCGACAACCAGGGCAACAGCGGCCTGCTGACCGCCGGCAGCGTGCAGTGGATGACCGCCGGCCGCGGCATCGTGCATTCGGAGATGCCGGAGCAGGAGGACGGCCTGATGTGGGGCTTCCAGCTGTGGGTGAACCTGCCGGCGCGCGACAAGCTGACGGCGCCGCGCTACCAGGACATCGAACCGGCGCGCGTGCCGACGCTCCGCGTGGCGCCCGGCGTCGCGGTGCGGCTGCTGGCCGGCGAGTTCGGCGGCCAGTCGGGGCCGGTCGCCGGCATCACCGGCACGCAACCGCTCTACGCCGACCTGCAGCTCGAGACCGGTGCGCGCGCCGAGCTGCCGGTGCCGGCGACGCACAACGCCTTCGCCTACGTCTACGAGGGCGCGGCACGGATCGGTGGATCCGCGAAGGCGACCGCGCGCGGCGAGCTCGCGCAGCTCGGGGCCGGCGATCGCGTGCTCGTCGAGGCCGACGGCGGCCGCGCACGGCTGGTGCTCGTGGCGGGCCGGCCACTCGGGGAGCCGGTGGCGCGCTACGGCCCGTTCGTGATGAACACCCGCGAGGAGATCATGCAGGCCTTCGCGGACTTCCAGGCCGGCCGCTTCTAGCTGCCGGCCCGCGCCCCCGGCGTGCCCTGCGGGCCCGGCGCCGATCCGCCGTAGCGAGCCTCGTAGAGCGCAGCCGCCTGCCAGGCGTCGAGCGCGGCCTCGCGCTCGGCCAGCCGGGCGCGCAGCGCACTGCGCCGCTGCAGCAGGGCCTCCGACAGTGCCAGCTCGCCGAGATCGAAGGCGCGGCGTGCGAGCTGCGCGGCGTCCTCCTGGAGGCGCGCGGCCTCGGCCAGCCGCGCCCAGGCGGCGCGCGCGCGCGCCAGCTCGGCCTGCAGCACCACGCGCTCGCGTCCCGCGGCCGCCCGGGCCGCATCGAGCTCGGCGCCGGCCACTTCGGCACTGGCGCGCGCCCGCGCGGCCTCGGCGCTGCGGCGGCGGGCGCCGAGCGGCACGCTGATCGAGACGCCGCCGACCTTCTCCGCGCCGCCGAACTCGCTCGAATAGCGTGCGCCGAGCGTCGGGTCGGGCCAGCGGTCCTGGCGGGCGCGTTCCGCCTCGCGCGCCGCGCGTTCCGCGGCGAGCGCGAAGGGGGCGAGCGACGGGTCGGCGAGCTCGCGGCCGTCGCCGCCGGCGGCGCCAGCACCCGCGGGCGGGGCCGCGGCGGGCGGGTCGTCCCAGGCCTCGAGCTCGCAGGAGGCGCCCTCGAGCCGCGTCGCGAGCACGCGCGCGGCGGCGACCGCCGAGCTGCGCGCGCTGCCCGCCTCGGCGCCGCTGCTGGCCGCCTCGGCTTCGGCCAGCGCCGCGTCGAGGCGCGCCGCGTCGCCGGCGCGACGGCGCGCGCCGACGGCCGCCGCGATCCGCTCCGCGTCGTCGGCGTCCGCCTGCGCGAGGCGCGCGCGCTGGCTGGCGCGCACGCAGGCGAACCAGTCCTCGAGCACCGCCACCTGGGCACGGCGCCTGGCCACGCCGAGCTCGGCCTCGGACTGCGCGACCTCGAGGCGGGCGAGGTCGCGATCGAGCGCGGCCTTGCCGGGCAGGCGCACGCCGCGCTGCAGGGCGGTGCCCCACTCGTCGAACGTCCCGGCGGCGGTGGTGCGCCGCTGCGCCGCCTCGGCGGTCAGCTGCCACGCGTACGGCCCGAGGGTGGTGAGGCGCGCGGCCGACTCGGCCTCGGTTCGCCGCGCGAGCGCGGCCCGCAGCCCGGGGTCGGCGTCGAGCGCGCGCTGCAGCAGTTCGGCCGGCGGCAGCGGCGGCGTGGCCTGCGCCGCCGCCACGCCCCCGAGCAGCACGACGAGCAACGGCAGCGCGGCGCGCCGGTGGCCTCGCGGCGCCGTCACGACAACCTCCCGAAGCGTGCGACCGGCAGTGCCCAGTAGACGATCTCGGGCGAGGGCAGCGCTGCGCGCAACGCGGCCAGCGCCGCCTCGACGCGCTGCTGCGGCAGCACCGTCACGAGCAGCTTGCGCCGCGCGCGGCCGAGCACCGTCTCGACCGTGGTGCGCAGGCTGGCCGCCTCGCCGTAGCCGTCCGCGTCCAGCATCGTGAAGCCGCTGAACAGCGCCGCCTGCGCGTGGCAGAAGTCGATCATCTCTTCCTCGATCGCCGCCGGGAACGCGAAGTGCAGCGCGACCAGGGCATCGGCAGGTGACTCGGGGTCGCTCATGGCCTGGACACTCCGTAGCGCCGGAACAGCAGGGGCAGCACGAACAGGGTCAGGAAGGTCGAGGACACGAGCCCGCCGGTGACCACCACCGCCAGCGGCCGCTGCACCTCCGAGCCCGGCCCGGTGGCGAACAGCAGCGGGATCAGTCCGAAGGCGGTGATCGAGGCGGTCATCAGCACCGGCCGCAGCCGGCGCTGCACGCCGCCCGTGACCGCCGCGGCGAGCGGCGTGCCGCGGGCGAGCAGCTGGTTGAAGTGGCCGACCAGCACCAGGCCGTTCAGCACCGCGATGCCCATCAGCGCGATGAAGCCGATGGAGGCGGGCACCGACAGGTACTCGCCGGCGAGCGCCAGCGCGAACACCCCGCCGACCAGCGCGAACGGGATGTTGGCGAGCACCAGGCCCGCCTGGCGCACCGAGCCGAGCGTCGCGAACAGCAGCAGGAACACGAGCACCAGCGCCACCGGCACGACGATCGCCAGCCGCGCCGCGGCGCGCTGCTGGTTCTCGAACTGGCCGCCCCACTCGAGGCGGTAGCCCGCGGGCAGCTGCACCTGCGCCTCGACCGCCGCGCGCGCCTCGTCGACGAAGCCGACGAGGTCGCGGTCGCGCACGTTGGCGGTGACCACCGAGAAGCGCGAGGAGTTCTCGCGCTCGACCTTGACCGGGCCCTCGGTGAAGCCGAGCGTCGCCGCGGCCGCGAGCGGCGTCTCGCCGCCCTCGCGCGCCGCGATCGGCACGGCGGCGAGCGCGCCGGCGTCGGCCGAGTAGTCCGTCCCGCCCTTGATCACCAGCGGCACGCGCCGGCCGCGCTCGAGCACGCTGTCGACCCGGATACCCTCGACCAGCGCGCGCAGCTCGTCCTGCACGTCGGCGGCATCGCGCGACAGCGCCCCGAGCGCGGCGCGGTCGAGGTCGACCTTCAGGTACTGCATCGCGTCGTTGGCGACGTAGGCGACGTCCTCGGCGCCGCGGATGCGCCCGAGCACCGCCTGCACCTCGAGCGCGACGCGGTTCAGCTCCTCGATCTCGGGACCGAAGACCTTGACCGCGAGGTCGCCGCGGGTGCCGGTCAGCATCTCCGAGGTGCGCATCTCGATCGGCTGGGTGAAGCCGAAGGTCACGCCGGGGAAAGACTGCCCGACCGCGCGCAGCGAGTCGATGATGTCTTCCTTGGAGCCGCGCCACTGGTCGTCCGGCTTCAGCTCGAGGAAGGTGTCGGTGTCGTTGAGCGACATCGGGTCGAGACCGAGCTCGTCGGAGCCGAGGCGGGCGATGATGTTGCGGATCTCGGGCGTCGCCGCCATCAGCTTCTGCTGGATGTCGAGGTCGATCCGCACCGAGTCCTCGAGGCCGATCGACGGCAGCTTCACGATCTGCATCAGCACGTCGCCCTCGTCGAGCGTCGGGATGAACGACTTGCCGAGGAACGGGAAGATCGCGAGCGCGGCGGCGATCGCCGCGAGCGAGCCGCCGAACACCAGCCGCTCGCGCGCCGCGGCCCAGGCAAAGGCGCGCTGGAAGCGCGGCGCCAGCACGCGCATCAGCCAGGGCTCGTGGTGGTCGCCGGGCTTCAGCAGGTAGGTGGCGATCACCGGGATCACCGTCAGCGACAGCAGCAGCGAGGCGGCGAGCGCGATCACGATCGTCAGCGCCACCGGCCGGAACAGCTTGCCCTCGAGGCCCTGCAGCGTCAGCAGCGGCAGGAACACCACGGCGATGATCGTGATGCCGCCGATCACCGGTACCGCGACCTCCTTGACCGCGCGGTAGACCACGTGCAGCAGCGGCTGGCGGTCGCCGTGGCGGGGCTCGGCGGCGCGCGCGACGACGTTCTCGACCACGACCACCGCGGCGTCCACCAGCATGCCGATCGCGATCGCGAGCCCGCCGAGCGACATCAGGTTCGCCGACAGGCCGATCTGCTCCATCGCGACGAAGGTGGCGAGCGCGGCGAGCGGCAGCACGGCGGTCACGGTGATCGCCGCGCGCGCATCGCCGAGGAACAGCACCAGCAGCACGACGATCAGCACCGCGGCCTCCAGCAACGCCTTGCCGACCGTGCCGGTGGCGCGGTCGACCAGCGCGCTGCGGTCGTAGAACGGCTCGATCGTGATGCCGGGCGGCAGCGTGGTCGCGACCTGGGCGAGCTCCTCGCGCACCCGCTCGACCACCTGCCGCGCGTTGGCGCCGCGCAGCGCCACCACGATGCCCTGCGCGGTCTCGCCGGTGCCGTTGCGCGTCACCGCGCCATAGCGGGTCAGCGTGCCGTGGCGCACCTCGGCGACGTCGCGGATGCTGACGACGCCGCCCGCGCCGGCAGCCACCGGGATCGAGGCGATGTCCTGCAGCGACTTGACGGTCGAGTCGACGCGCACCGGCAGCGATTCCTCGCCGGCCTGCACGCGCCCGGCACCGTCGCCGCGGGTGTTGGCCTCGAGTGCGTGCCGCAGGTCCTCGACCGAGAGGCCACGCGCGGCGAGCGCGGCGGCGTCGGGCGCCACCTCGAAGGTGCGCACCAGGCCGCCGAGGGCGTTGATCTCGGCGACGCCGTCGAGGGTGCGCAGCCGCGGGCGGATCACCCAGTCGACGATCGCGCGCCGCTCCTCGAGCGACAGCGGCCCCTCGACCGTGAACATGTAGACGTCGCTCAGCGGCGTCGCGATCGGCGCGAGGCCGCCGGTGACCGTCCCCGGCAGGTCGCCGAGCACGGTGACCAGGCGCTCGTTGACCTGCTGGCGGGCCCAGTAGACGTCGACCGCGTCCTCGAACTCGAGCGTGATGTCCGCGAGGCCGTACTTGGTCATCGAGCGCAGCAGCCGCTGGCCGGGGATGCCGAGCACCTCCTGCTCGATCGGCACCACCACGCGCGCCTCGATCTCCTCGGGGGTCATCCCGGGCGCCTTGAGGATGATCTTCACCTGCGTGTTGGAGATGTCGGGGAAGGCGTCGATCGGCAGCCGCAGCAGCGCCAGCGTGCCGGCCACGGCGAGCGCCAGCGCCGCGAGCATCACCACCAGGCGCTGCGAGAGCGCGAGCGCGACCAGGCTGCCGGCCATCACTCCTCTCCCGCGAGGCCGAGCCAGGCGCCCTTGATCAGCGCCGAGCCGGTGATCGCGACCGCGTCGCCGGCGCGCAGCGCAGTGCTGCGCGCGAAGCCGGCGCGCGCGGCGGCGGCATCGACCGCGACCGCCTCGAAGCCCTGCGGGCGCTCGACGAACACGAAGGTCTCGGCGCCGCGCCGCACGAAGGCGCGCGGCGGCAGCGCCCAGCCGCCCTGCGCGGCGCTGCGCGGGCTCAGCACCGCGGTCACCGCCTCGCCGGGCAGCAGGCAGCCCTCGGCGTCGAGCAGCTCGGCGTCGAGCGGCACCGCCTGGTTGGCGTCGGCCGCGGTGCCGACCGCCCGCAGCACCGCGCGCGCCTCGCAGCCGCGCGACCGCACCAGCAGCGCGTCGCCGGCGGCGAGGGCGCGCGCCACGCCCGGGCTCGCGGCCAGCGCCACGCGCAGTCGCCCCGCGGCGCCGATCACCGCCAGCGTGTCGCCCGCCGCGACCGCCGCGCCGGCGGTCAGGCGCGGGCCGGCGAGCACGCCGTCGACGCCGGCGCGCACCACGACCTGGCCGTCGGCGCCGCGCGCCTCGAACCCGGGGAGCGAGGCGCGGACCTGGCGCAGCTGGGCCTGGGCCGCCGTGGCGGCGGCCTCCGACTGCTCGACCCGGCTGGCGGCGATCACTCCTTCGTCGAGCAGGCGCCGGTCGCGGGCCAGCCGCTGGGAGGCGACGGTGGCCGCGGCCTCGGCCTCGCGCAGCGTGCGCTGCAGCGCCGCGACCTCGGGGCCGGCCAGCGTCAGCAGCGCGTCGCCGCGGCGCACGCCCGCGCCGGGGTGCGCGGCCACCGCGGCGATCCGCGCGGCCACCGGCGAGGTGACCAGGGCCCGGGCTGCGCCGCCGGCGGCCACGCGCCCGGTGACGGTGAGGCCCGCCGAGGTGATGGCCGCGGAGTCGTCGAGGCGCAGCACCTCGATGCGCGCGTTGGCGCGCTGGGCGGGGGTGAGGGACACCAGGTTTTCCGCGGCGCGCGACGGGGGCGGCGGCGCGGCGACGCTCAGCAGTGCGACGAGGAGCGCAGGGCGCGCGCGCGCGGCCGAGGCAAGGCTCATCATGGGTCGGGACTCCGGCAGGTCGACAGTCGGCGGGAGGCGGAACCTCGAGGGTCCGCCACGCTGCCCCCGTGATGGCACGCGCATGCGGCGCGCGCGCCGGGAGCGTCAGCCGGAGACGGGCCTGGGCGGTTCGTCGATGCGGCCAGGGGGCGCCGCGGGCGGGGTCGGGCAGGGCGTCGCGACCGAGGGCGGTGCGGCCTGCAGGGCGGGCGGCAAGGCCAACGCCTGCGGCAGCAGGGTCAGCGCCGGGCCGTGCAGGCAGATCTGGCACGGCGACCCGGACGGGTCGTCGCCGGCGGCGTCGACCGCCGGCGGCACGCCGCCGAAGGCCGCGACCTGCGCCGGGTCGGCGTGCACGTCGGCCGCGACCGCGAGGTTGGTGGCGTTCAGCGCCAGCAGCACCAGCAGGGTCAGGACGACGCGCATGGTCGGCACGCTAGCCGAGCGCCGCGCCGCGGCGCAAGCCGCGGGCCGCGGGCGGCGAGGCCGGCACCACGTGGTGAGCGCAGGCGCGCGGCCGGAGGGTGGTGGCCGTCAGCGCGCGCCCGCGGCCGTGGCCGGTCCGCCCGGGGAGGGCGGGGCCGCGCCCGGGTCCGCCGCCACCGGGAAGCCGCGCTTGCGCATCAGTGCGTCGATGCCGGCGTCGCGGCCGCGGAACTCGCGGTAGGCGAGCGCCGGGTCGACGGTGTTGCCGGCGGCGAACACGAAGCGGGTGAGCCGCGCGGCGACGGCGGGGTCCCAGGGACCCTTCGGCGCCTCCCTGAACGCCTCCCAGGCGTCGGCGGTCAGCGTGTCGGCCCAGAGGTAACTGTAGTAGCCGGCCGAATAGCCGTCGCCCGAGAAGACGTGCGCGAACTGCGGCGTGCGATGGCGCATCACGATCTCGCGCGGCATGCCGAGCTGCGCCAGGGTCTCGCGCTCGAAGGCGTCGGGGTCGATCGCCCGGCCGGGCTCGGCCGCGAGGTGCAGCTGCATGTCGATCAGCGCGCCGGCGAGGTACTCGACCGTCGCGAAGCCCTGGTTGAAGGTGCGCGCCTTCTCGATCTTCGCGACCAGCGCGGCCGGCATGGGCTTGCCGGTCTGGTAGTGGACCGCGAAGCGGTCCAGCACCTCCGGCACGAGCAGCCAGTGCTCGAGCAGCTGCGACGGGAACTCGACGTAGTCGCGCGCGACGTTGGTGCCCGAGAGCGAGGGGTAGTGCACGTCGGAGGAGAGGCCGTGCAGCGCGTGGCCGAACTCGTGGAACAACGTCACCGCGTCGTCCCAGCTGATCAGCACCGGCTCGCCGGGCCGGCCCTTCACGAAGTTCGCGTTGTTGGAGACGATGGTCGTGACCTCGCCCGCGAAGCGCTCCTGGTTGCGGTAGGCGTTCATCCAGGCGCCCGAGCGCTTGCCCGGGCGCGCGTACGGGTCGAAGTACCAGAGACCGAGGTGCCGGCCGCCGCGCGTGACCTCCCAGACGGCGACGTCCGGGTGGTAGACCGGCACCCGGCCGGGCGGCAGCGCCGTGAACTGCATGCCGAACAGCTCGCCGGCGACCCAGAACATGCCCTCGCGCAAGCGGTCGAGCTGCAGGTAGGGCTTCAGTTCGTTGGTGTCCAGGTCGTAGCGCGCCTTGCGCACCTTCTCCTGGTAGAAGCGGTAGTCCCAGGGCTCGATCGTGACCGGCTTCCCGGCCTCGCGGGTGGCGAGCGCCTGCATGTCGGCGACTTCCTCGCGCACGCGCGCGACCGCGGGCTTCCAGACGGCTTCCATCAGCGCCATCGCGCGCCCGGGCGTGCCGGCCATCGAGTCCTCGAGGCGCCAGTGCGCGTGCGTCGGGTAGCCGAGCAGCCGCGCGCGCTCGGCGCGCAGCGCGAGCACCTCGGTCACGATCGCGTTGTTGTCGGTGGCGCCGCCGTTGTCGCCGCGGTTCACGAAGGTGCGCCAGACCTTCTCGCGCAGGTCGCGGCGCGTTGAGTAGGCGAGGAAAGGCTCGACCGAGGAGCGCGTGTTCGCGATCAGCCACTGGCCCTCGAAGCCGCGCGAGGCGGCCTCGGCGGCGGCGCCGGCGATCACCGTCTCGGGCAGGCCGGCGAGCTCGGCGCGCGACCCGAGCAGCAGGTACTGGTTCGACTCGTCGGCGAGCAGGTTCTGGCCGAACCGGGTGTAGAGCGCAGCGAGCCGCTGGTTGATCTCGGCGAGGCGGCGCTTGGCCGGCGCATCGAGCCGCGCACCGGCGCGCACGAAGTTGGTGTAGTGCAGCCAGGCGAGGCGCTGCTGCTCGCGCGTCAGGCCCGAGCGTTCGCGGGCCTCGTAGACGGCGGCGATGCGTGCGAACAGCCGCTCGTCCTGCGTGACGCGGTCGCGGTAGGCCGCGAGCTTCGGCTCGACCTCGCGCTCGACCTGCTGCACGGCGTCGTCGTTGACCGTCGAGCCGAGCACGCCGTAGACCGTGGCCGCGCGATCGAGCAGGCGACCGGAGCGCTCCATCGCCGCCAGCGTGTTGTCGAAGGTCGGCGGAGCCGGGTTCGCCGCGATCCGGTCGAGCTCGGCGAGGGCCTGGGCGATGCCGGCGTCGATCGCGGGCCCGAGGTGCTGGGGCCGGACGCGGTCGAACGGCGGCACGCCACCCCATGGGCCTGCCCAGGGCGGCAACAGCGGGTTCGCGGCGGGGGCCGGGGCCGCTGCGGTCGGGGCGCCGGCGCTCTGGCCGGCCGTGGCGCTGGAGGCGGCGACGGTGCTCATGATCAGGCTCGCGAGCAGGGTGATGATGGGGGTGACGGCCGCCATCTTTTCACGGCGGAGGGCATGCCGGCGAGGGCGCGAAGGCACCGGAATCGTCGTCATTCGTGGTCCACGTCCTCTGCGGGGGAGCGGATCGGCTCAGACCTCCCGCAGGTCGATTCGTTCGGCGGCCGGCAGGCAGTAGATCTGCACCGGCGCGGCCCGGCCGCGCAGCTGCAGCGCCGGCAGCTCGAGCAGGGCGAGGTCGTCCTCGTCGTCCAGGTCCTCGCGCACCACGCTCGAGAACAGCGCCTCGCCGGCGCGCGCCCGCTGGCTGAGGCGCGAGGCGACGTTCACCGTGTCGCCGACGATCGTGTAGCTGGTGAACTTGGCGGAGCCGACGTGGCCGGCGATCACCTCGCCGGCGTTGATGCCGATGCCGAGGCCGGTCTCGACGTCGAGCCGTCGCTTCCAGTCGGCCGACAGGCGACCGAAGCGCGCCAGCATCTCGCGCGCGGTGTCGACGGCGCGCTGCGAGGCGTCGGCCTGCTCGTTCGGCACGCCGAAGCCGACCATCAGGCCGTCGCCGGCCATGTTGAACACGGTGCCGCCGTGGTCGATGGCGATGCCGGTCAGCAGGTCGAAGTACTCGTTCAGCAGCGGCACCACCTGCGTCGGGCTGAGGCGCTCGGACACGCGCGTGAAGCCGCGCATGTCGGCGAACATCACGGCGCTCTTGACGCGCGTGTAGCCGCCGGCCTCGCCGGCCGTGCGGCCCGCGGGCGGGCCCTCGTGCTGGCGCAGCTCGAGCAGGTTGCCGGCGGGGTCGCGCAGGAACAGCTGCATCGACTGCGGGCCGCGGGCCGCGCCGCCGACGCGGAACGGGATGCCGCGGCGCTCGAGCTCGGCGCGCGCCGCGGCGAGGTCGGCGACCGCGAGCGCGACGTGCGGCTCGGTGCTGTCGATGCCGTGCGGGTCGTCGCCGCGGCGGCCGCTGGCCCCGATCAGGTGGATCTGGCCGTGCTCGCCGGCCTGCAGCCAGTGGCCCGGCGTGCCGCTGTTGCTGACTCGCGCCGGGTCGACGGCGAGGCCCAGCACGTCCGCGTAGAAGTCGCGGGCCCGCTCGATCTCGAGCGGCGACGGCGCGACGCGCACGGCGTGGTGGTGGAGCCCGAGCACCCTGATCGACATGTGGTTGCGTCCCCCCGGCGGATCGCCGGCGATTATGGGGCAGGGCGGCCGCCGCCGGCAGGACTGTCGGCCGGCTGCGACGGGGCCGGCGAGTCCCCTGCCGCGGCGCCGGCGGGATCGGGCGCACGGAGCGGCTCGGTGTCGCGAAACCCCGTGATGCGATCGAGGTCCGCGTGCATGCCGAGCAGCGCCGCCTCGAGGCGAACGCGCAGCGCCTCGGTGGCCTCGGGCGAGAGCTTCGCGGGCACCTCGATGGGCTCGCCCATGCGCACGCGCACCGTGGCGCCGGGCTTCGGCACGATGGTGCGGTCCCAGGATTTCTTCCAGACCCAGGCCCGGTCGGCCGAGGCCGCGACCGGCAGCAGCAGGCTGTCGGTCTTCTGTGCCAGCGTGATCGTGCCGAGCTGGGCGATGCCGCGCGGGCCGCGCGAGCCGTCGGCCGACAGGCAGGAGTTGAGGCCGCGATCCTCGCGCTGGGCGCGGATCATCTCGACCAGCGCGCGCGCGCCGCCCTTGCCGGAGGAGCCGCGCGCCACGCGGAAGCCGAGGCCTTCCTCGATCCGGGTCATCAGCTCGCCGTCGCGGCTCTGCGAGCACATCAGGATCCAGCGGCCCTGCTCGGGCAGGCTGAAGAAGTGCAGCAGCGCGAAGGTGCGCGAATGCAGGAACGCGCCGACCACCGGCTGGCCGGCGGCGATCAGGCGCGCGAGCGTCGCGCCGTTCTCGACTTCGTAGTGCCACGATTCCGCGAGCGCGCTATACCCGCGGCGCGCGATCGGCGGCATGATGTTGTGCAGCACGAAGCGCCGCACGGGCTTGCGCATCGGCACCGGGGGCGCCTGGCCTGCGATCGGCACGCCGTCAGCCCGCGGCGTCGCCGCCCTGGGTGCGGCCCTTGCGGCCCCCGGCGGCATGCGCGGCGGCGAAGCTGCCGCTCGCCATCGCACCGAGGACCGACAGCTCGCCGGCGAGCGCCGCGACCGCGACGATCTCGGCGAGCTTCGCGGCCTTGCCGGGTCCGACGCAGCCGAGCAGCGCGAGGCACTCCTGCGCGGTCGGCAGGTAGGTGCCGCCGCCGACGGTGCCGACGATCAGGTTCGGCAGCGTCACCGAGGCGTAGAGATCGCCCGAGGGCAGGCGCTCGGCACGCGTCACGCAGACCACGGCCTCGGCGATGCAGGCGACGTCCTGGCCGCAGGCGATGAACATCGCGGCGAGCGCGTTGGCGACGTTGGCCTGCAGGCCGACCGCGCCGGTCTGCGCCGAGCCCGCCTGGGCCTGTGCCCAGCAGCGCACGATCGCGTCGGTGTCGGCGCGCCAGTAGCGGGCGATCGCCTTGCTCGGCAGCACCACCTCGGCGCTGGCGTTGCGGCCGCGGGTGTCGCGGAACGAGAGCGCCGAGGCGCGCTTGTCGCCGGACAGCACCGACTCGACCAGCCAGCTGCGCGGCCTGGCGGGCATGCGCCCGAGCAGCCACTGGCAGCCCACCTGGGTCGCGAGCGTCACCATGTTCTGGCCGGCGGCGTCGCCGGTCGTGAACTCGAAGCGCACGTAGACGGTGTTGCCGAGGATCGAGGTGTGCAGGCCGATCAGCCGGCAGTAGCGCGAGGTGCCCGCGACCGCGGCGGCGAGGCCCTCGCGCTGCGAGGGCAGCCAGCGCGCGAAGGCGCCGGCCTCGTGCACGTCGGCGAACTCGAAGCAGGGCGCCCGGCCGACCTGCTCCTCGCTGACCAGCGCCGCGGCGCCGCCGCTGCGGTTGATCACGTTGAAGGCGTGCTGGAACGAGGCGACCAGCGTCCCCTCGGTGGTGGCGAAGGGCAGGAAGAAGTCGCCCTGGGCGTGCGCGCCGCGGATCTGCACCGGGCCGGCGATGCCGACCGGCACGCGCGCGAAGCCGATGAAGCCCTCGATGCTGCCGGCGAGCGCCTCGGGCGAGGGCTCGGGCGCTGCGCCGGCGAGCGCGTCGATCGCGAAGCCGTCGTCGCGCAGCCGCTCGCGCCGCACCTGCAGCGCGGCGCTCGACATGTCGGTGGTGGCAGGCAGACGGCGCGCGCGCGGGGCGGCGGCGTCCGGCTGGGAAGGGTCCTCGGGACGCCCGGCTGAACTCATCCGGGCATTGTGGGCAAGCGGCCCGCGACCGGCAACCGAGGCAGGCGCCGGCCGCGGCGGCCGCGAAGGCTCAGTGGGACGCGGCGCCCTCGAGCGAGCACAGGCACCAGTGCGCGCCCGGACCGGCGAGCTGTTCGACCCGCTCCTGCCAGGCGCGGCGCGCGAGGTGCAGCTGCTGGCGGGCGACGGCGAGCGCGAGCGGCTCGGCGTCGCCGCCGGCCTCCAGGTCGTGCAGCGCGCGGCGCGCCTCGCGCAGCGCACCGGCGGCAGCGAGGATCGCGTCCGGCGCCGGTGCGGGACCGGCCGGGGCATGGCGCGCGGCCCGCGGCGCGGCGGCCGCGCGCGGCGGGGTCGCGGCGAGCACCTGGGAGATCCATTCGTGCCACCAGCGCGGCGAATCGGGCGCGCGCGCCGGCGCTGCAGCGGGGACCGGGGCCGCGAAGTCCGGGGCGAGGGCGAGATCGTTCATCCTGGAACCTCCTCGTGTCGGTGATGGGCCATCCTGGCCGTTGCAGGATCCGTGCCTGCACGAATCCTGTGGATCGGAAGGGTAACCAGCCCGGCGTTGCGCCGCCAGCGTGCAGGTGCGCGACCCGCTGCACCGGCGTCGCGCACGGCGGCGCCCGCGCCACTCGTGCGCCGCGCCGGCCCGCGCGGGCGGCGAGCATGCCGGCCTGCCGTGACAGCCGTGTGTCAGCCCCCGGGACCCATGGCCGATCAGAAGGGCTGGCCGATGACGATCCGGAAGACCGAGAGGTCCTCGCCGAACCGGTAGCCGAGCCCGAGCGCCGGCAGCGTGACGCGGCCGAGCCGCAGCGGTGCGACCGTGCCGAAGGTGATCCCGACCTCGCCCTGCACGCGTGCCACGCCACGCCCGGGTTGGTCGTTCGCCGCCAGCGGCGTCGCCGGCGGGTCGGCATACCAGCGCAGGCTCGCGTACGGCAGCGCCTGCAGGCGCCGGCCGCGGACCTGTCGCTCGAGCGTGCGCGCGAGCTGCACGCTGTGCGAGAGCAGCACGAAGTCGTCGGCCGGCAGGCCGCGGGCGTCGGCGTAGGCGTAGCTCGCGGCGGCGACGTAGCGGCCGTCGCCCCAGCGCGTCTCGCCGCGCCATTCGGCACGGGTGCCGGCGGTCGTGACCGTGGCGCGCAGGTCGCTGGCATTGTCGCGGGCGAACCCGGCCTCGACGAACGGCTCGACGCGCCAGAAGTCGTCGAGCCGGTAGTCCCAGCGCAGCCCCGGCACGAACGACACCGTCGAGAGGCTGGTCGGCAGCCCGGTCTCGATGACGTCCTGCACGCGGAAGTCGAAGAAGCCGAGGGTGACCGGCAGCGTCAGGGTCAGGCCCGGACGGGTGGGCGTCGGGTCGCGCAGCCGCCATTCGAGGGGCAGGCGGTAGATCTGCAGGGTGCGTCCCGAGAGCTCGTAGATGCCGCTGCCGAGACGGTGGGCGAACACGAAATTGGCCTCGGCCTGCTCCGGCGCTGCGAGCGGCGCGGGCGCGGCACGCAAGGCCGGAGTGGCGCCGCCGACGGCGACGGCCAAGGCCGCGGCCAAGGTCGCGGCCCGCGTCGCGGCCCCATCCGTCCGGGCGCCGCGCGCGCGGGCAGCGGTTCTCGCGGCAGGGGACGGGCGCGGCGGCATGGGGGTGAATCTAACCCGTCCGGGCACCGTCGCGTGGCACGGTGCGGCCGGCGTAGATGGCCGTCGCCAGCATCGCCAGCGCGCCACACAGGAACGGCGCATTGCCGCCGAAGCCGTCGAACAGCGCGCCGCCCGCGGCCGGGCCGGCGATGCGGCCGAGCGCGCCGGCCGACTGCTGCAGGCCGAGCACCTCGCCCTGTGCCGCCGCAGGCCCGGCGAGCGAGGCGAGCGAGGAGATCGCCGGGTTCAGGAAGGCGAAGCCGATCGCGATCAGCAGCATGCCGGCGATCGCGAGCGCGAAGCTCGCCGCGATGCCGAGCAGGCCGAGCCCGGAGCACTGCAGCACCAGCCCCGCGAGCAGCACGCGCTCGTTGCCGAAGCGGCGCGTCGCCGGCCCGGTGCCGGCGAGCTGCAGCACGGTCGAGAGGATGCCCATCGCGCCGAACACGAAGCCGATCGTCCTCGGCCCGGCGGCGAAGGCGCTGGAGGCGAACAGCGGGAACGAGGCTTCCATGGTCGCCACCGCCGCCGCGGCGAGCAGCCCGACGGCGGTCAGCCGTGCGACGCGCGCATCGCCGAGCAGGCGCCGCGTGCCGAGGCGGCCACCGCCGTCGCGAGGTGCGCCACCACCCTGCACCGCGCCCGGTGCCGCGTGCGCCGGCCGCGACGGCGAGGTCTCGGGCAGCAGCGCGAGCGTCGCGGCGAACGCCAGGATGGCGAGCAGCGCCGAGGCCCAGCAGACGCGGGCGAAATCCGCCGGCTCGGCGGTCGCGCCGGCGATCAGCCCGCCGACCGCCGGCCCGAGGATGAAGCCGAGCGACAGCCCCGCACCGACCTGCGCCATCGCGGTGGCGCGCTGCTGCGGCGTGGTGACGTCGGCGGCGACGGCGAAGGTCACGCCGAAGCTGCCGGAGGCGAGGCCCGCGAGCAGCCGCACGACGATCAGCGAGGCGGGCGTGTCGCAGAACGCGGTCAGCGCGCTGAACAGCGCCGTCAGCACCAGGCTCCAGAGCAGCACCGGCCGGCGACCGTGGCGATCCGACAGCGCGCCGATGCGGGCACCCGCCAGCAGCTGCCCGACCGAGAACGCCGCGAGTGCGAGCCCGACCTGCGTCGCGCTCGCACCGATCGACAGGCCGTACTGCGGCAGGATCGGGAACAGCGTGCCGAAGCCGGCCATGCCGGCGAAGTTGACCAGCGACACGGCCAGCAGCGCGCGGCGGCGTTCGCGCGCCGGCGTTGGCGCCGGCGCGCTGCCGGGGAGGGAGCTGTCCAAGCGCGGCCCGGGCAGCTCAGTCGGCCGCGGCGCGCGGCGGCAGCTCGACCTGCCCGAGCATCAGGCGACGCACGTACTCCGGTGCGGCGAGCTGGCAGTAGAACGTGCCGCGCCAGCTGTCGGGCATCAGCCGCCAGCGCCAGTCGGACCAGTCGGCGCGCAGCCGCCGCGCCTGCAGGTGCGGCCGGTCGTCGCTGCCGCGCCAGGCGAACTGGTGTGGCGTGATCCAGCGCGAGCCGGTGAGCTTGACGTCGTCGGCCTCGAGCATGATCCGCTGCGGCGTCGCGCGGGCCGCGGCGCGCTCGGCCGGCGAGAGCGTCCCCCAGACGCCGAGCACGATGTCGCGGTTGACGTCGCGGCAGGTGGTCGCGAGGTCGGCGCGCGCGCTGCCGGCGCCGTGCACCGCGAGCACGTGGTCGGCGGACTTGCCCTTGCACATCAGCATCGTCGGGCGGGTGCGCGCCGGGTCCTCGTACTGCAGGTACTGCTGCGTCTCGAGCGGCTCGACCTGCGGCTTGGAGAGCACGAACGGCTGGTACTCGGTGTGCACGACGTTGCGGATGGGCAGCGTGACGCCGGTGAGGCGGCGCAGCACGTCGGCGCAGGTGCCGGGCGTCGTCGCGGCGCCGACCACGAGCCGCGGCGCCGGGGCCGGTTCCGCGCGCGCCGCCGTGGCGCCGAACGCGGCCGAAGCGGCGCAGGCCGCGAGTGTCGCGAGGCCGAGGCCGCGTGCGCGCACCGCGCGCCGCAGGGCGCGCGCGGCCGCCGGCGGCGTGCGGGCGGGTGCGCGGTGCACGGCCGCGCACGCCGGGACGGCGAGGCCCCCGGCACATCGTGTACTGGACTTCATCGGCGACGGCTCCTGGTGGGGCGGCGGGCAGTTTATTATCGGCCCATGGGTTCCGCCACGAAGTCGCCGCTCGAGGTCCTGAAGGCCCGCATCGCCGACCTCGACGCGCGCGCGGTCGACGAGATGTACGGCCTCGAGCCGGTGTACGAGCCGGGCGAGGGCGGCGCGGCGCTCGGCGAGTTCGTCGAGCTGCAGTGCCCGTGGTGCGGCGAGGTCTACGGTGCGCACGTCGACCTGACCGACCGTTCGCGGGTCTACATCGAGGATTGCCAGGTCTGCTGCCAGCCGATCGAGGTGACCCTTGAGGTCAGCGACGCGGGCGAGCTGCTGCAGGCGTCCACCTCCCGGGTCGAATGACGGGCGGCGCCCGACATCCCGCCATCGGCGCCGCGGCCGTCGTCGCGGCCGGCCTGGCGCTCGCCGGCTGCGCCGCGGCACCAGGCGGGAGCGGCGACGTCGTCGCCGAGCGCTTCGCGCGGATGCCGGCGCAGGACGACGTGGTCGCGGCCGGTGACTGGTACCGGCCCACCGTCACCGTCCGCGGCGCCGCACGCCCCTGGCCGGGCGCCGGCCGCGGTGGCCCGGCTGCGGCGCCGGACGGGCGCTTCGCCGCGGCACTCGCGCTGGCGCGCCGCTACGAGACGCTGGCGCTGGTCGTCGTGCAGGACGGCCGGATCGTGCTCGAGGACTATGCGCCCGGCATCGCGCCCGAGTTCCGCTTCGACACCCAGTCGATGCATCGCGGCCTGCTCGCGCTGGTGGTCGGCGCGGCGCTCGCCGACGGTGCGATCGACTCGCTCGATGCGCGCGCCGCGCGCTGGCTGCCCGAGTGGCAGGGCGCGGGCGACCCGCGCGGCGAGATCACGATCCGCCACCTGCTCTACGGGCAGTCGGGGCTGGTCGACCCGCCGTACGCCAACTCAGCTGACTCGCCGGCGATGCAGATGTTCATCGGCACCGACCTGCGGGCGCTGGCGCTCGGCCTGCAGCCGCAGTCGCGCCCGGGCGAGCGGCAGCGCGGCGCCACCGCCGAGGCGCAGGTGCTGGGGCTCGTGCTCGAGCGCGCGACGCGCAGCCGCTATGCCGACTATCTCTCGCGCCGGCTGTGGCGCCCGATCGGCGCCGCCGATGCGGCGGTGCGGCTCGACCGCCCCGGCGGCAACACCCGCACGTTCTGCTGCATCCAGGCGAGTGCCCGCGACTGGGCACGGGTCGGCCAGCTGGTGCTCGAGCGCGGCCGCGCCGGCGGGCGCGAACTGCTGCCGCCCGCCTGGATCACACAGCTGGCCACGCCCTCGCCACTGGACCCGAAGGTCGGCGCGTACTGGTGGGTCGAGCCGGTGCCGCTCGTGCCCTCCAACGTCGATCGGGCGCGGATGCCGCCGCAGCCGACGCCGTTCGCCTCGCCGGGGACCACCTACACCGGCGGCCGCGGCGGCCAGCGGGTGTTCGTGCTGCCGGCGCAGCGCGCCGTGGTGGTGCGCATCGGCAAGATCCGCTACGACTTCGACGACGGCCTGTTCGCCAACACCTTCGCCGCGGCGCTGCAGGCGCGCTAGCGAGGCGCGACGCGGCCCGACGACTGCCCGGAGAGCGCCCGATGCACCCGACTCCCGACCGCACCACGTCCCGCCTGCGCCTGCGCCCCCTCGGCCTGCTGCTCGCGCTGCCGCTCGCGCCGTTCGCCGCGCTGCCGGCGGTGGCGCAGGACCTCGGCGTGAAGTCGCCGCCGGCGCCCTTCGGCGAGCTGCCGCATCCGCCGGCGCCCGACTATTCGAAGCCGGAGCACTGGGCGGCGCTGCCCGGGCGGCTCGATGCCGCCGACGTGGTGCCCGAGAACGATCCGTTCGGCGATCGCCAGGCGACCGCACCGGTCGACGTCTTCTACATCCACCCGACGACCTTCAACCAGGCGGCGTGGAACCAGCCGCTCGACGATGCCAAGACCAACGACTGGACCGACGAGTCGGTGATCGCGCGCCAGGCGGCGGTGTTCAACGCCTGCTGCCGCGTCTACGCCCCGCGCTACCGCCAGGCCGCGTCGGCCGCGGTCTACGCACCGCCGCAGATGAAGGCGCTCGGCGCCTACGAGTTCGCCTGGGGCGACGTGCGCGCGGCGTTCCGCCACTACCTGGAGCACTGGAACGCGGGCCGGCCGTTCATCCTCGCCGGCCACAGCCAGGGCGCGGCGCACATCGAGCGCTGGCTGAACGAGTTCGGCGCGGACCCGGCGCTCGCCAGGCGACTGGTGGCCGCCTACCCGATCGGCATCGGCTTCACGCAGGGCCGGCTCGCGCGCCTGCCCGGTGGCCGCGGCCTCTGCCGCACGCCGGCCGACACCGGCTGCATCGTCAGCTGGAACGCGTTCGCGCCCGACGCGCAGCCGCAGGGCTTCGTCGCCGCCACGCAGAAACGCCACGCGGACCCGAACGGCACGGACGCGGGCCGGCAGGTCGCCTGCCTCAACCCCTTGACCTTCGACCTCGCGAAGCCTGCAGCGCCCGCGGCCTGGAATCTCGGGGCGCTGCCGGCGCGGCGCGGCGTCGGGCTGGCTGCGGGCCTCGCCGCCGCCACGCCGCTCGCGGCGACCGAGGCCGGGCGGATCGGTGCGCGCTGCGAGGACGGTGCGCTGGTGGTCGATGCGCTGCCGGCGCAGGGCTATGCGCTGGTGCCGCTGCCCGGTGGCTCGCTGCACTTCAACGACTTCGATCTCTTCTACCAGAACATCCGCGTCAACGCCGTGGTGCGCAGCGAGGCCTTCCTCGCCGCGGGCCGGCGCCGCCGCTGAGCGCTGCCCCGGCGGCAGCCCGGCGAACCGGGCACCGCCGGGTGCGGCGGGATCAGAACTCGAAGGTCGCGCGGGCGTAGACGAAGCGGCCCGAGCGCCCGAACGGCGCGTAGTTCGGGAACGCGCTGGTGCCGGTGACGTTCAGCGTCGCCGGTGGCAGCGAGTCCGGGTACTCGTCGGTGACGTTCTCGGCACCGAGCGCGACGCGGATGCGCTCGGTGACCTCGACCCGGGCCTCCACGTCCAGCAGCGTCTGCGCCGACATCAGGAAGTCGTTCGCGGGGTTGCTGCTGTCGTTGAAGATCGCGTCGCCGTAGCGGATCGCGCGCACCGTGGCGCCGAAGCGGCCGAGCGTCCAGTTCACGTTGGCGGTGAACTTGTCCTCGGGCTGCCCGCGCTCGAACTGCTGCACGTTCAGGCGATCGAACAGGATCGGCGAGGGGCTGAGGGCAGCCAGCGGCCCGGTCGTCGGCACGCGCGTCACGTCGGTGGTGTTGAAGTTCGCTGCCAGCGTGAAGTCGAAGCGGCCGGCCGCTTCGCTGGTCCAGGGGATGCTGGCCACGATGTCGACGCCCTCGGTCTCGGTGTCCACCCCGTTGATGAAGAAGCGCGCGCCGCCGATGCCGGTGAAGCCGCGGCTGGCGAGGAAGGTGCGCACGTTGGCCTGCGTCAGGTTCTCCGACAGCACCACGCGGTTGTCGATGTTGATGCGGTAGGCGTCGATCGTGAGGCTCGCGCGGCCGAGCTGCAGCACCGCGCCGACCGAGAAGTTCTCGGACTCCTCGGCGTCGAGCGGCTGGGCGCCGAGCGCCACGGCCACCGGGTCGGTGGCGGGGAAGGTCGTCAGGTCGAACGGCACGCCGCCGATGAAGTTGGTCGAGGTGGTCGAGAAGAACTGCTGCTGCAGCGACGGTGCACGGAAGCCGGTCTGCACCGCGGCGCGCAGCGCGAAGGCCTCGGTGAAGTCGAAGCGTGCGGCGAGCTTGCCGGTCACGTTGCTGCCGAAGTCCGAGTAGTCCTCGGCGCGGACCGCGGCCGACGCCAGCAGCTTCTCGGTGAGGTTGGCCTCCAGGTCGAGGTAGGCGCCTACGGCCGTGCGGTTCTCCGACACGACGTTGGTCGGGCGGAAGCCCGGGAACACCTGCGCACCCGAGGCCGAGGCGCAACCGCCGGCCGTGACCTGCGCCGGGGTCGGTGCCGTACAGCCCGTCGTGCCGAGCGGCAGCAGCACGCCGCCGTTGCGCCAGGAGTCGGGCTCGCCGGCGTTGATCGAGTAGCCCTCGCGGCGCGCCTCGAGGCCGACCGCGACGTTCAGTGGCGAGGCGAGCGCCCCGAGCTCGATCTGGCGCACGCCGGATAGGTTCAGCACCAGCTGGTCGTAGTCGTAGCCGCCCGAGTCGAACGTGGTCGGGCTGGCCGGGCCGAGCGAGCGGTTCAGCGAGTTCTCGATGGTGAACCCCACCTCGTTGCGGCCATAGACCAGCGAGGCGTCCATCGCCCACTCGCCGAGGTTCCACTTCGCGCCGCCGGCGGCGCTGAGGTCGTCCACCTCGGGCGCGATCAGCGGCAGGAAGCCGTCGGGGTAGATCTGGATCACGTTGCGCTCGTCGAGCGCGCGGCGATAGAAGCCGGCCGAGCGCGCCTCGCGCAGCTGGTAGCTCGCCCAGCCGTAGAGCTCGACGCCGTTGTCGAGCGTGTTGCCGGCGTTCACGAACAGCGTCGACTGCTGGATCTCCGGCTCGCCGAACCAGGCGTTGAAGCGGTCGAAGGTGGCCTCGCGCGGGTCGAAGCGCCCGCCCGGCAGCAGCGGATACTGCTGGCGCACGTCCCAGCCGCCGCGCTCGGTGCGCTCCTGGTCACGGTACTCGGCCGCGACGGTCACGAAGCCGTCGTCGCCGAAGCCGAAGCCCTTCCACGCGCCGGCCGTGATGGTCTGGCCGTCCGAGACGCTGCGCGAGTTGCGCGTGCCCCAGGTGGCGCCCGCGGGCGGCGTGCCGACCAGGAAGTCGTAGCTGGACTCGCGCTGGCCGTAGCTGAGCGTGACGTCGCCGCCCTCGCGATCCTCGCGCAGCCGCAGGTTGATCACGCCCGCGATCGCATCCGAGCCGTACTGCGCCGACGCACCGTCGCGCAGCACCTCGATCGAGCGGACCATCGCGCTCGGGATGGTGTTGAGGTCGACCGCCGCGGCGCCGCGGCCGATGGTGTTGTTGGCGTTGACGAGCGCGGCGGCGTGGCGGCGCTTGGAATTCACCAGCACCAGCGTCTGGTCGGGCGAGAGGCCGCGCAGCGTCGCCGGGCGGATCGTGTCGGTGCCGTCGGCGAGGCCGGGGCGCGGGAAGTTCAGCGAAGGCAGCGTGACCGACAGCGCCTGCGCGATTTCGGGCACGCCGACGTTGCGCAGCGTCTCGGCGGTGACCACGTCGACCGGGGCGACCGTCTCGAGCGCCGAGCGGTTCGCGACGCGCGTGCCCGTGACGACGACCTCGGTGAGCGCGTCATCGCCTTCCCCGGCGGCGGCATCCTGGGCCTGGGCGGATGCCGCGGCGGCGGCGGCGAGCGCCACGGCGACTGCGACGGACACGGAGGAACGCAACGGCTGGATCATCGGACCACTCCTTAGTCGATGAGGAACCGCGGCGGCGCCACGGACCCGGGCCGCGGATTCTGGCATCGGCGTACCCGCCGCACAACACGCAGGAAGCCCTATCGGGGCAGAAAAACGCTTACTGCACGCCATTCCATGGACCTGGCGTTGCTTTAAAGCAACACGCGGCCGTGCGGTCAGGGTGGGGGCGTCGCCGCGCCCTGCAGCCACGCGGACGCCCGCGCATCGCCAACCCGGGCTCGCCTCTGGCACTCTCCCAGGCGCCGGTGCGCCAGGCGCGGTCCGGTACACCCACCCACACCGGGAGACCCTCATGCTGCGTATCGTCGTCCTGCAGGAAGCCGCATTCTTCGCGTTCGCCTGCGGCTGCCTCGCCTGGGCCCAGTGGCGCCTGCCCAAGCCGAGCGCGCGCTTCCCGGGTCCGCGCCCGGTGGGGCCGGTGTTCAAGTCCTGGCTGGTGACGATCTGGCTGGTCGGGCTGGTGCTGCCGCTCGCGGCGCTGGTGGTCGACGGCGCGATCGGCGGCAGCAGCGCCGCCGCGCTGGCGCTGCTGCCGTACTTCTGGGCCTTCGCCGCGCAGGTGGCGAGCGAGCTCTTCTGCTGGAAGCGCTGGGGTTCGCCGATCTGGGTGATCGTCCCCTGCCTCTACCTGCCCTGGCGCCTGTGGCAGTCGTTCCGCGGGCTGGAGATCGCGCCCGACGCGCCGCCGCTCACGGTCTTCACGCTGTACGCGCTGGTGGTGCTCTGGATCATCAACATCGGCGTGCACTACACCAACATTCCCGCGTCGCTGCGCTGGGACTATCATCGCCGCGACTCGACCTTCCCCTCGCTGCACGACCCGCTGGTGTTCACGCCCGGCTCGCAGGACGCGCGCGACGTGGGCCGCAACGCCGCAGGCTGACGCACGGCAGGCCGTCCCGGCGCGGCCCGGCGTGGCCGTGGCGGCGAGACCGGCCCGCACGCACGGACGTGTGCCCCCGATCTTCAAGGAGCGAACGACCATGGACACCCGCAAACTGCTCGAGATCCTGACCCAGAACCCCGGCGCCGGCGCCGCCGCGGGTGGCTTCGCCGGCAGCCTGATCGGCAACGTGCTCGGTGGCGGGCGCGGTGGCAAGAAGATGGTGAAGTACGGCAGCCTCGCCGCCGTCGGCTACGTCGCCTACCAGGCCTGGCAGAAGAACCAGGCGCAGAAGCGCGGCCTGCCGCCGCCCTCGGGCGGGCTCGAGGCGCTGCTCGGCCAGGTGATGGGCGGCAAGGTGGCCGGCGGAACCACCGCCCCGGCAACGAACACCGGCGCTGCGGCCGCCGCGCCCGTCCCTCCGGCGCTGCCGGCGCCGTTCGACCTCGAGTCGCCGGCCAATGGTGCGAATGCGCTGCGCGTGCTGCGCGCGATGATCGCCGCGTCCAAGGCCGACGGCTCGATCGACCCGACCGAGCGCGAGCGCATCTTCGCGCGGGTCGGGGAGGCGGGCCTCTCGCAGGCGGACCACGACGAGGTGCTGCGCCTGCTCGGGCAGCCGCCGGACCTCGAGGCGATCGTGCGCGGCGTCGACTCGAAGGAACTCGCGACCGAGATCTACGCCGCGTCGCTGCTGGCGGTGTCGCCGGCGAACCGCGCCGAGCGCGCCTGGCTCGACATGCTCGCCGCGCGCCTCGGCCTCGAGGGCGAGCTCACGCTGGAGCTCGACCGCTCCGTCGAGGCGCTGGTGCGTCAGGCCTGAAGAGGTCGTTGCGCGCGCTCTCGGTGATCGCCACCACCGCCGGGTGGCGGATGCGGCGCTCGGTCGAGATCGCGTAGAAGCGCGTCGCGAGATCGTCGGCGCGGCCGACCACCACCACGTCGAACTGCGCGGTGATCTCGTGCTCGATCGCCGACGGCGCGGCGAACACGCCGACGCCCTGCTGGGCGAAGGTCTTGGTCAGCGCCGTGTCGTCGAACTCCGCGACGATCGCCGGCGTGATGTCGTGCCGCCCGAACCACTCGTCGAGCGCGCGCCGGTTGGCGCTGCGCTCGGTCGGCAGCAGGAAGGGCGCGCGGTCGAGGCTGCGCGGGAAGTCCTTGCGCAGGCGGTTCGCAAGCGTCCGGGACGCGAAGAACTGCAGCGGCGACTCGCCCAGCGAGTGGCTGAAGGCGCGGATGCCCGACTCGGCGTGCACCGGGCTGGTCGACAGCACCAGGTCGAGACGGTGCGTCGCGAGCTCCGCGAGCAGCGTGTCGGTCGGGCCCTCGTGACAGACCAGGCGGAACGGGTCCTCGCCCTGCAGCAGCGGCGCGAGCACGCGCCAGGTGATCAGCTTCGGCACCACGTCGGAGACCCCGACCGTGACCGAGCGTCGACCGCGCGGCACCGCGCCGCGCAGTACGCTGGCGAGCTCGAGGCCGCGCGTGAAGATGTCCTCGGCGTAGTCGTAGGCCACCTTGCCGAGCTCGGTCGGCACGAGCCGCCGCCCCTGCTTCTCGAACAGCGCGCCCTGCAGCTGCTGCTCGAGCAGCTTGATCTGCCCGCTGATCGTCTGCGGCGTGATGTGCAGCACCTCGGCGGCGCGGGCGATACCGCCCTCGCGCACCGTGGTCCAGAAGTACAGCAGGTGGTTGTAGTTCAGGTGGCGCAAGGCGGCGGCTCGGCGCGGGATGATCGCGGGAAGGTTCGGGCGAATCGAACCGTGAGCGAAGAATAAACGATTTTTCCGAAAGGGGGCAGGGCGCTACCTTTACGCCCACAGGCATTTCGGGCGCGCACCTTCCCGGCGCTCCGCAGGCTCGGCAGGTGGTGCAGGGACGCACCACCCGCGGTGAGCAAGGAACAGGGAACGTGACGACGGCTTTACCGGCCCCCCCCGGTGGTTGACCGTTCTGCGCTGAAACCCCCACCCCGCCGGGCCTGCCGTCGGGAGGTGGCGTCCGGAATCCTCATCGCGGCGGGTGCGGTCGTGTTGCTCCCCCCGGCGGCCCGGCCGCCCCGCCGCGAGGCCTCGGCCGGCGCCCTCAGGCGCCGCCGCGCACGCTCACCGTGACGGTCCCGTCCTCGCGCCACGGCGTGACGTCCAGTTCCACCCCCAGCACCTTCGCATAGGCCTGCATCCGCGGGATCGTCCAGCGCTCGTGGATCTCGCGCTCGCTGAGGTCGTGGATGCCCATGCGCACGGTCTCGGCGAGCACCGTGCGGAACGGCGAGCGATAGGTGACGCGGCCCGGCGCGCGCTCCGTGCGGTCGACCAGCTGGAAGAAGCAGGCGGTCTGCTCGAAGATCGCCACCAGCGCGAGATCGCGGCTGCCGCCCCGGTCGATCAGCCGCTTCACGCGCTCGAGCTGCTGGCGCTGCGAGTTGATGTCCTCGTCGACCAGCTTCTCGAGCATGCCGTGGCGCTTGGCGAACATGATGTGATCGAGCGTCATCTTCACCAGCGCGTCGTTCATCTCGTGCTGGTAGCTGCGGTTGTGGTTGAGCGTGCGCACCACCTGCGTCATCGCGAGCCCCAGCATCTCCTCGCGGCCGGTGAAGTCGTAGCGCGGGTCGAGGCGGTCGGCCGGCCCGCCCGCGGGCTTCGCCTCGCGCAGCGCGGCGGCGACCATGCGTCCGAGCTCGGCCTCGCGGCCCTCGTAGCCGCTGTACTGGCCGAGCTGGCGGGCAGGCTTGGCGGCCGCTGCGTCCGCGGCAGGCCCCGCCGCCGATGCCGCCGGGTCACCCGCTGGTGCAGCCGCCATCGCGGGCAGCGACAGCAGCGCGCCGGTGAGCGCGACCCAGATGCGGCCGAGCATCCGCGGGCGGGCGCCGGGCGTCCGGCGGGCCGTGGCGCGCTGCCGCTGCGGCGAGTCGTGAAGCATCGATCCTGGCATCGGGCATCCCTCCTGCGAAGCGGACAGGATAAGCAGCGAGGCCCGTGCGGCCCCAGGCGGCCGCACCTGGAATCCGATGGGTGGATCGGACGGGCAAGGCTGTCGATCGGCGACGTGCGGCAGCGTCCCCGATGGCCGCAGCGGCTCGCGAGAGCCGATGACACCGGCGCTTCCGCAAGAGCCTTCCGCAAAGAAAAAGGGGGCGGCAGTCGCCTGCCGCCCCCTCGATGCTCACCGGCCGGAGCCGGATCTGATCAGATCAGAGCCGGACCCGCACGCCCGCGAAGTACGAGCGGCCGAAGATGTCGTAGTAGCCCGGGATGGTGTCCAGGGCCTGCGTGCCCGAGGCGGCCGACGCGAAGAACGGCGGCTGCTTGTCGAACGCGTTGGTCAGACCCAGGAAGAACTGCGTCTGCTCGGTGCCGAACAGTTCGGTGTCGTAGGACAGCCGGATGTTGTGGTACGCGTGCGAGCCGATCCCCGGGAATCCCTGGCCGACCAGGAACGGGCTCATCTCGGCGCTGCCGATGAAGCGCGTGTTCCAGTTCACGCCGAGATTCTTGTATTGGTAGTCGATGTTCAGGTTTGCGGTGGTCTTGATGTAGCCCTGGTCCGAGGTCGAACCGCCGGCGAAGCCCAGCAGGTCGGTGCGAGGCGCCGTGGCCGAGGTATACAGGTCGGCACGGTCGTAACGGGTCACGAGCAGCCGGGCGCCTGCCTGGCCGAAGCGGCCGAAGTCCCGCTGGTACTGCAGGTTGATGTCGTAACCGGCGATGTCCTGCGTGGCCTGGTTTGCGAACGTGTCGTTCACCGCCAGCAGCACCCAGTTGGCGCCGAGGACGTTCGGGCTGACGCCGCGGGTGAGCAGGCCGCAGTCCTGGCGGTTCGCGGTGTCGTAGCAGCGATTGGCGATGATCTGGCGACCGACCGTGTCGATGATGCCCTCGACGTCGATCTCGAAGCGATCGACCGACAGCGAGAGCCCCGGCACGAAGCTCGGCGTGAACACGAAGCCGAAGGTCACCGAGCGGCTCTCCTCCGGGTTCAGGTTCGGGTTGCGGCCGACGAAGCCGGCGACGCTTTGTTCGGCGGCCTGCGGCGCGGTGTAGGTCAGCGGGATGCCATCCGTGATGCAGTTCGCGGCGCGCGTCGGGTTGGCGACGCGCCGGCTCGGCGTGCCGCAGGGGTCCGAGATCACGCCGAAGGTCTGCGAGCCACCGACCAGGTCGTCGACCTGCGGCGCGCGCACCGAACGGGCCCGCATCGCACGGAAGCGCAGGCTCTCGATCGGCGCCCATTCGCCGCCGAGCTTCCAGGTGTCGTAGCTGATCGACTTCGCGAGGTAGTCGGCATCAGTGGTGCGGAACGCGCCTTCCAGCGACAGCGACTTCGCGAACGTCTTGTCGGCGAGCACCGGCACCAGCACCTCGGCGAACAACTCCTCGGTCTGCGTCTCGACCTCGGGCTGGTCGAGGATCTGGTTGCTGGTCACGAGGCCGCGGTTGATCGATTCGTCGTAGTCGAGGGCGCCCGCCACCACGCGCCGCTCGATGCCGACCGCGGTGCGCACCTCACCGGCCGGCAGCGAGAAGAGGCTGCCCGAGACGTAGGCCAGGGTGTTCTCGAGGCTCTGCTCGCCGGCCTGGCCGGCCGTGACCTTGAGGTAATCCTTCATCGCCTGGGTGTACGGCGCGAACGGGTTGATCGGCACGCAGCCGAGCGCCCGTGCTGCCGGGTCGGCGCAGCGGAACTGCCCCGCGGCGCCAGGCACCGGCTCGACGCGCAGGCCATTGAACAGCCGGTCCGTGCCCACCAGGCCCTCGGTCAGGCTGTCGAGCGTGGTGCGGCCGTAGACGTGGGAGACCTCCCAGTTGAAGTCCCGCTCGAGCGCGTTGAATTCGCCCTTCAGGCCGCCGACGACGCGCACGACGTCCCGGTTGTTGGTCGAGCCGCGGAACGCGATGTCGTTGAAGCGCTGGTTCCAGGTGATCGCGGTACCGGTCGGGTTGTTGGCGAGGTACGCGGTGCGCACGGCCGCGGGGATGAACGGATTGGTGATCGGGATCGTCGCCTCGATCCCCGGGACGCCAGGGCCGCCACCGACCAGGTTGCCCGCTGCGCTGGACTGGAACGGCTGGCCCTCGATGACGTTCCTCGTCCGTGACTGGCCGTAGTTGGCCTCGACGAAGGCCGTCACGTTCTCGGTCAGCTGATACTCGCCCTCGGCGGCGACCATGACGCGCTTGGTCGGGATCGCGATGTTGCGGTCCGCGTTGCGGTTGTAGCCGTCCTGGGTGACGTCGAACGGCACGAAGGTACCGTTGCGGTTCGTGACGAAGCCGCCGCCGGCGGTGCCGCCGACTAGGAAGCGGCCGGCCGGAGCCACCACCGAGTACGCGGCCGGGCCGCGGACGAAGTTCGGCGGCGTGAACCAGGCCACGTCCTGGGCGCAGAGGAAGCGGTCACGGCAGGAGACCAGTCCCTGGTTGTCGAGCTGCACGGTCAGCAGGCCGCGGCCGCGATCGCCGAAGCTGCCGCCGATCATCACGTGGCCAGAGGGGTTGCGGTTGTCGCCCTCGGAGGCCTCGCCGTAGCTCGCGCCGAACTCGATGCCTTCGAAGTTCTTCTTGGTGACGACGTTGATCACGCCGGCGACGGCGTCGGCGCCGTAGATCGCCGCGGCGCCACCCGTGATCACCTCGACGCGGTCGATGTTGGCGGTCGGGATGGTGTTGAAGTCGACCGCCTGGAAGATCGGCGTGCCGCCCGGCGCGCGCCGGCCGTTGATCAGCACCAGCGAGCGCGAGCTGCCGAGGTTGCGCAGGTTCGCCTCGTTGAGGCCCGCCTGGACGGAGCCCGAGAACGCCGACTGCGTGCGCGAGGAGCCGAAGGCCGGCGCGAAGCCGGGCAGCTGGGTCGCGAGGTCGGCGAAGTTCTCGACGCCGAGGTTGTCGAACGCGCTCGAGTCGACCACGACGATCGGCGTGGTCGCCTCGACTTCCGGCCGCGCGATGCGCGAGCCGGTGACCACGACCTCGGTCAGGTCATCGGCCGAGGCGTCCGCGTCCTGGGCGAACGACAGCTGGGGCGCGGCGCCGAGCAGCGTGGCCGTGGCAGCGATGCCCAGCACCAGCGCGCGACGAACGCCCACCCCGACAGGGTTGAGAGTCGACATGATTGAGAGGCCTCCTGAAGGCGGCAGTGCCGCCCGATGGTTCATCGGATGCCGACGTCCCGGCGCCCTGCGGCGGGGAGAGGGTCGGCGTCGTTTCTCGTCACGGGGCGAGACGCCGTCGCAGGCGGCTGGCCCCGTCATGGGGCGCAATGGTAGTCGCGCCGGGGCCGGAAAAGTACAAAGATTGTAAAAAAACAACAGTGGGGGCCAACGTTTACCGAGCGAGCCGCTCGGCGGATTCGCAGTATCCAGGGCGCCGATGACGGGTTGTGTGCCCTCAGCAACACAGGCGCGCGACCCGGCCGGCGCGTTTGCGCGCGGCGGCTCGACCGGGGGCGGGAAAAGAAAAGGGGCCCGACACCTTCGGTGTCGGGCCCCGTACGTGGCGGCGGTCGCTCGCGATCAGCGACCGGTGAACTTCAGCGTGACGCGCCGGTTCTGCGCGCGGCCCGCCTCGGTGTCGTTCGGCGCGACGTGCTCCGTCTCGCCGAGGCCGATCGAGCTCAAGCGGGCGGCATCGACGCCCTTGGACACGAGGTAGTCGGCCACGGCCTTGGCGCGCGCCTCGGAGAGCCGTTGGTTCGCCTCGTCGCTGCCGCGGTCGTCGGTGTGGCCGCGCACCTGGATCGAATAGCTCGGGCGCGACTGCACGTAGGCCACCACCGAGTCGACGATCAGGCGGTCCGCCGGGGTCAGCTGCGCCGAGCCGGTGCGGAAGGTGACGCCACGCAGCACCAGCTCCTCGCCGGGCGGCAGGCGGCTGGTCTCGAGGAACTGCAGCGTGACGCGGCGGTTCTGCTCGCGGTTCTCCGCCGTGTCGTTCGACGCGATGTGCTGCATCTCGCCGAGGCCGACCGTCGTCAGGTCCTCCGCGCGCAGGCCCTTGCCGACGAGGTAGGCCTTGACGGCCTCGGCGCGACGCCTGGACAGGTCCATGTTCAGCGCCTCGCTGCCGACGTCGTCGGTGTGGCCGCGGATCTCGACCTTGGTGCCCGGCTGCTTGGCGAGGCCGGTGGCGACCGAGTCGAGGATCAGCAGCGACTGCGGCTTCAGCACGTCGGAGCCGGTGTCGAACACCACGCCGCGCAGGATGATCTCGCCGATCTCGCAGCCGACGTCGTTGACCTTGGCACCGGCGGGCGTGCCCGGGCACTGGTCCTTGCTGTCCTTGACGCCGTCGCCGTCCGCGTCGCCGTCGACCGGGCAGCCGACCTCGTCGACCTTGGTGCCGCGCGGCGTGCCGGGGCACTTGTCCTTGCTGTCGACGACGCCGTCGCCGTCGCTGTCGAGCTCGCAGCCGTTGGCGTCGACCGGGGTGCCGGGCGGGGTGCCGGGGCACTTGTCCATGTCGTCGGGGACGCCGTCGCCGTCGCTGTCGAGCGGGGCCTTGCGGGCGACCTTGCCGCCCCAGGAATAGGCGAGGCCGACGCCGACGAGGTAGTCGACCGCGGTGTCGTTGCCGAAGTCGACGCGGCGCCCGAGGATCTCGCCGCGCAGCTGCAGGTTGGTGCCCTTGTCGGTGTTCTTGGCGATGTCGGCGAGCACGCCGACGCCGTACTTCAGCATGATCTCGTTGTCGCGCAGCCCGGGGAAGCGGGTCTGCAGCTGGCCGACGCCCACGGTGATGTACGGGTTGACCGGGGCGTCGCGGTAGAAGAGGCGCTGCACCGCGACGTCGACCGCCTGGAACTTGAGCTTGCGGCCAGCGGTGGCATCGTGGCTGCTGCCGTGCAGGCCGAGCTCGATGTTCCACTTCTCGGAGATCGCGCGGCCCACCGCGAAGGCGAAGCCGGCGCCGTCGTCGGCGTTGCGGCCGTCGTCCAGCCACACGCCCTGCACCATCGGGGCGACGTAGACGCTGCCGGCGTCGCTTCCGGCGAGGGCCGCCGGGACGACCGTCAGGGCGGCCGCTGCCGCGAGGGCGAGGCCCGTGATCTTGTTCATGCGCTGCACCTTCCGTTGCTTGCGTGGCATTTCTGGAATGAGAGGCGTGACGGGCACGAGCCAGCGCGGCCGTCAGCGGTACGTGTTGCGCGCAGGCTAAGCGCGTCCCGCGTCCGGGCGCGATCATACCCGAACGCGTTGCAAATACGCAGACGCGATGGCCGCCCGGGCCTCACCTTCTTCTGTTGTGCGTCCGCAACGCCCGTTTCGGGGCGAAGATCCCGAAAGTGAGCTGGCCGCCGCCTCGGCGCTGGCCTCGGGGAGGGGCGGGTCGCGGCAGCAGGTCAGCGTGGGGCCGGGCCACGCCCGCGGAACGCCGGGTGCTCGACCCGGTCGCCGACGCGGATGCCGCGCCGCGCCGCCTCGCCGCCGCGCAGTTCGAGCACCGCCTTGACCGGCCGCGGATGCGAGACGGTCTGCAGCGAGTGCGGCACCGTGCGCTCGGCGACCGAGACGATGCGCCCGCGGGCGTCGATGAACAGCATGTCGAGCGGGATGAAGGTGTTCTTCATCCACATGCCCCAGACCCGGCTCTGCGCGTCGACGAACAGCATGCCCTCGTCGGCCGGCAGGTCGCGGACGAACATCAGGCCCTGCGACTGGCGCTCCGGCGTGTCGGCGATCCAGACGCGGAACACGTGGCCGTCCGGGCGGGTCGCCGAATGGATGGTCAGCGGCATCCGCGGGAAGGTCGAGAGCTCGAGCAGCGGCGCGCCGTCCGGATCCGCCGCCGGCGCCGGTGCGGGCGCCGCCGCGCAGAACAGCGCAGCCAGGGCGACCAGCAGGGCCGCGGCCCGCTGCGGTGGGCGCGGGCGCGGGCGCGGCGACGGCTCAGCGTCCCGGGCCGGGATCGTCTTCATGGGTCACCTCGGAGGCGAAGTCGAAGCTGGTCAGCAGCAGGCGAGCGTCGCCGGCGAGGGTCGTCGCCGGCGCGACGCAGAAGCCGCGCGCCACCACGCGCCAGCTGCGGCGCGGGCCGCCGAGCGCGCCGATCCGCTCCTGCCGCAGCTCGTCCGTGGTGCACTTGTCGCTGCCCCGCGTGGCGAACAGGCGCTGCTCGCCCTCGAAGATCAGCGTCAGGTTGGTCGGGCGTGCGCGCACGCTGGCGCCCTCGGGCACGTCGTCGATGCCGAACACGAAGCGCAGCCGCCGGCCGCCGCCGCGCGGCTCGCCGGCGATGGTGACGCGCAGGCCGCGCCCGTCCGGGCGGGCGCCGCCCTCGCACTGCATGGTCGCGCCGTCCCAGGCGAGGTCGAGGTCGAGCGCGCCGCGCAGGCGCGCGCGCAGGTAGCCATTGCGCGTCGCGCCCAGGCAGGGGCCGCGGCCCATGGCCGGCGAGGCGGGCACGGGCGCCTCGGGCACGTTCGGGATCCCGGGCACGTCCGGCGTCGCAGGCGCGCCCGGCACGGCCGGGGCCGCAGGCACGGCGTTCGGCGAGCCCTGGGTCGCCAGAGGGGGCGTACGGTGGGCGCCGGCCGCGGCCGGCGCCGAGGCCAGCGCGGTGAGCGCGGCGACCAGGAAGATGCGTGCTGTGGCCGCCGGGCTCGTCACCGCCGGCACGCTACGCAGGCGCCCGTGCACCGTCAACCGCGCGACCGGGGTCGGCGCGGAGCGGCTCAGGCCGTTCCCGCAGCGTCGGTGAAGCCGTCGACGAAGTCGCGGGTGGTGCGCCAGGCGGCACGCCACTCGAGGAGCACGGCCCGGCCCTGCTCGGTGATGCGGTAGTAGCGGCGCGGCGGCCCGGAGTACGACGGCACGATGCGGCTCGACAGGAGGCCGGCTGCCGACAGGGCGCGCAGCACCGGGTACAGGGTTCCCTCCTTGAATATTGGCTCGCCCCGGCGCGCACGCCGCAGGCGCCGGGCAATCTCGTAGCCGTAGAGGTCCTCGGCGCTGGCCGCGAGCACCGCCAGCAGCACCAGCGCGACCAGGCCGCCATTGAGCTCCTTCTGGAACTTGCGCATCGCGCTATCCTGCACTTCACAGTATTGCCTTCTTTACTATATAGAATGCCAGGCAGTTGTCAGAAGCCCCGTGCGATCAGATACTTAGTGCGCTTGTCGAGGGGCAGGCGGCCGCCGATGTGACGTATTCCCGGCGGTCCCGACACATCCTGCTGCTAGACTCGCCGCCCCTATGTTCCCCACTCTGACGCTCGAAATCTCGCCCCAGATCCCCGCGCGGCTGGGCCGTCTCCCTGAACTCGCGAACAACCTCTTCTTCAGCTGGCACCGGCCGACGCGGGCGCTGTTCGAGGAGCTCTCGCCCACCCTCTGGGGGCAGGTGCGGGGCAACCCGCGGCAGTTGCTGCGCTGCATCGACCAGGAGGCGCTCGACGCCGCCGCCGCCGATCCGGGCTACTGCTCGCGCTATGCCGAGGTGCTGCGGGTGTTCGACGCCTACGTCGACGCGCCGCCGCTCGAGGGTGCGCCGGTGGTGGCCTACTTCTGCGCGGAGTACGGCTTCAACCACGGCTTCCCGATCTACTCGGGCGGCCTCGGTGTGCTCGCCGGCGACCACTGCAAGGCGGCGAGCGACGAGCGGCTGAACTTCACCGGCATCGGGCTGCTGTACGGCCAGGGCTACTTCACCCAGGTCGTCGACAGCGACGGCGTGCAACACGCCGAGTACAAGGACCACGACCCGCGCGACCTGCCGGTCGAGCCGGTGCGCAACGCCGAGGGCGCCTGGCTCTCGGTCACGGTGCCGATCGCGGGGCGCCAGGTCGTCACGCGCCTCTGGCGCGCGGCGGTCGGGCGCATCAGCGTGATCCTGCTCGACACCAACTGCCCCGAGAACGCCCCGGCCGACCGGGACATCACGCACCGGCTCTACGGCGGCGACGACGCGATGCGCATCCGCCAGGAGATGATCCTCGGCATCGGCGGCGTCCGTGCGCTGCGCGCGCTCGGGGTGAAGCCCGCGGTCTGGCACATGAACGAGGGCCACGCGGCCTTCCTCGTGCTCGAGCGGCTGCGCGAGGAGATCGCGGGCGGGCTCGATGCGGAGGTCGCGCTCGAGGCGGTCGCGGCGCAGAACGCCTTCACCACGCACACCCCGGTCGCGGCGGGCCACGACGCCTTCCACCACGAGCTGCTGCTGGTGCACTTCGGCGACTTCATCCGCGAGCTCGGCCTGCCGATCGACCGCTTCCTCGCGCTCGGCGCGGCGCCCAGCAACCACGGCATGTTCAACATGACGCGGCTCGCGCTGAACGGCTCGCGCCACGTCAACGGCGTCAGCCGCCTGCACGGTCAGGTCTCGGCGCGGCTGTGCGCCGACCACTGGCGCGAGGTGCGCCCCGACGACAACCCGGTCGGCTACGTCACCAACGGCGTGCACGTGCCGACCTTCCTCCACCAGAAGTGGGCCGAGTTCCTCGACGAGGTCGCGGGGCCGCAGTGGCGCGAGAAGCTTTCGGACGCGCCGTTCTGGAAGCTGCTGGAGCGCGTCCCCGACCGGGACTTCTGGGCCTCGGCGCAGACGGTCAAGTCGGACATGCTCGCCTGCGTCCGCGAGCGCCTGCGGCGCGAGTTCGTGCGCAAGGGGCAGAGCGTCGCGCAGTGGCGCCACGTCGCCAAGCACCTCGACCCGGCGCGGCCCGACATACTGACCGTCGGCTTCGCGCGCCGCTTCGCGACCTACAAGCGCGCCTCGCTGATCATGCGCGATCGTGCGCGGCTCGCCCGCATCGTCAACGATCCGGAGCGCCCGGTCGTGTTCCTGTTCGCCGGCAAGGCGCACCCGGCGGACCAGCCCGGGCAGGCGGTGCTGCGCGAGATCAAGCAGGTGAGCCTGCAGCCGGAATTCATCGGCAAGGTCGTGTTCCTCGAGGACTACGACATCCAGCTCGCGCGCTGGCTGGTGTCGGGCTGCGACATCTGGCTGAACAACCCGATCGCGCCGCTCGAGGCGAGCGGCACCTCGGGCATCAAGGCGGCGGTCAACGGGCGGCTGAACCTCTCGGTGCTCGACGGCTGGTGGGCCGAGGCCTACGACGGCCACAACGGCTGGGGCATCCCCCCGGTCGACGTGCAGGACCCGGGCCGGCGCGATGCGCTCGAGGCCGAGCTGATCCTCGACACGATCGAGGAGGAGGCGGTGCCCCTCTACTACTCGCGCGGCGAGGGCGGCTGCCCGCACGACTGGGTGCAGCGCTCCAAGCGCGCGATGACGACCGTGATCCCGGCGTTCAACATGCGCCGCACGGTCGCCGACTACGCCAAGGGCATCTACGGCCCGGCCGCCGCCCAGGGCGCGCGGCTGGTGTCGCACGACTACGCCGGCGCACGCGCGCTCGCCGAGTGGAAGCGCCGGGTGCGCGAGGCCTGGCCGCGCGTGTCGGCGCGTGCCGTGTCGGTGCCGACGCGCAGCCACCCGCGCAACGAGCGGCTGCGGATGCGGGTGGCCGTGCAGCTCGGCGGCCTCGACCCGAAGGACCTGCGGGTCGAGTTCATCGCGCGGCGCGTGCTGCCGGAGACCTCGCGCGAGATGGTGCCGCTGGCCTCGTACCGCGAGCCGCTGCACGCGCGCGACTGGCGCGAGCCGCTGCGCGCCACCGACGAGGTCGAGCCCGACGGCTCCGTCATCTTCGCGCTCGATGCGCCGACGGTCGCCTGCGGCCAGTTCCAGGGCGCGATCCGCGTGTTCCCGGCGCACGAGCTGCTGACCCACCCCTACGAGCTCGGCCTGATGAAGTGGATGGAAGGGGGCTGACCCCGGCCGCGCCGCGGCGGCGGCTGGGTCGCGACGGTCACCGGCAGCGCCTCACGCCATGAGACGCTGCTCCGCGCGCCGAGGTCGGGCGCGCGGGGAGTCGTGCTATTTTCGGGATGTCTCCACGACGCACACGGCCCGTGTGCCCGTCACGGCCTACCCGGAGGATCCCTGCATGGCTGCCCCCGATCCCAAGCGTCCGACGTACACGGCCGAGGCGATACCCTCGGACGTGAAGAACGGGCTGTTTCTCGGCAACCCGGCGCTGGACAACCTGATGAGCTGCATGATTGCGATGGGCGCGGAGGTTTGGGCGACCAAGCGCCGCCTGCACGTGATGGAGGCGGTGATGGCGCAGAAGGGCATC
>JALORN010000103.1 GCA_025458905.1 Steroidobacteraceae bacterium
GGCGCTGTTCTTCGAGGGCGATCGCTGGGACCAGTCGCAGGACGGCGGGCGCGGCGGCCCGGTCGTCTCGTACGCGGTGTCGCGCCGCCGGCTGCTGCTCGAGGCCGCCCAGTGCGCGCTCGCGCTGCGCCGCCTCGGGCTGCGGGCCGGCGATCGGGTCGCGATCAACATGCCGAACATCCCGGAGCAGCTGTTCTGGACCGAGGGCTGCAAGCGCCTCGGCATCGTGTACACGCCGGTGTTCGGCGGCTTCAGCGACAAGACGCTCTCGGACCGCATCCACGACGCCGGCGCGCGGGTCGTGATCACCGCCGACGGCGGCTACCGCAACGCCCAGGTCGTGGCCTTCAAGGAGGCCTACACCGATCCGGCGCTCGATGGGTACGTACCGGCCGGGGTCGCGCTCGCGGCCGTCGAGGCTGCGCTCGCGGCGCTCTCCCTGCCAGCGGCGACGCGCGAGGCGATCCTCGACGGTGCACGCCTCGCCGTGCAGGGTGAGATCACCCTCGAGCGCTCCGACCTGATGCGCGGCATCGGTCGCGCGCTCGAGGCGATCGCCGGGCTCGCCGCCGCCGACGCGAGTCGCATCCGCACCGCCATCGCCTCGGCGCTGGTGCGCACGCCGCCGCGCGTCGAGGCGGTGGTCGTGGTGCGCCACGCCGGGCTCGCCGACCTGCTGTGGCGCCCCGAGCGCGACCGCTGGGCCCACGAGCTGACCGATGCGGCGCTGCTCGAGCTCGGCGCGGCCGCGCGCGCCGCGGGGCTGCTGCCCGCCGGCAGCGGCGAGCAGTCGGCCGCGCAGCTCGCCGAGGCGCTGCTCGCGCTCGACGATCGTGCGCTGCTGCAGGCGGTGTGGGCGGCGGTGCCGCCGCTGCCGCTCGATGCCGAGTTCCCGCTGTTCTTCATCTACACCTCTGGGTCGACCGGCAAGCCCAAGGGCGTGGTGCACGTGCACGGCGGCTACGTCGCCGGCGTCGCGCACACCATGCGCGTGGTGTTCGACGCCGCGCCCGGCGACGTGATCTACGTGGTCGCGGACCCTGGCTGGATCACCGGCCAGAGCTACATGATCTGCGCCGCGCTCGCGACCCGCGTGACGACGGTGATCGCCGAGGGCGCGCCGGTGTTCCCGAGCGCCGGCCGCTTCGCGAGCACCATCGAGCGTTTCGGCGTGCGCATCTTCAAGGCGGGCGTCACCTTCCTGAAGACCGTGATGACCGACCCGCAGAACGTCGCCGACGTGCGGGCCTACTCGCGCGCCTCGCTGCGCGTCGCCACCTTCTGCGCCGAGCCGACCTCGCCGACGGTGCAGCAGTTCGGCATGGAGCTGGTGACGCCCTGGTACGTCAACTCCTACTGGGCGACCGAGCACGGCGGCATCGTCTGGTCGCACTTCTTCGGCAACGACGACTTCCCGCTGCGCGCCGACGCGCACACCTACCCGCTGCCCTGGGTGATCGGCGACGTCTGGGTCGCCGACGGCGAGCCCGACGCGGCGAGCGGGCGCGTGGTGCCACGTGCCGCCGACGTGGGCGAGAAGGGCGAGATCGTGATCGCGGCGCCCTATCCCTACCTGTGTCGCACCATCTGGGGCGATGCGGAGAACTTCCGCGTCGAGGGCGCCCGGGTGAGCCCGGCCTGGAGAGGCGACTTCGGGCGCTACGCGAAGACCTACTGGGCGCGCTGGCAGGACCGGCTCGCCTACACGCAGGGCGACTTCGCGGTGAAGTACGCCGACGGCGGCTTCTCGCTGCACGGCCGCTCCGACGACGTGATCAACGTCTCCGGCCACCGGCTCGGCACCGAGGAGATCGAGGGCGCGATCCTGCGCGACAAGCAGGTCTACCCGGATTCGCCCGTGGGAAACGTGATCGTGGTCGGCGCGCCGCACGCGCAGAAGGGGCTGACGCCGCTCGCCTTCGTGAAGCCGACGCCCGGTCGCCACCTCACCGCCGACGACCGGCGGCGGCTGGTCGACATGGTGCGCCAGGAGAAAGGCGCGGTCGCGGTGCCCGAGGACTTCATCGAGGTCGCGCAGTTCCCGGAGACGCGCAGCGGCAAGTACATGCGGCGCATGGTGCGCGCGCTGGTCGAGGACGGCGACGTCGGTGACGCCTCGACGCTGCGCAACCCCGAGGCCATCCCCGAGCTGCGGCGCGCGATCGCCGGCTGGATGGCGCGGCAGAAGGTCGCCGACGAGCAGCAGCTGTTCGAGGACTACCGCTACTTCCGGATCCAGTACCACGCGCTGCCCGGCATGCCGCGGTCACGCCTCGCGCTCGTCACGGTGACCAACCCGCCGGTGAACGCGCTCAACGAGCGCGCGCTCGACGAGCTCAACATCGTGGTCGACCACGTGGCGCGCCGCGACGACGTGCGCGCGGTGGTGTTCACCGGCCAGGGCACGGCCTCCTTCGTCGCCGGGGCCGACGTGCGCCAGCTGCTCGAGGACGTGCACGGGCTCGACGAGGCGCTGCCGCTGCCGAACAACGCGCACCTCGCGTTCCGCAAGATCGAGGCGATGGACAAGCCGGCGATCGCCGCGATCAATGGCGTCGCGCTCGGCGGCGGCATGGAGTTCGCGATGGCCTGCCACCTGCGGCTCGCCGAGCCGACCGCGCGCTTCGGCCAGCCGGAGGTGCGCCTGAACCTGCTGCCGGGCTACGGCGGCACGCAGCGCCTGCCACGCCTGCTCGAGGCCGCAGGCCACGCGCAGCCGCTGGTGCGCGCGTTCGAGATCATCCTCGGCGGCCGCAGCCTGGGCGCCGACGAGGTGCGCGACGACGGGCTGCTCGACGCGGTCACCACCGACGAGGACGTGGTGTCGGCGGCGATCCGGCTCGCCGCCGAGTACGTCGCGGCGCCCTCCGGCGAGGGCCTGGTGGCGCGTGGCCTGCGTGCGCGCCGCGCGGCGCAGCAGGCCTGGCGCGGGCCGGGCCGGGCGTCCTTCGAAGCGGCGCTCGCCGATCCGGAGGTGCGGCGCCTGCTCGAGCAGGCGCGGATCGTCGGTCGCGGGCCGACGGCGGCGCGCATCGTCGAGGCGCTGCGCACCGGCTGGACCGAGGGCATCGAGGCCGGCCTGGAGCGCGAGGCGCGCCTGTTCGCCGAGGCCGTGGTCGACCCGCAGGGCGGCAAGGCCGGCATCCGCGCGTTCATGGACAAGCAGGGCGCGCCGCTGCCGACGCGGCGCACGGCGCGCCCGACGCTCGCGGAGGCGCCGGCGCTCGAGGCGCGCGGCGAGCTGCTGCCGGTGGGCAGCCCGTTCTACCCGGGCTTCACGCCGCTGCCGCGCTGGCAGTACGGCCACGCGGTGCTGCGCGATCCGGTCTCCGGGGCGCTCGCGCACGGCCTGCCCGAGCACGCCGAGAAGCAGATCGTGCTGCCGGTGCCGTCACCGGGACCGAACGAGGCCGTGGTCTACGTGCTCGCCTCGGAGGTCAACTTCAACGACATCTGGGCGATCACCGGCATCCCGGTCTCGCCCTTCGAGAACCACGACCTCGACTACCAGGTCACCGGCTCCGGCGGCGTCGGCCTCGTCGCGGCGCTCGGCGGCGAGGTGCGCCGCGAGGGACGGCTCAAGGTCGGGGACCTGGTGACGATCTACAGCGGCCAGAGCGAGCTGCTCTCGCCGCTCGCCGGCCGCGACCCCATGTACGCCGGCTTCGCGATCCAGGGCTACGAGACCGACACCGGCAGCCACCAGCAGTTCCTGCTGGTGCAGGGCCCGCAGCTGCATCCGCTGCCGCCGGACCTGACGCTGGAAGCCGCCGGCTCCTACGTGCTGAACCTCGGCACGGTGGTGCGCGCGCTGTTCACCACGCTGCAGGTGCAGCCCGCGAAGACGATCTTCGTCGAGGGCGCGGCCACCGGCACCGGCCTCGAGGCACTGAAGAGCGCGGCGCGCAACGGCCTCGCCGCCGTCGGGCTCGTCTCCAGCGCGGAGCGCGCGGCCTACGTGCGCGGCCAGGGCGCGGTCGGCGCGATCGACCGCAAGGATCCGCGCTGGGCGCGCGCCTTCGTGCCGGTGCCCGAGGGCGCGGCCGAGATCGCGGCCTGGGAGGCGGCCGGCGAGCCGCTGTGCGCCGCGATGCGCGAGCAGACCGGCGGCTGGCTCGCCGACTACGTGGTGTCGCATGCGGGCCAGGAATCCTTCCCGCGTTCGTTCCAGCTGCTCGCCGACGGCGGCACGCTGACGTTCTACGGCGCCACCAGCGGCTACGGGTTCTCGTTCGTCGGCAAGCGCGGCGCGGCGAGCCCCGAGGAGATGCTGCAGCGCGCCGGCCTGCGCGCCGGCGAGGCGGTGCTGCTCTACTACGGCGTCGGCGACCCGGCGCTGGCCGACACCGTCGGGCTCGAGGCGATCGAGGCGGTGCGCGCGCTGGGCGGGCGCCTCGTCGTCGCCACCGCGACCGACGCGCAGCGCGAGTTCGTGCAGTCGCTCGGCTTCGGCGACGCCGTCAAGGGCGTGGTCTCGCTCGAGGA
>JALORN010000002.1 GCA_025458905.1 Steroidobacteraceae bacterium
CGGTCAGGCGCGCGCGCTCGGCGCGCTCGGCGTGCTGCCGAAGCAGGTCAAGCCGGCCGAGGTCTCGACGGTGCTGCACCAGCTGCGGCTCGTGCCCGATCGCCGCAAGGCCCGCGTGACCAGCTTCGAGCCGGGCAACGCCGTCGCGCACGAGGCGTTCCAGCGCCCGGCCTCGATGGTGTCGATCGGCGGCCTGGCCACCGGCACCGACGGGCCGTCGGTCGCCGCGCTGCCGCCCGCGGGCGGCGAGCCACCGATGACGCCGGCGCAGCTGCGCGCGCTGGTCGAGGAGGTGGTGCGCGACCAGGTCACCGACCTGCGGCGCGCGTTCTCCGGTCTGCTCGACGATCACGCGGAGCGGGTGCTCGCCGAGGTGCGCGAGGGCTTCGCCGGCACTTCGACCGTCGCCGGCGCCGCCGGCGCCGATCCCGCGGGCGAGGCGCTGTTCGCCGCCCACGAGGCGCCGCCGCGGGCGTCGCGCGCACCGTGGGCGATCGCCGCGGCCGCGTCGCTGCTGGCGGCGGCGCTCGCGGTGCTCTGGTGGCAGGAGAGCGAGTCGACGCGACGCCTCGCCACGGAGCTCGCCACGGCGCGCGAGGCGCAAGTGGCGCGCGCGGCGCAGGCCGTGCGTGGCAGCGCCGCCCCGCCGCCCGGCGCGGCGGCGTCCGCCGCGCCGTCGGCCACCGGCGGCGGCTGGACCAGCGCCGCGGCGTCCGGCAACGCGGGTTCCACGCCGGCGCCCGCAGCCAGCGAGTCCGTGCAGGCGGTGCCCTACGGCGAGGTGCCGGTGTCGGGTGAGCGCCTGGAGTCGCTGCGCGGCCTTCTCGACGACCTCGCCGCACGCAGCTTCCGCGGCACCGTCACCGTCACGGCCTTCCCGGGGCGCTACTGTCTCGCGGGCTCGGCCGCCGAGGGTTTCGAGCTGGTCGCGGCCGATGCGCCGCTGTCGAAGTGCGACGTGATCGGCAACCCGTTCGACGAGCAGCTCGACCCGGCGCAGCGCGAGCCGCTGGCGCTCGCCAACCTGGTCGGCGCGATCCGCCAGCGCAGCGGTGGTGCGATCGACGTGCAGCTCGTCAACGGCGCCGAGACGCAGCGCGTCGCCGCCTATCCGGAGCCGGCCTTCCGCGGCACGGCGGGCGACTGGAACCGCGCCGCCGCCGCCAACAACCGGCTCGAGATCCGGGTCCAGCCCCGGGCCCCGTGAGCGTCCGCGTCGTCGACGCCTCCTTCCGTCCCCGGTGGTGGCTGCGCGGCCGGCATCGCCAGTCGGTGCTGCCGAGCCTGCCGCTGCGGCGCGTCGCGGTCGAGCGCCATGCGCGGCCGCTGCGCGTGGCGAGCCGCGCGCGCCGCGTCGACTGCGGCGATGGCACGACGCTGCAGGCGCTGCACGCCGCGCCGCGCGCGCCGCGGCCGGAGCCCGCGCTGGCGGTGCTGCTGCACGGCTGGGAGGGCAGCGCGGAGTCGCTCTACATCCTGTCGCTCGCGCAGCGCCTGCACGCGCACGGCTACGAGGTCGTGCGCCTGAACCTGCGCGACCACGGCGACACCCATCACCTGAACCGCGAGCTGTTCCATTCCTGCCGGCTGCCGGAAGTGCTGGGCGCCGTCGCGCGGCTGCAGGCGGATTTCCCGCGCCATCGCCTGTTGCTCGGCGGGTTCTCGCTCGGCGGCAACTTCATGCTGCGCGTCGCGGCCGAGGCGCCGCGCGCCGGGCTCGCGATCGCCGGCGCGGTGGCGGTCTCGCCAGTGCTCGACCCGGCGCGCACGCTCGATGCGCTGGAGTCCGGGCTGTGGATCTACCCGCGGTACTTCGTGCGCAAGTGGTCGCGGTCGCTGCGGCGCAAGCAGGCCGCGTGGCCGGGCGCCTTCGACTTCGCGCCGCTGCTGCGCTCGCGCGACCTGCGGCGCATGACCGCCGACCTCGTGCGCGCGCACACCGACTACCCGGACCTCGAATCCTACCTCGCCGGCTATGCGATCACCGGCGGACGGCTGGCCGGGCTCACGGTGCCCGCGACCATCGTCACCGCGCTCGACGACCCGATGATCCCGCCGCAGGACCTCGACCGGCTGCCGCGCGAGCCGCGGCTGCGCGTGGTGGTGACCGAGCGCGGCGGCCACTGCGGCTTCCTCGAGACCCTCGGCGCCGGCAGCTGGGTCGACCGCTTCGTGCACGCGGAATTCGAGCGCCAGCTCGCCGCGGGCGAGGCGTCGGAGGCCCATGCCCGGCAGTCTGCCGCCGTCGCGTCGCCGGCCGCCGGGCCGGCCGCGGCGCATGCAGGAGTGGCGCGATGAGCGGCCGGCGCGGCGGCGTGCTGCGCGCGTGGCTGCTGCTCGCGGCGCTGCTGCCCGCGCTCGCCCATGCCGAGTGGTTCCGGCGCGAAGCCGCGGTCATGGGCACGCGGATCTACGTCGAGCTCTGGGCCGAGGAGGCCGCGGCCGGCGAGGCGGCGATCGCCGAGGTGATCGAGTCGATGCGCGCAGTCGACGAGATGATGAGCACCTACAAGCCGGAGAGCCAGCTGTCGCGCGTCAACGCGCGCGGCGCGCTCGAGGCGGTGCCGGTGGACGCCGAGCTGTTCGACGTGATCCGTGCCTCGCTCGAGTTCTCGAGGCTCACGGGCGGCGCGTTCGACGTCACCTATGCCAGCGTCGGCTACCTCTACGACTACCGTGCGCGCCAGCGGCCGACGGACGCGCAGATCTCCAAGGCCCTGCCCGGCGTGAACTGGAGGAACGTGCGGCTCGACCCGGCGGCGACGACGGTGCGCTTCGACCGGCCGGGCATGCGCATCGACCTCGGCGGCATCGCCAAGGGCTATGCGGTCGATCGTGCGATCCGACTGCTGCAGGCGCGCGGCGTGGCGCACGCGGTGGTCAGCGCCGGTGGCGACTCGCGGATCATCGGCGACCGCTTCGGTCGCCCGTGGATCGTCGGCATCCGCCATCCCGATGACCCGAAGCGCGTGGTCACGCGCATCCCGCTGGTCGACACCGCGATGTCGACCTCGGGCGACTACGAGCGCTACTTCGACGAGGACGGCGTCCGCTACCACCACATCCTCGACCCGAAGACCGGCCGCTCCGCGAGCAAGGTGCGCAGCGCCACGATCCTCGCCTCGACCGCAATGCAGACCGACGGGCTCTCCAAGACCGCCTTCGTGCTCGGCGCCGAGGAGGCGCTGAAGATCATCGAGCGCATCCCCGGCGTCGATGCAGTGTTCGTCACGCCCGAGGGCAAGGTCCTCTACACGAAGGGGCTCCAGCCCGCGCAGTAGGAGGAAAAGGGGACATAGAAAAAGGGGACAGATTTATTTTCCCGACGTCGACGCCACGGTCTTCTCCGTAGACGGTCGGGAAAATAAATCTGTCCCCTTTTTCTATGTCCCCTTTTCCTCCAGTTCGCCTTCCCACTTGGCGACGGCCGCGGCGGCGATCGAGTTGCCGACCACGTTCGTGGCGCTGCGCCCCATGTCGAGGAAGTGGTCGACCGCGAGGATCAGCAGCAGCCCGGCCTCGGGGATGTTGAAGAAGGAAAGCGTCGCCGCGATCACCACCAGCGAGGCGCGCGGCACGCCGGCCATGCCCTTGCTGGTGACCATCAGCAGCAGCAGCATCGTGATCTTCTGGCCCCAGGTGAGGTCGATGCCGTAGGCCTGCGCGATGAAGATGGTCGCGAAGGTGCAGTACATCATCGAGCCGTCGAGGTTGAACGAGTAGCCGAGCGGCAGCACGAAGCTCGCGATCCGCTTCGAGACGCCGAAGCGCTGCAGCTGCTCGAGGGTGCGTGGGTAGGCGGCCTCGGAGCTCGCGGTCGAGAAGGCGAGCAGGATCGGCGCGCGCATGTCGCCGACCAGGCGCGCGACCGACGGGCCGATCACCAGCGCGCCGCAGGCCATCAGCACCGCCCACAGCAGCACCAGCGAGACGTAGAAGCCGCCGATGAACTTGCCGTAGGTGGCGAGGATGCCGAGCCCGCGGGTCGCGACCGTCGCGGCCAGCGCCGCGAACACCGCCACCGGCGCCACCAGCATCACGTAGCCAGTGATCTTCAGCATCACCAGCACCAGCTGGTCGATCGCCTCGAGCAGCACGCGGCCGCGCTCGCCGACGGCGGCGAGCGCGACGCCGAAGAACACCGAGAACACGACGATCTGCAGGATCTCGTTGGTCACCATCGCCTCGAAGAACGACTTCGGCACGAGGTGCAGCACGAAGTCGCGCAAGGACAGCGACGAGGCTTGCACCCCGGCGCTCGCGCCGGCCTCCGGCAGCGGCAGCCCGAGCGAGGCACCCGGCTGCAGCGCCGTGACCATCACGATGCCGAGCAGCAGCGACAGCAGCGAGGCGCCGATGAACCAGGCCATGGTGCGCAGGCCGATCCGCCCCAGCGCGCCGCCCGACGCTCCCATGTGCGCGACGCCCGCGACCAGGGTCGAGAACACCAGCGGGCCGATGATCATCTTGATCAGCCGCAGGAAGACGTCGGTCGCGAGCGAGAAGTAGCCGGCGAGGGACTGCAGCGTGGCCGGGTCGGCGACCGTCGCGTTGATGGCGTAGCCGACCACGACCCCGAGGATCATTGCAATCAGCACGTAGAGCGTGAAGCGACGGGACATCCCTGCCGGTCCTCTCCCTGGGGCGCCCGGTCATAGTAGTCTTGCCGCCGGTCGAAGTCTCGGTAGCACCCCTTGTCCGCAGCCGCCCCGTCCGCCACCCCTCGCAACACCCGCCTCGTCGTGCCGGCCTCTGCCGCGGGCACCGCGTTCGAGTGGTACGACTTCTTCATCTTCGTGCCGCTCTCGAGCATCCTCGCGCGCACTTTCTTCGCGGGCCTGAACGACGCGGCCGGCTACATCCTCGCGCTCGGCGCCTTCGCCGCGGGTTTCGCGTTCCGCCCGCTCGGCGCGCTGGTGTTCGGCCGGATGGGCGACCTGATCGGCCGCAAGAGCACCTTCCTGGTCACGATCTCGATGATGGGCGGGGCGACCTTCGCGATCGGCCTCCTGCCGACCTACGAGGATGCCGGGCTGATCGCGCCGGTGCTGTTCGTCGGCCTGCGCATCCTGCAGGGCCTCGCGCTCGGCGGCGAATGGGGTGGGGCGGCGATCTACATCGCCGAGCACGCGCCCGCCGGCCGTCGCGGCTACCTCACCAGCTGGATGGGCTCGGCGGCGGCCTTCGGCCTCGGCGGCGCGCTGCTGGTGACGCTCGGCACGCGGCTCGCGCTCGGCGAGGCCGCGTTCGACGACTGGGGCTGGCGCGTGCCCTTCCTGGTGTCGGCGATCCTGCTGGCGCTGTCGCTGTGGATCCGCCTGAAGCTGCACGAGAGCCCGATGTTCCAGCAGCTGCGCGATTCCGGGCAGCAGTCGAAGTCGCCGTACCGCGAGTCCTTCGGTGAGTGGCGCAACCTGAAGGTGGTGCTGGTCGCGCTGTTCTCGATGATGGTCGCGCAGGGCGCGGTCTGGTACACGACCTTCTTCTACAGCCAGTTCTTCGTCGAGCGGATCGTCAAGGTCGCGCCCGGCACGGTCAACGGCCTGATGATCGCGCTGGTCGCGGCCTCGGCGCCGCTGTACCTCTTCTTCGGCTGGCTGTCGGACCGCATCGGGCGCAAGCCCGTGATGCTCGCCGGCATGATCGTGATGGCGCTCGCGATCTTCCCCGGCTTCCAGGCCGTGACGCGCGCCGCGAACCCGGCACTGGTCGAGGCCGCCGAGCGCGCCCCGGTCAGCGTGGTCGCGGACCCGGCCGAGTGCGCGCTGCAGTTCGATCCCATCGGCAAGTCGCAGTTCCGCTCCTCCTGCGACCTCGCCAAGACCGTGCTCGCCAACGGCGGCATCCCCTACGTCAACGTCGCCGCGCCGCCCGGCACGCTCGCCGAGGTGCGCATCGGCGCGGCCGTGGTGCGCTCGGCCGACGGCCGCGGGCTCGACGCGGCCGCGCTCGCGGCGCTCAAGGGCGACGTCGGCGCACGGGTACGCGCCGCGCTCGCGGACGCCGGCTATCCGCCGTCGGCGGACCCGGCGCGTGCGGACATCACGACGGTATTCGCCTGGCTGATGGTGCTGGTGCTCGGCGCGACCGCACTCTACGGCCCGCAGGCCGCCTGCCTGGTCGAGCTGTTCCCGACGCGGATCCGCTACACCGCGCTGTCGCTGCCGTATCACATCGGCACGGGCTGGGTCGGCGGCTTCCTGCCGGCGACCGCCTATGCGATGACGGTCGCGACCGGCGACATCTACTACGGCCTCTGGTACCCGACCGTCGCGATCGTGGTCTCGATCGTGGTCACCGCGCTGTTCCTGCCCGAGACGCGGCACCGCGCGCTCGATCGCGCGGCCTGATCGCGCCGTGATCAGCGGGCGGCGGCGTAGGCGTCGCGGATCGCGGCGAGGCGCACGCCGGCCTCGTGCAGCTCCGGCATGCGTGCCGCCAGCGCGGTGGCGCCGCGCGCGAGCTCGTCGAGGCGCTCGTGGACCAGGCGCGCCTCGGCCTCGCCGAGGAAGAACGGCTCGACGCTGCGCAGCATCGTGAAGCTGACGCCGGCGTGTGGGCCGCCCGGTGCCGCGTCGGCCGGCAGCCTCGCGAGCAGCGCGCCGAGCCGCGACAGCTCGTGCATCAGGCCGATGGCCGCGTCGAGGTGGCGGCGCTGGCCGGCCGGCGCGTCGCGCCCGGTGCGGCCGAAGGACTGCAGCACCAGCTGCAGCAGCATCGTGTACACCGCGTTGGCGAGGTCGAGCACGGCGGCGGCCGGGCGGGCACGGACGAACACCTTGTCCTCGGGCTCGGGCGGGCGGCGCATCACCGGGTTCTCGGCTGCCGGCCATGCGGGCTCGAAGCCCGGCCGCTCGCGGCGCAGCGCGGCGAGCTCGGCCTGGATCGCGCGGAAGCGCTCGAAGTGCGAGGCCTCGCCGCCGCGCGGCGCGCCCTCGCCCTGCTCGACGATCGCGTCGATCGCGGCGAGCGCGTCGTCGAGGCCGGTGATGGTCGCGACGCCCGGCAGCGCGACGACGTCGTGGCCGACCTGCGCCGCCACCGGGCCGATGAACAGCGCGGCCTCGCCGCGCCGCGCGACGAACGCGCGCAGGTTGCGCCGCAGCGCCTCGTAGAGCTCACCGACCGTCGCGTAGTCCTGCACGCTCGGCATCAGGCCGTGGTAGGCCTCCTCGCGCTCGTAGTCGGTCGGCGGCTCGAACCCGGGAGCGTCCTCGAGCCCGGCGTCGGCGGGCCGCTCGAGGAACACGAAGTGCTCGAGCGTGCGCGCCGAGAACGGCGCGAGGCGCACGACCACGTCGGCCGGGAAGTAGCCCGGCGCGACCGGGAAGTTGGGCCGGCCGAAGTGCGGCCGGCCGCCGATCGCGATCGTCAGGTTCGCGACCAGCAGCAGGTGCGCCATCTCCTCGACCGCCACCGAGACGATGCGCTCGCGCCAGCGCGCGACCGCCGCCGCCTCCGCGGGGCGCAGCGCCGGATCCGCCGCATCGCGCAGGCTGAACGCCGCGTAGAGATAGCTGCACATCAGCGTGTGCTCGACTTCCGCGGCCTCCGCGAGCAGGTGGAACAGCTGCTCGCGCCCGCCGATCACGATGTCCTCGGCCTCGCCCGGGGTGTGCTCGAGGATCTTGGTCGTCATGCCGTCCTTCGCTGCCGGTGGCCGTGTCGTCGGCGCTCGGCGCGCCGCCTCGCGTGGGCGAGGCCACGCAGGTTCAGCCGCGTCCTACAGACGCTTCTCGCCAGGGCTCGCCATGCTGCTGCCCGCTGCGTGCCGCGTCGGTGCGCCCATCCACAGGAGCCTCCGCATGGCCAGCCGCAAGACCCCGTCCCGCGCCACCGGCAACCGCCGCAAGGGCGGCGCCAGCCCGGCGAGGCCGGCCGTGATGCCGATGCGCGCCGCGCCCGCGGGCCAGGCGCCCGCGGACGCGGCCGGGCGCGAAGCGACGCAGCCTGCGCGACGCGGCGTCACCGGCGGCGCGGCGGTGCTCGCCTCGTCTGCCCGCTCGACGGTGTCTGGCCCGGCGCTCGTGCCGGACGAGGCGCTGGCGCGCGGCCGCGACCGCGCCGCCGCGAAGTTCGCCGGCACGGGCCTGCTCGCCGGCGCGATGCCCGCCAACCCGAACAAGCCGGCCGAGTACGGCGATCGCGAGCCGGCGCCGCTGGCGGGCGCCGCCGCGCGCGCGGCCTCGCGCGACGTCACCGGCAGCACGCTGAGCGAGGGCCTGGTCACGGCCAAGCTCGGCAGCCAGGCGGTCACCGGCGTCAACGAGAACGTTCAGCCACTGTCGCGCCATCGCGCCGACTCCGAGGGACGCGCGCTGACCAGCAACCAGGGCGTGCCGGTCGCCGACAACCAGCACAGCCTGCGCGCGGGGCTGCGCGGCCCGGCGCTGCTCGAGGACTTCATCCTGCGCGAGAAGCTCACGCACTTCGACCACGAGCGCATCCCCGAGCGCGTGGTGCACGCGCGCGGCTCCGGCGCGCACGGCGTGTTCGAGTGCTACGAGTCGCTCGCGGCGGTGACGCGCGCCGCGCCGTTCGCCGCCGCCGGCAAGCAGACGCCGGTGTTCGTGCGCTTCTCGACCGTCGCCGGCGAGCGTGGCTCGACCGACACCGCGCGCGACGTGCGCGGCTTCGCGGTCAAGTTCTACACCGACGAGGGCAACTGGGACCTGGTCGGCAACAACATCCCGGTGTTCTTCGTGCAGGACTCCATGAAGTTCCCGGACCTGGTGCACGCCGTGAAGCCGGAGCCGCACCACCAGATGCCGCAGGCCTCGAGCGCCCACGACACCTTCTGGGACTTCGTCTCGCTGATGCCCGAGTCGACGCACATGCTGCTGTGGCAGATGTCCGACCGCGCGATCCCGCGCAGCTACCGGACGATGCAGGGCTTCGGCGTGCACACCTTCCGCTTCGTCAACGCCGCGGGCGAGTCGCGCTTCGTCAAGTTCCACTGGACCCCGCTCGCCGGCACGCACTCGCTGCTGTGGGACGAGGCGGTGCGAATATCGGGCGCGGACCCCGACTTCCACCGCCGCGACCTGTGGGAGGCGATCGAGGCGGGCGAGTACCCGCAGTACGAGCTCGGCGTGCAGCTGTTCACCGAGGAGCAGGCGGAGGCCTTCAGCTTCGACGTGCTCGACGCCACCAAGATCGTGCCGGAGGAGCTGGTGCCGGTGCAGCCGATCGGGCGGCTGACCCTCAACCGCAACCCCGACAACTTCTTCGCCGAGACCGAGCAGGTGGCGTTCTGCACCGCGCACGTGGTGCCGGGCATCGACTTCACCGACGACCCGCTGCTCGCCGGCCGCATCCACTCTTACGTCGACACTCAGCTGACGCGCCTCGGCGGCCCGAACTTCCACGAGATCCCGATCAACGCGCCGATCGTGCAGGTACACAACAACCAGCGCGACGGCTTCCACCGCCAGACCCTCAACCGCGGCCGCGTCAACTACGAGCCGAACTCGCTCGCCGGCGGCTGCCCGTTCCAGGCGGGCGCCGCGGGCTTCACCTCGTTCCGCGAGCCGGTGCAGGGCCCGAAGCTGCGCGCCAAGCCGGAGAAGTTCGCCGACCACTACACGCAGGCGGAGCTCTTCTGGGAGAGCCAGACCGCGGTCGAGAAGCTGCACATCGTGCGCGCCTTCCGCTTCGAGCTGACTCGGGTGCAGGTGCCGGCGATCCGCGAGCGCGTCGTGGCGCAGCTGATGAACGTCTCGCCCGAGCTCGGCGAGGCGGTGGCGAGCGGCCTCGGCATGGCGCCGCCGGAACCGTTGCCGGTGGCGCGTCCGAAAGTCGAGGACCCCGAGGTGCGCCGCTCGCCGGCGCTGTCGCTGTTCGCGCGGCCCGGGGCGGTCGGTGCGCGCGGCCGGCGCGTCGCGCTGCTGGTCGCCGACGGCGTCGACGGCGAGGCGGTGCTCGCGCTGCACGGCGCGCTGCTCGCGGCGGGCGCGGTGCCGCGGGTGGTCGGTGCGAGGCTCGGCGCGGTGCGCTCGGCCAGCGGGCCCGGCGTGCCGGTCGAGGCGACCGTGGAGTCGATGCCGTCGGTGCTGTTCGATGCCGTCGCCGTCGTCGGCGACCAGGCGGTGGCGCAGCGCCTCGCCGCGGACGGGCTCGCGATCGAGTTCCTGCGCGAGCAGTACCGGCACTGCAAGCCGATCCACCTCGCCGGCCCGCTCGAGTCGCTGTGCACGGCGGCAGGGCTGCGCACGGCCCTGCCCGACGGCAGCCCCGACCCCGGGCTGGTGCTGGCCGACGCCCCCGGCGAGGCGCCGGTAGGACGCTTCCTGGAGGCGATCGCGCGGCACCGGCACTTCGAGCGCGAGGCCGAGCCGCCGGCGGCCTGAGCGGTGGGCGTAGGCTAGAATCGTGCGGCGCGCCAATGGAGGCTGCTGCCGATGATCCCCGCCTGCCCGTCGTCCACCTCGTCCCGCCTGCGGCCGCTCGCGGCGTCGCTGGTGCTGTCGTGGTCGCTGCTGCTGGCCGCCTGCGCCGGCGATGCCGGTGACTGGAAGGCCGCGCAGGATGCCGACACGCAAGAGGCCTACGAGGCCTTCCTCGCCAGGCACCCCGACAGCGAGTACGCGCCGCAGGCCAAGGAACGCACGGCGCAGCTGCTCGAGGAGCGTGACTGGGCCGCGGCCACGCGCAGCGACACGCCCGAGGCCTACCAGAAGTTCATCGGCCAGCACCCCGACGGCAAGTGGACGCAGGAAGCGCGGATCCGGGTCGAGAACTTCAACGTGATGGCCGCCGCGGCACCCGAGGTCCCGGCCGAGCCGGCGGAACCGGCGGGCACGGCGCGTCCCGGCGCCACCGCAGCCGCGCGGGCGGCGGGCACGGCGCCCGGGACCACGACGCCGGTGCTCGCTGCGACCAAGCCCGCACCCGGGTCGAGGCCGGCCCCGGCGCCGGCACCGGCGTCGGCCATGCGGGAAGAGCGCGCGGTGGCCGCATCCGCGCCGGCGTCCCCGAAGGGCGCGGCCGAGGCCCCGGCCACGGGCGGCGCCGCCACCGCTGGCGCTGCGGGCGCTTCCCCCGCGCCCGGCTACCGCGTGCAGCTCGGCGCGTTCTCCTCGGTCGACAAGGCGGAGGCCGAGTGGGCCCGCGCCCGCGACCGCTTCCCGGCGCTGCAGTCGCTCGAGCCGCGGATCACGCCGGTGCAGGCGCAGGCGAGGCGCCTGTTCCGGCTGCAGGCGGGCATGCCCGACGAGGCCGCCGCCAAGGGCCTGTGCGAGACCCTGAAGGGCGGCGGGCAGCCGTGCCTCGTCGTGCCGGTGAAGTGAGCCGCGGCGGGCGCGGCGCAGCCGGCGCGGCGGCGCTGCTGCTCGCGCTCGCCGGGCCCGGCTGCGCGCCGCGTGCCGGCGCCGACGAGTCGGTCGCGGCCCCGGCGGTCGCCGCCGCCCGCGCCGCCCGCGCCGCCCGCGCCGCCACGCCGTCGCTGCCGGGCGCGGCAGTGATCCGCAGCACGACGCTCGGGAACGGCATGACGGTGATCGTCTGGAGCGACCGCGACATCCCGAACGTCGCGCTCTACAACTGGGTGCGCGTCGGCAGCCGCAACGAGGCACCGGGCATCACCGGCCTCGCGCACTTCTTCGAGCACATGATGTTCAACGGCACCGCGCGGCGTGCGCCGGGCGAGTTCGACCGCGAGATGGAGGCGCAGGGCGGCGCCAACAACGCCTTCACCAGCGACGACGTCACGGTCTACCAGGACTGGTTCCCGCGCAGCGCGCTCGGCCTGGTCTTCGACCTCGAGGCCGACCGTCTCGCGAACCTCGCGTTCGACCCGAAGGTGGTGGAGAGCGAGCGCGGCGTGGTGTTCTCGGAGCGGCGCCTCAACTACGAGGACAACAACGCCAACTTCCTCTCCGAGCAGGTGCAGTCGACCGCGTTCGTCGCCCATCCCTACCAGATCCCGACGATCGGCTGGCCCTCCGACATCCGTGGCTGGAAGCTCGAGGACCTGCAGGCGTTCTTCCGCACGCACTATGCGCCGAACAACTGCACGCTGGTGGTGGTCGGCGACGTCGCGCCCGAGGAGGTGTTCGCGCTCGCGAAGCGCCATCTCGAGCCGATCCCGCGGCAGCCGGCACCCCCGGCGGTGCGCACGCGCGAGCCCGAGCAGCTCGGCGAACGGCGCGTGCGCGTCGAGCGCCGCGCGCAGACGCCGCTGCTGCAGGTGGCCTACAAGGCGCCGGCGGTCGGCGACCCGCAGGGGCCGGCGCTCGACCTGCTGATGACGGTGCTCGGCCAGGGCGACGCCTCGCGCCTGCACCGCGAACTGGTGGAGACGCAGAAGCTCGCGATCGGTGCCGCGGCCTGGTGGAGCGAGTCGCTCGATCCCGGGCTCGCGTGGTTCACGATGGTGCTGCCCGAGGGCGGCGACCCGGCGCAGCTCGAGCGGGCCTTCGACGCGCTGGTGGCGCGGGTCGTCGCCGACGGCGTGACCGACGCCGAGCTGCGGCGCGCCAAGAACCTCGCGGCCGCGTCGTTCTGGGCGTCGATGGCGACCATCGACGGCAAGGCGCGGCGCCTCGGCGAATACCAGGTGATGCACGGCGACTGGCGCCGGCTGTTCACCGCGCCGGCCGACTACGAGGCCGTGACCCGCGAGCAGGTGCAGGCCGTGGCCCGCGAGGTGCTGCAGGCGCGCCGGCGCACCGTCGGCGTGCTGGTGCCGCCGCCGCCCCGGAGCGGCTCGACGGAGCCCGCGGCCGGCGACGACGGGGGGTCGCGGTGAGCGCGCCCGCGCGCGGCGCGGATCGCGGGGTGCCGGCGACGCGGGCGCGCGCCGTCGTGCGCGTGAGTCGCGGCGCGCGGTGGGCCGCAGCCTGCCTGCTCGGGTGGCCCTGGACGATCGCGCCCGCCACGGCGGCGCCGGTCCAAGCGACGTCGGCGGCGCCGTCGAGCGCCGCGAGCGGTGCCGCCACCGTGCGCGTGCCCGCGCACCGCCGCGTCGTGCTGCCGAACGGCGTGGTGCTGGTGATGGTGCCGCTGCGCGAGGTGCCGCTGGTCGCCTTCACGGCCGTCGTGCGCGGCGGGGCGCTCGGCGACCCGCCGGGTCGCGCGGGACTCGCCTCGCTGGTCGCCGGCCTGCTCGAGCGGGGTGCCGGCGGGCGCGACGCCTTCGGCTTCGCCGACGCGGTCGAGGGGGCCGGTGGCCGCTTCGCGGCGGGCGCGGGCGCCGAGTCGATCACCGTCAGTGGCCAGTTCCTCGCCCGCGACCGCGCCTTGATGCTCGAACTGCTGGCCGATGCGCTGCTGCGGCCGCGGTTCGACCCGGCCGAGTTCGACCGGCTGCGCGCGCGCCGGATCGAGCTGCTGAAGGCCAGCAAGGACGGCAACCCCGCGGAGCTGCTCGCCGACTACGGTCGCGCACTGCTGTTCGGCGCGCATCCCTACGGCGCGCCCGTCGACGGCAGCGAGCGTACGCTCGCGGCGATCGGCCACGACGACGTGCGCGACTACTGGGCCACGCGCTTCGGCGCCGACCGCCTGACGCTGGTGTTCGCCGGCGACCTCGACCCGAAGGGCATGGAGGCGGCGGTTCGGGCCGCGTTCGGGCGCCTCGCGCCGGCGCGGGCGCCGCTGCCGCCGCTGCCCGAGCCGCGGCGCATCGCCGGGCGGCGCGTGTTGCTGGTCGATGCGCCGGGCGCGTCGCAGGCCTACTTCTGGATCGGCAACGTCGGCGTGTCGCGCCACTACCGCGACCGCGCCGCGCTCGACGTCGTCAACACGCTCTACGGCGGCCGCTTCACCTCGATCCTCAACACCGAGCTGCGCGTGAAGTCGGGCCTGTCGTACGGCGCGAGCTCGGGCTTCGTGCGCGGCAGCGTGCCCGGCGAGTTCGCGATCACCTCGTTCACGCAGGCCGAGAACACCGCGCGCGCGGTCGACCTCGCGCTCGCGACGCTCGCCGGCCTGGAGCGCCAGCCGCCCGACGCCGCAATGCTCGAGAGCGCCCGCAACTACGTGCTCGGCCAGTTCCCGCTGCGGCTCGAGACCGCGGCCCACTGGGCCGGGCAGCTCGCCGACCTCGAGTTCTTCGGGCTCGACCGCGGCTACGTCGAGGGCTACGGCCCGGCGCTCGCCGCGGTCGCGGGATCCGACGCCGCGCGCGTGATCGCGGATGCGTTCCCGCCGGTCGACGACCTCGCGATCGTGCTGATCGGCGACGCCGCGCAGGTGCGCGACGCGGCACGCCGCTACGGCACCCTGCTCGAGATCCCGCTCGCCGCACCGGACCTGCTGCCGGCGCCGCGCTGAACCCTTCCACACCCCCGACGAGGACACGACGATGCAATTGACGGACATCCTGGGCCAGATGGGCGGCCTGCAGTCGATGGCACGCGAACTCGGCGTCAGCGAGGGCCAGGCGGCGAGCGGTGCCGCGGCGCTGCTGCCGGCGATCCTCGGCGGCTTCAAGAAGCAGGCGCAGGCGGCGCCGGGCGGCGTCGGCGGGCTCGGTGCGCTGCTCGAGGGGCTCGGCGGGGGTGGCCTGCTCGACGACGTGCTGTCGCCGCAGCCCACCAACGTCGCGCGCGGCGACGAGGTGCTCGGCCAGATCTTCGGCTCGCGCGACGTCAGCCGCACGGTCGCGCAGGCGGCCGCCGGGCGCTCCGGGCTCGATCCTGCGCTGCTGAAGAAGATGTTGCCGATGCTCGCGATGCTCGCCGCCGGCTACATGGCGCGCCAGCAGGGCGGGGCGGGCGGCGGCCTCGGCGGCGCACGCAGCGCGGCGGGCCTCGGCGGCGCGACCCTGCCCGGCGGCGCCGGTGCGCTCGGCGGCGCCGGCGGCCTCGCCGGGGCGCTCGGTGGGCTGCTCGGCGGTGGGCCTGCGGGCGCGGCGCAGGGTGCGGCGGGCCTGCCCGGCGGCCTCGGCGGCCTGGCCTCGATGCTCGACCTCGACGGCGACGGCAATCCGCTCGACGACATCCTCGGCATGGCCGGCAAGCTGATGCGCTGAGGCGGCAGGCCGCGCGCGTGGCGCGGCGCGGCGCTTCCCATGGCACTCGGCGCGACGATCCACAGCTTCGCGATCACGCTGAACGACGCCGACCGCGGCGTCTACGCGGCGCTCGACCTGCGCGTCGCGCGCCATCCGTCCGAGACGGCGGAGTTCCTGCTCGCGCGCGTGCTCGCCTATGCGCTCGAGTATCGCGAGGGGCTGGAGTTCTCGAAGGGCGGGCTCTCCGACACCGACGAGCCGGCGCTCGCGGTCCGCGACCTCACCGGCGCGCTGCAGGCCTGGATCGAGGTCGGCGCCCCCGATGCAGCGCGACTGCACCGCGCCGCCAAGGCCGCGCCGCGCGTGGTCGTCTACTGCCACAAGGACGTGCCGGCACTGCTCGAGAGGCTCGCGGGCGCGTCCATCCACCGTGCTGCCGAGATCGAGGTGCGCGGACTGGACCGGGCGCTGCTCGCGGCACTGGCGGCGCGCCTGCAGCGACGCACCGGCTTCGACCTCTCGGTCTCCGAAGGCCACCTCTACCTGACGCTGCCCGACGCGACGCTCGACGGCGTCGTGTCGCACCACCGGATCGGCGAGGCCGCGAAGGGCCGCGTCGCGCCGATCGTGTCGCGCGACGACTGAGCGCGCGGCGCCGCCGTGCCCCGCGCGTCCATGGGTCGCGCGCTACAGCAAGGCGTCGAAGTCCGCGAACGCCGGCCGCGGCGGCCGCTGCGGCGGCGGCAGGTCGTGCAGCAGCGCGAAGTCGGCGAAGTCGAACCCGGGCCCGACGCTGCAGCCCACGAGCGCGTAGTCTCCGAGCGGTCGAGCCGCCTGCCACCAGCCCGCCGGCACCACGTGCACGCGATGGGCCGCATCGCGGCCGAGCGGCGTCGTGCTCGCCTGCGTGCCGTCGGGGGCGAAGCTCAGCAGCTCGAGCGGTGCGCCCTCGTAGTGATGCCAGGCCTCGTCCGCCCCGGCCACGCGGTGCCAGCGGCTGCGCTCGCCGGCGGCGAGCAGGAAGAAGATCGTCGTGAGGCCACTGCGGCTCGCGCCGTCGCCGTCGCGGCGCACGCCGGTCGCGGCGCGGTGCACCTCGCGGTACCAGCCGCCTTCCGGGTGCGCGGCGAGTCGCAGGGTGTCGATCAGTTCGCGGGCTCTCGGGTGCATGCGCTCCTCGTGCTCAGCCGGGCGCCAGCTCGCGCCAGGCGAGCAGGGCGGCGGCCGCGATCATCAGTGCCGCGAACAGGCTCTGCAACACCGGGCCCGAGATCCGCCGGGCGACCCGGCGGCTGGCGAGCATGCCGAGCAGGGCGCCGCCGACGAACGGTGCCGCGACCGCGAGCGGCAGCGCCGCCGGCCCGGCGGCGACGAGGTGCGCGGCGGTCGCGGCCGTGCTGACGATCGCGATGGTCATCAGCGAGGTCGCGACACAGGCCTGCATCGAGAGGCCGGTGACCGCGCGCAGCGTCGGCACGATCACGAAGCCCGCGCCGACGCCGAGCGCGCCCGACAACACCCCGGTGACCGCACCGGCGACCGCGACGGCGAACGCGCAGGGCCGGTTCCAGCGGAGGCGCTGCGTCGCCGGGTCGATGCGGCACAGCGGGTCGCCGGCGTCGACCGCACCGTCGGCGGCGGCACGCACCACGCGCGCGTCGTCCGGCGCCGCGCCGGCCTGGCGCAACATCCTCGCGGCGACCACCAGCATCGCGGCGGCGAACGCCAGCACCAGCATGCGCGCGGGCAGGCGCGCGGCCAGCGCGAGGCCGAGCGGTGCACTGAGGCTGCCGAGCAGCCCGGCGAGCAGCGCCGCGCGGCGCGCGATCAGGCCGCTGCGCCAGCCGGTCGCCGTGCCGAGGGTCGCCGCCGCCAGCACCGCCAGCAGCGCGACCGGCGTGGCCTGCGGCAGCGTCCAGCCGAGGCCGAACACCAGCAGGGGCACGGCGAATATCGAGCCGCCGGCGCCGGTGAGGCCGAGTACGATTCCGACCAGCGAGCCGAGGATGGCAGCGAGCATCGGAGGGAAGCATATGCCGGCGGCATCACCGATGGTCCAGGGCTTCCACGACCCCGACACCTCGACGATCACCTACGTGGTGCAGGACCCGGCGAGCGCCGCCTGCGCGATCATCGACCCGGTGCTCGACTACGACCCGAAGGCGGCGCGCATCCGCACCCGCTCGGTCGACCTGCTGCTCGGGCACTTGCGTGCCGGGCGGCTCGAGCCGCGGATGATCCTCGAGACCCACGTCCACGCCGACCACCTGAGCGGCGCCGCGCGCCTGAAGGACGCGCTCGGCGTGCCGGTCGGCATCGGCGCGGGCGTCGTGGTCACCCAGCGCTTCTTCGCGCCGCTGTTCGACCTCGGGGCCGGCTTCCCGACCGACGGCTCGCAGTTCGACCGCCTGTTCGCCGACGGCGAGCGCTTCGCGGTCGGCGGGCTCGAGTTCGAGGTGCTCGCGACCCCGGGGCACACGCCCGGCTGCGTCAGCTACCGCTGCGGCGACTGCGTGTTCGTCGGCGACACGCTGTTCATGCCCGACTACGGCGCCGCGCGCGCGGACTTCCCCGGCGGCGACGCCCGCACCCTGTACCGCTCGATCCGCCGCCTGCTCGACCTGCCGCCCACGACGCGCCTGTACACCGGCCACGACTACCGGCCCGGCGGCCGCGAGCCGCGCTGGGAGAGCACCGTCGCGCAGCAGCGCGCCGGCAACCCGATGGCCAACGAGCGGATCGACGAGGACGAGTTCGTGCGGCTGCGCGAGGCGCGCGACCGCGAGCTCGCGGCGCCGGTGCTGATCCTGCCGTCGCTGCAGGTGAACATCCGCGCCGGTCGCCTGCCCGAGCCCGCGGCGAACGGCATCCGCTACCTCAAGCTGCCGCTCGATCGCCTCGGGCGCGGCTGAGGCGCGGGCGCCGCGTCGCCGTCCCGGAGCCGCGCGAGCGGGCAGCGCCCGGAAGCCGGCGCCCGCTCAGGGCCCGGCGCTGAAGGACGGCACCTCGGTCGGCGTGCCGGTGCCGGTCGCCGCCAGCGACGGGTTGCCGAGCTGGTCGCCGGTGTTGTCGCCCCAGGAGAGCAGGCGACCGTCGCTGCGCACGGCGATGCCGAACGAGCGTCCGCCGACCGCGGCGGCGATCGCCGAGGCGACCGCGTTGACCGGGGCGTAGCTGCCGCGCGCGGTGGTCGTGCCGTCGCCGAGCGAACCGGTCTCGTTGCTGCCCGCGGCGCGCAGCACGCCGTCGGCGCCGACGAACAGCGACAGCGTGTCGGCGGCCGAGCCGTCGACCACGTCCGACAGCACGCCGACCGGGCTCGGGACGTCGTTGGCGGTGAGGCTCGCGAGCCCGAGCTGGCCGCTGCTGTTCTCGCCCCAGGCGAGGCCGGTGCGCCGCCGGGTGACCGCGAGCGACAGGTCGCCGCCGGCGCGGATGCGCACCACGTCGCGTGCCGCGGTGGCGACCGGCGCGCGGCGCAGTGCGAAGCCGCCGATGCCGAGCTGGCCGGAGGCGTTCGCGCCCCAGGCCCAGACGCTGCCGTCGTTGCGCAGCGCGAGCACGTGCGCGTTGCCGGCGGCGACCGCCGTCACCCCGGCGAGGCCGGTCACCTCGACCGGGATCACCGAGGAGAAGCGCGTGCCGTCGCCGAGCTGGCCGTCGTTGTTGAGGCCCCACGCATAGACGCGGCCATCGGCGAGCGCCGCCACCGAGAACTCGCGGCCGGCCGCGATCGACGCGGCGGCCGCGGGCAGCGCGACGCGGGTCGGCACGCCGCGGCTAGTCTGGTCGCCGACACCGAGCTGGCCCGAGGTGTTGCGGCCCCAGGCATAGACGTCGCCGTTGCCGGCCAGCAGCAGCGCGTGGTTGCCGCCGGCGGCGACGCTGCGCGCGGTCACGCCCGCGGGCAGGGTGACGGTCGCCGGCGTGTCCGAGGCATTGCCGGCACTGCCGTCGCCGCGCTGCCCGTCGGTGTTGAAGCCCCAGGCGGCGACGCTGCCGTTGCTGCGCCGGACCACCGTGAACGCCTCGCCGGCGGTCGCGCTGCGCGAGGCGGCGACCTCGGCGAACGGCGTGGTCGGGGCGGCGATGGCCGCGGCCACGGCGGTCAGCGTGGCGCTGCCGCTGGTGACGCTGCCCTGCGCGTTGGTGACGGTCACGCTGTAGCGCGCGCCATCGTCGCCCGCGACCAGCGCCGGCGTCACGTAGCTGCGCGCGGTGGCGCCCGCGATCGGCACCGCGTTGCGCAGCCACTGGTACTGCAGGTTGCCGCCGGTGGCGACCACCGCGAAGGTGGCCTGCTCGCCGATCGCGGCGCGCTGCGACAGCGGCCCCGTCAGCACCGCCGGCGTCGAGGTCACGGTCAGCAGCACCGGCGTGCTGCCGACGATGCCGGCGCCGTTGGCGACGTCGACGCTGACCTCGACCCCGTCGTCGGCGGCGACGGTCGCGGCCGTGGTGTAGGTGGCGGCGTTCGCGCCCGGCACCGCGATGCCGTTGCGGCGCCACTGGTAGCCGAGGCCCTCGCCACTGGCGGCGACGGTGAAGGTGGCGGTGGCACCGACGGCAGCCGTCTGCGCCACCGGCTGGGTCGTGATCGTCGGCGGGCCGAACACCGTCAGCGTCGCCTCGGCGCTGGTGACCGTGCCGGCGGAGTTGCTGACGACGACCGAGAAGCGCGCGCCGCCGTCGGCGAGGGTGAGCGGCGGGGTCGCGTAGACCGCGCCGGTGGCGCCCGCGATCGCCACGCCGTTGCGCCGCCACTGGAACACCAGCGGCCCCTTGCCGCCGACCCCGATGTCGAAGTTCACCGAGGTGCCGACGAACGCGGCGCGGTCGCGCGGCTGCTGGCTGATCGACGGTTCGTCGGAACCGCCCGAATCGAGGCAGCCGTGCAGCGACGGCACGAGCAGGACGGCGAGCAGCGCGGCCATCCAGGCCCGGCGCCACGTCGGTTGCGCCGGCGAGCGCGGGGGCATCAGCTGCATCGACATGGGACTCTCCCCGTGGATCGCGGCGGCCCGCTCGAGGCGGCAGGCTCGCGGGCGCGGCCAGGCTCGGGATCGCTCGGGTGCGGCGTGGTTCTGGAGGGCCGCGATTATGCCGGGTGACGCCCGGCCGGGCTACCCGCCCGCCCGGCTGCCGGGCGGGCGCGCGCTGCGCTCCGGCCGTCCGCGCATCGCGACCGGTCCGGGCGCCCCGGCCGTGCGCCGTACCGCCTCACTTCGACAGCCGCCGCTGCGCGATCCGCGTCGCCAGCGCGATGCCGCCGAGGCCGTAGGCGAGCAGCACCGCGACGTTCAGCAGCGGCTGCTCGAGCGGCCGGCCGAGCGTGATGCCGCGCACCAGGTCGATGCCGTGCGACAGCGGCAGCAGCCGCCCGGCCAGCTGCACCGCCGCCGGCAGCGAGTCGCGCGGGAAGAACACGCCCGAGAGGAACATCATCGGCGTGATCACCAGCGTGAAGTAGTAGGTGAAGAAGTCGTACGAGCGCGCGAGCGTCGTCACCACCAGGGCGATGCCGGCGAAGCTCAGGCCGACCAGCACGACCACCGGCAGCACCGCGAGCGGCGCGAGCCCGCGGACCACGCCGAGCCCGTACATCACCAGCAGGATCGCCGTGCCCGAGAGCAGTGCCTTGCATGCGCCCGCCCACAGCCACTCGCCGAACACGACGTCGCGCACCGTCAGCGGCGCCTGCAGGATGCCTTCCCAGGTGCGCTGCACCGCGAGCCGCGAGTACGCCGACCACAGCGCCTCGAACGAGGCGCTGTTCATCGTGCTGTAGCAGAGCATGCCGGCGGCGAGGAAGTGCAGGTAGGGCACGCCCTGGATCTGCGGCAGGAACGCGCCGAGCCCGTAGCCGAGGCCGAGCAGGAAGATCAGCGGGTCGACCAGGTTGCCGACCAGCGAGGAGAACATCAGCTTGCGCCAGACGAGGAAGTTGCGCCCGACGACGTGCAGCGCGCGGAACTCGTGGTGCGCATCGGGCACCGCGCCGAGCGTGCCGGTGAGCGTAGCGTCGCCTGCTTCAGTCACGGATGTCCCGCCCGGTCAGCTTGATGAACACGTCCTCGAGGTTGGCGACGCGCTTCAGCGCGCGCAGGCTCGGCCAGGCGTCGAGCGTCGCGAGCAGCGCCGCGGCGTCGTGCGCGTAGCAGAACGCCGTCTCGCCCGCGACCTCGATGCGGCTCGAGGCCGCGCGGCCCGGTCCCGCGGCCCAGTCGCGCACGCCGTCGCCGTAGACCTCGAGCACCTGCGGCTCGATCTCGCGCGCGATCAGGTTACGCGGCGAGTCGAGCGCGATCAGCTCGCCGCGGTCCATGATGCCGACGCGCTGGCAGAGCCGCTCGGCCTCGTCCATGAAGTGCGTCGTCAGGAGCAGCGTCTTGCCGACGCCGAGCAGCGACTTGAGGCGGTCCCAGACGAGGTGGCGCGCCTGCGGGTCGAGGCCGGTGGTCGGCTCGTCCATGAAGATCACCTGCGGGTCGTTGACCAGCGCACGCGCGATCGTCAGGCGCCGCTTCATGCCGCCCGAGAGCGCGTCGATCTTGGCGCCGGCCTTGTCCGCGAGGCCGGCGAACTCCAGCAGGCGCGGCACGTTGGCCCGCGCGCGCTCCGCCGGGATGCCGAAATAGCGCGCGAACACCACCAGGTTCTCGGTGACCGTGAAGTCCGGGTCGAGGTTGTCGAACTGCGGCACCACGCCGACCCGGTAGCGTGCCTCGCGCGCCGCCTGCGGCACCGGCAGCCCGGCGAGCTCGACGCGTCCCTCGTCCGGCGCGGTGAGGCCGAGGCAGCAGCGCAGCGTGGTGGTCTTGCCCGCGCCGTTCGGCCCGAGCAGGCCGAAGCACTCGCCCGCGGGCACCTCGAAGCTGACGCCGCGCACCGCCGGCACGCCGGCGAACGACTTGCGCAGCGCGCGCACCGCGAGCATCGCGGGCGCCGGTGTCCCGTCGCGGCTCACGACCCGAAGCGCTCGCCGCCGGCGTCGAGCCAGGCGATCTCCGCCGGCGTCGACGGCCGGCCGAGGATCGCGTTGCGGTGCGGGAAGCGGCCGAAGCGGCGCACGATCTCGCGGTGCCGCTCGGCGAAGTCGAGCGGACCGGCGAGCACCTCGCGCCAGGCCTCGGGCGACTCCTCGCGCAGGCGGCGGAATGCCGCGACCGACTCTTCCTGCACCTCGGGCAGCTCGCTGTGCTGCAGCGGCATGTAGAAGAACATGCGTCCCGCCGGGTCGAGCGTCGCGTCGGCGGCCTTCTGCATGCCGTCGAGCGTCAGCGCGGCGGCGCGCTCGTCGGTCGCGAAGGCGCGCGCGGTGCCACGGTGGATGTGCCGCGGGAACTGGTCGAGCAGCAGGATCAGCGCCAGGCGCTGGCGCGGACTGTCCGCCCAGGCGTCGAGCGCGCCGGCGGCGGCGCGCGCCGCGAGCACCGCGAACTGCGCGACGATCGCCGCGTCGCGCGCGGCGCGGGCGCCGGCGTCGTCGTTGCCGAACCACCCCGGCATCTTCGCGGCCATCAGCGCCGGCGTCATCGGCTCGCGGCCGAACCAGAAGTCGAGCACCGTGCGCGGGTGGTCCATCCGCGGCAGGATACCAGCCACGCCGCTGCGCGACCGCGCTGCCGGCCCCGGCTGCGTAGCCAGCGCCACCGAGGGAGTGCTAGCGTCTGCGCCCCGAAGGGCTTCGTTGCAGGAAGGACGCCATGGCCGACATCGCCGCCCGTCTCGATCGCCGCCGGTTCCTCGGTGCCGCCGCGGGTGCCGCCGGCACCCTTAGCGTCGCGGTCGTGCTGCCGGGCTTCGTGCCCGGCGCCGCCGTCGCGGCCGGTGCACCCGTCGCGGGCGGCACGATGGCCGCAGGCGCCGTCGCGCTGCGCCCCTACATCGAGATCGCGCCGTCCGGCGCCGTGCAGCTCTGGTCGCCGACCAGCGAGATGGGGCAGGGCACCCATACCGCGCACGCCGCGATCATCGCCGACGAGCTCGGCGTCGAGCTCGCGCGCGTCACCATCGACACCGCCGAGCCCGCCGACCCGTTCCGCCGCCGCGGCGCCGCCGGGCAGCCGGGCGCGATGGGCTCCGGCGGCAGCATGGGCGTGCGCTTCTGGGTCGATGCGCTGCGGCTCGCTGCCGCACAGGCGCGCGAGATGCTGGTCGCCGCGGCCGCGGCGCGCCTCGGCGTTCCCGCCGGCGAGCTCGTCGCGGGCGACGGCGCGGTGCGGCACGCCGCCTCCGGCCGCGCGCTCTCCTACGGCGAGCTCGTCGCCGCGGCCGCGCAGCTCGCGCCGCCGGCAGCGCCTCCGCTGCGGCCTGCGGGCGAGCGCCGCTACGTCGGCTCCGCCGCGCTGCGGCGCGTCGACACGCCGCCGAAGGTCGACGGCAGCCAGGTGTTCAGCGCCGACTTCCGCCGGCCCGGCATGGTCTACGCCTGCGCGCGCCTCGCGCCAGTGCGCGGCGCGGCGGTCGCGCGCTTCGATCGCGCCTCGGTCGCGACGCTGCCGGGCGTGCTCGACGTGGTGCCGTTCGACGGCGGCGTCGCCGTGGTCGCGCGGGGCGCGTGGCAGGCGATGCGCGCCGCCGAGGCGCTGCAGGTGGAGTTCGCGAAGTCCCCGGGCGACGCGCTCGACTCGGCGGCCATCTCCGCGCAGATGCGCGAGGGCCTCGGCGCCGCGACGCGCGCGGTGGCGAAGGACGAGGGCGGGTTCGAGGCGGCCCGCGCGCGGGCCGCGCGCCTCGTCACCGCCGACTACGAGGTGCCCTACCTCAACCACGCGCCGATGGAGCCCTGGAGCTGCACGATCGAGCGCGACACGGCCGGCACCTGGCGCGTCTGGGCGCCGACCCAGGCGCAGGACCGGCTGCGCACCGCCACCGCCCGCGGCCTCGGCGTGCCGCTGGAGAAGGTGCGCGTGCACACGTTGCGGCTCGGCGGCGGCTTCGGCCGGCGCCTCGCCGAGGATGGCGTGCCCGGCGCGGTGGCCGTGGCCAAGGCGCTCGACGGCCGCCCCGTGAAGTTCTTCTGGACGCGCGAGGGCGAGTTCCTGATGGCCGCCGGCCGGCCCTGCGCGATGGCGCGGCTGACCGCCGCACTGGATGCCGACGGCCGCGTGATCGGCCTGCACGTGCGCACCTCCGGGCCGTCGATGGCGCGCTCGTTCACGACCCTGCCGCCGACCACCGACCTCGAGACCTTCGTCGACGGCCAGGCGCTGCAGAACCTCGCCGAGGCGCGCTATCGCTTCGGCGCCGTGAAGCTCGACTACGCGATGCGCCACAACCACGTGCCCACCGGGCCCTGGCGCTCGGTCGGTGCGACCCAGTGCGCGTTCTTCCTCGAGTCCTTCGTCGACGAGATCGCGCGCGCCACGCGCAAGGACCCGCTGGCGCTGCGCCGCGAGCTGCTGGTGCACGATGCGCGCGCGCTGCAGGTCGTCGAGACGGCGGCCGCGAAGGCCGGCTGGGGCGCCGACGGTCGCGGCACGCCGCAGAAGCCGCTGCCGAAGGGACACGCGCTCGGCCTCGCCTATTACGAGAGCTACGGCTCGCTGTGCGCGCACGTCGCCGAGGTCTCGCGCGGCGCCGACGGGCTGCCGCGGGTGCATCGCGTGGTCTGCGCGATCGACTGCGGCGAGGTGGTGACGCCCGACGGCGCGCGCGCGCAGGTCGAGGGCGGCATCGTCCAGGGGCTCTCCGCCGCGCTCTACGAGGCCTCGACCATCGCCGGGGGGGCTGCCGCCGAGCGCAACTTCGACCGCTACCGCCTGCTGCGGATCAACGAGGCACCCACCTCGATCGAGGTGCACTTCGTCGCCTCGGGCGAGAAGCTCGGCGGCATCGGCGAGCCCGGCCTGCCGCCGATCTCCGCCGCGGTCGCGAACGCACTCGCCCGGCTCGATGGCACGCGCGTGCGCACCCTGCCGTTCGCCGCCGGGATCGCGCGCGCCGCGCGCACCTGAGCGCGGCCGCGGCCGCGCGCCTCGCGGCGCTCAGCGCGCGGGCGCTTCGAACACCTCGACCAGCAGCCCGTTCGGCGCGAGCAGCGTCGCGATGCGCACCCGCCCGAAGCGCGGGTCGTCGACCTGCATCGGGCCGGCGAGGCGCGTCGCGCCCTGCTCCGCCGCGCGCCGCAACGTCTCGTCGAGGCGCCGCACGGGGAAGGTCCAGCCGGCGAGGCCGCGGTTCGGCGGTCGCGGCGCGACGCCGGTCGAGGGCTTGCGGTCCGCGGGGTCGTACTCGACCAGGCCGAGGTTGCCGGTGGTCGCGCCCTTGGCGTGCAGCGTCACGTAGCGGAAGCGCGGCGAGAACACCGTCCACTCGCGGCGGGTGCGCCGTTCGTAGTCGAGCACCTCCGTGAAGAAGCGCTCCATCGCCGCCGCGTCGTCGACGACCAGGCTCGAGTAGCCGGGTCCGCCGAGCCCCGTGGCCGGATCGATCGAGCCGGTGGGCTTCATGCCGCCGCCGCGCTGCATCAGCACCAGGCGCGTGTTGTCGGCGATCTCGTAGCTCGCCTCGATCACCGGGTACTCGGTGCCGTCACGCCGCTGCAGCGGATACTCGTTGACCGCCGGCAGCGTGCGCCGGAAGCCGAGCGCCGTGATCCGCGGGTCGACCGCGCGCACGTCGCGCATCGGGAAGCCGAGCGCATACGGCCCGGTCTCCTCGCGGTCGTGGCTGCGGCGCATCACCGGCGTGTCGACGTCCGGCACGATCACCAGCACCCGGATCGCATCGGGCGTCGCCGGCCGCGTCAGCATCCAGGTCTGCCAGCCCAGCCCCTCGGGCATCTGCCACAGCCGCCGCTGCGCCTCGCGCTGCGCAGGCGTCAGGGCCAGGGGCCCTGTCATCTTCAGGCCCACGCCGTCGACGTAGATGCGTCGCAGGTTCTCGAGGTCGCGCGTCACCACCAGCGCGCCCGACAGTGGGCCGGCGTTCGCGTCGCGCGCATCGGCGATCGGGTCCATCGGGTCGTTCGGCAGCGTCGCGACCCGCGCGACCTCCGACGTGGAGGCCGGTGCGCCACGCGCCGTGGCAGCGTGCGCCGGCGCGCCTGCGACCAGCCCGGACACGGCCGCCACGAACACGGCCCGTGCAGCGCACGCCGGCCGCGCAGCATTCGGCGACCGCCCCGGCGCGAAACCCCGGGGTCCCGCCCGTCGCGATGCCGTCCCGTCGGCAGTCTGCGCGCCCATCCCGTGCCCCCCTCTCGCCCACGTGGGTGGGCAGGATGCGCGGCGCGGTGGCCGGCTGTCGAGCGCCCGCGTCGGGCCGCGGCCCACGCGTCGGCGCGCATCCGGCCTACAGATCCCGGTGCGTCGTGCAGCGAGCCTGAGGCCGGGCCGCGCGGTGGCCGAAGGAGGAGAGACCATGGACGACCCTGACGACGACCACGACCACGACCACGACCCGACCGCCGAGGCGATGGCGGAACTGTGGCAGCGCATCCGCGGCATCCGCGTCGCGATGCTCGCCACCGTGCAGCCCGGCGGCCTGCTGCGCAGCCGGCCGATGGCGACGCAGGAGTGCGAGCCCGACGGCGTGCTGTGGTTCGCGGCCGACGCCGACTCCGCCAAGGTGGCCGCGCTGCGCGCGGACCCGCGGGTCGAGCTGTCCTGGGCCGACGCCGCCGAGGACCTGTTCGTGACCGCGAGCGGCACCGCGCGCGTCGTCCACGACCCCGACAAGGCGGCCGGGATCTGGAACTCGCACCTGAACGCCTGGTGGCCGGCCGGCCCGAACGACCCGAAGCTGCGGCTGATCGAGGTGACGCTCGAGGCGGCCGAGTACTGGCATGCGCGCGCGCCGCGCGCGATCCAGGTCGCGCGCCTGGCACGGGCGGCCGCGCGCGGCGAGCGGCCGCGACGCCTCGGCGAGGACGTCAAGCTGCAGGTTCGCGATGCGGCCCGGCCCGGCGCGTGAGCGCCGGCCCGCCACAGGCGCTACGCTCCTGCCCATGGCCGCGCCCGAGCACGACCCCGACGAACTGCGCGTCTACTGGCAGCCCGGTTGCACCAGCTGCCTGCGCGTCAAGGAGCTGCTGGCCGCGCGCGGCGTCCCGTTCAGGTCGATCGACGTGCTCGCCGACGCGCGCGCGATGCAGGAGCTGCGCGCGCTCGGCGCCCGGTCGGTGCCGGTGGTCGCGCGGGGCGAGCGCTTCGTCCACGGCCAGGACCCCGGCGAGGTCGCGCGCTTCGTCGGACTCGCGCTCGAGTCGCGGCGGCTCGACCCCGAGGTGCTGCTGATGCGGCTCGAGCGCCTGCTCGCGCACGCCGCGCGCCTCGCCGCGGTGATCCCGCCGGCCCGCGTCCACGACACGATCCCCGCGCGGCCGCGCCGCTATGCCGACATCGCCTTCCACGTCGGCATGATCGTCGAGGGCTTCCTCGACGCCGCACGGGGCGGCGAGCTGCGCTACGAGCACTTCGAGCGCCGGCCCGGCTCCGGCGAGGACGACCCGGCCGGGCTGGCCGCCGGGCTGCTGCAGCGCCGCCTCGCGCTGCTCGACTGGGCGGCGCGCGACCGCCTGCGCGAGCCGTCGCGTCCGCTGCGCACCTACTACGGCGAGCAGCCGCTGCACGCCGTGCTCGAGCGCACGGCGTGGCACGTCGCCCAGCACTGCCGTCAGCTCGACCACCTGGTCGGCGAGGTATTGCAGGTCGCCGGCGCGCCGCGTCTCCCCGCCGGCGACCTCGACGGCCTGCCGGTGCCGCGCGAGGTCTGGGACCCGGAGATCCGCTTCGGCTGAGCGGGCCGTGTCGCCGCGGCGCCTGCTGGCCTAACATGCGTGCCGGGCGCGTCGCCCGAGGGAGACCCTTCCATGCTGCAGAACCTGTTCCGCGCCGGCCTGTTGGCGGGCGCACTGCTGGCCACGGGCGCCGCCGCCGCCGCGCCGGCGAGCACCGTCGCCGCCGACCCCGCGATCGCCAGCGCGCTGAAGTCGACCAGGATCCTCGTCATCGGTTCGACCGGGCGCAACGGCAGCTCGATCGTCGAGGCGTTGGAGGCCGCGGGCGCGAAGCCACGCGCTCTGGTCCGCGACCTCGCCAAGGCGAAGGAGAAGGCCGGCGCCGGCGTGCAGCGCGACTGGGTGGTCGGCGACATCCGTGACCCCGCCTCGCTCGATGCCGCGCTGAAGGGCGTGCAGGTGGTGATCAACGCCGCCGCGACCACGCAGCTCGAGGGCGAGAACGGCACCGCCGCGGTCGACCTCGAGGGCACCAGGAACCTGGTCGCCGCCGCGAAGCGCGCCGGCGTGAAGCGTGTCGTCTTCATCACCGGCATGAGCGTCTACTCGCCGCGGCCCGACATGCCGCCGCCGATGCTCAAGGCCTTCGGCCACAAGCGCGAGGCCGAGAAGGTGCTGGCCGCCTCGGGCCTCGAGTACGTGACGCTGCGCCCGACCGGCATCCTGCCGCGCCCCGCCGGCGCCTGGAAGATCACGCTCGCCGCCTCGCCCGAGTACAAGCCGACGCGCGAGGAGCAGACCATGCGCGCGCCCGGCTCGCTGCCACCGCCCGACGGCCCGCCGCCGGCAGGCACGATCTCGCGCGCCGACCTCGCCGAGGTCGCGATCGTCTCCGCGGTCGAGCCGCGGGCGCGCAACCGCGCCTTCGTCGTCACGCAGTCGAGCGAACCACGCGCCGGCGCCGACTGGCGCGACCAGCTCGAGCGCATGCCGGGCGACTGAGCGCCGCGCCCCGGCGCACCCTCAGTGGCTGAGCACGCTGTCGATCGCGAACACCCGCCCGTTGGCCGCGACGCGCTCGCGGTTGCCGACGCGCGCCTCGCCGACGACCAGGTTGCCGCGCTCGAGCCGCACGGCGATGGCGTGGCCGTCGAGCGCAGTGAGGCTGCGGCGCTTCTTCATCGTGTCGCGCTCCAGCTTGCCGGCGACCACGTGGTGCTTCAGCAGCGCCACCAGCTTGTCGCGGTTCTCCGGCTTCAGCAGGTCGTCGAGCGCACCGGCCGGCAGCCGCGCGAAGGCCTCGTCGGTGGGCGCGAACAGGGTGACCTCGTCGGTGCCGCCGAGCGCGGCCTCGAGACCGGCGGCCTCGAGCGCGCGTGCCAGGGTCGAGAACTCGGGGGTCGACTTCACGACCTGCGCGGCCGTCTGGGTGGAATCGGCCTGCGACAGCAGGGGCGAGCAGGCGAGCGCCAGGGCGGCGAGCAACAGGGATCGGCGGGACGACATCGAACACTCCTTGTCCGCAAAGGACTCCATTGAGCAAGGGACTGCGCAATGGCGCAGCCTGCACCATTACACTTGTTTATTACAAACGTTTCAAGCGAGAATGCGCCGCGATGATAGCCTGACCGCAGCATGGATCCACGGATGGCCACCAGCGACCTGCGTCCCCTGCATGGCAACGAGCCCGACGTGCGCCGGCGCCTGCTCGACGCCGCCAGCGAGGAGTTCGCCGCCAAGGGCTACGAGGGCGCCACGGTGCGCGACATCGTCGCACGCGCCCACGCCAACCTGAACTCGATCAACTACTACTTCGGCAGCAAGCAGGAACTCTACGTCGAGGTGATGCGCTACCAGGTGGCGCTGTCCGACGCCGCCCACCCGCGGGTGCCGCGCGAGCCGCGCCCCGGCGAGGACCCGGCGACGGCGCTGCGCTCCGCGGTGCGCCGCATGGTCACCTTCCTGCTCGACCCGAACTCGCTGCTGCCGCGGCTCTATGCGCTCGAGCTGGTCAACCCGAGCCCGGCCTTCGAGTCCGCCAGCAGTCCCGACGTCGAGCAGAGCGCGCTCTCCGCCGCGGTGCGCGCGCTGCTCGGGCCGGGCGCGGACCCGAAGCTGGTCGCGCGCTGCGTGCGCACGATCTATTCGCAGTGCGCCTACTACATGTTCGTCCGCAAGGTGTTGCCCAAGGTCGATCCCGGCTTCGTCGCCGACGAGCGCACCATCGAGGAACTCACGCACCACATCACCGAGTTCTCGCTCGGCGGCCTCGAGCGGCTGAAGACCATCCCCTGAGACTTGCCGGGAGCACGGTTCCCGGCCGGCCCGCGGCTCGCGTATCTTCCTGCGCACAGCGGAGGATCCGATGAACCGAACCAGCATCCCGGCGCGCGTCCGCGTCGCCTCGTTCGCCACGCTCGCGACGTTCGCCGCCGGCCTCGCGCCCCACGTGGCGACGGCCGAGGGCACTGCCGCCACGATGGCCACCGCGCCCGGCGGCGACTGGACCGCCTTCGGCCGCGACCCCGGCGGCAGCCAGTACTCGCCGCTCGCGCAGATCGACACGAAGAACGTCGCGAAGCTGCGCCAGGTGTGGGTGCATCGCAGCGGCGACTTCAAGGACGCGCCCCTGCCCAAGGGCGGCACGGTGCTGCAGGCGACGCCGCTGCACGCCAACGGGCTGCTGTACTTCTGCACGCCCTACAACAAGGTGTTCGCGGTCGAGCCCGCCACCGGCCGCCAGCGCTGGGTGTTCGACCCGCACCGCGTCGACCCGAAGAGCGGCAAGGCGCTGAGCCCGCCGTTGCAGATCCCGGCGCGCTGCCGCGGCGTCGCCTACTGGCAGGCTGCGCCGGCCAAGGCGCCGACCGGCACCGCGGCCCCGGCCCCGGCCCCGGCCGCGCCGGGTGGGCCGTGCACGCGCCGCATCTTCAAGAACGGCGAGGGCGGCCGGCTCTATGCACTCGACGCCGACAGCGGCGCCCTGTGCACCGACTTCGGCGCCGCCAAGGGTCACCCCGGCTGGGCCTCGCACGAGGACTACGACAACCGCGGCCAGGGCTTCAGCGGCTCGCCGAGCTCGCCGCCGGCGGTGCTCGGCGACCTCGTGATCATCGGCAACTCCACCAACGACGGGCTCGCGAATGCGCGCGACGGCTTCATCCGCGCCTTCGACGTCCGCAGCGGCGAGCTGCGCTGGGAGTGGAGCCCGATCCCGGCCGACAAGGCGCAGCTCACCGGTGCGGCCAACGTCTGGTCGACGATCTCGGTCGACCCGGCGCGCAACCTCGTGTTCGTGCCGACCACCAGCCCGTCGACCGACTACTACGGCGGCGGCCGCCAGTTCGACATCCCGATGTCGAACTCGATCGTCGCGCTCGACGGCGCGACCGGCGAGGTGAAGTGGCACTTCCAGACCGTGCGCCACGACCTGTTCGACTACGACCTCGTCGGCCATCCGCTGCTGGTCGACATCCGCCGCGGCAACCAGGTGATCCCGGCGGCGCTGCTGCAGACCAAGATGGGCTGGCTGTTCGGCTTCGACCGCGGCAGCGGCGCGCCGATCTGGCCGATCGTCGAGCAGCCCGTGCCGCCGACCGACGTGCCGGGCGATCGCGCCGCGCCGACGCAGCCGGTGCCGACCGGCATCGCGCCGTTCGCGCGCCAGGTGATGAAGCGCGAGGAACTGTTCGGCCTCACGCCGCTCGACAAGCTCGCCTGCCAGCGCCGCTTCGACCAGGCGCGCTACGACGGCATGTACACGCCGCCCTCGGTCAAGGGCTCGATCCTCTTCCCGTCCGCGCTCGGCGGCGGCAACTGGGGCGGCGCCGCCTACGACCCGAAGCAGAACCTGCTGGTGATCAAGGCCGAGAACCTCGCGACCCTGATCAAGGTCGTGCCCAAGCAGGACCCGAAGAAGGAAGACGCGCAGCCGCCGTCGGACTACCTGACCCGCCCGCTGGTGGGCACGCCGTACAAGGTCGAGGGCGAGATCTTCCAGTCGCCGCTCGGCATCCCCTGCACGCCGCCGCCTTGGGGCACGCTCGCCGCGATCGACCTCGACAGCGGCAAGCTCAAGTGGCAGATCCCGCTCGGCCAGGTGCGCCGCGCAGGCGTCACGATCCCCGAGGGCACCGGCTGGGGCTCGCCGAACGTCGGCGGCCCGATCACCACCGCCGGCGGCATCACCTTCATCGCCGCCACCATGGACTCGAAGCTGCGCGCGATCGACACCGCGACGGGCAAGGAGCTGTGGTCGGCGGACCTGCCGGTGCCGGGCATGGCGGTGCCGATGACCTACAGCGTCGATGGGCGCCAGTACGTCGTCATCGCCGCTGGCGGCAATGCGCAGGTCGGCACGAAGATCGGCGACTACCTGGTCGCGTTCGCGTTGCCGGCGGGCGCGGCGGCGCGCTGAGGGCCGCCGCGCCACTGTCGGTCGCGGCTGACCGGGATTCGCGTGCCGCGACTACCGCGGCCGCGAGCGCCCGGCGCGAGACTGGTCGTTCACTTTCGCCCCGAGAGGAAAACGACATGGCCCACCGATACGCACTGCCGCTCGTCTGCGGCCTCGCGCTGCTCGCGACCGCCTGCGGCAGGCCCGCCGCCAACAACTCCTCGGACTCGACGCAGCAGCAGTCGCAGCCTGCGCCGACCACCGACCCGGCCACCGACCCGGCGACGCCGCAGGCCACGCCGACGCCCGAGGGCAGCGAGGTCGCGCCCGGTGTCACCTCCGATGGCTCCTCGCCGGGGGCAGGTTCCGGCTCCGGCTCGGGCACCGGCATGACCTCCGGCGGCAGCTCCGGCGCCACCGGCGGTGCGACCGGCACCGGCACGGGCGCCGGCCAGTCGCCCGGAGGCTGAACCGAGGGCGCGAGGCTGCCTGTCGCGCGCAGCGTTCTGGTGTAATCCGTGCACCCCGTGCCGCCGGCACGGGGGCGACCCCCGCCCACGCACGGAGCCCACGATGAGCCGCATCCGTCCTCCCGCCTCGCGCTTCCCCGCGTTCCTGCTCGCCGCCGCCTGGCTGGCAGCGTCGGCCAGTGCTGGCGCGGCCGACGGCGCTGCGACCGCGAAGCCCGCCGCCGTGGCGGCCGCGGCGCCCGCGCTGCGCTTCCAGGTCGTCGAAGGCGCGGGCGGCGTGCCGCTGAACGTCGTCACCGCCGGCGACCGGTCGAAGCCCCCGATCCTGCTGGTGCACGGCATCGGCCAGAGCTACGTCAGCTGGGAGCACCAGCTGAAGCCGCCGGTCACCGACCAGTTCTACGTGGTCGCCTTCGACCTGCGCGGCCACGGCAATTCCGGCAAACCCTGGAGCAAGGAGTCGTACACCGACTACCGCAACTACGCCGGCGACGTGAAGGCGGTGATCGAGGCGACCGGCCTCGATCGCCCGCTGCTGGTCGGCTGGTCCTACGGCACGCTGGTGGTCGCCGACTACGTACGCACCTATGGCACCTCGGGCCTGCGCGGCATCGAGCTGGTCGGTGCGTACGGCGGCTTCACGCCGCCACCGGCGCCCGCGCCGGCGGAGATGGCCGCGCAGATGGCCAGGACCCGCGAGCTGCAGTTGAGCGGCAGCCTCGAGGACAACATCGCCGCGGCCCGCGGCGGCGTGCGCTTCCTGACGGCCCGGGACATGGGGCCCGCCTACTGGGAGCGCGCCACGCAGCTGTCGCTGATGCTGCCGGCCTACGCGCGCCGCCACATGTTCGACCGCCCGATCGCCAACATGGACCTGATCCCGAAGATCGGCGTGCCGATGCTGGTCAACGTCGGCGTGCAGGATCGCAGCACGCCCGAGGCCCCCGGCCGCGAGCTCGCGGCCAAGGTGCCGGGCAGCCGCGTCAGCGTCTATCCCGACAGCGGCCACTCGCCGTTCGCCGAGGAGCCCGAGCGCTTCAACCGCGAGCTGATCGAGTTCGCGCGGGCCGTGCTGCGCTGAGCGCACGCCCGGCCCCGCGGCAGGCGCGGCGATGCGCAGGCGACCCGTGAAGGGCGGGCCGGACGAGCCGGCCGCCGCGCCGCAGGCGGCCGCGCGCCTCGGCCGCCGCCGCTTCCTCTCGGGCGCCGCGCTGGTCGGCGCGAGTGGCGCGCTGCCGTCCGGCGCGGTCGCCGCAGCGGCTGCCGATGCAGTGGCGCAGGGCACGGCGCCGCAAGGCAGCGGCGGCGCGGGCACGGCGCCGGCCGCTGCGCCATCGCCCGGCGCGCCGCCGCCGTCGGCCGCGGCGCTCGCTGCCGAGCAGGGCGAGCCCCGCGTCGCGCCCGGCACGCTCGCCGGCCGCCCCGGTTCCGACTACATGGTCGACGTGCTGAAGGCGCTCGGCGTCGAGTACGTCGCGTCCAACCCGGGCTCGAGCTTCCGCGGCCTGCAGGAATCGATCGCCACCTACGGCGGCAACCGCGCGCCCGAGTTCCTCACCTGCCTGCACGAGGAGACCTCGGCGGCGATGGCGCACGGCTATGCCAAGGTCGCGCTGCAGCCGATGGCCTTCCTCGCGCACGGCACCGTCGGCCTGCAGCACGCCGCGATGGCGGTCTACAACGCCTGGTGCGACCGCGTGCCGCTGATCGGCATCCTCGGCAACGGCCTGAACGCGGAGAAGCGCCGGCCCGGCGTCGAGTGGCAGCATTCCGCGCAGGATCCCTGCGAGATCGTCCGCGACTACGTCAAGTGGGACGACCAGCCGGCGAGCCTGCGCCACTTCGGCGAGTCGCTGGTGCGCGCCTGGAAGCTGACGATGACGCCGCCGATGGAGCCGGTGATGATCGTCGCCGATTCCGAGCTGCAGGAAGACGGCGTGCCCGAGGCGGAGTGGCCGCGCGTGCCGCGGCTCGCGCTGCCGACGCCGCCGGTGGGCGAGGCCGGCGCGGTGCGCGAGGCGGCACAGTGGCTGGTCGAGGCCGAGCTGCCGCTGATCGTCGCCGACCGCTGCGCGCGCACCCCGGCGGGCGTCGCGCGGCTGGTCGAGCTCGCCGAGCTGCTCGGCGCGCCGGTGGTCGACCAGGGCGGGCGGATGAACTTCCCGAACACCCACCCGCTGTCGGCCAACGAGCGCGCCGGCGCGCTGGTGCGGCGCGCCGACGTGATCCTCGGCCTCGAGCTCACCGACTTCTGGGGCACGGTCAACGAGTACGTCGACAACCTCGCGCGCGACCACGGCCCGCGGTTCAAGGACGGCGCGAAGCTGGTCGCGATCTCCGCCAACGAGCTCTACCTGAAGTCGAACTACCAGGACTTCCAGCGCTATCCCGAGCTCGACCTCGCGATCGCCGGCGACGCCGAGGCGACGCTGCCGGCACTGCTCGAGGCCTGCCGCGCGCGCGTGGACGCGCGCCGCGCCCGCGCCTTCGCCGCGCGCCGCGAGTCGCTGGCGCGGCTGCGCGCCGAGGATCGCGCCGCCGCGCTCGAGGCCGCGACACACGGCTGGGACGCACGGCCGATCTCCACCGCGCGCCTCGCCGCCGAGCTCGGCCGGGCGCTCGAGGGCGAGGACTGGTCGCTCGTCAGCCCCGACAACTTCATCTCGGGCTGGGCGCGCCGCCTGTGGTCGTTCGAGCGCCACCACCAGTACCTCGGCCACGCCGGCGGCGCCGGCGTCGGCTACGGCCTGCCGGCCGCGGTCGGTGCCGCGCTCGCCCACCGCGCGCACGGCCGCCTGTCCGTCAGCATCCAGCCCGACGGCGACCTGATGTATGCGCCGGGCGCGATCTGGACCGCCGTGCACCACCGCATCCCGCTGCTCAGCGTGATGCACAACAACCGCGCCTATCACCAGGAGACCATGCACCTGCAGCGCATGGCCAACCGCCGCCAGCGCGGCGTCGACCGTGCCTGGATCGGCACGGTGATCGACGACCCGCCGATCGACTACGCGCTGCTCGCGCGGTCGATGGGCATGTGGGCCGAAGGCCCGATCACCGAGCCGCGCGAGCTCGGGCCGGCGCTGAAGCGCGCGGTCGCGGTGGTCAAGGGCGGTCGCCCGGCGCTGCTCGACGTCGTGACGCAACCGCGATGATCCGCGCCCTCCGCCCGCTGCTGCTGCCGCTGCTCGCGATCGGTGCAATCGCCGCCGGTGCCGCGTCGGCCACGGACGCGCCCGCCGCCCCGTCCGCCGGCCCGGCGGCTGCGGTCGAGAACGGCCGGCGGCTCTACATGAAGGTCGGCTGCTACCAGTGCCACGGCACGGTGGGCCAGGGCGGGACCGCCGGCCCGCGCCTCGCGCCGCAGCCCATGCCGCTCGAGGCGCTGCGCGCCTTCCTGCGCAACAGCGTGCGCGCGATGCCGGCCTACCCCGAGTCGATCCTCGACGACGCCGGCGTCGCCGACCTGCACGCCTATCTCGCCTCGATCCCGCCGTCGCCGCGCGTCGACGAACTGCCGCTGCTGCGACGGTTGCAGTGAGCGCCCGGGCCGGCCGGCGCGGTGCCCGCGCTCAGTTCGGCGCGGCCCGCGACGGCGCCTCCGCCGCACCGGGGGGTGCCTGCGGCAGCGGGATGAATTCCTGCTCGTCCCCCGGCACGTCGGGGAACACCGACCGGTCCCGCTCGCCCCAGGCCCGGCTGGCGCGCTCGATCCGCTCGCGCGAGGAGGCGACGAAGTTCCACCAGACGTGGCGCGGCGTCGGGAAGCGTGCGCCGCCGAGCAGCATCGCGCGCGCCGCGTGGCCGCCGCGGTTGGCGATGCCGACGGTGCGTCCGGGCGAGAGCAGCGCGAGCCGCCCCGCCGTCACCGTCTCGCCGTCGACCTGCACGTCGCCGTCGGCGACGTAGATCGCGCGTTCCTCGTGGTCGGCCGTCAGCTCGAAGCCGGCCTCGCAGGGCAGCGCGGCATCGACGTAGAGCGTCGGCCAGGCGGTCTCGACCGGCGAGCGCCGGCCGAAGGCCTCGCCGGCGATCACGCAGAGGCGCGCACCACCGGGCGTCTCGAGCACCGGCAGCGTCGCATGCGGATGGTGATGGAAGGATGGCGGGTCGTCCTCGCGACCGTCGGGCAGCGCGACCCAGGACTGGATGCCGTGCATCCGCGTCGGCCGCCCGAGGCTGCGGGCCGTGGTGCGTTCCGAATGCACGATGCCGCGGCCCGCGACCATCCAGTTGACGTCGCCCGGGTGGATCTCCTGCCGGAATCCGAGGCTGTCGCGGTGCAGGATCTCGCCGTCGAACAGGTAGGTCACGGTCGCCAGCGCGACGTGCGGATGCGGCCGGACGTCGATCGTCGTGCCGGCGGGGAAGTCGGTCGGGCCCATGTGGTCGAAGAAGATGAACGGCCCGATCATCTGCTGCCCGGCTGCCGGCAGTACGCGCCGTACCGTGAAGCCGCCGCCGAGGTCGCGGGTACGGCCGTCGATGCACTTGTCGATAGCGCTCATCGGTGATCCTCATTCCCGTCGCGCGGGCAGGGCGAAGTCGGGCAGCGGGCTGATCGGCGCTCGCTCGCGCGGGGGCGGCAGGTCGGCACCGAGCAGCCGCGGCCACAGCCAGCGCAGCAGCGCGGCGGTGTCGCCGCGCGTGCCGCTGGCGGCGTAGCGCACCTCGGCCCAGCCCGGATTCGCACGCCACCGGGCCACGTCGAAGGTGAAAGTGTAGTTCGGTTCCTGCCCCATCCGGATGTCGGCGATGGTCGCGACGTCGCCGCGTCGCTCGACGCGGAAGAACCCGTGGCTGAACCACGCCATCCGTTCCACGCCCCAGTTGCCGCGCAGCTGCCCGAACAACCGGCGGTCGCTCGCGAAGCGGTCGAAGCGGATCGGCCGGCCGCGGTCGAACGGCGACCAGAAGCCCTCGCGGTAGGCCGCGCCACCCGGCTCCATCGCGACGATGCGCCAAAGCACGGTGTTCAGGCCCGTCGCGGTCACCAGCAGCCGCTCGGTGCGCACGCCTGCGGCCGCGAGCTCGCGCTCGGCGACCTGGGTCGCCCAGGCCTGCGACACCAGGCTCCAGCCGAGGTACAGGGTGGAGACCGCGACCCCGGCCGCGTTCCAGCGCAGCCGCCGCGGGCCGCGGTCGATGCCCGTGGCGAGCAGCCCGAGGATCAGCGGCACGGTGTACAGCGGATCGATGATGAACACGCTGCCGATCGCGAAGGGGTGCTCGGAGAACGGCTGCAGCAGCTGCGTGCCGTAGATCGTCATCGTGTCGAGCAGCGGGTGGGTGAACAGCGCCCCCCACATCGCGAGCCACCAGCGCCTGAAGTGCGGCGCCTCGCCGTGGATGCGCGTCACCAGCCAGGCGAGCAGCGGCGAGAGCATCGTCAGGAACAGCAGCGAATGGCTCTCCGCGCGATGGAAGGTCATGTTGCGGATCGGGTCGCCGTGGTCGATGAGCGCATCGAGGTCGGGGATCGTGCCGGCGATGCCGCCCCAGAGGGCCGCCTTCCAGACCGCGGTGCGGCGGCCCATGACCGCGACGCCGATCCCGGCGCCGAGTACGTACTGGGAGATGGAGTCCATGCGCGGCGGCAAGTTAGCACGAAGCCCCGTGTGCCCGGCGACACCGCGGGACGGGTGACCCAGCGCACAGTTCTCCGGTGTTCGGGGTCGGCCCGATGGAGCGACTCCGGCCGCGGGCCGATGGTGGCAGCGTGGTCCAGGACGACCTCGTCGCGTCGAACGCCAAGGAAGGTGCGCCCGTGTCGCTGATCTCCCGTCTCACGCTGTGGCAGAAGATCGCCGTGATCGCGGCGGCCCTGCTGGTCCCGACCCTCGTCTCCCAGGCCGTGCTGATGCGCAGCTCCGCCGCCCAGGTCGCTGCCGCCGAGGCGCAGACCGAAGGCCTGGAGTACGTGACCCGCGCCGCGGAGATCGGCGCCTACATCGTGGCCCACGAAATCGCCGTGGTCGGCGCGCTGCGCGACATGCCGTCGCTGGCGCGCCGCCTGCCCGAGTTCGGCGCCGAGGTCGACGAGAACCTCGCTGCCCTGGAGCGCGCCTTCGCGACCGCCGATCCGGCGATCGTCGCGGCCGCGCGCCCGCACCTCGCGGCCTTGCGCGAGCAGTGGCGGACGCTGCGCGACGACGCGGCCCGGCTCGAGCCCCGCGTGCGTCAGCAGGCCTACGACCGCTTCGGTCGGGCGGTCGTCGCGCTGCGCAACGAGCTGGTCGACGGGGCCGGGCTCGACCGGGTGGCCTCGGACGTGACCACGGCGCTGGTGCAGCTCGCCGTCGCGCAGCTGCCCGACCTGTTCCGCGCCGCCGCCGGCACCCAGGATGCGATGTCGATGATGCGTGCCGCCGGCGTCGGCGACCTCGCGGCGCGCGGCGAGCTGCTGGTCTCCGAGCGGCGCATGGCCTCCGCCGTCGAGGCGCTCGAGTCCAAGGTCCGCCGCGTGGAATCGCGCGAGCCGGCCTATGGCGGTCGCTTCCAGCCACGGCAGGAAGCGCTGGCGCGCAGCCTGGAGGACGTGCGCCGCAGCCGCGACGCGCTCGTCCAGGCCGGCACGATCGACGGCACCCGCGAGTCGGCCGTGCTGGGCACGCTGCTGGCGCTGTTCGAGTCCGGCGTCGAGCTGCAGCGCGCGGCCACCGGCACCGCGGCCGAGCGCCTGCGGGACGTCGAGGCCGGCCTGCAGCGCACCAACGCCGTGCTGCTCGGCGCGATCGCGCTGTGCCTGCTGCTCGCCGCCGCGCTGACGGTGCTGATCTCGCGCCGCACGTCCGGGCAGATGGCGCATGCCAACGCGACCCTGCAGGCGATCGCCGCCGGCCGGCTCGACTCGGAGATCCGGGTCGAGGGCAGCGACGAGATCAACGCGATGCTGCGCGAGCTGGCCGGCATGCAGCGCCAGCTCGCCGAGCGGCTGCAGGCCGAGCGCGCCGTGGCGGCCGAGAACGCCCGCGTCCGCCAGGGGCTCGACTCGTCCGCCAGCGCGGTGATGCTCGCCGGGCCCGACGGCCGCATCGTGTTCGCCAACCGCTCCGCGCTGCGCCTGTTCGGCGCGCTCGAGGCCGACCTGCGGCGCGACCTGCCGCGGCTCGAGGCCGCGCGGCTCGTCGGCGCCGGCCTCGACGTCTTCGACGACGCCACGCCGGATCGTGGCGGGCTGCTCGCCGGCCTCGCCGCGCCGCGCACCTCGCGCCTCGAGGCCGGCGGCCATACGTTGTCCGTGCTGGCCTACCCGGTGGCCGACGAGCAGGGCCAGCGCCTCGGCTACGGCGTCGAGTGGACCGACCTCACCCAGGAGGCGGCGATCGAGCGCGAGGTCGAGGCGGTGATCGGCGCCGCCGGCCGCGGTCGGCTCGACGGTCGCGTCCGCGAGGACGACAAGGACGGCTTCTTCCTCGTGATCTCGCGCCACCTGAACGCCTTGCTGGAGGCATCCGAGGGCGTCGCGAAGGACCTGCAGCGCGTGCTCGGCGCGCTCGCCGCCGGGCGGCTCGACGAGAAGGTGACGGCGCGCTACGAGGGCACCTACGGGCAGCTCGCGGCCGATGCCAACCAGACCGTCGACAAGCTGCTGGAGATCGTCGGCCAGATCCAGCTGACCTCCGACTCGGTGAGTTCGGCGGCCCTGCAGCTCTCGCGCGGCAACGAGGACCTCTCGCAGCGCACCACCGAGCAGGCCGCCTCGCTCGAGGAGACCGCCGCCTCCATCGAGCAGTTCACCTCGGCGGTGCGCCAGAACGCGACCAACGCCGCGCAGGCCAACCAGGTCGCGGGCAAGACGCGCACCGTGGCCGAGCAGGGCGGCGACGTCGTCGCCCGCGCGGTCGCCGCGATGGGCGAGATCAACGCCTCGAGCCGCCGCATCGCCGACATCATCGCGGTGATCGACGACATCGCCTTCCAGACGAACCTGCTGGCGCTGAACGCCGCGGTCGAGGCCGCCCGCGCCGGCGAGCAGGGCAAGGGCTTCGCGGTGGTCGCGAGCGAGGTGCGCAGCCTCGCGAGCCGCAGCGCCGAGTCGGCGCGCGAGATCAAGGCGCTGATCCAGGACAGCGTCGCCAAGGTCGAGGGCGGCGCGCGGCTGGTCGACGAGTCCGGCCGCGCGCTCGGCGAGATCGTCGCGAGCGTGAAGAAGATGTCCGACCTGATCGCCGAGATCAGCGCCGCGAGCCGCGAGCAGGCCCAGGGCGTCGAGGAGGTCAACCGCGCCGTCTCGCAGATGGACCAGGTGACCACGCAGAACGCCTCGCTGGTCGAGGAGGCGAGCGCCGCCACCCAGGCGCTCGCCGAGCAGGCGGGCTCGCTGGCGCGGCTGGTGGGATTCTTCGACGCGGGCCGCCCCGGCGGGGCGCGCGGGCAGCCCGGCACGGCGTCGCGCCACGACGCGCCGCCGCGACACGGCGCGCCGTCGCCGGCGCCGGCGGCGACGCCCGCTTTCGCGCGCTCGGCCTGACGCGGCAGCGGCTCCCGGGCGGCGCTCAGGCCGCCGGGCGCCTGCGCGGCCGGCCGCCGCTGCGGTGCAGCGGCCGAGTCATGGATGCGACGACGATCAGCGAGTCCCACCATCCCAGGCCATGCCGCGATCCCAGGGCGTGTGCCTCGGTGAGGAGCGAGTCGACCGTTGGTCGCAGCATGCGCGTCGCGGCAAGGTAGAGCTCGTCCAGCACCTGGGTGCGGGTCCGGCCGCTGCGATCGCGCCACGGCGGTTCCCTCCAGGCGCGCGATGCGGCGTGCTGCGTGGCGTCGCGTGGGTCATGCGCGTGGACGAGGACGCTGGTGCCAGCGCACACGAGGGCGGTCATGGAGTTCATCCCGCCTCGTAGGCAGGTGACTCGCAGAGGCGTGAGCGCCGCAGGTCCCCGACCCATCGCGACACGCTCTCGCCCTCCTGGGCCGCTTCGATGCGCGCGAAGCGATCCGCGGTCGCGAAGCACGGGTCGATCCTGTCGCGACGGTGGACGCGCCGTCGAGCGGGACGGCCCCGGCTGGCAATGGCGGTCGGCGCTCCGTACTGTACGCGCCACGCGCAGCGCGACCGACGAGAGACCGGTCCAGGAGCTCCCACCATCCGCCCCGCCTTGCTCGCCATCGGCCTCGCCGTCCTCGTCGTCGTCGCGCTCGCACCGCCCCCGGCAGGCCTGGGCACTGCAGGCTTCGTCACCCTCGGCCTGCTCTGCGTGATGGCCCTGTGGTGGTTCACCGAGACCCTGCCGGTGACCGCGACCGCGCTGCTGCCGTTCCTGGTGCTGCCCGCGACCGGCGCCGGCAGGCTCGCCGAGGTGGCGGCGAGCTACATGTCGCCGGTGATCTTCCTGGTGCTCGGCGGCGCGCTGCTCGCGCTCGCGATGGAGAAGTCCGGGCTGCACCGCCGGCTCGCCGTCGCCGTGCTCGGGCGCGCCGGCAGCGAGCCGCGCGGCCTGGTGCTGGCGTTCATGGTCGCGACCGCCTTCATCTCCATGTGGGTCAGCAACACCTCGACCACCCTGATCATGATGCCGATCGCCGCCTCGGTGCTCGCTGCGGTGCTGCCGGAGGAGGCGCGACGCTCGCAGGCCGAGCGGCACTTCGCCGTGGCCCTGGTGCTCGGCGTCGCCTACGGCGCCTCGATCGGCGGCCTCGGCACGCTGATCGGCAGCCCGACCAACGCGATCGGCGCCGGCGTGATCGAGCGCACCCTCGGCGTGAAGCTCGGCTTCCTGCACTGGCTGGCGGTCGGCATCCCGCTGGTCGCCATGGCGATCCCGCTGGCCTGGCTGATCCTGACGCGCCTCGCGTTCCCGTTCGCGTTGCCCGCGGTCGAGCGCGGCCGCCTGCTCGCCGCGCTCGGTCCGCAGCGTCGCTGGAGCGTCGCGGAGCGCCGGCTGTTGCCGCTGCTGGTGCTCACCGCGGTGCTGTGGGTCGCGCTGCCGGTGCTGAAGCTGCCGGCGCTCGCCGGCATCGAGGACTCCTCGGTCGCGATCCTCGCCGCGTTGCTGCTGTTCGTGATCCCGGCGGGCCGTGGCCCGGCGGGATCGGCGGCGGGCGCCGCGGCCGAGCCGCCGCCCGGACCGCCGTCCGATCCCGGACCCGACGGCGCACCGGCCGGCACCCTGCTCGAGTGGCGCGACACCACGCGCGCGCCCTTCGACGTGCTGTTCCTGTTCGGCGGCGGCCTCGCGCTCGCCGAGGCGATCACCGCCAGCGGCCTCGGCGGCTGGCTCGGCACCTGGATCGGCGGCGCCGCGACGCTGCCGATGCCGCTGTTCGTGGTGCTCGTGGTGCTGGTGGTGATCGTCGTCACCGAGTTCGCCAGCAACGTCGCCGCCGCCGCGAGCTTCATCCCGGTCGTCGCCGGCGTCACCACGGCGCTCGGCCTCGACCCGCTGGTGCTGACGCTGCCCGCCGCGATGGCCGCGACCTGGGGCTTCATGATGCCCGCCGGCACCCCGCCGAACGCGATCGCCTACGCCAGCGGCTACGTCACCGTGCCGCAGATGATCCGCGCCGGCATCTGGATCGACCTGCTCGGGCTGCTCGTCATCCCCGCCTCCGTCGCCATCGCCGTAGCCACCTTCCTCTAAAAGGGGTCGGATTTATTTTTCGAAAAAGGGGTCGGATTTATTTTCTGATTCGTTTTCTGACCTGCCCGAGAACGGCAGCGTCCTGTCCGATCCTCAGCGCGGATCCTGTCGGCGCAGTGCAGCCTCGAGCAGGCGACGCATGCGCCGATCCTCGTCCAGGGCGAAGAAGTCGACCCGCGACTGTGCAGTTCAGCCAGCCGCTGGCCGGGGTCGAGGGCGAGAAGCCCATCGACCACGCTCGCGTCGTGGGCAACGCTGATGTCTTCGGGATCCGGCTCCATGCCGACGGACTCCAGCCGGCCGACCCTGCGCGCAGCGCGCACCGCGGCGTCTGGTATCCGAACCGCAAGCGGGCGCGGTCACGCCGTCGCGGCTCGCTCTCGCCGGGCCAGCGGCCGCGCTCACGGCGTGCCTGCACCGCGCGGTGTAAGGCTTACCGGCCAGGGTGGCCAGAGTCGCCGTGAGCCGGTGCGCCTCACGTGTCTCTTTCGGCCGGCCAGTCGAAAAACTGGACCTGGAAGGGAGGGCCCGGCCTCCTGGGTGCGATGGCGGGCTCTTTGCAGGGTCTACCGCGTTCCAGGACCCCAACCCGCCAGGAGCCCCCATGACGACGCCCATCGACCTCGAAGCCCGTTTCTGGAAAGCGCTGAAGTCCGACCGCACGATCATGCTCGGCCTCGACGGCGTCGAGGACGGACACGCCCGGCCGATGACCGCGCTGTTCGAGGACGACCGCAGCCCGCTGTGGATCTTCACGTCCCGCGACAACAGCCTCGTGCAGAAGCTCGACGCGGGCCACCGCGCCATCGCGACCTTCGCCTCCAAGGGCCACGACCTGTTCGCGACGATCCACGGCAGCCTCGCAGTGGACGACGACCGCGCGACCATCGACCGGCTGTGGAATCCGTTCGTCGCCGCCTGGTACGAGGGCAAGGACGACCCGAAGCTCACCCTGCTGCGCTTCGCTGCGGAGAGCGCCGAACTCTGGATGGACGGCTCGAGCCTCGTCGCCGGCGCGAAGATGCTGCTCGGCATCGACCCGAAGAAGTCGTACCAGGACAAGGTCGCGACCGTCAGCCTCTCCTAGGAAAAAGGGGACGGATCTATTTTTCGTTCTCGGGCTTTCCGCCCTGCGGAAAGGCCCGATGAACGTGTTCGTCCCTTCGTCCGCCGCCATGCGTTTCGTACGACGTGCGATGAGCGAGGCGCAGGTGACGCCTGCGCCCGGACCTGCAACGATGTCCCCGCCCGGCGCCGCGCCGGCCGCACCTGGGAGGCTCGATCCGATGGCACGCCCGTTCACCTCCGCCACCGCGCGCTGCGGCGCCGTGGCTGCCTGCGCGACCGCTGCGCTGGCGATCCTGGCTCCTGCGGCGCTCGCGCAGGGCGCCGCGCCCGCGGGCGCGACGGCCCCCACGGCGACGCCCGCCCCCGCCCCCCACGACGCCGCGATCCGCTGGGTCCGCGAGAACCGCGAGGCCTTCTTCTTCTGGTCGCGCTACGAGGACCTGCTGGCGAACCCGCAGGAGTTCCCGAAGCCACCGTCCTTCTACAACCCGAACGTGCTGGTCGAGGGCGAGCAGAAGGGCGAGCTGCCACGCGTCGCCAAGGGCCGCAACACCATCTCCGCGGCCGCCTGGCAGCAGGCCGTCGACTGGGCCTTCCCGCGCAACACCTACGCGCTGATCGTGATGCGCAAGGGCGCGATCGAGTACGAGCAGTGGGCCGACGGCTACTGGCCCGGCCAGATGCTGCCGGTGCGCTCCTTCACCAAGACGCTGCCCTCGCTGCTGATCGGCATCGCGATCGGCGAGGGCAAGATCCGCTCGATCGACGAGCCGGTCGCCACCTACCTCACCGAGTGGAAGGACGATCCGCGCGGCAGGATCACCATCCGCCAGTTCCTGACCATGTCGAGCGGCCTCGCCGGCCTCGACCGCACCCGCGACGGCGGGACGCAGAGCCCGATCGTGCAGCTGACCGACGGCGCCGACGTCTGGCGCGCGGCCCTCAGCTTCCCGAAGGCCGCCGAGCCCGACACCGTGTTCGGCCTGAACCAGGTCGACTCGCAGATCCTCGGCATGGTGGTCGAGCGCGCCACCGGCCAGCCGTTCGCCGACTACCTCTCGCAGAAGCTCTGGCGCCCGCTCGGCGCCGGCACCGCCACCCTGAACGTCGATGCGAAGGGCCGTGCGCGCACCCTGTGCTGCACGCGCAGCGCGCTGTCCGACTGGCTGCGCGTCGGCCAGATGATCGCGCAAAAGGGCCGCTTCGGCGGCCAGCAGGTCGTGCCCGCCGCCTATGTCGACGAGATGCTGACGCCCTCGAAGCTGAACCCCTACAAGGGCCTGCACATCTGGCTCGGCTGGAAGCCCGGCACCGCCGAGGTCAAGCGCCAGGGCGGCGGGCCGCTGCAGATGCCCACCTCGAAGCCCTACCTCGTCGACGACGTCGCCTACCTGATGGGCGGCGGCTTCATGACCACCTGGATCGTCCCCTCGCAGGACCTCGTGATCCTGCGCTGGGGCTTCGAGCCCCCGAAGGAACTCGGCTGGGACAACTCGGCCGTGCCGAACCTGATCCTCGCGGACCTGCTGCGCAAGCGCTGAACGTTCGAGGCGGGTCCCGGCGACCGCGATCGCCGGGCCCGGTCCCGGATCGGCCTCAGTGCGCCGCCGGCGCCTCGCCGGGCTGCTGCGCCATCAGCTCCGCCTTGCGCGCCGCCAGCCGCGCGCCGATCTCGTCCAGGTCGAGGTCGGTGTCCTCGAGCTTGCGGAACAGCTCCTTCTCTTCTTCCTTGACGTGGTGGCGGACGTACTCGCCGACCACCTTGACGCGCGCGTCGAAGTGCTCGTCGTCGGGCGACGCGGCCTCGATCTCGGCCACCAGCTGCTTGACGCTGGCGTGCTCGACGTCCGCCTCGTTGACCAGCTCGCGATCCTCCTCGTCGAGCGCCTCGCGCGCCTCGGGATAGAGGATCTCCTCCTCGATCTGCGCATGCACCGTCAACGCGGTGCAGATCTGCCGCGCGAGGCCGGCCTTCTCGTCGTGGTCGGCCTCCTCGAACTCCTCGATCAGCTCCGCGACCTCGCGGTGGTCGGCCTTCAGCAGCTTGATCGCATCGACGTTGCGCTCGCCGCGCGTCATCGCCGGCTTGCTCTGCGGGCCGGTGGGCAGGCGCTGCTCGGTCGAGATCTTCACGGGCTTGTCCTTCATCGCTTCGCTCCGGCTTCGTGGTGGAAGACGGGACGCAGTGTCGGACGGCCGCCGGGGCGGCGCTGTAGGACCGCGGCGATTACGACTGTCGCTGGACGGGCATCGCGGAGCGGTTGCTGCGACTCCCTTGCGGCCATCCGCCGACGGGACGCAGCCGGTCCGCGATCAGCGCGGCCCGAGCAGGCCGGCCGGCGAGGCCGGCGCGAGCTCCGGCGCCACCGTCCGCAACAGCGCCCAGGCGAGGCAGAGGTTCGACGAGAGCACCGGCAGGTGCGTCTCGGCCTGCATCGCCCGCAGTGCGCGCAGCGTCGGCATCCCGGTGCCGCTCGCCACCAGCGCGCCGGCGCCGGTCGCGTCGAGCCCGCGCAGCGCCTCGAGCGCGTCGTCGCTGGTCAGCTCATAGATGCGGTGGGTGTCGGTCAGCGCGAGGTCGACCCGGCGCTTCGCGACCACCTCGATGCCGGCGTCGCGCCAGTACTGGTAGCCGGCCTCGGAGAGGCCCTCGGGATAGGGCGAGGCGAGCGCGATCGCGCGCACGCCGAGCGCCCCGAGCGCGAGCCGGATGGCCTGTGCGGCGGTGATCACCGGCAGCTTCAGCTCGGCCGCCGCCGTCGCGGCGAGCTCGTCCTCGAGCGCGCGACCGGCGACGTAGGACGAGCCGGTGCAGCCGAAGCCGAAGGCGCGGATGTTCATCGTCCCGAAGGTGCGCGCGGCGTCGGCCATGTGTCGCACGTAGTGGTTCAGCCGCTCCTCGACCCGTGGTGCCGGGTGCACCAGCCGGGTCGCATAGATGCCGACCGGCGCCGGCAGCAGCGCCCGCAGCTCGGGTTCGACCGTCGGGTTCGCGAACGGCACGGCGACCCCGATCCGCGCCCGGGGTCCATAGTCGGCCTGCATCGACGTGCTCATCGGCTCCTCCGGCAACATCCCGGATGGTAGACCAGGGCGCCTCCCGCGGAACCGACCGGGGCCGGGGCAGGGTCGGCGCCGGGTGTGGCGTCAGTGCAACGCCAGCATGGCCAAAGGGTGAAACCGTTGCCCGGAGCTTCACCAAAGGGCCTCGAATCTGTGATCATCGCGTGACCGCGCCTCGCGATCCGTTGCCCGGACGCAACGGCGGCGCCGCAACGTCACGATGACCTGAGACAGGGGGAACGATGAAGAGCAATCGACAGAGCATGCTGCGCCGCGCCGTCTGGTGCGGGACCGTGGGCTTCACGGCCACCCTCGCGGGCGAAGTGCTGGCCCAGGCCACCCTCGAGGAGGTCACGGTCACCGCGCGCCGCCGCGAGGAGTCCGTGCAGGAGATCCCGGTGGTGGTCACCGCGTTCACCGCGGACGAGCTGGCGCGCCGGGGCGTCAACGAGCTCGAGGACATCGCGGCCGCGACCCCCGGCCTCGCGTTCGAGGACTTCTCGAACGGCTTCTCCGCCGCCCCCGTGATCCGCGGCCTGACCCAGGTCAACGTGTCGTCGGAAGTGCAGAACGTCGCGACGTTCATCGACGGCATCTACATGCAGCGCAACTTCTCGGTCGACGTCGGCCAGGCCGACCTCGAGCGCATCGAGGTGGTCAAGGGCCCGCAGAGCGCGCTCTACGGCCAGAACGCCTTCGCCGGCGCCATCAACTACGTGCTCGCCAAGCCCGGCGACGAATACGCCGGCTACGCCGAGGTCGGTGCCGGCACCGACGGCCGGCTCGACTACCGCGCCGCCTTCGGCGGCCCGCTGATCGAGGGCAAGCTCGGCCTGCGCGGCTTCTACGGCCACAGCGAGTTCGACGGCACCTGGCGCAACGAATTCCCCGGCCTCGCCGGCAACGACGCGCGCCTCGGCTGGTGGGACAACCAGAACTACAGCCTGGTCGCGGTCGCGACGCCGACCGAGTGGCTGACCGCCGAGGTCTCCTACATGAAGGTCGACCGTCGCCTGGGCAACCGCCCCGGCTACTCGATCAACACCGGCGACGCCCAGAACACTGGCAACTGCGGCCCGCGCGTCGGCACCACCACGCGCCTGTCGCTGATCTGCGGCGAGCTCTCGAACAACCCGGCCGCCTACCAGAGCGCCGCCTCGACCCGTCCGGCCGGCGCGATCAACGTGCAGCTGAACGCCCCGGGCTTCACCAACGAGACCGACTTCTGGCACGCCAAGCTGACGTTCGAGTTCGGCGAGTCGTTCGAGCTTAACTACGACTACGGCAACGTCGACGCCAAGGGCCAGGAGATCAGCGCGCCGAACGTCAACCCGGTGTCGCCGTCCTTCGGCGTCAACCTGGTGCAGCTCGCGATGGGCGTGACGCAGCTCGGCTTCTTCAACAACCTCCAGAAGCAGGGCAGCAGCAACCTGTTCGAGAGCCACGAGCTGCGGCTCGACTACCGGCCGCAGGGCAGCCCGCTGCAGGCGACGATCGGCTACTTCCGCTCCGACTTCGACGACTTCTACCGCTTCTTCCAGACCTCGCTGCCGCCGGGCGTGCAGGGCTCCGACCCGACCTCGGGCTTCCTCGACATGACCGGGTTCCCGTTCGGCCTGCGCGACCTCGTCAACACCGGCACCGTGGACGCCTGGTTCGGCACGGTCTCCTACACCTTCTTCGACAAGCTCACGTTCGGCGCCGAGCTGCGCTACAGCGAGGAGAAGAAGGGCCTGCGCGACGTGCGCGCCAACGTCAACCTCGCCGACCAGTTCGACGACTGGATCCCGCGCTTCACGGTCGACTACCGGCTCACCGACTCGGTGATGCTCTACGCCTCGACCGCCAAGGGCCTCAAGACCGGCAGCTTCAACGGCGTCCGCGCCGGCAACGTCACGATCCCGCTCGACGAGCAGGCGGTCGGTCCCGAGTCCAACTGGACCACCGAGATCGGCGCCAAGAGCACCCTGCTCGACGGCCGCCTGGTGCTGAACGCCGCGCTGTTCAACGTCGACTGGAACGACATGCAGATCCAGGCGCTGCCGTCGAACACGCCGCCGAACCTCATCGACAACACCCCGGTGATCTTCCGCAACCTCGGCAACGCGCGCTCGCGCGGCATCGAGATCCAGAGCCTGTTCGCCGCCACCGACAAGCTGTCCTTCAACCTCGCCGCCTCGTTCACGCAGCCGGAGTTCGAGGACGGCACGCTGTCGTTCCGCTTCAACAACCGCTGCGACGACATCGTCTGCCCGCGCAGCACCGCGGTCGGCGGCAACACCCTGCCGCGCACGCCCAAGACCCAGGTCGCGGCCGGCGCGGAGTGGGCCTCGACGGTCGGCAACGGCTTCGAGTACTTCCTGCGCGGCGACCTGACCTACCAGTCGGAGATGCAGGTCGAGGAGATGAACCTCGCGCAGATCCCGCCGCGCACGCTGGTCAACGTGCGCGCCGGCATCGGCCGCGACGGCTGGACGGCCGACGTCTGGGGCCGCAACGTGTTCGGCGAGAAGTACGTCGCGAACTCGTTCTTCATCATCCAGGGCGTGAGCTACGGCGCCACCTTCGGCGAGCTCGCGACCTGGGGCGCCACGTTCCGCTACAGGTTCTGACGGTCCGACCCCCCTCGTGTCCTTGAACGGACGCCAGGGGGGCTTCCCGAGGTTCGACGCGCGCCTCCGGGCGCCGGCGTCGGTACGGGGAGCGGGGGCAGGGCGGGCCGCGATCGCGGTCCGCGCCGGTCGATGGGCACGAGGGGGGAAGGTCGTCAGGCCCCGGGCCGCCGCGCCGTCGCGGCGGCCGTCCTTCAGTCGACGTCCGGCGCGCCGCGCGTTTCGCGCAGCGCCAGACCGCCGATCCCGACCGTGATCGCGGCGACGACGACCGGGTACCAGAGGCCCGCATAGATGTCGCCGGTCGCCGCGACGATCGCGAACGAGGTCACCGGCAGGAAGCCGCCGAACCAGCCGTTGCCGAGGTGGTAGGGCAGCGACATCGAGGTGTAGCGGATCCGCGTGGGGAACAGCTCCACCAGCCACGCGGCGATCGGCCCGTAGACCATCGTCACCAGCAGCACCAGCCAGGTGCAGATCGCGATCACCGGTCCGTAGGCCACCCGTGACATGTCGGCCTTCGCCGGATATCGCGCCGCGGCCAGGGCCGCCTTCAGCTGCGCACCGAACTGCGCGCTCGCCGCCGCGAACGCCGGCTTGTCGAGCGCGCGGCCGTCGAACGCGGCGAGGGTGGTGGCGTCGCGTCCACCCGCTCCGATGCGCACCACCGCGAGGCTGCCCGCCGGCGCCGCCTCGTTCGAGTACGGCACGCCCGCCTTCGCCAGCGCCGCCTTGGCGACGTCGCAGGAACTCGCGAAGGCCTTGCGGCCCACCGGGTCGAACTGGAACGAGCAGTCGGCCGGGTCCGCGACCACCGTGACCGGCGCCGTCGCCACCGCCTCGCGCAGCGCCGGGTTGGCGTACTTCGTCAGCGCCTGGAAGGCCGGGAAGTACGTCAGCACGGCGATTGCGCAGCCGGTGAGCACCACGACCTTGCGGCCGATCCGGTCCGACAGCCACCCGAACACCACGAAGAACGGCGTGCCGATGACCAGCGCCGCCGCGATCACGAGGTTCGCCGCGCCCGACTCGACCTGCAGGATCTTCTCGAGGAAGAACAGCGCATAGAACTGCCCGCCGTACCAGACCACGGCCTGGCCGGCGGTCGCGCCGAACAGTGCGAGCAGCACGACCTTGAGGTTGCCCCACTGGCCGAAGGCCTCGCGCAGCGGCGCGGTCGAGAGCCGCCCGGCGCTCTTGACCTCGATGAAGGCCGGCGACTCCTGCAGCTGCAGCCGGATGTAGACCGAGATGCCGAGCAGCACCACCGACAGCAGGAACGGGATCCGCCAGCCCCAGGCCTCGAAGTCGGGGCCGAGCACCAGGCGACAGGCGAGGATCACCAGCAGCGACAGGAACAGGCCGAGCGTCGCGGTGGTCTGGATGAAGCTCGTGTAGAGCCCGCGCCGCGCGGGAGGGGCATGCTCCGCGACATAGGTCGCCGCGCCCCCGTACTCGCCGCCGAGCGCGAGGCCCTGCAGCAGCCGCAGCACGATCAGGATCACCGGCGCCGCGAGCCCGATGGTCTCGTAGGCCGGCAGCAGCCCGACCGCCGCGGTCGAGGCGCCCATGATCAGGATCGTGACCAAGAAGGTGTGCTTGCGCCCGACGAGGTCACCGAGCCGCCCGAACACCAGCGCACCGAAGGGTCGCACGAAGAAGCCGGCCGCGAACGCCAGCAGCGCGAAGATGAAGCCGGTGGTCTCGTTGACGCCCGAGAAGAACTGCCGCGAGATGATCGCCGACAGCGAGCCGTACAGGTAGAAGTCGTACCACTCGAACACCGTCCCCAGCGAGGACGCGAGGATCACCTTGCGGTGCGAGCGGTCCAGGCCGCCGCGGCTGCCGTCTGTCGTCATCGCCCCCCCGGGTCGGCCCGGCGCATCGTAGCGGCCGGGCCCGGCCTGCGCGAGTCGGTGCGAGGGTGCCGCGGGCGCGCCCCACGGGGGCAGAGGCGTTTCAGCCGGCGTTGCGCCGGGCGCGCGGCATGCCGCGCGCCGCGCCGGCGACCAGCGCCGTCTCGTGCTCGAGCCGCAGCCGCGCCAGCGTCTCCGCCGGCACGCGCGGCAGCTGCTCCAGGCCCGGCCGCGCGAAGTAGAAGCCCTGGAAGAGGCGCACGCCGAGGTCGCGCAGCGCCAGCGCCTCGTCGCGGCACTCGATGCCCTCGGCGATCACCGAGATGCCGAGTTCCTGGCAGAGCGAGACGATCGAGCGCGTGATCGCCCGGCGCACGCGGTCGGCGTGCAGGTTGCGGACCAGGCCCATGTCGAGCTTGACGACGTCGGGCTGGAAGTCCGCGAGCATGTTCAGCCCGGAGTGCCCGGCACCGAAGTCGTCGATCGCCGTCAGCATGCCGTGCCGCTTGTACTCGGTGAAGATCGAGCGCAGGTGGCCGACGTCGCGGGTCGGCTCGGTCTCGGTCACCTCGAACATCAGGTGGTGCGGCGGGAAGCCCGAGCGGGCCGCGGCCTCGAAGGTCTTCCGCAGGCAGGCCGCGGGCTGGTACACGGCGTTCGGCAGGAAGTTGATGCTCAGCAGCGACTGCAGCCCGAGCCGGGCCGCGAGCTCGATCGCGCGGACGCGGCAGGCCTGGTCGAAGGCATAGCGGTTGCCCTCGTGGATGCGCGCGAGCACGGCCGCGGCGCTGCCGCCGCCAGGGGGGCGCACCAGCGCCTCGTAGGCGAAGGTCTCGCCGGTCTCGGCGTCGACGATCGGCTGGAACGCCATCGTGAACGGCGGCAGCGACACGTCCTCCCGGCAGGCTTCGCAGCGCCGGCGCGGTGCGACCACGCCGTCCGGCACGACCCCGGCCAGCGGGGCGGGTTCGGCGGGCACGACGGCGGCGGCAACGGCGGTCGACAGGGTCACGAGGGCTGTATCGGCCGCCGCGTGCCCGCCTTGAGCCGGCCGGACGCTCAGCGGGTCGCCCAGCCCCCCGCCACCGGGAACACCTGCCCGACGAAGCAGTCCGCCGCCGCGCTGCAGAGGTAGGCCACCAGGCTCGCATCCTCGTCCGCGCCGACCAGCCGGCCGAGCGGCACCTCGCGGGCCAGGCGCTCGGCGAAGCGCGGGTCCTGCTGGACCGTTTCCGGGAAGTAGGTCGGGTTGTCGACGAAGTGCTGGGCGATCGCGTTCACCTGGATGCCCCGCGGCGCGAGCTCGACGCCGACCGCCTGCACCCAGGCGAGCTGCGCGCCGCGCGCCGCGGAATAGGTCGAGGCGCGCTTCATGCCGCGCAGCGCCGAGGCGCTGCCGATCACGATCAGCTTGCCGGCGCCGCGCCCCGCCATCTGCGGCGCGAAGGCGCGCAGGAAGCGCGGCAGCGGATCGACCAGCCAGGCGAAGACCTCGCGCCACTCTGCCGCCTCGACCTCGGTTGCCGGTGTCGCGGGCGCCGGGATCGCGAGGTTCAGCACCAGCGCGTCGACCGGGGCGTGCAGCGTCGCCAGGCGTTCCGGCAGGCCCGGGTCGGTGGGCGGCTCGCCCGAGGCGAGCACCGTCGCGCCGCGCGCGGCGAGCAGCCGGCAGATCGCCGGTCCCATGAAGTCCGCGGCCTGCGTCACGAGGATGCGGCGGCCGGCGAGGCGGGTCAGGTCGTTCGGGTCGGGCACCGACGGCTCCGGTGGCAGGTGGCGCGGGACATCCGGGCGAGAGCATGCCAAAAAGGCCCGCCCAAAAAAGAAGGGACGAACCCTCGGGTGCGTCCCTTCCAAGGAGAAGCCAGTACAAGGCGCGCGCGAGGCGGGCGACTCTTTGGCTGTCAGCTCCGAATCAGCGGGGCGTGGTGCCCCTGTTCTGGCGCCCGGGGCTCACTCGCAGAGGCTCTCCATGTAGCCCTGGGCGACGGGCGAGAGCCGCTTCATGGCCAGCGCACGCGCCTTGGGGGCGTCGAGGAGATGCTCGAGGGGGCCGGAGACCAGCATCCGGCGGACGCTGGGATCCTTGCGCGACACGGCTGCCATCTTGTTGAGGACGGTGAAGCCGCGGTTGATCTTGGAACGGGGGGCACGGCGGTGCTCGATAGAGCGCGCCAGGTATTGCCCGAAACGCGAATAGAGAAAGTAGTCGTCGTCTCCGACCTGGAATCGCGCCTCCGCGAAGAAGTCGGGAAAGTTCTTCTCGAGATACTGGTTGACCTTCAGAAGACGATGCCCTTCCAGGGCTGACTGCTTTTTCATTTCGGTCTTGCCACACCTCCAGGGGTCCAGAGAACCGTTTCCGGACGTCACGAGCGGTACCACACCTCGCAACGCGGGGCGCACGTTACGGCACGGTGACAGGCGGTGCAATAGATCGCGGAAAAAATTTCCGTTGCGTCGTGACGACGCTCACGTCCGCACCGCCGCGCTGCGCGGCGGCTACTGCGAGTCGCTCTCCGCCGCATCGACGCGCGCCTTGCCGGCCTGCAGCATCGCGTCGACCTGCGCGCCGACCTGCCCGGCCACCTCCGACGGCGTCGCGTCCGCGTCGATCGCGGGCGCCTCGACGCCCGCGACCTCGGCCGCGTCCTCCGCGGCCCGCGCCGCCGCGCCGCCCGCGTCGTCGAGCTGCCGCGTCGCGAGCCAGGCCACGAGCCCCAGCGCGACCAGTACGCCGATCCAGCGGAACATCGCTCGCCTCCTGGCGCGGCCCGGCGCCGCGCCTCGACCCTGACCCGGCCGAGCATGCGAGCCGGCGCGCGCAGGCTCAAGCGCGCGGTGCCGGAAACCGGAACTCCGGCACAGGCGGCCGGGCGGACCCCCGCCGTCTCGTCGGGTGGCCCCGTCCCGGGGCCCGCTGGTGCCGCCGCGACGCTTGCCCGAAGATGAGCCCTCGACGGGGAGCGCAGCGATGGCGGCGGATTCGATGGCCGAGCGGCAGCAGTCCTGGCTGAACCGGGTGTTCGGCGCCCGGCCGGGCATCTTCTTCATCTGCCTGTTCGTCTGGACGCTGACCAACTTCGACCAGTCGCTGTTCGGCTACGCGATCCCCGGGATCCTCGCCGAGTTCCGGCTGCCGCTCGAGGCCGCCGGCACGATCCTGACGATCTCCTTCGTGCTCGGCACCGTGGTCATCGTGCTCGCCGGCATCGCCGCGGACCGCTGGGGGCGCGGACCGGTGCTGGTGCTGCTGCTGGCGAGCTCGGCGGTCTTCGTCGGCCTGCAGGGCTTCGCCGCCACGGTGGTGCTGCTGACGATCTTCCGCTCCCTTGGCTTCGGCCTGAGCGGCGGGCTCTCGCCGATCACCAATGCGCTGGTGGTGGAGAACGCCGCTGACCGCTTCCGCGGCGTCGCGATGGGGCTGCTGCAGTGCGGTTACCCGCTCGGCTGGCTGCTCGCCTCGCTGGTCGCGGCGCCCTTGCTCGCGCAGTTCGACTGGCGCGCCGCCTGCTTCGCCGCCTTCGCCGTGGTGCCGCTCGCGATCCCGATCGGGTTCTACCTCGCGCGCGTCGGCGATGGCGTGCGGCCGGGCGCCGTCGCACCCGCGCCCGCCGGCGGCGCCGGCCACGGCGCCTTCCGCGCGCTGTTCGGCCCCGAGTACCGTGGCCGCAGCATCGCCAGCTGCCTGCTGTTCTTCACCTTCGGCGGCGCCTATGCCGGCTCGGCGTTCTTCTTTCCCACCTTCTTCAACCAGGTGCGCGGCTACTCGCCCGCGGACGCCGCGCTGCTGGTCGGCCTCTCCAACGGCATCGCGGTCGTCGGCTACGTCGGCGCGGCACTGATGGGCGAGTTCGTGCTCTCGCGCCGCAACGTGTTCGTGATCTGGGTGCTCGGCGGTGCCGCCGCGCTGCTCGGCCTGCTGTGGCTCTCCGCGGGCCGGACCCCCGACATGCTCTGGTACGCCGTGATGGCGACCATGTTCTATGGTTCGCAGGCCGTGGTGCCGGTGCTGGTCGCCGAGATCTACCCGACCGCGATCCGCGCGTCGGGGCTCGCGATCTGCGCCTCGGCGCCGCTGACGCTCGGCTTCGCCGTGTTCCCGATGGTCGTGCCGCTGGTGATCGCCCGCGCCGGCTGGGAAGTCGGCCTGTCGGTGGTGGTCGTGCCGCTGCTGGTCGCCTCGACGTTCGCCGCGCTGTGCCTGCCGGACCGGCCGTCCGGCCTGCCGGTCACCTGATTCCCCGAGGAGGTTCCGCCATGTTCGAAGATCCCCGCCGCGCCCGCCTGAACCTGCGCGCCGAGTTCGCCCGCCACGCCGAGCTGCGCCAGCGCCCGGCCGCCGCGCCCGGCGGCTGGCTCGACCGCCGCGCCGTGCTCGCGGGCCTGCTCGGCACCGCGGCGAGCGCCGCCACCGTTTCCTACGCCCGGGGGCCGGCGAAGGCCGCGGATCTCCCGGCCGTGACGCTCGACGGCGGCGAGGTCGTGCTCTCGGACGCCAAGGTCGCGCGCCTCGCGAAGCGCCTGAAGGGCAGCGTGATCCGTCCCGGCGACGCCGAGTACGAGGCGGCGCGCAAGGTCTGGAACGCGATGTTCGACCGCCGCCCCGCGCTGATCGTGCGCTGCGCCGGCGTCGCGGACGTGCAGGCCGCGGTGAAGTTCGCGCGCGAGCACCGGCTGCTGACGGCGGTGCGCTGCGGCGGCCACAGCGCCTCGGGCCAGTCGACCGTCGACCGCGGCCTCGTGATCGACCTCTCGCCGATGCGTCGCATCGACGTCGATGCCAAGGCGCGCACCGTGCGCGCCGACGGCGGCTGCCTGCTCGGCGACGTCGACGCCGCCGCCCAGGCCGCCGGCCTCGCCACCACGTTCGGCGTCGTCTCGCACACCGGCGTCGGCGGCCTGACGCTCGGCGGCGGCATGGGCCGCCTGCAGCGCCTGCACGGCCTGACGATCGACAACCTGCGCGAGGTGAAGCTGGTCACCGCCGAAGGCAAACTGCTGACCGCCAACGCGCGCGAGAACCCGGACCTCTTCTGGGCACTGCGCGGCGGCGGCGGCAACTTCGGCGTCGCGGTGTCGTTCGAGTTCGACCTGCACCCCCACGACTACCCGGTGACCACCCGCGCGATCACCTACGGCGCGGCCGACATCCGCCCGGTGCTCGAGGGCTACTTCGACTACGCGCCGCGTGCGCCCGAGCCGCTGTTCCTCGCCGTCGTGCTGGTGCGCAACGCCCAGGGCGCGCCACTCGTGAGCCTCTCGGCGAACTGGCTCGGCGCGCCCGACCAGGCGGAGCCCGTGTTCAGGACGCTGGAGGGCTTCGGCAAGCCGCTCGCCGCGCGCGGTGGGTCGGCGAAGTACCTCGACATCCAGAAGCAGGCCGACGGCGGCGGCAACGCCCACGGCAACTTCCACTACCAGAAGGCCGGCATGCTCGGGGCCTTCGAGGACCGCGCCGAGCGCGGCCGACTGCTCGACGGCCTGCTCGGCTTCTACGAAGCCAACCCGTTGCCGGGCGCGCGGGCGCTGCTGCTGCTGATGGGCGGCGCCGTCAACCGCGTCGCGCCCGACGCCACCGCCTACCCGCACCGCAGCGCGATGCACAACATCGACGTCGGCGGCGACGCCGCCTCGCGCGAGGCGGCCGAGAAGTACGTCGACTGGGGCCGCCGTTACTGGAAGGTCGTCGACCCGTTCACCGGTGGCGGCTTCTACATCAACGCCGCCGCGGTCGACGACGACGACCGGCGCGTCGCCGGCAACTACGGCCCGAACTTCGAGCGCCTGGTCGCCGCCAAGACCCAGTACGACCCGACCAACCAGTTCCGGATGAACGCCAACATCCAGCCCAGGGCCCGCGCGTGAAGCGGCGCGAGGTCGTCGCCGGGCTCGCGGGCGCGGCCTCGATCGCCGGCATCGCCGCCGGTGCCGGGCCGCCCGCGGCCGGTGCCGTCGGCGGCAGCCCGGGTGGGAGTGCCGGGCCGGGCGCAGGCGCGGGCGACGCGGCGGGCCTGCCGGCCGCGCCTCCCGCGCCGGGCCGCCCCCCGAAGCGCTTCGATGCGCGCGGCTGCGTCGCGCTCGTCACTGGCGCGAACCGCGGCGTCGGCCTCGGCTTCGTCGAGGTGTTGCTGGCACGCGGCGCGAAGCGCGTCTATGCCACCGGCCGCAACCCGCGCAACCTGCCGCAGGTCGTCGCGCTCGACCCGCAGCGCGTCGTGCCGCTGACGCTCGACGTCACCGACGAGGCGCAGCGCCGCGCGGCGGCCGCCGCCGCGCCGGACGTGACGCTGCTCATCAACAACGCCGCCTATCCCGGCAGCGAGGTCGCCGCGGAGCGTCGGATGCTGTCGGCTGCGAGCCTCGACGACGCCCGGCGCGTGATGGACACGAACTGCTGGTCGCCCGCCGAGCTCGCGCGCCTGTTCGTGCCGCTGATCGTGCGCAACGGCGGCGGCGCGGTGGTCAACATCCTCTCGGTGGGCGCCTATTTCTGCCTGCCGGAGTTCTCGAGCTACTCGATCTCCAAGGCCGCGGCCGCGATCATGACCGCGGGGCTGCGCGCCGAGACCGACCGCCAACCCGTGCTCGTCTCGCAGGTCGTCACCGGCAGCGTGCTGACGCGCGCCTCGCCGGTCGGCACCCGGAACGGCGTCACGCCGGTGCAGCACGCCGAGGAAGTGCTCGACGCCCTCGCGCAGGGTGAGACCGAGATCCTCGCCGCGGGCTCCCGGGGCTTCTTCGAGCGGCTGCGCGCCGACCCGAAGGCGTTCGAGCGCGGCGTGATCGATCGCTTCTTCAGCAATCCGGTGAGGATCGCGCCCTACGGCTGAGGCCGGGCCGCGGCGTCGCGGCCGGCCGCGACGGGCGGGACACGGCAGGTCACGCGCGTGCCGCGCGGCGCGCGGGCTTCCACCTGCAGCGTGCCGCCGGCGCGGGCCGCGCGATACTGCATGGTGCGCAGGCCGAGGCCCGGCCGCGCCGTCGCCACGTCGAAGCTCGCGCCGTCGTCCTGCACCACGAGCTGCAGTCCCGTGGCCGCATCCCCCTGCAGCTCGATCGCGATGCGCTGCGCCCGCGCGTGCCTGAGTGCATTGGCGAGCGCCTCCTGTGCGATCCGGTAGACGTCGCGCCCGCGGCTCGCCGGCACGGGCAGCCGCGTCGGGGCATCGATCCGGATCTCGACGCCGGTGCTCGCCGGGATGCGGTCGGCCAGCCGGCGCAGCGCCGCCGCCAGGTCGCCGTCGTCCTCGATGTCGGGCGAGAAGCCGTCGGCCAGCGCGAGCGACGCCTCGATCGCACGCCCGCAGGCCGCCGACATCTGGCGGGCATCCTCGAGCAGCCCGGGGGCCTCCTGCGCGGTCCGCGCCTCCAGGTGCGCCAGCTGACCGGACAGCACCTCGAGGTCGCGATGCACGGATTCGCGCACGTCCCGACCGATGCGTTCCTGCTCGCGGATCTCGGCGTCCAGGAGGCCGACGCGATGGCTCGCCTCGGCGAGGCGCTGCCGCTGCCGCAGCGCGTCCCTCTCGGCCAGCAACGCCCGCAGGGTCAGGTTGACGGCCGTCAGCACCAGGCAGAACGCCCAGAGCCGGAGCGTGTCCGTGACACTGATGCCGGCCGGCGCCGCGGAGCCGAGCATCGCCATCGCGGTCGTCAGCAGCAGCACGAGCAGCGAGGCGAACGCGAGGTCCATGCGCAGCGCGGCGACGGCGGTCAGCGGCACGGCCAGCAGCGTCGTCCAGCTGGAGTCCGGCAGCCGCGCGGCGAGCAGCGCGACCCAGGCGGCGGTGGCCGCCAGCAGCGCGGCAGTCGGGCGCCAATCGCGCACCCAGGCGCGCAGCGTGTCGGGGCCCGCCGCGAGGAACCCCGGCACCACGGCGAGTGAGGCGATCGACGCCGACATCCACCAGCGGACGAAGTAGTAGCCCGGCTCCGCGATGGCGGGCGCATAGCCTTGCGCGATCGCACCGAGCAGCGCCACGGCACCGGGCGCCGCCATCGCCAGCGTGGTCGCGGTCGCGAGCCGCGCGAAGCCGTCGCGGCGCGCGAAGTCGCGCCCCACGCCGAGCGCGCGCGCGGCCGCGGCCAGCGCCAGCGCGGCGGACGCCGCGCCGGCGAGCCCGAAGCCGAGGATCAGCGGCGGACGTCCCACCGCGAGGCCGGCGACGGCCGCGCCGAGCAGGGCACAGCCCGCGCCCCGCCAGCCCCAGCGCAGCATCGCGGCGGCGGTCACCCCGCCGGGCAGCCAGCCGAGCGGCGAGTTCACCTGCACCCCGAGCAGCAGCACACCGAGCAGCACGCTGGCCGCGCCGAACGCGGCGGCGGGCAGCACGGGCGTCGTGCCGGGCGTACTGCCGCGCACGGTCGTCGTCATGGCGCGGCTGCGGCTGCGGCGGGGGTGGGCGCGGGCACGGCGCCGATCGGCAGCTCGCAGGCCACGTGCATACCGCCCTCCACGCTCTGCCCGAACGCCATGCGGCCGCCGCCCACTTCGGCGCGATACAGCATGGTCCGCTGCCAAGGGTCCGGCCCCGCGGCGCCCTCGCCACCGGCCGGGGCACGGCCGTCGCTGGTCAGGTCGAGACGCACCCAGCCCGGTTGCCGGGCAGCGCCGATCACGATCCCGATGCGTGTCGCCCCGAGACGCTGCCGCGCGCGGCTGAAGGCCTCCTCGGCGATCCGGAACAGGTTGGCGCAGGTGTCCGCGGGCAGGCCGGGCGCGCGCGTCGCATCGACCGTCAGCGTCACCGACTCCAGCGGCGGGCCCGCCAGGCGCTCGAGCGCCCGGACCAGCTCGCGCAGGTCGGTGACGTCCTCCAGCAGCCCGCGGGCCAGGCCGCGCACGGCCTGCGCCACGCGGTCGCAGCCGAGGCGTGCGTCGCGGGCGAGCGCGGCGAGCGCGGGCTGCTGCGCGCCGGCGCGCGTCTCGAACGCCCGCGCCAGCAGCGACAACGCGGCGAGCTCCTGGCCGAGGGTGTCGTGCACGTCGCGCCCGATGCGCTGCTGCTCGCTCGACGCGGCCTCGAGCAAGGCCAGGCGATGGCGCAAGGTGGCGGCCTGCAGCGCGTCCTCGGCGCGCTGGCGCGCGCCGAGCAGCGCGTGCACCAGCAGCACCGTAGCGGCGAGGGTCAGCCCGTAGCTCCAGCTCGGACCATCGTCCGCCACGTTGATGGTGATCGCCGTCACGATCGCGAGCCCGAACAGCGAGGTGAACGCGAGGTCCATGCGCATCCCCGCGTACAGCACCGCGATCAGGCCCAGTGGCCCGACCCAGGGCACCGTCGCGGCGCGCGGCAGCAACAGCGTCGCCGCCACGAGGCCGAGCAGCACGCCCAGCAGCGTCGCGACGGCGCGCCCCTCGCGGCACCAGCCGCGCAGCCGCTCGCCGGTGAGCGTCGCGACCGCGGGCACCAGCAGCAGGGTCACGATGCTCGCGTGCGCCCACCAGTGCACCCACTGCGACGCAGGCCGCCAGGGGCCGCTGGTCCACTCCAGCACCTGCAGCGCGCCGAGCACCAGCGCCGGGGGCAACGCCATCGCCGTCACGGTCGCGAGGCCGAAGCGCAGCGCAGCGCCGCGGGCATCGAGGCGCAGCGGAGCGCCGTCGCGTCGCGCCAGCCATGCGGCGAGCGCCAGCGGTCCCGAGACCCCCGTGAGGGCAGCGAGCAGCGCGGGCAGCGGCGCATTGCCCATCGCGAGCGCGGCCGACAGCGCACCGGCGAACACCAGCGCGCCCCGTCGCACGCCCCAGCGGACCAGCAATCCCGCGACCACGCCGACGGGCACCCAGCTCGCGATCGAGCGCAGCTCGGCGATGCGCAACAGCTCGGGAATCGCGAACACCCCGACGCCGGCCAGGGCGGCTGCCACAGATCGGCCCAGACTCCGCGAGGCGAAACGCATTGCCATCCGTGTTCCCCGACGCGCCGATCCCTGGCGCGCGCTTTCTACCGGCTCGCGGCCTAGATTGCAGGAACATGGTTGCGCGAGCCAAGCAGCCGTTCGCAGCCCCGGAGTGGGTGAGGGTCTCCCCGATCCGTGCTGCGCAACGGACTCGCATCGTGCGGTCCGCTCGTCGATCGCGAGGCGTGCGGTGCCCGCGCGGCGCCCGACTACTGGCCCAAAGATCCGCTCGCCGCGGCGGGACCGGGACCGCGTGGCGCGCCATCGGGCGCGACCACGAGGGGATAGGGCATGAAGCCCGCGGGCACTTCGATCACGCCGACGCGCTGCGCCCATGCTGCGTACTGTGCCGCGAGCGCGCGCACCACGTCCGGCTGCGCGGCGGCGAGGTTGCGCGACTCCCCGGGATCGACACGGGTGTCGTACAGCTCCCACGTGCCGTCGCCCCAGGGCGCGCGCAGCTGCACGATCTTCCAGCGACCCGACTGCCACGCGCGGTTGCCGAGCAGCTCCATCCCGAGGCCGGGCGAATCGCGGCGCACCTCGCGGCTGCGACCCTCGAGCACGCGCCCGAGCGCTCCGCCGTCGACGTCCGCGAGCGTCCCGCCGGCGAGCGCCAGCAGCGTCGGCGCGAGGTCGACGATGCTCGTGGGCGTCGCGATCCGCGTGCCCGCGGGGAAACGGCCCGGCGCGCGCACGATCGCCGGCACGCGCGTGCCGCCGCTGGTCGGCAGGCCCTTGAAGAGACGGTTCGGCGTCGCGCTCACCTGCGCCCACCCGGCGCCCTGGAACGCATACGAGTCGCCGCGGCCGATGCGCGCGACGTCGGCGTTCCACGCCCGCCGGAACCATTCGCCGATGCCGGGCATCGCCGAGAAGTCGCTGGCCTCCGCGCCGTTGTCCGACAGGAACACCACGACGGTGTCCGCGAGGCTGCCGTCCTGCTCGAGCTGCGCGAGCAGGCGGCCGAGGCTGCGGTCCAGCCCTTCGACCATCTCCGCATAGGCACTCATCCGCGCCACCTCGCGCGCCTGCTGCGCCGCGTCGAGGCCGTCCCAGGCCGGCACCATCGGCCAGCGCGGCGGCAGCGGCGCATCGGCAGGCAGCAGCCCGCTCGCCTGCTGCCGCGCATGGCGCGCGGCGCGCACCGCGTCCCAGCCCGCGGCGTAGCGCGCCCGCGTGGCCGCACGCACCTCGGCGGGGGCGTGCAGCGGTGCATGCGGCGCAGTGAAGGCGAGGTAGGCGAAGAACGGCCGCGCGTCGCCGCGCCGGCGCGCCTCCTGCAGGTAGCCGAGCAGGCGGTCGACGAACAGGTCCGAGGAGTAGAAGGGCGTCGGCGGCTCGATCAGCGCGCCGTCCTCGACGTAGGCGGCGCGCGGCTGCTGCGGCATGTAGCCGCGCAGGTCGACGTGGCTCGCGCCGCCGTGCAGCAGCGCGAACGAGCGCTCGAAGCCGCGATCGACGGGCAGCCGGCCGGGAACGTCGCCGAGGTGCCACTTGCCCGAGAGGTAGGTGGCGTAGCCGCGGGCGCGCAGCGCGCCGGCCACGGTCGGCACGCCGTCGACCAGCCAGCCCTCGTAGCCGCGCCGCCCCTGCTGGTTGGGCGCCACCAGCTCCGCCATCGTGCCGAGGCCGACGCGCTGCGGCACGCGCCCGGTCAGCAGCGCGGCGCGCGACGGCGAGCAGGTGGGCATCGACGCGAACTGCGTCAGCAGCACGCCCTCGCGCGCCAGCCGGTCGAGCGTCGGCGTCGGGATCTCGCCGCCGGTGACGCCGAGGTCCGAGAAGCCGAGGTCGTCGGCCACCACCAGCAGCAGGTTCGGCGGCGGCGCCGCAGGTGCGACGACGGGTGCTGCGACGAATGCGAGTGTGGCCAGCAGTCGCCGCAGGAGGCGCCGTGGGCGTGGGCCCTGCCGCTGCCTCACTGCGCCGGCGCCGGCGCCGGCGCGCCCGGCGGCATGCCGCGCGGGGCGCCCGCGGGCACGCCCGGCGGCGGCCCCCCGTGGGCCGGCGGCCCGCCACCGGGCGGCTGCAGGTAGCCGCGCGCCATCCGCATGAAGGGCACCGTCGAGAGGCGCAGCAGGTCGTGCGTGCCGTCGCAGGAATCCCCGACCCAGGCATCGGCCAGCATGCGGCCGGTCTCGTAGTCGGCCGCGACACCGTAGCCGCCGAGGATGCGCATCGCGCGCTCGGCGTTGCGGATCGCGGCCTGCACGGCCGTGGTCTTGGCGATCGGCGACAGCAGTCCCGCGGCTTCCGGGTCGCCGCGATCGGCGGCCCAGGCGACCTTCCACACCAGCAGTCGCGCGGCCTCGAGGTCGGCGGCCATGTCGGCGAGCTTCAGCGCCACGGCCTGGTGCTCGACGATCGGCTTGCCCCAGCTGATGCGCTGGTGCGCATAGTCGAGCGCGTAGTCGAGCGCCGCGCGCGCGAGGCCGACGTAGGCGGCTGCGAGCCCCGAGCCGAGGTAGGGCAGCACGTGCATGAAGAAGAGGCCCATGTTCGAGCCCTCGGCGCCGATGCGGTGGCCCACTGGCACCCGCACCTCGTCGAGGTAGACCTCGGCGTGCATCGCGGTCTTCCAGCCGATCAGCTCGGTCTTGCGGCCGACGGTCAGGCCCGGCGCGTCCGCCGGCACGTAGAACAGCGAGGTGCTGGCGAATGCCGGCTGCGCGAGGTCGGTGCGCGCCATGATGAAGAACGCGCGCGCCGCGCCCGCGTTGGTCGAGAACCCGGCCTTGGTGCCGTGCAGCACGTAGTGGTCGCCGTCGCGGCGCGCGAGCGTGCGCAGGCCGATCGAGGGACTGGGGTCGGGCGAGAACGAGTCCGCGCCCGACACGCTCGGCTCCGAGCTCGCGCTCGCCAGCACGAAGTCGTCGCAGGAGGTGATCTCGCCGAGCCAGCGACGCTTCTGCTGTTCGTCCGCGCCGCGCAGGATCAGCATCGGCGCGGTCGCCGACACCCCGAGGAAGGACGCCGCGAGCCCGACGTCGGCGGCGCCGAACTCCTCCATGACGATCACGTTGTCGAGGCAGCTGCCGCCGACGCCGCCGTAGGCCTCCGGGATCAGCAGCCGCGTGAAGCCGAGCTGCGAGGCCTCGGCGAACACCGGCCTGAAGAGGTCCCACGGCGTCTGCCGCGCCGCGTCGCGCGCGCGGATCGCATCGGCCACCGGCCGCAGCTTCTCGCGCGCGAACGCCCGCGCCGTGTCCTGGTACATGCGCTGCTCGTCGGTCAGGGCGAAGTCGACCATGCGTGACCTCCACGATCGCGATGCCCCGACCCTGCGATCGCCGCGCAGGGCCTGTCAATGGCGCGTCGAGCCGTCGCCCATGAGCGGAAAGAATGCGTCGCGTCGCGCCCGTCCGGCGATGGCTCACCGGCCGGAGCGGCGAAGGGACCTGGGCGGACCGCTTCGCTGCCGCTCCAGCCAAGAGCCGAGGAGACACGCAACGAAGCGGCCGCGCGACCCGGGGATAGCCACGGTCTATGTGGATCGGCGCCGAAGCGCTGCCGCCCCGGATTGACGCCACCGGCACGTGCCGATGCAATGCAGGCGTCGGCGCGAGCATGGAGGCACAGAACGATGATCCTGGTCACCGGACCCAACGGCAACGTCGGCACCGAGCTCTCGCAGCTGCTGGTCTCGCGCGGCGACGCGCCCTATCGCCTGGCGTCGCGCCATCCCGCCTCGCTGCGCCAGAAGTTCGGCGCGGACGTGCCGGTGGTCGCGCTCGACTTCCTCGACCACGGCACCTGGCCGGCGGCGCTCGCCGGCGTCGACACCGTGTTCCTGCTGTTCCCGCTGCCGCACCCGCAGACCGCGAAGCAGCACATGGTGCCGTTCGTGCACGCCTGCCGCGACGCCGGCGTGAAGCACATCGTCTACCTCTCGGTGCCGGGCGCCGAGCGCTACCCGGTGATCCCGCACCACCACACCGAGAAGGCGATCCGCGAGAGCGGCGTCGGCTACACGATCCTGCAGGCCTCGTACTTCTCGCAGAACCTGGTGCGCGACATCTCCACGCACTGGGTCGACGTCGCCAAGTTCGACGAGATCTACATCCCGGCGAAGGACGGCCTGCATTCCTTCATCGACTCGCGCGACGTCGGCGAGGCGGCGCTGAACGTCATGCGCGACCCCGCGCCGCACCGCGGCCGCACCTACGTGATCACCGGCCCCGAGAACCTCACCTTCGGGGACGTGGCGCGCATCATGTCCGAGGAACTCGGCCGCCCGATCCGCTATGCCAACCCGTCGCTGCCGGCGTTCTGGTGGCGGATGCACCGCCGCGGCGTCACCGGCGACGTGCTGTTCTTCATGTGCGTCACCTACGTGCTCGGGCGCAGCGGCAAGAACGGGCCGATGACCGACGAGCTGCGCCCCTTGCTCGGCCGCGAGCCCTACACCATGCGCGACTTCGTGCGCGCGCACCGCGACAAGTGGAAGTCGCTGCCGCGCGATGCGCCGCTCGATCCCTCGCTGGGTCGTGGCCCGGGCTGGGCCGGCCCGAAGGCCGGCGGCTGAGGCGGCGGTTCCGTGGCATCGACGCCGGACACGTCGCTCGGGCCGGACGGCGGGGCGCGCCGCGACGCTGCGCGCATCCGCCTCGGCATCCTCTGCCTGCTGGCGTCCGGCGTGTTCTCCGCGATCGGCCTGCCGCTGCGCGGCCCGATCGTGCTGCCGGGCGAGGACCCGCAGCGCTGGGCCGAGGTCGCGCTGCTGCCCACGCACGACCTCGCGTGGGCGATCCTGCTGCCGAGCCTGGTGATCCAGCTGTTCGGCTTCCTCGCCCTCTGGGCCTATGTCCGTGACACGCGCGAGGACGCGCTCGCCTTCTGGGGCATGGTGCTCAGCATCGCCGGCAACGGCCTGTTCCTGCCGAGCACCGGCATCCTCGCGTTCAGCGACCCGCGGGTCGCGCCACTGGTGCAGGCGGGCGTGCCGGGCGCCCTCGAGGTCGCCACCAGCGGCGTCAGTGGCGCGCTCTCCGGCGCGATCCTCGCCGGCTCCGGCCTGCTGCTGCTCGCCGGCTCGGTGCTGGTGTCGCTGGTGCTGTGGCGCTCGCCGCGGCTGCCGCGCTGGACCGCGGTGCCCTACCTGCTGCACGCGCTGGCGCTGACCATCGTCGCGCCACAGTCCTACCTGCTCGAGCGGGCGGGCGGGGTGCTGCTGCTCGTGGTGGCGGGCGCGATCACGCTGAGGGTTTGGCGCGGCACCGCGGCCGCGCCGGCCGGTCGCGCCGGCGGCGCGACCGCGGGATCCGCGCGCTGACGCCGGCGCGGTGAAGCCGGCGCCTCGCGGGCGCGCGCGTCGCGCGCCGCACCCGCGCGTCAACCCTCAGCGCGGCCCGAACCACATGCGCCGCAGCAGCCCGTCGCGGCGCACGAACTGGTGCCACAGCGCGGCGCCGACGTGCACCGCGACCAGCAGCAGCAGCACGCGCGAGAAGAACATGTGGCCCTGGCGCGGCGGATAGTCCCAGAAGCTCGCCGGCAGCGCGCCGGTGCCCTCGAACACCGCCGGGAAGGCGCCGGCCGCGGCCAGCGTGCCGACGCCGGTCGAGACCATCGCGATCGCCACCAGGTAGAGACCGACGTGCACCACGCGCCGCGCGAGCTTCTGCGCGCCGCTGCCGGTGTCTGCAGGCGGCGGCTTGCGCGTCGTGGCGCGCATCGCGAGCCGCAGCAGCAACAGCACGAGGATCACGAACCCGCCGATCGCGTGCGCGCGGATCATCGTGGCCTTCTCCGGGTCGAGGTTGTCGATGTGGCGCAGCACGGCCATGCCGCCGTACAGCGAGATTCCGATCAGGATGCCGGTCAGCCAGTGCGCCGCGACCCACAGGCCGTGGTATCGCGTCGCGGGTGCGCTCGTCGTGTTCATCGTCGGTGCTCCTCGGGGATCGCGGATCGTCGCGGCGACGCGCGCAGGCTGTCAATGCGCCCGCCGTAGCAGCCTCATTCCCGGCGGTGATGCCGCGCCCGGCATATCCGCGGTCTATGGGCGAGGGTCGCGATTGCACCTCGTGTCACATTGACGACATGTGGTCGCAGGGCACCAAATCCGCCGCAGCCGAGCGCGCCGGCCATCGTCCGCGACGGCCAACACCGCAGTGACAAGGAGTCCGCCATGACCAGCAGCGACCCAGCCGGCCGATCGGTCCCGCGCGTGATCCGCGCGATCCTCGCCGCCACCACGACCGCAGTCTGCGCCGGCAGCCCCGCGATCGCCAGCGCCGATGCCGCAGAGCAGGGCATGGAGCTCGACGAGGTGGTGGTCACCGCGCAGAAGCGCACCGAGAACATCCAGGACGTGCCGATCTCGATCACGGCGTTCGCCGGCGAGTACCTCGAGCGCCTGAACGCCGAGCGCGTCGCCGACGTGATGGACTTCGCGCCGAACGTCTCGCGCAGCAGCGGCCCGACCGGCGGCGCCGACGGCTTCTTCTTCATCCGCGGCGTCGGCCAGGTGGACAACAGCGCCACCGTCGACCCGGGCGTCGGCGTCTACGTCGACGACGTCTACCTCGGCCGCATCCAGGGCGCCTCGCTCGACCTGGTCGACGTCGAGCGCGTCGAGGTGCTGCGCGGGCCGCAGGGTACGCTGTTCGGCCGCAACACCATCGGCGGCGCGATCAACGTCGTCACCGCCGACCCGGGCGACGAGTTCTCGGCGCGCGTGCGCCTCGGCGTCGGCAACCGCGAGCGGCGCGACGCGCTGGCCTCGATCAACCTGCCGCTCGGCGAGACCACCGGCGCGAACCTCTCGGCCTTCACCCGCAACCAGGCGGGCTGGTCCGAGAGCGTCTACACGGGCGCGGACTACGGCCGGATGGAGGACGCCGGCGGTCGCGCGCGCCTGGTGTGGAAGCCCTCCGAGGACTTCACCGCGCGCTTCACGGTCGACGCCACCAGCCGCGACGGATCGCCCGCCTCGAACTCGCTGCTCGGCTTCAACCCGCGCGCCGCCTGCACCGTGCCGGGCACGCGTCCGCCGACCAGCATCCCGGGCACGACGCCCACCTGCGTGCCGTTCCCGGCGCCCGCGGCGCCGCCCGGCCAGACGGCCGCCTCCGACCTGCTGCGCGACGCCAACACCGAGCGCCCGGTCAGCTACAACTCGGTGCCCGACGACCTCGACGAGCAGTCGCGCGGTGCCGCGGTGCAGCTCACCTGGGAACTCGACGCGTTCACGATCAAGTCGATCACCTCGTACCGCACGCTCGAGCAGCTGTCCTACGCCGACCTCGACGGCACCGGCTACCAGCTGTACGACGCGAGCTTCCTGGTCGACCAGGACCAGTTCGCGCAGGAGTTCCAGTTCTCCGGCAGCGCCTTCTCCGACCGCCTCGACTGGACGCTCGGGCTGTACGCGTTCGAGGAGGACATCGACAACGACACGCGGATCTGCGTCGGCACCAACCGGCCCGCGACGCTGCCGAACGGCCAGCCGGTCACGCTGCCGCCGGCATTCCCGGGCGGCCCGCCGCGGGTCGCGCCGGGACCGGCCACCCGCAACGACGGCCGCTGCATCGCCTTCGGCAACCAGATCGACCTGTCGATCGAGTCGCTCGCCGCATTCGCCAACGCGCGTTGGGCGCTGGGCGACCGCTGGACCGCCACCGTCGGCATGCGCTGGACCGAGGACACGAAGGACCAGGCGTTCAACTCGTTCACCGACAATCGCGCGGGCGTCGCGACGCTGACCGGCATCCCGCCGCTCGGCGCGGTCGCCGGCGCGGTCGGTCCGGGCGTGGCGCCGCCGCCGGGCCTGCCGCCGGTGCCGTTCCGCTACGAGGAATCGTGGTCGGAGGTCACGCCGCGGCTCGGCCTCGACTACCGGCCCTCCGACGACCTGCTGCTCTACGCCTCGTACTCGCGCGGCTTCAAGAGCGGCGGCTTCGGCGCGCGCGCCACGCCGCTCGCGCCGATCCGGCCCTACGATCCCGAGCTGGTCGACAACTACGAGGTCGGCCTGAAGAGCGAGTTCTTCGACCGGCGCGTGCGCCTGAACGCCGCGGTGTTCTTCGCGCAGTACGAGAACATCCAGCTGCTGATCCTCGACCCGCTGACCGCGCAGTTCGAGACCCGCAACGGCGGCGACAACGAGATGCAGGGCATCGAGCTCGAGCTGCGCGCGCGGCCGATCGACGGGCTGGACGTCACGGTGGCGGCCGGCTGGCTGGAGAACGAGTACACGCGCTTCGCCGGAGTCGCCCAGATCGACCCGGGCGACAAGCTGCCGAACGCGCCCGAGTACACGCTCGACGTCGGCGCCGAGTACCGCTGGAAGATCGGCGAGAACCTGCTGGGCCTGCGCGCCGACTGGAACTATCGCGCCGAGCACTGGTTCCAGGCGCTGAACAACCCGCTCGACCGCCAGGGCGGCTTCGGCCTGGTGAACGCGCGTGCGACGCTCGAGCTCCCGGGCTCCAACATGACGGTGGCGCTGTTCGGCCTGAACCTGACCGACAAGCTGTACTACCTGACGCGCAACGACACCCGCACCGACCTCGGCGTCGCCACGGGCATCATCGCGCCGGGGCGCGAGTACGGTCTCGAGTTCAGCGTGCGGTTCTGATCCCCAGCCGGTACGAAAGGTCGTCGCGGTCGCGGCGACCCTTCGGCATCTCGGCGTTGTCGTCGAACCAGCGGTCGGCGATCGGCAGCCAGCGGCCCCAGTCGAGCACCTCGGTCTGGTACGCGATCCGCCACTCGTCGCCGCGGCGCTGCATCCGGCTGAGGTAGCGCGCACCGACCAGCAGCTGCACGTTGCCCTCCGGCGTCGCGATCACGTGGTGCGCCTGCACGTAGGCCTCGGCGGCGAGCTCGGCACCCTCGACCTGCGCCAGCACGTTGCCGACCAGGTGCTGGGTGTCGCGCATCGAGCCCTGGAAGCCCATCGCGACGTCGAGGAAGCCGCCGATCACGCCCTTGTAGAACACGCCGTAGTCGACCTCGGCGTCGGGCCAGAACTGCGCCGCGAGCAGCTCGCGGTCGAGCCGGTCCATCGCCCGGCACACGGCATAGAAGCGCTGCCGCGCCGCCTCGTGGGCCACCAGGTTGTCGAGCTGGGCGCGCAGCGCCGCGTCGGTGTCCGTCGTCATGGGGTCCGCTCCTGTGGTGTCGTGTGCCTCGGTACGGCCCCACGCTAAGCGCGCCGCGCCGGCGCCGCAAACGCGCGCCGGGCGAAGCTCATGAGCGTCGGCTATGCCTCCGGCCGGCCGTTTCACTTGAGGCACCCGGGGCACGGGTCTAGCGTCCCGGACGACGCAGGAGGCAGGCACGGATGGCGACGCTGACCCCGGACGGGCACGTTTCGGCTCACCTCGATGGCTTCGCGCGCGAGCGCCTGCCGCTGCGGGAGTCGTGGCCGGCGCTGCGCTTCGAGCTGCCCGAGCTGCATTACCCACCGCGCCTCAACTGCGCGACCGAGCTGCTCGACCGCCGCATCGAGGCCGGCGAGGGCGCGCGCATCGTGCTGCGCACCGACGCCGGCGACTGGAGCTATGCGCAGCTGCAGGGCACCGTCGATCGGATCGCGCACGTGCTGGTCCAGGACCTGGGCGTCGTGCCGGGCAACCGCGTGCTGCTGCGCGCGCCGAACAACCCGCTGCTCGCCGCCGCGTGGCTCGCGGTGATCAAGGCCGGCGCGATCGCCGTGACCACGATGCCGATGCTGCGCTCGCACGAGCTGCAGCAGGTGGCGCGCAAGGCCCGGATCGAGCATGCGCTCTGCGACGCGCGGCTCGCCGCCGAGCTGCGCGATGCCGCGCGCGCCACCGGCCTGCTCGGCCGCATCCTGACCTTCGGCGACGGCCAGCTCGAGGCCGCGATGGCGCGGCACGAAGCGCCGTTCGCCGCGGTCGACACTGCGCAGGACGACGTCTGCCTGCTCGCCTTCACCTCCGGCACCACCGGCGAGCCGAAGGCGACCATGCACTTCCACCGCGACGTGCTGGCGATGGCCGACGTGGTCGGCCGCCACCTGCTCGACACCGGCCCCGACGACGTCTATGCCGGCAGCCCGCCGCTCGGCTTCACCTTCGGCCTCGGCGCGCTGCTGGTGTTCCCGCTGCGCTTCGGCGCCTCGGCGGTGCTGCTGGAGCAGCCGACGCCCGAGTCGCTGCTCGCGGCAGTGCAGCGCCACCGCGTCACCTGCCTCTTCACGGCGCCGACGATGTACCGCAACCTGCTGCCGCTGCGCGCGCGCTTCGACCTCGGCTCGCTGCGCCGCGCGGTCTCGGCCGGCGAGGCGCTGCCGAAGGCGACCTCCGACGCCTGGTTCGAGGCCACGGGGTTGCGGCTGATCGACGGCATCGGGGCCACCGAGATGATCCACATCTTCATCTCCGCGCGGCCCGAGGACGTGCGCCCCGGCGCCACCGGCAAGCCGCTGCCCGGCTACGAGGCCTGCGTGCTCGGCCCGGACGACCAGCCCCTGCCGCGCGGCAGCAGCGGCCGGCTCGCGGTGCGCGGGCCCACCGGCTGCCGCTACCTCGACGACCCGCGCCAGGCCGACTACGTGGTCGGCGGCTGGAACGTCACCGGCGACCGCTACCGGGTCGACGAGGACGGCTACTTCTGGTTCGAGGCCCGCGCCGACGACATGATCGTCTCGGCGGGCTACAACATCGCTGGTCCCGAGGTCGAGCACGCGCTCGCCGCGCACCCCGCGGTGCGCGAGGTCGCCGTCGTTGGCGCGCCGGACCGCGAGCGAGGCCGCATCGTCAAGGCGTTCGTCGTGGTCTCGGCCGGCGTGCAGGCCGGGCCGGCACTGGCGCGCGAGCTGCAGGACTTCGTCAAGGCGCGGATCGCGCCCTACAAGTACCCGCGCTCGGTCGAGTTCCTCGACCAGCTGCCGAAGACCCAGACCGGCAAGGTGCAGCGCTACGTGCTGCGCCAGCGCGTCGAGGAGCAGGGCGCGGCCTGATCGACTTGATCGCGGGCGCCGGGGGCGCGCACTATTCCGCGGCCCAGCCCGCCGTCGCGCCTCCCGGAGCCCATCGATGCACGTCACCGCGATCGTCCTGATCAAGGCCCAGACCGACACGGTCTCCGCGCTCGCCGAGGCCCTGGTCGACATCCCGGGCGTCGCCGAGGTGTTCTCGGTCGCGGGCCACTACGACCTGGTCGCGATCGTGCGCGTCGCCGACAACGACCGGCTCGCCTCGGTGGTCTCCGACGGCATCCGCAAGCTGCCGGGCATCGCCGGCACCGAGACGCTGATCGCCTTCCGGGCCTACTCGCGCGGCGAACTCGAGGCCGCGTACTCCATCGGCCTGTCCTGACCCCGGCCTCTGCGGCGCGTCGCCGGCTGCGCGGGCCGCTCGCGCGCGCCGGGGTGCTGCGCGCGCCGCATCGCGGCCCGGCGCATGAACGCCGGTTATGGTGGGCGGTTCCCTACTTATTGGGGCGATCCCCGCGAGGCATGTAACGATCCCCCGGTCACTGGCCTGCAGCGCCAGCGGTGGGCCCTCGGCCTGCCGGCACCGAGGGGGATTCCATGAAGAACGTAGATCGCATCCACGCGGCCGTGCTCGCGGCCATCGTCGCATCCACCGGCTCGCTCGCGGCGCAGGCCCAGGGCTCGGGCGGGGCCGAGGAGCGCAGCGGCGCCATCGAGGAGGTGATCGTCACCTCGCGGCGCGTCGCCGAGAACCTGCAGTCGGTGCCGGTCTCGGTGGCGGTGTTCCGCGCCGAGGACCTCGAGAAGCTCGGCGTCGCCAACGTCGCCGACACCGCGAACTTCACGCCCAACTTCCTCTCCAACGGCGGTCCGACCGGCCAGAACGACGGCTTCTACTTCGTCCGCGGCGTCGGCCAGGTCGACCTGAACCCCGCGACCGACCCGGGTGTCGGCACCTACATCGACGGCGTCTACCTCGGCCGCGTGATCGGCTCCTCGTTCGACTCGCTGGACGTCGCCCGCATCGAGGTGCTGCGTGGCCCGCAGGGCACGCTGTTCGGCCGCAACACCGTCGGCGGCGCCGTCAACGTCGTCACCGGCGACCCCGGCGACAGCTGGCAGGGCGACGTGCGCGTGATCGGCGGGGAGCGCAACCTGCTCGGTGGCCAGGCGAAGATCTCCGGGCCCCTCTCCGACACGCTCGGCTTCTCGGCCTCGATCCTCAAGCGCCAGCAGGACGGCTGGGGCGAGAACCCGTTCACCGGCCAGACCTTCGGCGACCTCGACAACACCGCCGGCCGCCTCAAGTTCGTGTGGCAGCCGTCCGAGGACTTCACCGCGCGCCTCGCGGCCGACGCCTCGCGCGTGCGCGGCACGTCGCAGCACCAGATCCTGGTCGGCTTCAACCCCGCGGTCTCCTCGCCGCTCGGCGTGCGCATGGCGCCGCAGGTCGGCGCGGACCTCAACACCGGCAACCTCTACGAGAACCGCTCCTCGATCCTCGACCCGCGCAGCGACGTCGACGTCAACGGCGTCAGCCTGTCGCTCGACTGGAACCTCGGGCCCGCCACGCTCAAGTCGATCACCGCCTATCGTGAGCTCGAGCAGTTCGCGCGCGGCGACTTCGACGGCAGCCGCATCAACTTCTACCAGAGCGAGTTCACCACCGACCAGGACCAGCTCAGCCAGGAGCTGCAGCTGACGGTCGAGAACGAGCGCTGGACCGGCGTGCTCGGCGCGTTCTATTACGAGGAGAGCGCGTTCCACAACAACTACATCTCGCTCGGCTCCAACAACGGCTGCCTGCTCGCGCCGCTGCCGTTCCCGTTCGGCGGGCCGCCGCCGCCGCTGTGCGGCGCCGCGCCCTACGCCACCGCGTTCTCCGACCGCCTGATCGCCAACAACCAGCAGCTGGACGTCGACATCGAGTCGATCGCCGCCTACGCGCACGCCACCTACCGCTTCACCGACACCTGGTCGGCGTCGGTCGGCCTGCGCTGGACCGAGGAGGAGAAGGTCCAGGCCTACGATTTCTTCATCGACAACACGCGCAACGTGCTGAACGCCACCTGCGTCCCGCCCGGCATTCCCGGCTTCCCGCCGACCGGCCTGTGCTTCCCGATCGTGGCGCCCGGGATCACGCCGACGCTCTCGCCGCGCAACCCGATGGTGGGCGTGCCGACCACCTACAGCGAGACCTGGAGCGAGGTCACGCCGAAGCTCGGCATCGAGTACAAGCCGAGCGACCGGCAGCTGTACTACCTGTCGTACTCCGAGGGCTTCAAGAGCGGCGGCTTCAACGGCCGCCCGACGCCGGGCCCGACCGGTTCCTTCGCCGCGGTCGAGGCCTACGACCCCGAGCTGCTCGAGACCTACGAGCTCGGCGCCAAGACCCAGTTCCTCGACGATCGCGTGCGCCTCAATGCGGCGTACTTCTTCTCGCAGTACCAGGACATCCAGCTGCTGGTCCTCGGCCCCTCGGGCTTCTTCGAGAACCGCAATGCCGGCGAGGCCGACATCCAGGGCGTCGAGCTCGAGCTGCTGGCGCGGCCGACGCCCGAGTTCGAGCTCAGCCTGAACCTCGGCTACATGGACCACGAGTACACCTCGCTGACGGCCGACGCGCTGCGCTCGGGCTTCCGCCTCAGCAACCGCCTGCCGATGACGCCCGAGTGGAATGGCGCGCTCGGCCTGCAGTACGCATGGTCGCTCGGTGCCGGCTCGCTCGCGCTGCGCGGCGACTACATCTACCGCTCCGAGGTGTTCTTCGGCGCGCAGAACGGCCCGCTCGAGCGCCAGGGCGCGCTCGGCCTGCTGAACGCGCGCGTGCGCTACGACTTCCCGGGCGAAGCGATGTCGCTGTCGGTGTATGCCAACAACCTGACCGACGAGGAGTTCTTCACCAACGGCCAGGACGTGCGCGGCCCGCTCGGCATCGCCTTCGTCGGCGTCGGCGAGCCGCGCGAGGTCGGCGTGGAGTTCGTCTATCGCTTCGGCCGCTGAACGCGGCGCCGCCGCGGCGTCGCGCACCGACGATCCGGTCGATGCCGTGATCGTCGGCGCCGGCGCGGCCGGCGGGGTCTACGCCGAGCGCCTCGCGGCCCGCGGGCTGCGCGTGCGCATCCTCGAGGCCGGCCCGGAGCGCGGCCTCGGCGACCTCGTCAGCTCGGGGCTGCATTCGCGCCGCCTGAAGTGGGGCGGGGCGCCCGTGCCATCCTCCGGCGAGCACCCGCTGTCGCACAACGTCTCCACCGGCAGCGGCACCGGCGGCGCGGCGCTGCACCACTACGCGACCTGGCCGCGCTTCCATCCGGACGTGTTCCGGATGCGCAGCGTGCACGGCCGCGGCCTCGACTGGGGCCTCGACTACGACACGCTGCGCCCGTGGTACGACCGCGTGCAGCGCGAGGTCGGCGTCAGCGGCGATGCGGCGCGCGAGCCCTGGCGCGGGCCGGGCGAGCCGTACCCGATGCCGCCGCTGCGCACCTTCGCCCACGGCGACCTGCTGGCCGAGGGCTTCCGCCGCGTCGGCATGCCGGTGGCGCCGATGCCGATCGCAGTCAACTCGCAGCCCTACGACGGCCGGCCCGCCTGCCTCTACGACGGTTGGTGCGACGCCGGCTGCCCGATCGGTGCGCTCGGCAACCCGCTGTTCACCTACCTCGGCCGGGCACTGGCGCGCGGCGTGCCGCTGCTGCACGAGGCCGCGGTCACCCGCGTGCTGACCGATTCGCGCGGCCGTGCCCGCGGCGTCGAGTACGTGCACCGCGGCGAGCGGCGCGAGCAGCCGGCCGCGGTCGTGGTGCTGGCCGCCTCGTTCATCCAGAACCCGCGCATCCTGTTCGCCTCCGGCGAGTCGCGGCGTCCCGGTGGTGGCACGCACCCGGGGCTCGCGAACTCCAGCGGCCTGCTCGGCCGCTACCTCACCGCCGAGGCGATGGGCTTCAGCTACGGCCTGTTCGCCGCCGAGACCGAGCCCTGGATGGGCGTGAACTCCGGCCAGTACTACGTGCGCGCAGGCCTTCGGCACCCGGGGCGGCCGGACCTCTTCGGCGGCGTGCAGTGGCAGGTCGGCCCGGCGGTCAAGCCCAACGACATCTTCGGCCTCGCGGTCACGCGCCCGGACCTCTACGGCGCGGAGCTGCACGAGTTCCTGCGCGATGCCTCGCGCCACTTCGCCTACATGGTCGGCTTCGCGAGCGCCGAGCCGGACGTCGACAACCGCATCGAGCCGGATCCGTCGAACCGCGACGCGGCAGGCATGCCGCTCGCGCGCACGCTGCACCGCCACCCGCCCGCGACCCTCGCGCTGTGGTCGTGGATGAACGAGCGCGGCCTCGAGGTGGTGAAGGCGGCGGGCGCGACCTCCGCCTGGTCGGGCGCGATGGCCGCGGGGCACGTCAGCGGCGGCACGATCATGGGCCGCGACCCGGCGGCCTCGGTCTGCGACGACCATGGTCGCACGCACGACGTGCCGAACCTGTTCGTCGGGGGCGCGGGGCTCTTCCCGCAGTCCGGCGGCACCAGCCCGACCTTCACGCTGCACGCCGTCGCGCTGCGCTCCGCCGAACACCTCGCGGAGCGCTGGCGCGACTACCGCCGTCAATGAGCCGCGAGGCGCGTCGTGGCGCGATCGGCGAGCGCGTAGATGGTGAAGGTGGGGCTGCCGCCGCCGGCGGTCGGGAACAGGCTGCCGCCGGCCACCACCAGCCGCGGCACGTCGTGCACGCGGCCCTCCGGGTCGCAGACCGAGTCGGCCGGGTCCTCGCCCATCACCGTGCCGCCGAGCGCGTGGGTCATCGCCATCGTGCCGTTCCAGGCGACGCGCGCGCCGGCGGCCTCGAGCACGCGGCGGCCCTCGGCGTTCGCATGCGCATGCAGCGCGAGCGCGTCGGCGTCGAGCACGTTGACGATCCGCGCCAGTGGCACGCCGTGGCGGTCGCGCTCCTCGGCGAGCTCGATGCGGCGTGCCGCCGACGGCAGCGTCTCGCAGACCGCGCTCAGCGTGCCGATCCGCGGGCCCTCGCGCTCGAGGAAGCGCTGCAGCGCCGCGCCGTAAAGGTCCGGCCGCGTGTTGGCGATGCCGAGCAGGTCGTTCGGCTTCAGCGCCGGCGCGATGCCCCACTGGTAGCTGCCGAAGCCGCCGCCCTCGCGCGGCAGGTCCTTCCGGTAGTTCTCCTGCGAGATCTGCTGGCCCGCCGAGACGCCGAGGTGGTTGTCGAGCGGTTCGTCGAACACGCCGTAGGCGCTGGCGATGGTGTGGCAGGTGAAGCCCGTGCCGACCAGGCCGCGTGCGTTGCCGAGGCCGCGCGGATGGCGCGACTCGGCCGACGCGAGCAGCAGCCGCACGTTCTGCACGCTGGAGGCGGCGAGCACCACGAGGCCCGCGGCCTGGCGCCGCTCCTCGCCGCGCGCGTCGCGCCACAGCACGCCGGCGGCGCGGCCGCGCCCATCGAGCAGCACCCGCGTCACCGTCGCCTGCGTCTCGAAGCGAGCGCCGAGCGCGCGTGCGCGCGGGATGTGCGTCACCAGCGGGTTGGCGAGCGCACCGGTCGGGCAGCCGGCGTCGCACCAGCCGTCGAGCAGGCAGCCGGCGCGCTCGCCGACCGGCGCCGTCAGGATCGCGAGCGGCGCGGGCGCGACGCGCTGGCCGAGCGCCGCGAAGCCGCCGGCGATCACGTGGCCCTGGCGGAACACCGGCAGCGGCGGCTGCGGGTAAGGCTCGCCCGGCGGGCGCCAGGGCTCGGCCTCGGCATCGCCGCTGACGCCCATCTCGCGCTGGATGCGATCGTAGTGCGGGCGCAGCGCCTCGTAGGCGATCGGCCAGTCGCGCGCGCGCCCATGGCGGCGCCGCGTCTCGAAGTCCTCGGGATGCAGCCGCGGCCAGCCGGCATAGTGGTGCAGCGCCGCGCCGCCGAGCCCCCAGCCCGCGCTCATGGTGTAGCCGAAGGGATGCGAGCCTCCGGGCAGCACCGGCGCGCCGCCCCACTTGAGGCGCCGCGACCAGAGCTGCGAGCTGACCAGCTGCCCGGGCTGCCACGCCGGGCCCGCCTCGAGCACCAGCACCGAGCGGCCCGCGGCGGCGAAGCGCGCGGCGAACAGGCTGCCCGCGGCGCCCGCGCCGACGATCACCGCATCGACGGCGCGAGATGACGACCGGGATGGGATGCCCATGGCGGCCCGCACTATCGGCGCGGCGCGGCGCGACGGTCAAGCGCGCGGCGTGCGCCCGGCGCGCCGTCGGCCTGAATACGCGAGCCGCCCCCATGAACCTTGGTCATGGCAAGCGCGCGCGCTTCCGGGCAATGTGGCGCCGCATGCGTGACAGGATCCTCGTCGTCGGTGCCACCGGCATGCTGGGCGCCCCCGTGGCGCGCCGGTTGCTCGCCGACGGCTGGCGCGTGCGTGGCCTCGTGCGCGACCCGCCCCGTGCCCGTGCGCTGCTCGGCGACGCGATCGAGTGGGTCGCGGGCGACGTGACGCAGCCGGCCACGCTCGATGCCGCCTTCGACGGCTGCGCGCTGCTGCACCTGAACCTGCGCGGCGGCAACACCGTCGAGAGCTACCAGCGCGTCGAGGTCGAGGGCGCCGCCCACTGCATCGCCGCGGCGCGCCGTCATCGCCTGCGGCGCATCACCTACCTTTCCGGCTCGGGCCGCGGCGGGGCCGCGCTGCAGCGCCACTTCCCGGTGCGCGTCAAGGCCGCGGTCGAGGCAGCGCTGCAGGGCAGCGGCCTCGAGTGGACCTCGTTCCGCGCCACGCACTTCATGGAGTCGCTGCCGCAGTTCGTCCGCGACGGGCGTGCCGCGGTGCTCGGCCGCCAGCCGCACCGCCTGCACTACGTCGCCGCCGCCGACTACGCGCGGATGGTGTCGCGCTCGCTCGAGCTCGACGGCGCCGCGCGCGCCGCGCTCTACGTCCACGGGCCCGAGGCGCTGACCATGCACGAGGCGCTCTCCCGCTACCTCGCCGCGCGCGAGCCCGGGCTGCGCGCCGGCACCCTGCCGCTGCCGCTCGGCCGCGTGCTCGCCGCGCTGACCGGCAACCGCGACCTGGCCTTCGCCTGCGAGCTGTTCGCGGCGTTCGCGGCGATCGGCGAGGACGGCGACCCGGCGCCGGCCAATGCGCTGCTCGGGGCGCCGGCGACCACGCTCGACCAATGGCTCGCCGAGGTGCCGCGATGAGACGCTCCAAGCTCGCCTCCCGCCTGCTGCAGGTGCGGCGCCGCGGGCCCGTGCTCGACGACGTGCCGGCCGACGTGCGTCCGCCGAGCGTCGCGGCGGCCTATGCGGTCGCCGACGAGGTGGTCGCCGCGCTGGTGCCGGCGCTCGGTCGCGTCGCGGGCTACAAGGTCGGTGCGACCTCGGCGGCCGGCCAGAAGGCGCTCGGCCTCGAGGAGCCGTTCTACGGCCGCTGCTTCGCCTCGCGGATCCTGCGCAGCCAGGGGCGCTGGCGCGACGGGCGCGCCGGCGACTCGGTCGAGGCCGAGGTCGGCGTGCTGCTCGCGCGTCCGCTGCCGCCGCGGCCCGAAGCCTACACCGAGGCCGAGGTGCGCGCCGCGATCGGCCGCGTGCTGCCGCTGCTCGAGATCAACCGTCCCGCCTACGCCCGGCCGTTCGAGATCGGCGGGCGTTGCCTGATCGCCGACAACGGTGTCACCCAGGCGCTGGTGCGCGGCGTGCGCGGCCTCGCGCCCGGCCGCCGCAACTTCGCGCGCGAGCGCGTGGTGCTGTCGATCGGCGGCCGCGAGGTCGCCCGCGGCAGCGCCGACGTCGTGCTCGGCGACCCGCTGCGCGCGCTGCACTGGCTCGCCAACGCGCTGTCGGCCCGCGGCAGGGGCCTCGCCGCCGGCGACCTGGTCGCCACCGGCGCGATGACCCCGCCGATCCCGATCGTCGCCGGCGACACCGTCGTGGCGCGCTATTCCTCGCTCGGCACGGTCACGTTGCGGGTCGGTGACGCCCCGGCCTCCCGGGTTATGGCGCGCGGGAAAAAATGAATTGGGCGGCCCGCCGCCCGCCACCGAGAATGCCGCAGCGACTCCGAGGGTGACGCGATGCTGGTCGACCGTGTCGAGCACAAGTGGATCGAGACGTTCGTGCACGCCTTCCGGCTCTGCAAGGTCGAGGCGGGCGAGGTGGTCGCGATCCTCTCCGAGACCCAGTCCCGGCCGATCAACGTGCACCTCGCCGAGCTCGCCCTGCAGCGCCTCGGCGCACGCCCGTTCCACCTCGTGATCCCGACCCCGCCGCTCGAGGCCCCGGTGCCGGTGCGCTCGACCGGCTCCTCGCACGCGATCCAGGGGCTCGAGCCCGTGATGGCGGCGCTGCTCGGCGTGAAGTTCGTGGCCGACTGCACCGTCGAGGGCATCATGCACGCCCCCGAGACGCCGCGGCTGCTCGGCGCCGGCGTGCGCGCCATGTACATCAGCAACGAGCACCCGGAGGCGCTCGAGCGCCTGAAGACCGATCCGGCGCTCTGGCCGAAGATCCAGGCCGGGCGCCAGAAGATGCTCGCTGCCTCCAGGATGCGCGTCACCTCGGCCGCGGGCACCGACCTCGAGATCACGATGACCGGCGCGCGCGTCGGCGGCAACTTCGGCGCGAGCTTCAACCCGGGGCAGCTCTCGAGCTGGCCGGGCGGCATCTGCTCTTGCTTCCCGCCGCTGCACAGCACCAACGGCACGCTGGTGCTCGACGTCGGCGACGTCAACCTCACGTTCAAGCGCTACCTCGAGTCGCAGATCCGGCTGGTGATCGAGGACGACTTCGTCGTCGACGTGCAGGGCCGCGGCCTCGACGCCGAGCTGATGCGCAGCTACTTCGCCGCCTGGGGCGACCGCAACGCCTACGGCGTCTCGCACGTCGGCTGGGGCATGAACCCCGGCGCGCGCTGGGACGCGCTCGTGATGTACGACAAGTCCGAGGTCAACGGCACCGAGCTGCGCGCCTTCGCCGGCAACTTCCTCTACTCCACCGGCGGCAACCCGTTCGCCGACCGCTACACCCTTGGCCACTTCGACATCCCGGTGCGTGGCTGCACGATCGAGCTCGACGGCGAGGCGGTGGTGCGCGGTGGCGTGCTGCAGGGCGAGCTCGCATGAATGCCGTCGCCGCGCCCGCGGCGCGTCACCTGCTGCACGTCGGCCCGGCGCCGCGCCTCGCGCTCGAGCTCGCCGGCCGCGGCCCGCTGGTGCTCTGCCTGCACGGCATCGGCGGCAACCGCCACGCCTGGGATGCGCAGCTCGCCGCGCTCTCCGGCGAGTTCACGGTCGCCGCCTGGGACGCGCGCGGCTACGGCGACAGCGACGACTACGACGGTGCGCTCGACTTCGCCGACTTCTCGCGCGACCTGCTGCGCGTGCTCGACCACCTGCGCGTCGCCTCGGTGCACCTCGTCGGCCAGTCGATGGGTGGCAGGATCGCGCTCGACTTCTATGCCCGGCACCCGTCGCGCATCGCCACGCTGACCCTGGTCGACACCAGCGCGGGTTCGGCGCGCGTCGCGAGCCCCGAGGAGGTCGAGAAGTTCCTGCGGCTGCGCAAGCAGCCGCTGCTGGAGGGGCGCACGCCGCGCGACATCGCGCCCGGGATCGCCGACACGCTGGTCGGCCCCGGCACGCCGCCGGCGGTGCGCGAGCGCGTGATCGAGAGCCTCGCCGCGCTGCACGTGCAGTCCTACCTCAAGACCCTCGACACCGTGACCCGCTACACCAGCTTCCCGGACTTCGCGTCGATCGCGGTGCCGACGCTGGTCGTGGTCGGCGAGCACGACCGCATCGCCACGCCGCAGTATGCGCGCGACATGGCGGCACGCATCCCCGGGGCGCGCTTCGTCGAGCTCGCCGGTGGCTCGCACGTCAGCAACATGGACCGCGCCGACGACTTCAACCGCGAGCTGCTCGCCTTCCTGCGCGCGCACGCCCACCGCGCGGCCGCCATCGAGGCGACGGCGAGGCCGGCCTGATGCTGCCGGCCACGCAGCGCTGCATCCTGCTGCGCGCCTACCCGCGGGGCGTGCCGGCCGAGTCGGACTTCGAGCATGTCGAGCGGCCCGTCGGCGAGCCGCGCAACGGCCAGGTGCTGGTCGAGACCCGGCTGCTCTCGCTCGACCCTGCGCCGCGGCTGCGCATGAACGCCGCGAGCCGCGACGTGCCGCCGCTGGCGCTCGGCGCGGTGGTGCCCGGCCGCGGCGTCGGCGTGGTGCTCCGCTCCTGCCACCCCGACTGGCGCGAGGGCGACGTCGTCGCCGGCGAGCTCGGCTGGCAGGAGTATCCGCTGCTCGATCCCGCCGGGTTGCGGCGCGTCGACCCGGCGCTCGGCCCGGCCTCGGCGGCGCTCGGGCTGCTCGGCCCCTCCGGCATCGCCGCCTGGTGCCTGCTGCGCATCGCCGCCCCGGTGCGCCGCGGCGAGACGGTGGTCGTGGCGGCGGCCGCCGGCGCGGTCGGCTCGACGCTGGTGCAGCTCGCGCGCCACGACGGCGCCCGCGTCGTCGCGCTGGTCGCGAGCGCCGCGCAGGCGCGCTTCGTGCGCGACGAGCTCGCGGCCGACGCCGTGCTCGACTGCAACGCCGACGGCTTCCCCGTCACGCTCGACGCCGCGCTGCCCGCCGGCGCAGACCTGTTCCTCGACTCGGTGGGCGGTGCCGTCCACGAGGCCGTGGTCGAGCGGATCGCAGTCCACGGCCGGGTCGTCGCCTTCGGCTACATCTCGGCCTACAACGGCGACGGCGGCGCGCCGCGCGAGTACGGCCGGATCTTCCGGCTGATCCACCGGCGGGCGACGCTCTCCGGGTTCCTGGTCGGCGATCACGCCGCGCGCTTCCCCGAGGCGCTGCGCGACCTCGCTGCCCTGCTGCGCGCCGGGTCGCTGCGCAACCACGAACAGTTCATCGACGGACTCGCGCGCGCGCCGGCGGCGTTCGCGGGCCTCTTCACCGGCGATCCGGTGGGCAAGCAGCTGCTGCGCGTGCGCGGCACATGAGGGAGTGAGGCAGATGAAGGCAGTGGTGCTCGAGCGATACGGCGACGGCTTCGACAACCTCGCGCTGCGCGAGGTCGCGGAGCCGCAGATGGGCCCCGCCGACGTGCTGGTCGAGGTGCACGCGGCCGGCTTCAACCCGTTCGAGTGCAAGCTGCGCAAGGGCTGGCTGCAGCGCTTCTATCCCTTCCCGCTGCCGCACGTCCTCGGCAACGACCTCGCGGGCGTCGTGGTGGCGCGCGGCCCGGCGGTGTTCGACCTGCAGGTCGGCGATCGCGTCTACGGCATGCAGGAGACCATGCGCTGGGGCAGCTACGCCGAGCGCACCGCGGTGCGCGCCGACAACCTGCGGCGCATGCCCGCGAACCTGAGCTTCGTCGAGGCCGCCTCGCTGCCGATGGTCTACGAGACCGCCTGGATGGGCCTGGTCGACATGGCCCGCATCCGCCCGGGCGAGCGGCTGCTGGTGCACGGCGCCGCCGGCGGGGTCGGCCAGGCGGCGGTGCAGCTCGGCCGCGCGCTCGGCGCCACGGTCGCCGCCACCTGCAGCGCCGATGCGCTCGACCAGGTGCGCGAGTACGGCGCCCACGTCGCGATCGACCGCCACGCCGTCGACTTCAAGCGCCTGCTGCAGGGCATCGACGTGGTGTTCGACCCGATCGGCGGCCAGACCAACCTCGATTCCTACGCCACCATGGCCCGCGGCGCGCGCATCTGCGTGGTGCTGCGCGAGGACAAGCTCGAGATCGAGAACTCGGAGCGCCTGTGCCGCGAGCGCGGCGCGACGCGCCACGTGGTCGCCTTCGAGCAGCGCGCCGACGTGCTCGACTACATCCGCCCGATGTTCGAGGCCGGGCTGCTGAAGCCCGCGGTCGGCCACGTGCTGCCGCTCGCCGAGGCCGCCGAGGCGCACCGCCGCTCCGACGGCGGCCACGCGCGCGGCAAGACCGTGCTGCAGGTCCGCTGAGCCGCCATGGACGCGCGCCGCCGCGCCATCCTGCAGCGGGGCATGCTGGGGCTGCTCGCCTTCCAGGTGGGCGGCGGTGTCGCCGTGCTGACGCCGCGCGCCGCCCGCGCCGCGCAGCTGCCGATGCGCGTGCTCGACGCGACCCAGGTGCGCACCCTCGAGGCGCTCGGCGACACGCTGCTGCCCGGCGCCGCCGAGGCCGGGCTCGCCGCCTACCTCGACCACCAGCTCGCCGCCGACCCGGCCGAGTCGCTGCTGATGATCCGCTACCTCGACGTGCCGCCGCCGCACGCGCCGTTCTATGCCGCCGGCCTCGCCGCGGTCGAGGCCGCCGCGCAGAAGCTGCACGGCCGGCCGTTCGCCGCGCTCGAGCCCGCGACCCGCGACGCCTTCGTGGGCCTGATGCAGCGCGGCGCGCTGGAGGGCTGGCAGGGGCCGCCGGCGCCCTTCGTCTACTTCGTGCTGCGCAGCGACGCCGTCGACGTCGTCTACGGCACGGTCGAGGGCTTCGAGAAGCTCGGCCTGCCCTACATGCCGCACATCCCGCCGACCGAGAAGTGGTGAACCGATGATCGACCTGCGCCTGACCGACGAGCAGCAGCTGCTGCAGCAGACGGCGCGCGACTTCGCGCGCGCCGAGATCGCGCCGGTCGCCGAGCGCGTCGCGCGCGAGCGTCTCGACGAGCCCTGGCCCGCCTGCCAGGCGATGTTCCGCCGCGGCTGGGAGCTCGGCTTCACCCGCCTGCTGCTGCCGGAGCAGCACGGCGGCGGCGGCGCGCGGATGATCGACGCCGCGCTGCTGCTGGAGGAGCTCGGCGCGGCCGACGTCGCGATCGCCGCCGACCTGTTCGCGCTCAACATGACCGTGCCGCTGATCGTGCTCGCCGGCGGCAACGACGCGCAGCGCGCCGAGCTGCTCGGCCGCATCGTCGAGCGCCCGGTGGTGCTCTCCGGCGCGCTCAGCGAGCCGAACGTCGCCGGCTCCGAGCTCTTCACCCAGGACCCGTCGCCCAAGCACGGCATCCGCACCCGCGCGCGCCGCGACGGCGAGGGCTACCGGATCGACGGGCAGAAGTCGGCCTTCGTCACCAACGCCGGCATCGCCGACTACTACTTCGTGCTCGCGCGCACCGCCGACGACCGGCCGCTGTGGGAGAGCATCTCGGTGTTCTTCGTCGACGCGCAGACGCGAGGCCTGACGCCCGGCAAGCGCACCCGCATGAGCGGCTGGCTGACGGGCCACCACGCCGAGGTCATGCTCGACGGCGTCGAGGTGCCGGCCTCGCGCCTGATCGGCAGCGAGGGCGCGGGCGCGCGCATCATGGGCAGCCTGCCGCAGATGCCGATCGGCCTCGCCGCGGCCTATGTCGGCCTCGCGCGCCGCATCTACGAGTACGCGCTCGACTACGCCGGCCGCCGCCAGAGCATGGGCGTGCCGATCGTGCGCCACCAGGCCGTCGCGCTGAAGCTCGCCGAGATGTACGCCGACTACCAGTCCGCGCGCCTCGCGCTCTGGGACGCCGCGCTCGACTGCGACCTCGACCCCATGCGGGCCGCGACCCTCAAGGCGCCCTTCGCCAAGACCCTCGCCGTCGACGCCTCGATCCGCAACGCGGAGCGCGCGGTGCAGATCCTCGGCGCCTACGGCATCACCGAGGAATACCCGACCGCGCGCTGGCTGAACGACGCCTGGATCGGCTACTCCTGCGACTTCACCCGCGACATGCTGCGGCTCGGCATGGTGCCGTTCCTGCCCGGCCCGCCGACCTGATCCCGCGGCATCCCGCAAGCCCCGGCCGCTGCCGCCCCACACGAGGAGACGATCGATGATCACTGCCATCTCCAAGTTCCGGTTGCGGCCCGGCCTGACCCGCGCCCAGGCGATCGCCGAGATCCACGAGACCGTCCCGGTCTACAAGGGCCGCCCGGGGCTGGTGCGCAAGTACATCGCGCTCGACTTCGAGGCGGGCTACGGCATGGGCATCTACCTCTGGAACGAGCGTGCCGCCGCCGAGCAGTTCTTCCAGTTCGCGCGGGCGAAGATCCGCGAGCAGACCGGCTCCGATCCCGAGATCACGCTGCTCGACACCCCGGTCATCGTCGACAACCTGACCGGCGAAGTCCGGACGGAGGCCTGAGATGGAAGCATCGACCGCGACCCCGATCCGCCGCGACGACGTGCTCGAGGTGCCGCCGGAAGGCGAGGGCGGCTTCACCCAGAGCTGGTTCCCGGTCTGCTACTCGCAGGACCTCGCGCCCGGCAAGGTGATCGGCCGCGAGTTCCTCGGCGGCCGCATCGTCGTGATGCGCGACGCGGCCGGCCGCGCCCAGGCGCTCTCGGCGTACTGCGCCCACCTCGGCGTCGACCTGGTGCACGGCGAGGTCCGCGACGGCGCGCTGCGCTGCCCGTTCCACCACTGGGAGTACGGTGCCGACGGCCGCTGCCTGCGCACCGGCATCGGCGACCCGCCGCCGCCGCGCGCACGCCTCTTCGCCTTCCCGACGGCCGAGCGCTACGGCGTGGTGTTCGCGTTCAACGGCGAGCAGGCCGGCTGGTCGCTGCCGGACCTGCACATCGGCGTCGACGAGGCCGTCGCCTACCCGGTACCGGTGGCGCGCATCCACTGCGACCCGTGGAAGATGATGGCGAACACGCCCGACTGGCAGCACTTCATCCTGCTGCACGGCTTCCGCTTCGACGTCGAGTCGGCGCGCGCCAGCATGGAGTGGAACCCGAACGGCTTCCGCTACACCATGCGCACCCGCGTCGACGACCGCGACTTCACCTTCACGCCGACGCTGACCGGCACCAGCGTGTTCTTCGTGCACGGCTGGTACGGCGAGCGGCGCTTCGCGCTGGTGGCGCCCTTCGGCCTGCCGCGTCCCGGCGAGTGCGACGTCTACACCTCGGTGGTGCTGCCGCGCGACGACCCGGATCCGCCGGGCATCCTCGGCATGCTGCAGCAGCGCTTCGGCCGGATGATCGACGAGGACTACCCGCTGATCGACACCGCGCACTTCCGCGCCCGCAACCTGACGCGCGCCGACGACCACCTGGCGCGCTGGATCCGCTTCGTGCGCGACTACCCGCGCGCGCACCCGTCGCGCGACGCGATCCGCTGAGGGGGCCGCCGCCCTCGCGCGCGTCAGCCGCCGTCGGCCGCCGCCGCGCCCGAGGCCACCTCGCGCAGCACCGCGACGAAGGCCTGCGCCGCCGGCGCGAGCACCGCGCGCTCGCGGGTCGAGATCGTCACCTCGACGTCGCGCGACAGCCCCTCGACCGGCAGCGCCACCAGCGCCGCGTTGCGCGCGATCCGCGACGGCTGGCTCTGCAGCGGCAGGAAGCTCAGCGAAGCGCCGTCGAGCAGCACGGTGCGGATGAAGCTCGCCGAGTTGCTGGTGATCGAGGGCACCGGCGGCGAGAGGCCCTTGGCGAGGAAGGTCTCCTCGAGGATCTGCCGCCAACGCTGGGTCGGGGGCGGCAGGATCCACGGGAAGTCGAGCAGGTCGGAGAGTTCCACCTCGCGCTTGCGCGCCAGCGGATGGCGCGGCGCGGCCAGCACGCAGACGCGGTCGTGCATCAGCGTGTCGGCGGTGACGTCGCTGTCGGCCACGCGCGGCCAGGCACCGACCGCGAGATCGAGCTCGCCGCGGCGCAGCGCCGGCAGGATCGTGTCGACCATGCCCTCGATCACGGTGAGCCGGATGCCGGGGCGGGTGCGACGCAGCGCCTCCGTCGCGAGCGGCATCAGCGCCGAGGCGACGCTCGGGCCCGCGCCCACCGTGACGTTGCCCTTGACCGCGCCGCGCAGGTTCGAGATCGCGGTCTCGGCGTGCCGCATCTCGGAGCGGATCACGCGCGCGTGCTGCGCCAGCGCGTCGCCGTAGACCGTCGGCACCACGCCGAGCGGCGTGCGGTCGAAGAGCTTGACCTGCAGGTCGTCCTCGAGCTGCCGCAGGCTCTTGGAGAGCGCCGGCTGCGTCAGGAAGAGCTTCTCGGCGGCCTGGCCGATGCTGCGCAGGTCGTACACGGCGAGGAAATGCCGCAGTCGTCTCGAGTCGAGCGCTTCCATGGCCGCCTCGTCCCCCCTGGACGCCTCCGCCGGGGGGCATGAGCCCCGTTGCGGCGTTCGGTGCGGAATATTACCCCGGGTTATGCCTCGGAGTCGTCACGGCGCTTGCTGGCGGCCGCTGCGCTGGCCGACCATCCGTGGCATGGACGCCTCCCTGCGCACCGCGACCGCCATCCCGGCCGACGCCGCGGCCGTGGTGCGGCGCGAGACCACCGCCAATACCGTCGCCACCGCGGTGATCGCCGTGCTGCTCACGGTGCTGATCTTCCGCGGCCGCGACCTGATCCCGGCGTTCGAGGCGCCGCCCGGCGGCATCTTCGGCATCCTGCCCGGCACCTTCAACTTCACGCTGCTGGTGACGCTGGTGCTCTCGCTCGTGATCCGCGCCCGCGTCCGCCGCGGTGGCGCACCGCGCGCCCCGCGCATCGCCGGCCTGCTGCGCGGCGCCTGGCTGCCTTCGAACCTGCTGCTGCGCGCGCTCGCGCTCGCGGCCGTCGCCACGCTGTTGCTGGTGCCGCTGAGCGCCGGCCTGGTGCGCGGGCTCGTCGGCCTCGGGGTGCTGCCCGAGGCCTGGCCGCTCGCCGGCATGGGCGGCTACTTCGTGCTGCACTTCGTCGTGCTCTCGCTGCTGGTCACCCCGCCGGTCGTCTGGCGGGCGCTGCAGGACTGAGGCCCGCCGTGGCGACGCTCCCTGCGCCCGTGGTGGTCCGCGAGGTCGGCATGCGCGACGGCCTGCAGAGCATCGCGACCATCGTCCCCACCGCCGCCAAGCTCGAGTGGCTGCGCGACGCGCACGCCGCGGGCGTCCGCGAGGTCGAGGTCGGCTCCTGCGTGCCGCCGAAGCTCGTGCCGCAGCTCGCCGACACGGACGAGGTGCTCGCCTCCGCGAAGACCCTGCCCGGCCTCGTCGCCTCGGTGCTGGTGCCGAACCTGCGCGGCGCCGAGCGCGGCCTCGCGGGCGGCGCGGACCTGCTGCTGCTGCCGCTGTCGGCGAGCCGCGCGCACAGCCTGGCGAACCTGCGGCGCACCCCCGACGAGGTGCTCGCCGAGCTCGGCCGCATCCGCGCCGCACGCGACGCCTCCGGTCGCGCCACACTGATCGAGTGCGGCATCGGCACCGCCTTCGGCTGCACGCTGCAGGGCGAGGTGCCATCGTCCGAGGTGCTGCGCCTGCTGCAGGGCGCGCTCGACGCCGGCGCCGACCGCGTCAGCCTCGCCGACACCGTCGGCTTCGCCGACCCGGGCGCGGTGTCGCGCCTGTTCGAGGCGGCGCTGCGCGTCGCCGGCGAGCGCTTCTGCTGCGGCCACTTCCACGACACCCGCGGTCTCGCGCTCGCCAACGTGCACGCCGCGCTGCAGCTCGGCGTGCGCCGCTTCGACGCCTCGCTCGCCGGCATCGGCGGCTGCCCGCAGGCCCCGGGCGCGAGCGGCAACGCCACCACCGAGGACCTCGTGTTCATGCTCGAATCGATGGGCTTTGCCACCGGCATCGACCTGCGCGCGCTGCTCGCGCTGCGCGCGCGCGTGGTCGGCTGGATCCCCGGCGAGGCCACCTACGGCTCGCTGTGGCGCGCCGGCCTGCCGGCGACGTTCCGGAGCGCCGCATGAGCGCCGCGGCCGGCACCGGCACCGGCACCGGCGCCAGCAACGGCGGCGCGCGCCTGCCGCTCGAGGGCCTGCGGGTCGTCGAGTTCACCCACATGGTGATGGGACCGGCTTGCGGCATGATCCTCGCCGACCTCGGCGCCGAGGTCGTCAAGGTCGAGCCGCCGGGCGGCGATCGCACCCGCAATCTCCCCGGCCTGGGCCAGGGCTTCTTCCGCACCTTCAACCGCAACAAGAAGAGCGTGGTGCTCGACCTGCAGTCGGCCGAGGGCCTCGCCACCGCGCGCGAGCTGGTGCACGCCAGCGACGTCATGCTCGAGAACTTCCGCCCCGGCATGATGGCGAAGCTCGGCCTCGACTACGCCACGCTGTCGCGCGACTGCCCGCGGCTCATCTACGTCTCGCACAAGGGCTTCCTGCCCGGCCCCTACGAGGCGCGCACCGCGCTCGACGAGGTGGTGCAGATGATGGGCGGCCTCGCCTACATGACCGGCCCCGAGGGCCGGCCCCTGCGCGCCGGCACCAGCGTCAACGACATCATGGGCGGCATGTTCGGCGCGATCGGCGTGCTCGCCGCGCTGCGCGAGCGCGACCGCACCGGCCGCGGCCAGGAGATCCAGAGCGCGCTGTTCGAGAACTGCGCCTTCCTCTGCGCGCAGCACGTGCAGCAGTTCCTGATGAGCGGCGAGGCGCCGCCGCCGATGCCCTCGCGGATCTCGGCCTGGAGCGTCTACGACGTGTTCACCCTCGCGGGCGGCGAGCAGCTGTTCGTCGCCGCCACCAGCGACCGGCAGTTCCGCACCCTCTGCGAGCTGCTCGGCCGCCAGGACCTCGCCGACGACCCGGCCTACGCGACCAATGCCGCGCGCGTGGCGCTGCGCCCGCAGCTGCTCGCCGCGCTCGGCGCGACCTTCGCCACCCGCGACAAGGCCGGGCTCGCGGCGCGGCTCGAGTCCGCCGGCCTGCCGTACGCGCCGATCACCCGGCCGGACCAGCTGGTCGACGACCCGCACCTGCGCGCGAGCGGCGCGCTCGCACCGATGACCACCGAGGACGGCGGCGTCACCCAGGTGCTGCTGCTGCCGCTGACGATGGGCGGGCGCCGCCCCGGCGTGCGCCTGCCGCTGCCGAAGGCCGGCGAGCACACCGCAGAGATCCTCGCCCGGCTGCGCAAGGAGAGCTGACATGCCGCCCGAGATTTCGCTGACCCCCGGCAAGCGGGTGCTGTTCCTCACCAAGGACCCGCAGCTGATCCGCCGCCAGCTCACCGGCGAGCTCGACCTGACGATGGACGACGTGCAGGTGGCGGACCTGCTCGACGACGTGAACACCGACGTGATGACCCCGGGCTGGACCTGCTTCGACCACGAGCCGGAGCAGATCGCGCGCAACGCCTATGCCGGGCTGGTCGTCGACGGCAAGCGCCTGTTCGCCGAGGACGCATTGCGCAACGGCAACTTCGAGGTGATCGTCTCGGGCTACCGCAAGGGCACGGGCTCCTCGCGCGAGACTGCGGTGCAGGCCGAGAAGTGGAGCGGCATCCGCATCGCCATCGCGGCGTCCTTCGCGCCGATCCACGCGCGCAACAACATCTGCCGCGGCGTGCTGATGGCCGACCACGAGGTGCTGCGCCGCCTGCAGCGGGGCGAGAGCGTGCCGCTCGAGCGCTTCATGGAAGGGCGCGACGCGGTCGAGCGCGAGATCATCGCCGCCGGAGGCCTGTTCGCCTACTCGCAGCAGCTCGCCTCCGGCGCGCGCCGCCCGCCGGCGCTGCCGGCGCGCGAGCCGCGGCCCCTGACCCTCGCCGAGAAGATCCTCGAGCGCCACCTCGCCGAGCCGCAGGGCAGGGGGCGCCTGCGCCCCGGCGACGCGGTCGTGGTCAACGTCGACAGCGGCTACTCGCACGACTACACCAGCGCCCAGGTGCACCACTTCCTCGCCACCGAGTACGGGCCGGGCTATGCCGTGCGCAACCCCGGCCGCTTCGCCGCGTTCGAGGACCACCTGGTCTACGCCGACGAGGTGCCGCAGCTGCGCCCCTTCGCCGGCAAGATCGAGCGCCTGCGCCAGCTGCAGCGCGAGTTCCAGCGCCACACCGGCGTGCGCGACTACGCCGCCGTCGACGGCGTCTCGCCCGGCATCTGTCACCAGGTCGCGCGCGAGGCGCTGATCGAGCCGGGCGACTTCGTCCAGGCCACCGACTCGCACACCTGCATGGGCGGTGCGAGCAACGCGCTCGCCTGGGGCGTCGGCGCCACCGAGTACGCCGCGCTGCTGCACAGCGGCGTCACGGCGGTCACGGTGCCCGAGTCGATCCGCTTCGAGCTGCACGGCCAGCTGCGCCCGGGCGTCACGGCCAAGGACGTGATGCTGCACATCCTCTCCACCTTCGCCCGCCGCCAGGCGACGCTCAACCGCGTCATGGAGTTCGGCGGCCCGGGCCTCGCTGCGCTGCCGATCGACGAGCGCGCCACGCTCGCCAACATGGCCACCGAGTGCGCCGCGCGCACCGGCATCTTCGAGGCCGACGACGCCCTGGTCGACTGGATGGTGAAAGTGCGGCCCGGCAGCGACGCCGCGGCGCTGCGTCGCCGCATCGTCGCGCCGGACCCGGGCGCGCACTACGACGGCGGCGTGCACCGCATCGACCTCGACGCGATCGAGCCGATGGTCGCGACGCCCGGCGATCCCGACCGCGGCATCCCCTCCGACCCCGGCAACGGCGCCAGGGTCGCCGAGATCGGCGAGGTGCGCATCGACATCGCCTACGGTGGCTCCTGCACCGCCGGCAAGCACACCGACCTCGACCTCTACGCGCAGGTGGTCGAGCGGGCGGTCGCCACCGGCCGGCGCGTCGCGCCGGGCGTCAGCTTCCTGATCCAGTACGGATCGGCCGACGTCGAGGACTACGCCCGTCGCCGCGGCTACACCGCGCTGTTCGAGCGCGCCGGCGTGCGCACCATCAAGCCCGGCTGCGGCGCCTGCATCGGCTGCGGCCCGGGCACTTCCGAGCGTGCGTCGCAGGTCACGGTGTCGGCGATCAACCGCAACTTCAAGGGCCGCTCCGGGCCCGGCGCGCTGTGGCTCGCCTCCCCGCTGACGGTCGCGGCCAGTGCCTTCGAGGGCCGCATCACCGCCTGGTCCGAAGACCTCTGGGACGCCCGTGCCGAAGCCTGAACCCGGGCCGCTGGTCGTCCTGCTGTACTCGCCGCGCTTCGTGCCGCCGGATGCGCTCGCCTACGTCAGTGCGCAGGTACCCGAGGGCTTCCGCTGGCTCGCGCTCGAGCAGTCGGCGCCGCCCGCGCGGCGCGCCGAAGTGTTCGCCGAGGCCGACTACATGTTCGGCTACCTGGGCGATCCCTCGCCCGCGGAGCTCGCCGCCGCGCGCCGCCTGAAGCTGTTCCAGCTCCTGAGCGCCGGCTACGACTGGCTCGACCTCGACGCGTTCCGCCGCCACGGCATCCCGCTCGCCAACAACGACGGCAGCAACGCCGTCAGCACCGCCGAGCACGCGGTGCTGCTGATGCTCGCGCTGCTGCGCCAGCTGCCGCGGCACCACGCCGCCACGGCCGCCGGTGAGTGGCTGGCGATGCAGCACGCGATGCAGCTGCGCGAGTTGCGCGGCAAGGTCGTGGGCCTCGTCGGCTTCGGCCAGATCGCCCGCCAGGTCGCGCGCCGCGTGCACGGCTTCGATGCCCTGGTGCGCTACGCCAAGCCACGCCCGGCGACTCCCGAGGAGGAGCAGCCGAGCGGCGCGCGCCACCGCAGCCTGGACGAGTTGCTGGCCGAGAGCGACATCGTGAGCCTGCACGCCCCGCTCGGCCCGCAGACCCGCGGCCTGATCGATGCCCGCGCGCTGGCGCGGATGCGTCCCGGCAGCTGGCTGGTCAACACCGCCCGCGGCGCCCTGGTCGACGAGGCCGCGCTGCACGATGCGCTCGCAGGCGGTCACCTCGCGGGTGCCGGCCTGGACGTCTTCGCGCACGAGCCGATCGACCCCGACTCGCCGCTGCTGCGCCTGCCGAACGTCGTGCTGACGCCACACGTCGCCGGCAGCACCCGCGACACCTGGGACCACCGCATGGTCGCCGCCTGGGCCAACGTGCGCCGCGTCGCGGCCGGCCAGGCTCCCCTGTCGCGGATCGCCTGAGCGCCGCTGCGCGGCGGCCGCGCCGGCCCGCCCGCGAGCAGGGCGCGGGCGGCGCAGTTGCTTGACAACTCAACTATATAGATCCTAACTTACCCCCGTCAGCGAGGAGCCGGTCATGAAGCGCATCGTCTGCCTGGGCGGGGGGCCCGCGGGGCTCTACTCCGCGATCCTGTTCGCCAAGGCCCTGCCCAGGGCGCGCATCGAGGTCGTCGAGCGCAACCGTCCCGACGACACCTTTGGCTGGGGCGTGGTCTTCTCCGACAAGACCATGGCCGGCTTCCGCCACCTCGACCCCGAGTCGCACGACGCCATCACCGGCAGCTTCCACCACTGGGACGACATCGACGTGCACTTCCGCGGCACGCTGACGCGCTCCGGCGGCCACGGCTTCTGCGGCATCGAGCGCAAGCGCCTGCTCAACATCCTGCAGCAGCGCGCCGCCGACCTCGGCGTGCACCACACCTTCGAGCAGGAGGTCGAGAGCGAGGCGCCCTGGGCCGACGCCGACCTCGTGGTCGCCGCCGACGGCGTCAACAGCCGGCTGCGCACGCGCCACGCCGACGTCTTCCGCCCGGACATCGACGTGCGCAAGTGCCGCTACATCTGGCTCGGCACCACCCAGAAGTTCCCCGCCTTCACCTTCGCGTTCGAGCAGACCCGGCACGGCTGGTTCCAGATCCACGCCTACCAGTTCAGCCGCGAGCTCTCGACGGTGATCGTCGAGACGCGCGAGGAGACCTGGCTCGCGCACGGCCTCGACCGCTTCGACACCGCGCAGTCGATCGCCTTCTGCGAGCGGCTGTTCGCCAGCTACCTCGGTGGCCACGCGCTGATGAGCAACGCGCGCCACCTGCGCGGCTCGGCCTGGCTCAACTTCAACCGCGTGCTCTGCCAGCGCTGGCACACCGGCAACCTCGTGCTGATCGGCGACGCCGCGCACACCGCGCACTTCGGCATCGGCTCGGGCACCAAGCTCGCGATGGAGGACGCCGCCTCGCTGGTGCACCACGTCGCGCGCGCCACCGACGTGCCCGGCGGCCTCGCGAGCTACCAGGCCGAGCGCTCGCTCGAGGCGCTGAAGCTGCAGAACGCGGCGCGCAACCGCATGGAGTGGTTCGAGAACGTCGCGCGCTACGTGCACCTGCCGCCCTGGCAGTTCGCCTACAGCCTGCTGACCGGCAGCCAGCGCATCGGCCACGACAACCTGCGGGTGCGCGACGCCGCCTACGTCGGGCGCGTCGAGCGCCAGCTCGCCCACGACGCCGGCCTCGAGGCACCGCGCCCGCCGATGTTCCTGCCGCTGCGCCTGCGCGGCCTGCAGCTCGAGAATCGCGTCGTGGTCTCGCCGATGGCGCAGTACAAGGCCGTCGACGGCCTGCCGGGCGACTGGCACCTCGTGCACTACGGCGCGCGCGCCACCGGCGGCGCGGGCCTGGTGTTCACCGAGATGACCTGCGTCTCGCCCGAGGGGCGCATCACCCCGGGCTGCACCGGCCTCTGGAACGAGGCACAGCGCGACGCCTGGGCGCGGATCGTGCGCTTCGTGCACGCGGAGTCCCGCGCGAAGCTCTGCCTGCAGCTCGGTCACTCGGGCCGCAAGGGCTCGACCCAGCTCGGCTGGCAGCAGGCCGACCACCCGCTGCCCGCGGGCAACTGGCCGACGATGTCGGCGTCCGCGATCCCCTGGATCGAGGGCGTGAGCCCGCCGCCGCGCGCGATGACCCGCGCCGACATGGACCGGGTGCGCGACGAGTTCGTGCACGCCGCGCGCCTCGGCGCGGAGGCCGGCTTCGACATGCTCGAGCTGCACATGGCGCACGGCTACCTGCTGGCGAGCTTCCTCTCGCCCCTGACCAACCGCCGCACCGACGAGTACGGCGGCGACGTCGCCGCGCGGCTGCGCTACCCGCTCGAGGTGCTGCGCGCGGTGCGCGCCGCCTGGCCGGCCGACCGGCCGCTGTCGGTGCGCCTCTCGGCCGCCGACTGGGCGCCGGGCGGCCTCGCCGAGCAGGACCTGGTCGCGATCGGCTGCGCGCTGCGCGATGCCGGCGCCGACCTGCTCGACGTCTCGACCGGCCAGACGGTGCCGCACCAGAAGCCGGTCTACGGCCGCATGTGGCAGACGCCGTTCTCCGACCTGCTGCGCAGCGCCGTCGGGCTGCCGACCATCGCGGTCGGCAACATCTTCGAGGCCGACCACGTCAACACCATCGTCGCCGCCGGCCGCGCCGACCTCTGCGCGCTGGCGCGCCCGCACCTCGCCGACCCGTCGTGGACGCTGCGTGCCGCGGCCGCCCAGGGCCACGCCGCGCAGCACTGGCCCGAGCCCTATCTCTCCGGACGCGCCCAGCTGGTGCGCAACCTCGAGCGCGCCGCCCAGGCGGGGCCGGTCTGAGCATGGCCGCGCCGGACACGACCCGCCCCGCGGACCCGGGCCGCCCGCCGCTCGCCGGCCGCCACGCCGTCGTCACCGGCGGCGCGCGCGGCATCGGCCGTGCGATCGCGGTCGCGCTCGCCGCGCAGGGCGCGCGCCTGACCCTGGTCGGGCGCGACGCCGCTGCGCTCGAGGCCGCCTGCGCCGCGCTCGGCGGCGAGGCCGAGTACGAGATTGCGGACGTCGCCGACGCCGCCCAGGTCGGCGCCGCGTTCACGCGCCTCGCGGCGCGCGGTCCGGCGACGCTGCTCGTCAACAACGCCGGCGCCGCCGAGAGCGCACCGTTCCACCGCACCGACGCCGCGCTCTGGCAGCGGATGCTCGACGTCAACCTCACCGGCACCTTCCACGTGATCCAGGCCGCGCTCCCGGCGATGCTGCAGGCCGGCGCCGGCGGCCGCATCGTCAACGTCGCGAGCACCGCCGGCCAGGTCGGCTATCCCTACGTCGCCGCCTACTGCGCCGCCAAGCACGGCGTGATCGGCCTGACGCGCGCGCTCGCGCTCGAGCTCGCCGGCAAGGGCATCACCGTCAACGCGGTCTGCCCCGGCTACACCGACACCGAGATCGTGCGCGCCTCGATCGCCAACATCGTCGCGCGCACCGGCCGCAATGAGGCCGAGGCGCTCGCCGCGCTGGTGCAGCACAACCCGCAGCGCCGCCTGGTGCGCCCCGAGGAGGTCGCCAACGCCGTGCTGTGGCTGTGCCTGCCCGGCAGCGAGGCGGTCACCGGCCAGAGCCTCTCGGTCTCGGGCGGGGAGGTCACGTGAGCGTCGACCCGGCCCGCGACGTACTCGACGCCGAGTCGCGCGCCACCGGCGACGACCACGACGCACTGCGCGTCTGGCTGCGCCTGCTCGCAACCACCCACGGCATCGAGGCGCTGGTGCGTGGCCGCCTGCAGGCGCGCTTCGGCATCACGCTGGCGCGCTTCGACTACCTCGCGCAGCTCGAGCGCAGCCCGCAGGGCCTGCGGATGCGCGAGCTGTCCGAGCGCCTGATGGTCACCGGCGGCAACGTCACCGGCCTCACCGATGCCCTCGAGGCCGAGGGTCACGTGGTGCGCGAGGCGGACCCGGACGATCGCCGCGCGTTCCGCGTGCGCCTCACGCCCGCCGGCCGCCGCGTCTTCCGCGCGATGGCGAGCGAGCACGAGCGCTGGATCGTCGAGATCTTCGCGCAGATGGCGCCACGCGACGTCGCGCGGCTCCGGGACCTGCTCGGCCAGGTCAAGCAACAGGTCCGGTCCATCGGCGGAGCACGGCCCATCGCAGGAGCACGCCCATGAGCAGCAGCACCCCGCTCCCAGGCCCGCGCCGCGGCGCCGACCTCGAGACGCGCCACGTGCGGTGGCGGGTCGAGGGGCGCGTCGGCGTGGTCACGCTGGACCGCCCCGAGCGCAAGAACCCGCTGACCTTCGAGTCCTACGCGGAGCTGCGCGACCTGTTCCGCGCGCTGGTCGAGGCCGCCGACGTGCGCGCGGTGGTCGTCACCGGCGCCGGCGGCAATTTCTGCAGCGGCGGCGACGTGCACGAGATCATCGGGCCGCTGACGAAGATGTCGATGCCCGAGCTGCTGCGCTTCACGCGGATGACCGGCGACCTCGTCAAGGCGATGCGGGCCTGCCCGCAGCCGGTCGTCGCCGCGGTCGACGGCGTCTGCGCCGGCGCCGGCGCGATCATCGCGATGGCCTCGGACCTGCGCCTCGCCACGCCCGCGGCCAAGACCGCGTTCCTCTTCACCCGCGTCGGCCTCGCCGGGTGCGACATGGGCGCCTGCGCGATCCTGCCGCGGATCGTCGGCCAGGGCCGCGCCGCCGAGCTGCTCTACACCGGCCGCTCGATGGGTGCGGAGGAGGGCGAGCGCTGGGGCTTCTTCAATGCGCTGCACGCGCCCGAGGCGCTCGAGGGCGCGGCGCTCGCGCTCGCCCGCTCGCTCGCCGAGGGCCCGTCGTTCGCGCACGCCATGACCAAGGCGATGCTGCAGCAGGAGTGGAACCTCGGCATCGAGCAGGCGATCGAGGCCGAAGCGCAGGCGCAGGCGATCTGCATGCAGACGCAGGACTTCCGTCGCGCCTACGAGGCCTTCGTCGCGAAGCGCCGCCCGGTGTTCGAGGGCGACTGACCGTGGCCCTCCCGTCGCCCCTCGACTGGCCCTTCCTCGAGCCGCGCCACCGCGAGCTCGCCGTGCGCGCCCGCGAGTGGGCCGCCGGCGCGCTCGCGCACGGCCCGCTCGCCCACGGGGCCGAGGATCGCGCCGCGGTCGACGCGCGCTGCCGGGCGCTGGTCGCGGCGCTCGGCGAGTCCGGCCTCGCCGCGCACTGCGTGCGCGCCGCCGACGGCGGCGCCTGGCCCGAGCTCGACTCGCGGGCGATCTGCCTGCTGCGCGAGACCCTCGCCTGGCACGATGGCCTCGCCGACTTCGCGCTCGCGATGCAGGGCCTCGGCAGCGGTGCGCTGTCGCTCGCCGCGGACCCGGGGCTGCGGGCACGCTATCTCCCCCAGGTCGCGTCCGGCCGCGCGATCGCCGCGTTCGCGCTCTCCGAGCCGGACGCCGGCTCCGACGTCGCCGCGATGCAATGCCGCGCGCGGCGCGACGGCGACGCGTACGTGCTCGACGGGACCAAGACCTGGATCTCCAACGGCGGCATCGCCGACTTCTACTGCGTGTTCGCGCGCACCACACCCGCCGTGGTGCGCGCCGACGGCACCCACGAGGCGCGCGGCATCAGCGCCTTCGTCGTCGAGCCCGGCGACCCCGGCTTCGCGGTCGCCGCGCGGCTCGACGTGATCGCGCCGCACCCGCTCGCGACCTTGCGCTTCGACGGCTGCCGCATCCCGGCCGCGCGCCGCATCGGCGCGGAGGGCGAGGGGTTCAAGATCGCGATGCGCACCCTCGACGTGTTCCGCTCGTCGGTCGCGGCCGCGGCGCTCGGCTTCGCGCAGCGCGCCTTCGACGAGGCCGTGGCGCACGCCAGGGCCCGGCGGATGTTCGGCGCGACGCTCGCCGACTTCCAGCTCACCCAGGCCGCGCTCGCCGAGATGGCGACCGCGATCGACGCGGCGCGCCTCCTGACCTACCGCGCCGCCTGGCTGCGCGACCGCGGCGAGCCGGTCACGGTTGCCGCCGCGATGGCGAAGATGACCGCCACCGAGAATGCGCAGGCGGTGATCGACCGCGCGCTGCAGATGTTCGGCGGCCGCGGCGTCGCCTCCGGCGAGGTCGTCGAGCGTCTGTACCGCGAGATCCGCGCGCTGCGCATCTACGAAGGAGCCACCGAAGTGCAGAAGCTGATCATCGGCCGGGGCGTGCTCGCATGAGCATCGAGGTGCTGCAGCCGCCCGGCTGGGCGCGACCGCGCGGCTACGTCAATGGCATGGCCGCCCGCGGCCGGCAGGTGTTCGTCGCCGGCATGATCGGCTGGGACGCGCAATGCCAGTTCCACGACGACACCCTCGCCGGCCAGGTCGGCCAGGCGCTGCGCAACGTGGTCGCGGTGCTCGCGGAGGCCGGCGCCCGGCCCGAGCACCTCGTGCGCCTCACCTGGTACGTGACCAGCCGCGACGAGTACCTCGAGCAGCTGCCACGGATCGGCGCCGAATACCGCGCCGCGCTCGGCCGGCACTATCCGGCGATGGCGGTGGTACAGGTGGTGGCGCTGGTCGAGGCGCGCGCCAAGGTCGAGATCGAGGCGACCGCGGTGGTGCCGGACTCGGAGCCCGCGGGCGGGTCGCCGCCGTGAGCATGTGGCGGCCGCCCGAGCGGATCCGCCACCCGCCGCGCCCCGGCCGCTGGCCGAGCGCGGCGGAAGCCGCGCGCTCGCGGCTCTTCAGCCCGTTGCGCGTCGGGCCGGTCACGCTGCAGGGCCGCGGCTGGGTGCCGGCGATGGTGCCCTGGCGCGCCGGCGAGGACGGCGTCGTCACGCCCGCCGTGCTCGACTGGTACCGCGCCTTCGCCGCCGGCCGTCCCGCCGCGCTGGTGGTCGAGGCCACCGGCATCCGCGACGTGCCGAGCGGCCCGCTGCTGCGCATCGGCGACGAGCGCTTCCTGCCCGGCCTGCGCCAGCTGGTCGAGACCGTGCGCGAGGCGAGTGGCGGCGAGACCCGGCTGCTGATCCAGCTGATCGACTTCCTCTCGATCCGCCGCCGCCCCGATCCGCGCCGCTTCCTCGGCGAGTTCCTGCGCATCACCCCGGCGCACGCCGTGCGCCTCGGGCTCGCCGCGGCCGAGGCCGCCGCGACCGTCGACGAGGCCGCGGTCCGCACCCGCCTGCTCGCGCTCGAGGCCGCCGGCGACGAAGCCGGCCTCGCCGCCGTCCTCACGCCGCGCGAGCTCGAGGCGCTGCGCTTCGGCGCCCGCGAGCGCGTCACCGACCTCCACCTGCCGCAGGTGCGCGACCTGCCGCGCACGTTGCCGCCGCTGTTCGCCGACGCCGCGCGTCGCGCACGCGAGGCCGGCTTCGACGGCGTCGAGCTGCACTACGCCCACGCCTACACCATGGCGTCCTTCCTCTCCGCCACCAACTCCCGCGACGACGGCTACGGCGGCCCGCGCGAGGCACGCCTGCGCCTGCCGCTCGAGGTGCACGCCGCGGTGCGCGCCGCCGTCGGCGACGACTACCTCGTCGGCTGCCGCTTCCTCGCCGACGAGTGCATCGACGGCGGCAGCGGCGTCGAGGATGCCGCCGCGGCCGCGGTCGCGTTCGCCGCCGCCGGCATGCACTTCCTGTCTCTGTCGCGCGGCGGGAAGTTCGACGACGCGCGCCAGCCGAAGGTCGGCGAGGCCGCCTATCCCTACACCGGCCGCAGCGGCTACGAGTGCATGCCGTCCTACTACTCGGATGCCCAGGGCCCCTTCGGCCGCAACCTGCCCGCCGCGGCGCGGATCCGCGCGGCGGTGCGTGCCGCCGGCCACGACACGCCCATCGTCGCCGGCGGTGGCATCCACAACTTCGAGCAGGCCGAGGCCGTGCTCGAGAGCGGCGCCGCCGACCTCGTCGCCGTCGCGCGCCAGGCGCTCGCCGACCCGGACTGGTTCCGCAAGCTGCGCGCCGGTCGCGGCGACGCCGTGCGCCTCTGCCTCTACACCAACTACTGCGAGGCGCTCGACCAGCGCCACCGCGAGGTCACCTGCGAGCTGTGGGACCGCCTGGCGCTCGCCGAGCCCGGCATCGCGCGCTCGCGCGACGGCCGTCGCCGCCTCGTCCCGCCGCCGTGGACGCCGACCGACCCGGCGCCTGCCGCTCCACTACCGCAGGTCGCGGCGCAGGAGTCCCGATGAGCGACGCCTGGATCTGTGACGCCGCGCGCACGCCGATCGGCCGCTACGGCGGCGCGCTCGCCGGCGTGCGCACCGACGATCTCGCGGCGATCCCGCTGCGCGCACTGCTTGCGCGCCATCCGCGGCTCGACCAGGGCGCGCTCGACGACGTGGTGCTCGGCTGCGCCAACCAGGCCGGCGAGGACAACCGCAACGTCGCGCGCATGGCCGCGCTGCTCGCCGGGCTGCCGCCGACCGTCCCCGGCGTCACGGTCAACCGCCTCTGTGGCTCCGGCCTCGACGCGCTGGCGGTCGCCGCGCGCGCGATCCGCTGCGGCGAGGCGCAGCTCGTGCTCGCCGGCGGCGTCGAGAGCATGAGCCGCGCGCCGTTCGTGGTCGGCAAGTCCGACACCGCCTTCGCCCGCGACCTCGCACTGCACGACACCACCATCGGCTGGCGCTTCGTCAACCCCCTGCTGAAGCGCCAGTACGGCATCGACTCGATGCCCGAGACCGCCGAGAACGTCGCCGCCGAGCGCGGCATCGCGCGCGCCGACCAGGACGCGTTCGCGCTGCGCAGCCAGCAGCGCGCGCTCGCCGCGCAGCGCGCCGGCCGCCTCGCCGCCGAGATCGTCGCGGTCGAGATCCCGGGCCGCAAGGGCGCCGTCATCCGCGTCGAGCAGGACGAGCACCCGCGCGACACGACGCTCGAGGCGCTGGCGCGCCTGCCGACGCCGTTCCGCGACGGCGGCAGCGTCACCGCCGGCAACGCCTCGGGCGTCAACGACGGCGCCTGCGCGATCCTCGTCGCCTCCGATGCCGCGGTCGCGCGCCATGGCCTCGTGCCGCGTGCGCGGATCGTCGGTACCGCCGTCGCCGGCGTCGAGCCGCGCGTGATGGGCCTCGGCCCCGTGCCCGCCGTCCGCAGGCTCCTCGAGCATCACCGCGTCGCGCTCGGCGAGGTCGAGGTCATCGAGCTCAACGAGGCCTTCGCCGCGCAGGCGCTCGCCGTGACCCGCGAGCTCGGCCTGCCCGACGACGCCGCGCAGGTCAACGCCGACGGCGGCGCGATCGCGCTCGGCCACCCGCTCGGCGCGAGCGGTGCGCGCCTCGCCGCCACCGCGACCCGCCGCCTGCTCGAGGGCGGGGGCCGCCATGCCCTCGTCACGCTCTGCATCGGCGTCGGCCAGGGCATCGCGATGCTGCTGGAGCGCGCGCGATGACGGCCGCGCCCGGGACCGGGGCCCGCACGCCGGTGCACTACCGCGTCGCCGACGGCATCGCCGTGCTGGAGATCGACCATCCGCCCGTCAACGCGCTCGCCGCCCCGGTCCGTGCCGCGCTGCTCGCCGCCGTGGAGCGCGCCGACGGCGACCCGGCCGTCCGCGCGATCGTCATCGCCGGCCGCGGCGCCGCCTTCGTCGCCGGCGCCGACATCCGCGAGTTCGACGCCCCGCCACGCGAGCCGCGTCTGCCGGACCTGCTGGCGCGCATCGAGGCCAGCGCCAAGCCCGTGGTCGCCTCGGTCCACGGCCACGCGCTCGGCGGCGGGCTCGAGCTGGCGCTCGCCTGCCACCACCGCTGCGCAACGCCGCGCGCGAAGCTCGGCCTGCCCGAGGTCAAGCTCGGCCTGCTGCCGGGCGCCGGCGGTACGCAGCGCCTGCCACGGCTCGTCGATCCCGCGCTCGCGCTCGAGATGATGCTCGGCGGCGAGCCGATAGACGCGGCGCGTGCCCACGAGGCCGGCCTCGTCGACACGCTGCTGCCGGACGAGGACGCACTCGCCGGCGGCCTCGCCGCCGCGCGCGCCCTGCTGGCGGCGGGCCGCGCACCGCGCCGCACCGCCGGCCTGCCGCAGCCTGCGGCGCTCGGACCCGCGGCCACCGACGCCGCGCTCGCCCGCCACGCCCGCGCGCTGCGCGGCCTCGAATCGGGCCCGCACATCGTCGAAGCGCTGCAGGCTGCCGCCACCGAGCCCTTCGCCGCCGGCGTCGCGCGCGCGCGCCGCCGCTTCGAGGAATGCGCGGCGAGCCCCGGCTCCCGTGCCCTGCGCCACCTGTTCTTCGCCGAGCGCGCCACCGGCCGCAGCGACGCCACCCCGCGTCCGGTCGAGCGCGTCGCGGTGGTCGGCGCCGGCACCATGGGCACCGGCATCGCGATCGCGCTCGCCGACGCCGGCCTCGACATCATCGTCATCGACGTCGACGCCGCCGCCCTGGCGGGCGGCCGCGAGCGCTTCACCGCGCACTACGCCTCGCAGCTCGCCCGCGGCCGCCTCGGCGCCGCCGAGGCCGCGGCGCGCCAGGCGCGCACGCGCTTCGCCGGCGAGCTCGCCGCGGCCGCCGGCTGCGACCTCGCGATCGAGGCCGTGTTCGAGAGCCTCGAGGTCAAGCGCCAGGTGTTCGCCGCGCTAGACGGCGTGCTGCCTGCGCACGCCGTGCTCGCCACCAACACCTCCTACCTCGACGTCGACCGCATCGCCGCCGCCACGCGCCGCCCGCAGGCCGTGCTCGGGCTGCACTTCTTCAGCCCCGCGAACGTGATGAAGCTGGTCGAGGTGGTGCGCGGTGCCGACACGCTGCCCGAGGTGCTCGCCACCGGCTGCGCGCTGGCGCGCCGCCTGCGCAAGCTCCCGGTGATCGTCGGCAACGCCACCGGCTTCGTCGGCAACCGGATGCTGCAGGCCTACGGCCGCGAGAGCCAGCTGCTGCTGCTCGAGGGCGCGACGCCGGCGCAGGTCGACCGCGCGCTCGAGGCCTTCGGCATGGCGATGGGCCCCTGCGCCGTCTACGACCTCGCCGGCCTCGACGTCGGCTACCGCGCGCGCCGCGAGCGCAGCGACCTGCCGGACGACCCGCGCTACTTCGCGGTCGCCGATCGCCTGGTCGAGGCCGGCCGCCTCGGCCGCAAGAGCGGCGCCGGCCACTATCGTTACGACGCCGAGGGTCGGCGTCACGCCGACCCGCTGGCCGGGGAGATCATCGCCGCCGAGGCCGCGCGCCTCGGCGTGGCCCGCGGCACGGTCGACGACGCGACGATCGTCGGGCGCTGCATCGGCGCGCTGGTCGCCGCCGGACGGGCCGTGCTCGAATCCGGCATCGCCGCGAGCGCCGCCGACATCGACGTCGTCTGGACCAGCGGCTACGGCTTCCCGCGCTGGCGCGGTGGCCCGATGCACTACGCCGCGCAGCACTGAACCCGCCTGAGGAGACTTCCCGTGCCCTACGCACCCGCCGATCCGATGGACCTCTTCGACCTGCGCAGCGAGCTCTCCGAGGAGGATCGCCTGGTCCAGGACTCGGTCGCCCGCTTCGTCGACGAGAACGTGCTGCCGGTGATCCGCGGCCACTTCGAGCGCCACACCTTCCCGCGCGACATCGTCGCCGGCCTCGCCGGCCTCGGCCTGCTCGGCTCCTCGATCGAGGGCTATGGCTGCGCGGGCCTCGGGCCCATCGCCTACGGCCTGATCTGCCAGGAGCTCGAGCGCGGCGACTCCGCGATCCGCAGCTTCGTCTCGGTGCAGAGCTCGCTGTGCATGTACCCGATCTTCACCTACGGCAGCGAGGCGCAGCGCCAGCGCTGGCTGCCCGCGATGGCGCGCGGCGAGCGGATCGGCTGCTTCGGCCTCACCGAGCCGCACGGCGGCTCCGACCCCGCGAACATGAAGACGCACGCCCGCCGCCGCAACGGCGACTGGGTGCTCAACGGCGCCAAGATGTGGATCACCAACTCGCCGCTGGCCGACGTCGCGGTGGTCTGGGCGAGCACCGAGGAGGGCGTGCGCGGCTTCCTCGTCGAGCGCGGCACCAAGGGCTTCGAGACGCCCGAGATCGAGAACAAGTTCAGCCTGCGCGCCTCGGCCACCGGCTCGATCTTCCTCGACGACGTGGTGGTGCCGGACGAGGACATGCTGCCGGGCAGCACCGTCGGCCTGAAGGCGCCGCTCTCCTGCCTCACCCAGGCGCGCTACGGCATCACCTGGGGCGTGATCGGCGCCGCGCAGGCCTGCCTGCGCGAGCTGCTCGAGTACACGCGCACGCGCACGCTGTTCGACCGCCCGCTCGCCGCCAACCAGGCGGTGCAGATCCGCCTCGCCGAGATGTCGCGCCGCATCACCACCTCGCAGCTGCTGTCGCTGCAGCTCGGCCGCCTGAAGCAGGCCGGCAAGATGACGCCCGCGCAGGTGTCGATGGCCAAGTGGCACAACTGCCGCGCCGCGCTCGACGTCGCGCGCGACGCCCGCGACCTGCTCGGCGGCGCCGGCATCAGCGCCGAGTACGTGCCGATCCGCCACGCGCTGAACCTCGAGAGCGTGATCACCTACGAGGGCACCGAGACCATCCACCAGCTGAGCATCGGGCGCGAGCTGACGGGCATCAACGCCTTCTGAGTTCCCACGCACCCGAATCGCCCAGTCCTACGCCCGCTGGCGGTGCCCACCGGCACCCCGGCGGGGTCGTGCGTCGCACCCTCCGTGGCCATCCTTCGACCACGCCACGGAGATTCCCCATGCGCAATTCACTCCCGGTCGCCGCCGCCGTCGCGCTGCTGCTCGGCAGCGTCGCGACCCCGGCGCTCGCCGCCGACAAGACCCAGTCCGCCGACACCTCGCAGGCGGCCGGCGCCGCGCCCGGCTCGTCGGCCAACCGCTCGATGCAGTCCGCGGCGTCGGCCAGCGGCTCGGCCAGCGTCGGCAACATCACGCCGCAGCAGTTCGCGATGCAGGCCGCCGAGGGCGGCATGGCCGAGGTGCAGCTCTCGGAGCTCGCCCGCAAGCAGGCCGGCAGCGCCGAGGTGCGCGAGTTCGCCGAGCGCATGATCGCCGATCACGGCAAGGCCAATGCCGAGCTGAAGGCGATCGCGAAGCAGAAGGGCATCACCCTGCCCAAGGACCTCAACGCCGAGCACCGCGCGACTCTCAAGAGCCTGCAGGACAAGAAGGGCGCCGAGTTCGACGAGGCCTACATGGCCGCGATGAAGAAGGACCACGTCAAGACCATCGCCCTGCTGCAGGCGGCGAACGGCCCGTCGTTCGAAGACGCGGCGCTGAAGGCCTTCGCCAGCAAGCAGCTGCCGATCGTCCAGCAGCACCACGACATGGTCGAGAAGACCGAGGGCCAGGCGAGCCAGGCCTCGCGCTGACCTTCCGCGGGAGCGGCGAGCACCATGCACGCCAGGTTCCCGAGGATCGCGCTGGCCCTGCTGCTGCTCGCGGCGTTTGCGCCGCAGGTGGCGCAGGGCCAGCGCGGCGCCGCGGTCTCGCCGACCGCGGCGCAGTTCGCGGCCCGTGCCGCCGCGAGCGGCATCGCCGAGGTCCGGATGTCGCAGCTCGCGCTCGACTGGGCCGCGGCCCCCGCGGTGCGGGACTTTGCCACGCAGATGCTCGCCGACCACGGCCAGGGCAACGCCCAGCTCGAGGCGCTCGCGCGCTCCAAGGGGATCCCCCTGCCGCGCGATCCCGACGAGACGCAACGCCAGGTGATCGCGAGGCTCTCGACGCTGCGCGGTGCCGAGTTCGACCGCGTCTTCGTCGAGGCGATGCGACAGGCTCACGAAAAGGACGTCGCCCTGTTCGAGTCGGCGACGTCGCGCAACTTCCCGGACCCGGAGTTGCGGGGTCTCGCGATCGAGATGCTGCCGATCCTGCGGCAACACCTGGAGACCGTCGGAAGACTATAGGCGGGCGCGTCGAGCGCCCGCGACGACCAGCCGGATCCGGGGGGGGGGGAAGGATCGGGGCCGGTCGCCGCGGACGCCGAGCGTCAGAACCGCTTACTTCGGCATGATCACCGAGTCGATGACGTGGATCGTGCCGTTGGAGGCCGCGATGTCGGTCGTGACGACGTTCGCGCCGTCGACCATCACCTTGCCGCCCTCGACCTTGATCTTCACCGACTGGCCCTGCACCGTCTTGGCCTCGGTCAGCTTGACCACGTCCGCCGCCTTCACGTCACCGGCGACGACGTGGTAGGTGAGGATCGAGGCGAGCTTGGCCTTGTTCTCGGGCTTCAGCAGGTTCTCGACCGTGCCCGCCGGCAGCTTGGCGAACGCCGCATCGGTCGGCGCGAACACCGTGAACGGGCCCTTGCCCTTCAGCGTCTCGACCAGGCCGGCCGCCTGCAGGGCGGTCGCCAGCGTCTTGAAGCTGCCCGCCGCGACGGCGGTGTCGACGATGTCCTTCTTGCCCTCGGCCGCCGAAGCCGGCAGCACGACGAGCGCGACGGCGGCCGCCGCGACGGCAAGGAACATCGAGCGGGTGATCGGGCGACGGATCGCCTGGGACTGGAACATGCTCATCCTCCGTGATGGTTCGGACCGGCCGCCGGCTGTTGCTTGCGGCTCTGGCTGACTATTCGCCGGGCGGCCCCGGACGGATTCACGTTGCGGGTCGATCTTCCGCGGACGACGGCGCCGGGTCCGGTGCCGACCGCGCCGGGGACACACCCGGGCCCGGCCGGAGGCCGTTCTGCCCCGCCACGTCCACCAGCGACTGCCCGAGCGCCTGCCCGCCGCTGCGCTGGTCGATCGTGTCGACGTGCCAGAACTCGCCCTGCACCCGCTCGCGGTCGATGTCGAGCAGCACGTAGCCGCGCCGCACGAAATCCACGTAGCGTGTGTGCGGCGCGAGTCGCGGGAACAGCGCATTCAGCTGCGCGAGCTGTGCCGCCGGCGGGTTCTCGCCGAGCGGCCCGGGAGAACTCACCGCTGGCGTGACGAACTCGACGCCGCGCACGCCGCGACCGGTCGCGGGGTCGTAGGCGCCGGGCGCCCACGGGTCGTCCACCAGGTCGTGCCCCCACGACGAGTGGATGTCGCCCGTCATGACCACGACGTTGTCGATGTGGTTGTCGCGCAGATGCGCATAGAGCCGCGCCCGCGACGGCCGGTACCCATCCCACTGGTCCGGGTTCAGGTAGCTCGCGCCGAAGGTCTGCGACAGCTGCGCCATCATCACCTGCTGGCCGACCAGCCGCCAGGTGGCGCCGCGCTGCTGCGACGCCGACAGCCGGCCGTACAACCAGGCTTCCTGGTCGAAGCCGAGCAGCGTACGGTTCGCGTCGGTGATCGTCGGATCGTCGGCCGCGATCTCCTGTGTCTGTCCCTTGAACGCCGCCTGCAGGTCGCGGCCGTGCAGGCGCGTGTCGAGCATGATCAGGTCCGCGAGATTGCCCAGGCGGAAGCTGCGGTAGATCCTGCCGTCCGCGGGTCCCTGCGAGCGGATCGGCATCCACTCGTTGTACGCCCGGATCGCCGCACGCCTGCGCACGCTCCATTCGCCCTCGCCGGACTCCGGGTCGTGGTTCTCGGCGCCGTCGCGCCAGGCATCGTTGGCGCTCTCGTGGTCGTCCCAGACGCAGATGAACGGATGCTGCCGGTGCGCCTCCTGCAGGTCCGGGTCGCCCTTGTACTGCGCATGCCGCTGGCGATAGTCGGTCAGCGTCACGATCTCGTTCTCCGGGACCGAGTCGCGCTGCCCGAGGATCCGCGGGTTGCGATACGGGTTGTCCCGCTCGTACTCGTAGATGTAGTCGCCGAGGTGCAGCACCAGGTCGAGGTCCGCGCGCTCGGCGATCCGCGCATACGCGTTGAAGTAGCCAAACGGGAAGTTCGAGCAGGACACGAACGCGAGCCGCGCCGCGTCGAGGCGCCCCTGCGGCAGCGTCCGCGTGCGCCCCACCGGCGAGCGCGCACCGCGGCTCTCGAACCGGTAGTAGTAGGTTCGGCCCGGCTCGAGCCCCTCGACGTCGACCTTGACCGTGAAGTCGCGGCGGATATCGGTCCGGAACGAGCCCTTGCAGACCTCGCGCCGCATCTGCGGGTCGCGCGCGACGCGCCACCGTACCTCGAGCTCGTCCCCGGGCCGCGCCGGCGTGACCCGCGTCCAGAGGATCACGCGCTCCTGCAGCGGATCGCCGCTCGCGACGCCGTGCGCGAACACCGGGTGGTTGCCACGCGGCCGGCCACGCGCACCGTCGTCGGTGGCGAGCGCGGCGCGGGACAGGGCCATGCCGGTCGCGGACGCGGCGGCGAGGGCGGCGATCAGGTCGCGGCGGGAGAAACCGTGCATGGGCGAGGCTCCGGATCGTGGGCGCTGTGTCGCCAGCATCCGGCCTCGCAGTGGCAGCCGCGTGACGCCGCCATGATCGCTGTGTGTCGACCGCAGCGCGCGCTCAGAAACTCACCGCCAGCGACGTCGTGACCGCGAAGTTGCCGGACTTCGGTCGTCCCCCGCGGCTCGCGAAGGCATCGTCGCGGCTCTCGAGCTGGCGCGCCTCGAGGCGCCACACGACGGCCTCGTGCAGCACCCAGTCCGCGTTCACCGACAGGCCCAGGGCGCGCAGTCCCGCGCCCGGCGGGCCGACGATGACGCCGTCCGGGTCCTCGTAGGACTCGATGCGCCCGGCCAGGCTCAGGCGATCGGAGGCCTTGTAGCGCACGATGGCCTGCGGACTCACCCAGGAATCCGTGCGACCGCTGCCCTTGCGTTCCTGCTGCGCGCCGGTGTCCAGCCCGAGCGTCAACCCCCAGCGCTCATCGAGCGCGAAGGTCGCGTAGAGGTTGTGGAACCAGCGCATCCGGCGCGCATCGTCCGGGAAGTCGTTGCCGACGAAGCCGCTGCTGTTGACGGTCACGGCGCTCGAGGGCGTCCACGTCAGCTGCCAGCCGAAGGCGGGCGTGGTGTTGCCGTCCGGCCGCCGGATGCGCTGCCAGCCGTTGAGCAGCAGCCCACTGACGAACCACTTGCCGTCCGCCGTCCGGTAGCCGAGCTTCACGCCGGCCTCGTAGTACGGGCTGTTCTCGGCAGCGACGCTGCGCGTCAGCGTCCAGTTGTCGCGGCCGATCGCCGACTCGAAGCCGATGTGGGACGGGAAGACGCCGGCGTCGAGCCACAGGTCGCGGGTCTCCGACAGCCGCACGCCGACCTGCGCCTCGAACACGTTGCGGAACGTGTCGGACTCGGCCGCGTAGTTGGCGTCCATGTAGGTGCCCGCGGCGAGCGCGACGGACGCGCGCAGCCGCTCCGACGCGTAGGCGCCCCGCACCAGGGCGAGGTTCACCGTCGCCTCGCCCACCCGGTCGTAGTTGTAGATGAAGGGTGGCCGCTCGTTGCCGGCCGGCCGGTCGAAGTCCCAGCTGTAGTAGGGCTCCACGTAGGCGCTCAGCGCGGTCGTCGGCTCGGCCGCGCCGGTGGGCGCGGCGGCGCCGGCAGCCGCCAGGACCGCCAGGGTGACGACGGGGGCGCAGCGCGGCATCGGCGGACTCCAGGTGACCATGTCGGCATGATCCCGGAGTCGTCATCGGCCGGCTGTGAAGAAACGGGCGCGCGGGTGCGCGCCTCAGGGCTGCAGCAGGCTCCGCGCCGGCTCCTCGCCGAGCGCCCGTTCGATGGCCTCGCGCCCCGGTGTCCCCGCCTCCAGCGCCTTGCGCAGGTTGTCGGCGTACCTCGGCATCCGCTTCGGCGGCAGCAGCGGCTCGCTCGGGTCCACCACCGCCTCGATCAGCACCGGCCCCGCTTCGGCGAGCGCCGCGTCGAGCACCGCCGCGCAGTCCTCGCCGCGCTCGACCCGCAGGCCGCGGATCCCGAAAGCCTCCGCCGCCTTGACGAAGTCGACCGGTTGCAGGTCGCACTCGTATTCGGGATGGCCGAGGAACATCATCTGCTCCCACTTGATCTGCCCGAGCGAGTCGTTGCGCACCACGACGATCTTCACCGGCAGCCGGTAGCGCGCCACCGTCGCGAGCTCGCCCATCAGCATCGTCAGGCCCCCGTCGCCGGCGAACGCCACCACCTGGCGCTGCGGGAACGCCAGCTGCGCCGCGATCGCATAGGGCAGGGCGCAGCCCATCGACGCCAGCAGCCCCGACCCGGCCCACATCTGCCCCTCGCGCGCATCGCAGTAACGCGCCAGCAAGCCGGTGTTGTGCCCCGAGTCCCAGGCGACGATCGCGTCCGGCGCGAGCCGCGCGCCGAGCTCGTGTGCGATCCGCCCCGGCTTCATCGGTGCGCCCGGCCGCTGCACCGACTCGTGCAGCAGCCGGCGCCAGTCGGCGCTCCAGCGCTGCGCCGCCTCGAGGAAGCTGCGTTCCTCCTTGCGCGGTATCCGCTCGCGCAGGGCAGCGAGCGTCGCGCGCGCATCGCCGACCAGCCCCGCCTCGACCGGGAAGCGCAGCCCGATCCGCGAGGCATCGCGATCGACCTGCACGCCGATCGCCTGCCCCGGCGGCGGGTAGTACTCGATGTAGGGGAAGGTCGAGCCGATGATCAGCAGCGCATCGCACTGTTCCATCACGTCCTGCGAGGCCCGCGTGCCGAGCAGGCCGATGCCGCCCGTCGTCAGCGGATGCTCGTCCGGCACCAGCGCCTTGCCGAGCAGCGCCTTGACGATCGGCGCCCCCAGGTGCTCCGCGAGCGCCAGCAGCTCCTCGCGCGCGCCGAGCGCCCCCTGGCCCGCGAGGATCGCGATGCGCTGCGCCGAGGCGAGGATGCCCGCCGCCTGCTCGAGGTCCGCCTCCGGCGGCCTCAGGTTCGCCGCCGCGCGCGCGAACGACGCATGGTGCGCGACGTTGCGCGAGGACGCCCGCGCACTCGACGTCGGCTCCTCCTGCACGTCCACCGGGATCGCGACGTGCGCGACCCCGCGCCGCGCGAGCGCCGTGCGGCAGGCGAGGGCGGTCACGTTCTCGACGTGCACCGCGCTCATGATCCGCGCCCCGTACTCCGCGACGTCCGCGAACAGCTTCACCAGGTCCACGTCCTGCTGCGTGAAGGTGTCGACCAGGTCGTGGTACGGCATCCCCGTCACCGCGATCACCGGCGCCCGGTCGAGCTTCGCGTCGTAGAGCCCGTTCAGCAGGTGGATGCCTCCCGGCCCCGTGGTCGCGAGGCAGCAGCCGAGCCGCCCCGTCCACTTCGCGTGCGCGCAGGCCATGAACGCCGCCGACTCCTCGTGCCGAACCTGCACGAAGCGCAGCCGCTCGCGCCGCGAGCGCATCGCCTCCATCACGCCGTTGATGCCGTCGCCCGGCATCCCGAACACCGTGTCGACGCCCCACTCGATCAGCGTGTCGACCAGCACCTCGGCGCCGTTGCGCCCGTCCTTCGCCCTGGCATCCATGCCCACGCGCCCGGCGTCAGTGCGAGGGCCCGAGCCCGCGCTCCGAGGCCGGCTCCGTCTCGGTCTCCTGCGACCCGTAGCGCTCCATCTCGCGGGCGCGCGAGCCGTTGAGCCCCGCCTCCCGCGTGGGCGGCTCGCGACGCTGCGTCTCTGCCGGCACACGCGGGCCTTCCGCCGGCGCGCGCTCCCGCTCGCCCTCGCGACGCTCCGTTTCCGCGCCTTCCCCCGCATGCTGCCCCGCGCCGCCCTGGCTCGCGCCACCCGCGGGCGCACCCACGTCGTTCCCTTGCGTGATGTCCTGCATGACCAACCTCCTGCTGAAAGGCAGGAGGAAGCAAGATGCGTTCCAGCGCGCAGACCTCACGCCATCGCGGGTCACCGCGGGCGCGCGGCATGCGCACGGCGCGAGCGCCTGTAAACCACGCAGGCCGACGGCAAGAACTGCAGTCACGACTGCAGTCAGAACACCGCCTGCTCACCCCGCTCGAGCCGGACCTCGCCGCGCAGCAGCCGCGCCTGGTAATCCGCCAGCGTCTCGGTCCCGAACGACGGCGTCGCATCGGCGTCGTATCGCCCGCGCGCCGCGTCCCAGACCAGCATCGACTCGGTCGCGTAGTAGCGCCCGATCCTCGCCAGTTCCGCCTTGGTCGCGAGCGCCGGCACCAGCCGGCCCAGCCCCCCGAGCACCGCGACGATCGCATCGAGCATCCCGACCGGCACCGACTTGAACTTCGGCGTCATCCCGAGCAGCGCGAACAGCTGCTCCCCCTGTTGCCGCGGCGTCTGCGCGGGCCCCGGCCCACCCACCGGCAGGATCCTGTCGCGGCGCTCCGGGTCGTCGAGACAGCCCGCGAGGAAGACCGCGAGGTCGTCGTCGGAGATCGGCTTGCACGCCGTCAACGTGCCGTCACCGAACACCAGGAACGGCTTGCCGCGCCGCACCCGCTCCACCTGCCCCGACAGCGACTTGAAGAAAGCCGTCGGCCGCACGATCGAATAGGCGAGCCCCGACCCCGCCAGCTCCCTCTCGAACGCGAGCTTCGCCTGCTGGAACGCGAGCCGCGGCTTCTGCACGCAGATCGCCGACAGCAGCACGAACTGCGACACCCCCGCCGCCTTGGCCGCCGCGAGCACCTCCACGTGTGCCCGATGATCGATCGCCCACGCATCCCGCGGCACGCCCGTGCGCGAGGCCATGCACGACACCACCGCGTCGAACCCCTCGCCCTGGAAGCCGTCACGTGCCACCGACCCCGGATCCGTGACCTCGCCGCAGCGCAGCGTCACCCCCGGCAAGCGCCGCGACAGCGCGTCGTCCGGCCGCCGGCGCACGAAACACACCACCTCGTGCCCCTGCGCCACCAGCGCCCGCGCCGTCGCCTGCCCGATCGTGCCCGTCGCCCCGAGCAGCATCACCCGCCGCGGCCGCGGCGAGCGCAATGCAGTCACCTCGCTCATCGCTGCCCAGCATACGCCACGGGCGCGGCCGCTCCGATCGTTCAGCCACCGTGAACGGTCATTCAACCGGCGCGTCGCTGCTCACCATGGCCGTAGTCGCTAGGCTCGCAGGATCACTCCCTCACCACGCCACCCCGCCATGCCCAAGATCGACCCCGCCCGGGCCCCCGTCGTCACCGGTTCCACCTACCCGAAGGAGCACGCCGGCCCTTGCCTGGGCCGCCGCGCCGTCCGCCTCGGCCAGGCCGCGGGCCTGACCCAGTTCGGCGTCAACGTCCTCACCCTCGATCCCGGCGTCTGGTCCAGCCAGCGCCACTGGCACAGCCACGAGGACGAGTTCGTCTACGTGCTCGAAGGCGAGGTCGTGCTGGTCACGGACGCCGGCGAGGACGTCCTGCGCCCCGGCGACGCCGCCGGCTTCGAGGCCGGCGTGAAGGACGGCCACCACTTCCAGAACCGCGGCACCGCCCCGGCGAAGCTGCTGATCGTCGGCAGCCGCAGCGACGAGGACCACGGGGAGTACTCGGACATCGACATGAAGTTCCTGCCCGGCCGCTACAGCGGGGGCGGCGGCTACCGTCGCAAGGACGATTCGAAGTTCGAATGATGCTGCCTGCGTGCTTCGGCGGACACGCGCAGTCGCGAACGCATCCGGGAAGACTAGGGCAGGTACGCCTCGGTTTCGAGCGCCTCGCGATTCGCCGCATCGAGGCTCGCGCACTGCGCGTACACCTGCCGCTGCAGCGCTCGCTGGTCGGTCGACGCCCGCGCGCGTTGCCGCCCGAAGTCGAGCAGTCGCCGCAGCTGCGGCGTCGCGATGTCGCGAGGGTCGCTGCTGCGCAGTATCGCCAGCGCCACGTCGCGCGTCCGTCCCCCGTCCCGATACGTCTTGGTGGACAGAACGAGCCCTGCAGCGATCGTGCGGCAACGTTGCTCCGGCGAGAGCTGCGCGTGCGCGACGGGCGGACCGAGTGCAACGCCCACGGACAACAGCAGCAAGGACCAGGCGACGCGTCTCATGTCCCGCACTTCCTCAGTCTGCCAGTCAGTACGCCCCAGGCACCGCCGGCCGCCCGTGCCGCCCGCGCAGCGCCTCCGGCAGGAACGGCCGCGGCAGCGGATCGCGCGAGATCTCCACCTGTTCCCGCGTCCAGTTGTTCTCGAGCGGCGCCCCGATCGTGCGGATCAGCGCGAGGTTGCCGAGCCGCGTCCCGTACGGCCCATGCGCGATCCCCGGCGGCCGCCAGAAATACGCCCCCTCGCGCATCCGCCCCACGTTGCTGAGATAGTCCCCGGACAGCAGGAACATCTCCTCGACGCAGTCGTGCACCTCCTGCGGCCCCCGCCACTGCGGCGGATGCAGGTGCGGCGGGCAGGCCACCAGCATCGTCGTCTGCGCGTCGCCGATCTTCCCGCGCAGCATCTTCCAGCGCAGCCCGATGTCCGCGTACGCCGGGTCCATCCCTGCCGATTCCCAGCCCATCTCGAAAGCATCGAGCCGCGGTACCGCCAGCTGCGCCGCCGCCGCGGCCACGCGCGCATCGACCCCGGCGAACGCCACCGGCCCGCGATCGAAGAAGCACAGCAGCACCGTCTCGCGCATCGCCCGCATCGCGCCGCGCGTCCACCCCGCAGGCAGCCGCGCGTAGCAGTCCGGGACGTACCGCAGCTCCCCGAGCGAGAACTCGCCCTCGAGCACCAGCAACTCCTCCTCGGCATCGAGATGCCAGGGCCCCTCCCGGTGCCAGCCCGCAGGCAGGCGCAGCAGCAGCGAGCAGGCGCCGCCCGCTGCATCGCGACTCAGCATCTTGCAGTCCGTGCCGGCGAGGTGCGCGAGCGGCGTCGGCTGCCACTCCAGCGCCTGGGCCTGCAGGAATTCGACGTGTGGGCGTCCCATGGGAGGACGCTGCCACGGTCGGCGAGCGCGGCCCATACGGGTGATCCGCAGCGCTAGCGCACCTCCCGCGCCAGCCGCAACCCCATCCGCGCGCTGCGCAGCATCGGCGGCGCGAAGTCATGCTTGGCGGCGCGGATGTAGAACGGATCCGAATGCCAGGCCCCGCCGCGCATCACCCGCTCCGCACAGGCCTGCCCCGACGGCGCCTGCCGCGCCGAGCCATCCGCCGGTGCGCCCTCGTAGCTGCGACCGAAACAATCCTCGGTCCATTCCCAGGCATTGCCGTAGAGATCGTACAAACCCCAGGGGTTCGGCTTGAATCGCCCGACCGGCGCCGTGAACACGAAGCCATCCCGGCACGCGAACACCTGCGCCGCATCCACCGGCTGGCGCAGTTTCTGCGCCTTGTCGAGGTCCGAGACGTTGCCGAACTCGCACACCCGCTCGCGCCCGTCGCCGAACCAGCGCCGGGTGCTGGTACCGGCGCGCACCACGTATTCCCACTCCATGTCGGTCAGCAGCCGGTACGGCTTGCCCGTGCGCTTCGCCATCCAGTCCGCGAAGGCCTTGGCCTCCGGCCAGTTGACGCAGACCACCGGGTGATCGTCGCCCTGCTCGAAGCCCGGGTTGCGCCAGCTGCGCTCGCCGGGGAAGCGACCCCAGCGCGCGTTCGCCACGTCCCAGGAGAGGCAGTCCTTCGACGCCGGCAGCTTCGTCTCCGCCGCGAAGCGCGCGAACTCGGCGCGCGTGACCTCGTGCTTCGCGACCGCGAAGCGATAGCCGATCGTCACCTTGCCCTTCGGCCGCTCGTTGCTCGCGTCGCGCTCCGGGGTTCCCTCGGCCAGCGCCTCGTCCGCGGTCGAGCCGCGCACGAAGCTGCCGGGCGCGATCTCCACCATCACCGGGCAGTCCGCGCAATCGCGGAACTCGCGCGCGGCGGCATTCCCGTCCGCCACGAACGACGCGAGCCCCGCGAGGCCCGCCAGCGCAACCACCGATCGACGAACGAAACGCGACGTCAGCATCGAACACCCGCCATGCCAGGCCCTTGCCCCGGCCTGCGAGTCTAGCGGCGCCCCCGCATCACCGCAGCCGCCTCACCGCAGGCGCACCAACCGCGGCACCCGCTCGAACCCAACATCGAAGCTCAGCACCTGCTCGATTCCGTGCCGCTGCATCACCGCCACGTGCAGCGCCGTGCGCACGGCGAGCCCGGGGTACTGCAGCACCACCTGCTTCGCCCCCTCGACCACCGCGCGATCGACCGGCAGCACCTCGTCGACCACCCCGAGCAGCGCATCGAACGCGGCCTGGATGTAGCCGCGCCGGTCGAGCGCCACGTAGCGATGCAGGATCTCGTTCAACACCTCCGCATCCGTGACCAGCCGCACCCGGTCTGCCACCAGCTGCTCGAGCCGCCGCTGCGCGTCCACCTTGTTCGGGTGCGCCGCCCCGACGAGGTACATCGGCACGTTCGAGTCGACGAAAACCACGGCTCAGCCCCCCGTCCCGCCGTAGCCGCGCTCGATCTCGTCGGTGATGCGCTCGATCTGCCCCGACGGTCCCGTGTGCCGCACGGCCGTGCGGATCGCATCGAGCTTGCGATCGACCTCGCCCGACGACTCCAGCCGCCGCGCCGCGAGCAGCGCCCGCCGCACCCACTCGGCCACCGTCACCCCGCGGGCCGCCGCCGCCTTCTGCAGGGCGGCATACTCCGCGTCCTCGAGAAGGACCTGTAATCGCTTTGTCATGCAAATGAGTCTACCTGACTCATGATCATGAGTCAGATGGGCTCGTTTCGTTTCCGCCGGGCACGGGACTGGCTATATTGGCCTCGTATGTGACCGACACCGCGCATCCGACCGGCCCATCCGCCCGTCGAGTCCGCGCCCGGCCCGTCACAAGCACTTGAAACAACAAGAAAAGCGCGCCGGGAGCCTTCAGGGAGGCCAGCGCGCCCGAGCGAGCGCGGCCCCACTGGCGCGCTCCATATAGAAGGAGGGCGCGCCCACCCGGGTAAGCCCTCCCGCCGAAGCGACGACACGGCCCGCGCGCCACGCCCGAACGGCACGCGAGCCCCGAAGAGGAGTCTGCCGATGACGACCGAGAACCTGCCCGCGACCACCATCCGCGCCACGCGCCCCGGCAAGCAGGGCCTCTACGACCCGCAGTTCGAGAAGGACGCCTGCGGCTTCGGCTTCGTCGTCGACATGAAGGGTCGCAAGTCGAACGCGATCCTGAAGCAGGCCATCCAGGTCCTGAAGAACCTCGACCACCGCGGTGCCTGCGGCTGCGAGACCAACACCGGCGACGGCGCCGGCGTGCTGGTGCAGATGCCGCACGCCTTCCTGAAGGAAGTGACGAAGAAGGCCCGCATCAAGCTGCCCGAGCCGGGCCACTACGGCGCGGGCCTGATCTTCATGCCCAAGAACCCGACCCAGCGCCGCAAGATCGAGGAGGTCTTCGCCCGCGTGGTCCAGTCGGAGGGACAGATTTATTTAGGGGCCCGCACCGTCCCGACCAACAACTCCATGCTGGGCGAGACCGCCAAGGCCAGCGAGCCCTTCATCCGCATGGTCTTCATCGAGCGCGGCCCGGACACCGCCGACGAGGCCGAGTTCGAGCGCAAGCTCTACGTGATCCGCAAGCGCGCCTACAACGAGATCCGCACCACCACCATGGGCGGCGCCGAGTACTGGTACGTCTGCTCGCTGAGCCACAAGACCCTGGTCTACAAGGGCATGCTGCTCACCGGCCAGCTCGACCAGTACTTCGCCGACCTGCAGAACCCGGCGATCGAGACCGCGCTCGCGCTGGTGCACAGCCGCTTCAGCACCAACACCTTCCCGAGCTGGGACCGCGCGCACCCCTACCGCTACATCGCCCACAACGGCGAGATCAACACGCTGCGCGGCAACATCAACTGGATGCGCGCCCGCGAGGCGCTGATGGAGTCCTCGCTGTTCGGCGAGGACATCGAGAAGCTGACGCCGATCGTCAACGTCAATGGCTCCGACAGCTCGATGTTCGACAACGTGCTCGAGCTGATGGTGCTCGGCGGCCGCAGCCTGCCGCACGCGATGATGATGATGATCCCCGAGCCCTGGTCCAAGCACGAGAGCATGGACCCGGCGCGCAAGGCCTTCTACCAGTTCCACAGCTCGCTGATGGAGCCCTGGGACGGCCCGGCAGCGATCAGCTTCACCGACGGCAAGCAGATCGGCTCGGTGCTCGACCGCAACGGCCTGCGCCCCGCGCGCTACTACGTCACCAAGGACGACCTGGTCGTGATGGCGAGCGAGGCGGGCGTGCTGCAGTTCCCGCCGCAGGACATCGTGCGCAAGGGCCGCCTGCAGCCCGGCCGCATGTTCCTGGTCGACACCGAGCAGGGCCGCATCATCGAAGACGAGGAGATCAAGCGCGCCGTCGTCAACGAGCGCCCCTATGGCGAGTGGCTGAAGCAGCACCTCGTGCACCTGAAGGACCTGCCCGCCGGCACCGCGCTGCCGACCCCGGAGCCCGAGACCCTGCTGCAGCGCCAGCTCGCCTTCGGCTACACCTTCGAGGACCAGCGCCTGCTGATGGCGCCGATGGCCAAGGACGGCATCGAGGCCACCGGCAGCATGGGCAACGACACGCCGCTCGCGGCGCTCTCGACCAAGAGCCGCCTGCTGTTCGACTACTTCAAGCAGCTCTTCGCCCAGGTCACCAACCCGCCGATCGACTCGATCCGCGAGGAGATCGTCACCTCCAGCGACGTGTGGCTCGGCTCTGAGGGCAACCTCCTCGAGCCCAAGGCCACCGACTGCCGCCGCATCGAGCTCAAGGGCCCGGTGCTGACCAACGAGGAGTTCGCGCGCGTGCGCCGCGTCGCGCTGCCCGGCCTCAAGACCGGCCAGCTGACGATGCTGTTCCGCGCCAGCCGCGGCGAGGAAGGTCTGGTCAAGGCGATGCAGGAGATGTGCACCGAGGCCAAGCGCCTGATCGAGGAGGAGGAGGTCAACATCCTGATCCTCTCCGATCGCGGCCTGAACGAGGACCTCGCGCCGATCCCCTCGCTGCTCGCGATGTCGGGCCTGCACCACTTCCTGATCCGCGAAGGCCTGCGGATGAAGGTCTCGATCGTGGTCGAGGCCGGCGATGCGCGCGAGGTGCACCACTTCGCGCTGCTGGTCGGCTATGGCGCGAGCGCGATCAACCCGTACATGGCGTTCGAGACCCTCGACGGCATGATCCGCGACGACTTGCTGCCGAACGTCGACCACAAGCTCGCTTGCGCGAACTTCGCCAAGGCCGGCACCAAGGGCATCGTCAAGGTGATGTCCAAGATGGGCATCAGCGCGATCCAGTCCTACCACGGCGCGCAGGTGTTCGAGGCCGTCGGCCTGCGCCAGGACGTGATCGAGGAATACTTCACCGGCACCGCGAGCCGCGTCGGCGGCGTCGGCCTCGAGGTGCTGACCGAGGAAGTGCTGATGCGCCACCGCGCCGCCTTCCCGGACCGCGACGTCAAGGTGCCCGTGCTGCCCGCGGGCGGCCAGTACCAGTGGCGCAAGGACGGCGAGTTCCACCTCTTCAACCCGGAGAGCATCCACCGCCTGCAGAAGTCGGTGCGCACCGGCAGCTACCAGACCTACAAGGCCTTCGCGGAGCTGATCGACGACCGGGCGAAGAACCTCAGCACCCTGCGCGGCCTGCTCGACTTCAAGCACAACCACGACGAGATCCCGATCGACGAGGTCGAGCCCGTCGAGGAGATCATGAAGCGCTTCAAGACCGGCGCGATGAGCTATGGCTCGATCTCCAAGGAGGCCCACGAGACGCTGGCGATCGCGATGAACCGCGTCGGCGGCAAGAGCAACACCGGCGAGGGCGGCGAGGACCCCGAGCGCTACGTCCCGCTGCCCAATGGCGACTCGAAGAACAGCGCCATCAAGCAGGTCGCCTCCGGCCGCTTCGGCGTGACGAGCGAGTACCTCGTCAACGCGAAGGAGATCCAGATCAAGATGGCGCAGGGCGCGAAGCCCGGCGAGGGCGGCCAGCTGCCGGGCACCAAGGTGTACCCGTGGATCGCCAAGACGCGGCACACGACCGCGGGCGTGGGCCTGATCTCGCCGCCGCCGCACCACGACATCTACTCCATCGAGGACCTGGCCGAGCTGATCCACGACCTGAAGAACGCGAACCGCGACGCGCGCGTCAGCGTCAAGCTGGTCTCCGAGGTCGGCGTCGGCACGATCGCCGCGGGCGTCGCCAAGGCGCACGCCGACGTGGTGCTGATCAGCGGCTTCGACGGCGGCACGGGCGCCTCGCCGCTGACCTCGATCACGCATGCCGGCCTGCCGTGGGAGCTCGGCCTCGCCGAGGCGCACCAGACGCTGGTGCTGAACAACCTGCGCAGCCGCGTGCGCGTCGAGACCGACGGGCAGCTCAAGACCGGCCGCGACGTCGCGATCGCGGCGCTGCTCGGCGCGGAGGAGTTCGGCTTCGCCACCGCGCCCCTGGTCGCCGTCGGCTGCATCATGATGCGCGTCTGCCACCTGAACACCTGCCCCGCGGGCGTCGCGACGCAGGATCCGCGCCTGCGCGAGAAGTTCGCCGGCAAGCCGGAGCACGTGGTGAACTACATGCGCTTCATCGCGCAGCACCTGCGCGAGATCATGGCGCAGCTCGGCTTCCGCACCGTCAACGAGATGATCGGCCGCGTCGATCGCCTCGAGGCCAAGGCCGCGGTCGACCACTGGAAGGCCCAGGGCTTCGACTTCTCCAACATCCTCTACACCCCGGACATGGGCGAGGAGGTCGGCCGCTTCCAGACCATCGATCAGGACCACGGCATCGCGCAGTCGCTCGACGTGACGACGCTGCTGCCGCTCGCCAAGCCCGCGATCGAGCGCGGCACCAAGGTCGAGGCCACGCTGCAGGTCCGCAACGTCAACCGCGTCGTCGGCACCATCACCGGCAGCGAGGTGACGAAGAAGTGGGGCGCCCAGGGCCTGCCCGAGGACACCATCAAGGTCACCTTCCACGGCAGCGCCGGCCAGAGCTTCGGCGCGTTCATGCCGCGCGGCATGAGCTTCCGGCTCGAGGGCGACGCCAACGACTACTTCGGCAAGGGCCTCTCGGGCGGCAAGCTCGTGGTCCGCCCGCCCGAAGGGTCGCCGTTCAAGCCCGAGGAGAACATGATCATCGGCAACGTCGCCCTCTACGGCGCCACGAAGGGCGAGGTGTTCGTCGGCGGCATGGCGGGCGAGCGCTTCGCGGTGCGCAACTCCGGCGTCGACGCCGTCGTCGAGGCCATCGGCGACCACGGCTGCGAATACATGACCGGCGGCCGCGTCGTCGTCCTCGGCCCCACGGGGCGCAACTTCGGTGCCGGCATGTCTGGCGGCATCGCCTACCTCTTCGACGAGACCGGCACGCAGCTCAAGCGCATCAACGCGCAGATGGTCGAGATCGAGCGCGTCGAGGACGCCGAGGAAGCCGCGGCCCTGAAGGCCCTGGTCCAGAAGCACGCCGACCACACCGGGAGCAGCAACGCCAGGCGCATCCTCGCCGCCTGGGACACCGCCCGCGCCCGCTTCGTCAAGGTGATCCCGAAGGACTACAAGCGCGTCCTCGCCTGCCTCAAGAAGGCCCACGACCAGGGCCTCTCCGGCGACGAAGCCGTCATGGCCGCCTTCGAGGAAAACTCCCGCGACCTCTCCCGCGTAGGCGGCAACTAAAAGGGGGACAGATTTATTTTCTGCCCCCCTCCCGAAAAATAAATCCGATCTATTTTCGTCAGGATCAGTTCTCGTCATGGGCAAGCCAACCGGTTTCATCGAGTACCTCCGCGAGCTCCCGCTCGACCGTTCCCCAGTCGAGCGCGTGCGTGACTGGAAGGAATTCCATCACCACATGGACGAGAAGGGCCTGCGCACCCAGGCCGCGCGCTGCATGGACTGCGGCGTGCCGTTCTGCCACACCGGCAAGCTGATGAACGGCGGCGCCTCCGGCTGCCCCGTCAACAACCTGATCCCGGAGTGGAACGACCTGGTCTACCGCGGCCTCTGGCGCGAGGCGCTCGACCGCCTGCACAAGACCAACAACTTCCCCGAGTTCACCGGCCGCGTCTGTCCCGCGCCCTGCGAGGGCTCCTGCGTGCTCGGCATCAACGCCCCGCCCGTCACCATCAAGAACCTCGAGAACTCGATCATCGAGAAGGGCTGGGAAGAGGGCTGGGTGCTGCCCGAGCCGCCGGAAGTGCGCACCGGCAAGAAGGTCGCGGTCGTCGGCTCCGGCCCCGCCGGCCTCGCCGCCGCCGCCCAGCTCAACAAGGCTGGCCACACCGTCACCGTGCTCGAGCGCGCCGACCGCCCGGGGGGCCTCCTGACCTACGGCATCCCGAACATGAAGCTCGACAAGCGCGAGGTCGTCGACCGGCGCATCAAGCTGATGGAGCAGGAGGGCATCAAGTTCGTCTGCAACGCCAACGTCGGCGAGAACGTCGAGGCGAACCTGCTGCTGAAGGACTTCGACGCCGTCGTGCTCTGCACCGGCGCCACCCAGCCGCGCGACCTCAAGGTCGACGGCCGCAACCTCCCCGGCGTGCACTTCGCGATGGACTACCTGACCGAGTCCACCCAGGCGCTGCTCGACAAGAAGCCCAAGGACGCGAAGATCCACGCGAAGGGCCTCGACGTCATCGTGATCGGCGGTGGCGATACCGGCACCGACTGCGTCGGCACGGCGATGCGCCAGGGCTGCCGCACCCTCACGCAGTTCGAGATCATGGCCCGTCCGCCGGACGAGCGCGCCACCGACAACCCGTGGCCCGAATGGCCGCGCGTCTACAAGATGGACTACGGCCAGGAAGAGGCCGCTGCCAAGTTCGGCAGCGACCCCCGCGTCTACCTCACCACCATCAAGAAGTTCGTCGCCGACGAGAAGACCGGCAAGCTCGCCGCCGTCGTCACCGTCGACGTGAAGTGGGACAGGACCCCGACCGGCGGCCACGCCCCCGTCGAGGTCCCCGGCTCCGAGAAGACCATCCCCGCCCAGCTCGTCCTGCTCGCGATGGGCTTCCTCGGCCCCGAGGCCGGCGTGCTCAAGGAGATGGGCCTCGAGCTCGACCACCGCGGCAACGTCAAGGCCGAGTACGAGGACTACTCCACCAACAAGAAGGGCATCTTCGCCGCCGGCGACTGCCGCCGCGGCCAGAGCCTCGTCGTCTGGGCGATCAACGAAGGCCGCGGCGCCGCCCGCGAGTGCGACCGCTACCTGATGGGCCGCACCGACTTGCCCTGAAAAAGGGGACGGATTTATTTTTCGGGGCGGGAAATTAAATCTGTCCCCTTTTCGCCGTCGCGTTTGGTTTGCGGGCGCCCGCGCTTGCGGCAAGGGATACGCAGGTCGGCTTGCCTCTCCAGCTCGAGCGAGAACTCTTCCGTTCCCGTCAGTCGATTGCCTTGCAGCGCCTCCCGGATGAACTGCAGCTCGGGCGCTGTGACCCCGGCCGCGACCCACTCGCGGAACACCGACCGCTGCTCCTCGGGAGTCGTTCCCAATGACAGGAAGCACGGATCCAGGTCGAGCATCCCGGCGCCGGTGCTATCCCAGCCCATCCGCGACCGATAGCTCGACCATCGGAATTCCGCTGGGTCTCCCGAGACCCCGGCACGTACTGGATTGAGCTCCACGTAGCGCGTGCAGGCGAGCAGGTACCGCCGCGAGTCGATCGGACTGCACTTGTACCGACCCTCCCAGGCCGTGCCGGTCTTGCTCTCGATCCGGTTGACACGCCGAGTGTGCCGTCCCGCCAGTCGCTTCATCAGTCGCCCGAGATTCGCTCGATCTTCGCCAGGATCGACGACCAAGTGCACGTGATTCGTCATCAGGCACCATGCATGAACCTTCACACCCAGCTCGCGGCGGAACTCCGCCAGCGTCGACAGGTAGGCCAGCCGGTCCGCGTCCGAGCTGAAAACGACATGCCGATTGTGGCCCCGCTGCACGATGTGATGAGGCAGATTGGGAATGCACAGCCGGCTGCGCCTGGTCATGGTGGCGTCCTCGACGAAGAGCCCGCAAGCTATCGCGCCACCGGAAAAGGGGACAGATCTATTTTCTGCGGGAATTTGCACGAATGACGCTCGAACGACCGATCCGAAAAAATAGACCAAGAAATAAATCTGTCCCCTTTTTCTTGCTGTTCGTCGGGCAGGCGCTTGCTGCCGACCCCGTCGCCGACTGCGACCGCCTCGCCGCCCACCCCGAGGATCCGCAGAAGGTCACCCCCGGCCTCGACGCCGCCCAGATCGACTACCGCGCTGCGACCGCCGCCTGCGAAGCCGCCGTCGCCGCCGAGCCCGCCAACATGCGCGCCCGCTACCAGCTCGCGCGCGTGCTCTTCTATGCGAACCAGAACCAGCGCGCCGTCGAGCAGATGCGCATCGCCGCCGACGCCGGCTACGTGCAGGCCCAGTACATCTACGCCACCTTCATCGTCCGTGGCCGCCCGTACGCGCCCAAGGACATCTGCCTCGCCGACCAGTACTGGCGCAAGGCCGCCGCCGCCGGCCGCCAGTCCGCGCGCGTGCAGTACGTGCGCCATGCGCTGCGCGACAGCTTCGTCGGCTGCCCCGGCGCCGCGACCTGGCAGCAGATGCGCGCGATGCTCGACGCCGCCGCCAAGGACGCCGCCGGCATCTACCAGCAAGCCCTGGTCGAGGACCTCGGCGAGGCCCTCGCTGCGCGCCTCCCCGACGCCGCCCACGCCGCCTGGCGCCGCTGCGCCACAGAACTTGGCACACCGCCCGACCAGCCCGTGCGCCTGCGCCGCTTCGGCGACACCCCGCAGGCCACCGACCGCCTGAACGCGCTGATCCTCTCTGGCGAGAAGACCATCACCGCCACCACGCCCTGGGTCTACGCGAGCGACCGCGCGAAGCGCCCCTTCGAAGGTGGTTATTCGGTGATGACCGACGCCGCCGGCATCCCGCGCGCCGTGCTCCGCACCACGCAGCTGCGCACCATGCCCTTCGACCAGGTCACCGAGGCGCAGAGCCAGTACGAAGGCAAGCCCGTGCGCCCGATCGCCGAATGGCGCCGCGTCCACCAGGAGCACTTCGACCGCACGCTGCAGCCGCTCGGCCGCAAGTGGGCGCCGGACATGCCCGTCACGCTCGAGCGCTTCGAGGTCGCCTGCCGCGCTCCCTGAGTGCTGCAGCGCGGCGTCGATCGTGGCGAGCGCACCACAGTCGTGGCCCATCCGCGGAGCGGTTGAAGGTGCGAGCCACGACACCCGTTTCGCGCACTCCGTCTCGGTCCAGATGGCGCCGGGACGCGACACTCCGGCGCAGTGCGGGTTTCTCCTGCGGGGGCAGGTCGACCGATGCGCCAGCACGTTCGAGTCCTCGGCTCCTTCGCGCTCGCCACGGCCCTGGCGGGCTGCGGTGGCGGTGGCGGTGGCGGTGGTGGCAGCGGATCCGCCCCGGATCGGTCTCCCGCCGTATCCGCGAACGTCAACTCCGTTTCGGTCTCAGGCACCCCAGGGGATCCAGCGCCGACGGCGTCCGTCGTGCTGACCCTCGCGAACGTGCCGACGGCAGGGCTCTTCCTCGACGGCGAGTACAGCGAGAACGGCCTCGACGACGTCACTTCCGTGACCCAGAGCGCGACGCAGGAGACCGTCAACCTGCGCTTCAAGCGGCCCTCGACCCTGCAGAACGGCACCTACGGCGACACCCTCACGCTGCGCATCTGCAACGAGGATCCCTGCCGCACCGAGATCCGCGGTAGCCCCATCACCATCAACGTCAGCTACCAGGTCACCGGCACCGGCCGGTACAGCGTCATCGCCGGCAAGACCAGTGTCGCGATGAACACCGTGGACACGGCCGGCAACGGCGTGACCGACGCGGTGCCACTGCTGGTCTCGCCGCCGCCCACCGAGCAGCTGTTCTTCGACGTGCGCTCGAGCACGACCGGCCTGGCTTCAGCGACCGCGCGCGGCACGACGAACGCCACCGTCGACCTGCAGTTCAAGCCCGGGATGCAGCTCGCGCCGCGGGCACACGATGACACCGTGACCGTGCGCGCCTGCTACGACTCCGCGTGCATCCGCCAGCTGACGGGCAGCCCGCTGACCATCTCCACCCGACTCACCGTCGCGATCGCGCCCGAGCAGGGCCTCGACCCGCTCGTGGTCCGCTCGCGGACCGCATTGCCGCACAACGTGATCGACGCCGAGTACAGCAACGCGCTCGATGCGATCGTGATGGTCTCGACCTTCCCGTCGAACGCCCTGCACGTCTACTCGACGGCCACGGGCACCACGCGCAGCCAGCCGCTGGGCAAGGCGCCGACGTCCGTGTCCCTGGCGCCGAACGGCCTGACCGCCGCAGTCGGGCACGATGCGCTCATCAGCGTGGTCGAGCTCGCGAACGTCGGCCAGGCCGGTGCACCGGCACCGCGCCTGCTGAACGTCAGCGCAGACGTGTTCGACCTCGTGCTGGACGCGCGCGGCAAGGTGCACGCCTTTCCGCGGATCGACCAGTGGGTCGTCGCGCACACCGTCGACGTGGCGAGCAACGTCGAGACCCTCGGCACCGGTACCCTGCGCGCCGGGTCGCACGCCCGCCTGCACCCGTCCGGCGACTTCATCTACGCGGCCGACAACGGTCTCTCGCCGAGCGACATCGCCAAGTGGAACGTCGCCTCGGGCACTGCGCAGCTGCTGTACGACTCGCCGTACCACGGCCAGTACGCGATGTGCGGCAACCTCTGGTTCGACACCCCCGGCAACAGCATCTATACCGCCTGTGGAAACACGTTCCGTAGCAGCGCCACCCAGTCGCTGGACATGGTCTACTCCGGGCGCCTGCAGCTCTGGAGCGCCGCACTGATCGGCGGGACGTTCCAGATCGGCTCCCTGAGCCACTCGACCGCGCGCGGCGAGGTCGCCCTGGTCGAATACGACGGCTACGCCTGCGCGAACTTCGGCAGCCTGCCCTGCAACACGCACCTCGCGACCTACGAGTCGGCGCTGCTGAACCGCCGCACCGTCCACTCGATCGGCCCCGCGATCGTCTCCGGCACGGGTTACCGCCAGCGCGGCCTGTTCGTGTTCGACCAGGCCAACGGGGGTCGCCGCTTCCTGATCAGCCGTCTGCTCGGCTACCCCGACCCCGCCACCGAATACCAGCTCAGCATCCTCGACTGAAGCAAAAAGGGGACGGATTTATTTTCTGAAAAGGGGACGGATTTATTTTCTGGATTTATTTTCTGATTCACTTTCTGGGGGGGCGCCTGCCATGACCGGCCGCGCCGTCAGCGTGCCGCGTCGTAGCCGGCCCAGTCGTCCGTCGCCTTGACCTCGTCGATCAAGGTCCGCCGCAGCAATCGCCCGCCCTCGAGATACTGCGCCGCCCGCGAGCGTCGCCGGCCGTCCTCGCTCAGCGAGATGATCTCGTGCACCACGAGGCCCGAGCCGTCCTGGTACTGCATCACCAGCACGCTGCTGCGCCCGCTCGCATCGCCCGGCACGTCCATGCTCCAGCCCGTGAGCCGCTCGTTCGCGAACTCGATGCGCCCACCGCGGATCACGCCCGACGACTCGATCACCTGCGGCGGCGCGCCCGCGGGACTGTAGCGATTGGTCTGCCGATAGCGCAGCTGCCCGTCGCGGTTCTCGACCCGCGTGACGATCTCCGACGGGAACTCCGCCGCCAGCCGCCCGTCCGCGTCGTAGCGCCGGAACGTGCCCTTCCACACGCCCTGCTGCCGCGCGATCGCCGGCGGCGCGGCACGGTCGAACAGCAGCCAGCTGAAGCCGTCGATCTCGCCGCGGATGCTGCCGTCGGCCACGCGCAGGCTGCGGTCGCGATACCACAGCTGGTCCGGGTAGAGCAGCATGTCGAACTCCGCATACACCATGCCGTCGACCGGATGCGGATAGACACAGGTGCGCGGCCGCATCGAGCCGCGGTAGCGCTGCTGCGCCGCCTGCCACGTGAAGTACAGGTCGCAGTTCGCCTCGTGCCGGAAGCTCGACGGCGGCAGCTTCGCCACCGCCGCGCTCGTCAGCGGCTCGCGGTCGTACGCCGGCCCCTGGTCGAAGAACAACTGCTTCGCACGCACCTGCCCCGAGGCCGCATCGGCGACCAGCGACACCACCCGCTGCCGGTGCGCCTTGCCCGGCTGCGTGTCGCGGAACTCCTCGTAGTAGAGCACCACCTCGCCGAGCTGCGGCGAATCGAGGCGCAGCACCTGCATCGTGCGCCGCTCGCGCGTCAGCTCCGGCGCGGCCGGCGCGCCGCGCTCGAGGTTCGCCGCGACCTGCCGATGGTTGTCGAAACTGCCCGTCCAGCGCGTGGCGATCTGCTCGATCATGGCCTGCGTGGTGGGCGCGGCCTGCGCCGAAGGCGCGCCCGGGGCGGGCGGTGGGGCCGCGAAGACAAAGGATGGCGCGAGGCCGAGGGCGAGCGCGAGGCAGGCGAGCCTGGCGCGGGAAAAGGGCAGGGCACTGGTCATCGAGGACGCTCCGTGACGGCCGGGATCCACTGCTGCCGCTGGATGCGGCGCAGCGTGATCGCGCGCCCGAATCTATCCGGCGCGCCGCACGGGCCGCAAGGCAGGACCAGGACCCTCCCCAAGGCGAGCGAGGCCGCCTTGCGCCCACCCCGCGAGTCAGGACGTTTCCGCGGAAACGTCCTTCGCCCCGACCGCACGGGCCGACGCCGGTGACTCGCGCGCCCGCAGCGCGCCCGACAGGTGCGCGACGCGCAGCATCTCCACGAGCCATTCGAGGCGCTGCAGCGGCGTACGCTGCTGGAACGACCAGCGCCGCAGCGTGACGGCATCCTCGAAGCTGCCGCGCAGCACGGGGGGTTCCCGCACCGTGCCAGGGACTGCCCGGGAGAGCGCGAGCAGCAATTCGACGTCCGCGAGATCCTGCGTGCGGCCGGCCAGCCGCTTCAGCGCGACGAGGTGCGGGATCGAGGCGACGCGCTGCACGACTCCGTCGAGCGCAAACTCGACCGCGCCATGCCCGCCGCACGACAGGATCCGCCAGCTGGCGTGCATCCATCGGAAGCACGGGCTGCAGTCCGGCGCGCAGCAGCGCCTCGATCGCCGCATCCACGGAGCTCACGCGCAGGTCGAGCGCGATGTCGATGTCGAGGCCGGTAGGGCGATCGCGCCATTCCATGCGAACGACGCGATTCGACATCGGGATCGCCGCATCGCGGCGAGTGCGGCAGTGCCGTGCCCCGCTTCAATCGCCAGCGACCCCGCCGCGCATCGTCGTGCGCGCGACGATCTCGCCGCACTCGCGCGCGCGCAGCCGGAACTCCGTGCTCAGCCGCTCGTCTCTGGAGAGTCGCTCCCAGTACCCGAGCGCGAGGGCATGAGCCCGCGGCCAGGCCTCGAGCGTCTCGGCACGTGCGCCGCCTGGCGCGAATCGACGCTCGACGAGCTGCCCGTCGGTCGGTGCGAACAGCATCGGCAGCATGTCGTACACCGGCGCCAGCGTGAACGGTCCCTGCTGCTCGTCGAACAGCGAGACGTTGCCGAAGTGCCGGTCGGTGTTGCCGATCAGCTCCGCGAAAGCGTCGAGCAGCGCGAGGCATGCGGCGTCGCCGGCCGACAGCAGCCCGTCGCGCTGCAGCCGCACGGCCGCCGCGGCCCAGCGGTCGAGCTGCCCGTGCAGTTCGGCATCGACCGCATGCAGCGTCACTACACCCCGACGGCCCGCCGCGCCCACGCGATCGAAACGCTCGGACTCGAGGAACATCCGACCACCGGCCTCGAGCAGGCGCGAGCGCGCACTCGCGATCCCGTGCGCGGCCAGGAACTCGCTCGCTAGCCCCTCGGCGACTAGCAGGTCGGCCCAGCGATCGCCGACCGCTGTTCCCCGCGGCGGCGAGAACTTGACCAGCACCGGCACGACACCGCGCGGCCCGCGGACGTGCGCGGCGAACTTCGGATGCTCGCCCTGTGCCGACGACCCTGCAGGCTCGCCGCGCATCGCGGCATCCGCCAGCCCTGGGTAGTGTGCCGCACGCCCAGAGTCGTCGACGAGCGGCGGACCCTGCTGCCCCGAGAGATGGCGATCCAGCGCCTCCGTACCGAGCACCAGGTCGCCGAGGTTTTCCGAGCCGCGGCGCACCAGGTAGGCGAGCACGTGGTCGTCCGACCAGTCCTGCACTCGCGGCGGCAATCCGAGGTCCGGGTGCGCCGCGGGAATCGCGCGTCCCAGGAACCCGGCGGGTCGCGCATCCTGCAGGTAGTAGGGCAGGCCGTCGGACATTGCCGCCATGCGCGCCGGCCCGCCGCGCACGTGGTAATGATCCGGGGCGATCGCGAACAACGGCCCCAGCAGCCGTGGTGCGCCCGACTCGTCGATCCGGTAGAGCGGCCACTGGCTGCCGAGCGAAACGACCGGTCGGGCGAGGCCATAGCGGGCCCCCCGGGTCGACCCGGCCCGTACCACCTCGCCGCGGTCTTCGAGCCGGCGAATGGCACGGGAGAGAGTCGGTTGCGAGACGCCGAGGAGGCGCCGCAGCTCGCCGCCCCCAGCGGGGCCGCGGCGCAGGCGCTCGGTCAAGCGCACATCCAGAGGCTCACGCATGAATGAATTATTGCATCAAAATAAAGACCTAAATCTTAATAAAGTCATTGATTTAAGGCCGTAACTCGCGCATTTCTGAATGAATACACCCGAATTCCGGTAGCGCTTCGTACCCCCGCCACCGTCCGGCCAACCCGATCAGTGGTTCAATTGCAGTGCACCGTAAGCTGCCCACCTTCCACCGATCCCCATTCGCCGACCCGCGTTCCCCCCACCTCCGGAGCCCGCATGCCCCTGTCGCTACACGCCGCCGTCGTCCCGAGCGCCCAGCAGATCCTCGCCTCCGTGGCCCGCCTGGTCGACAAGGCCGAAGCCTGGTGCCAGGAGAAGGACCTGCCGCCCGCCGAGCTCATCGGCGCGCGCCTCGCACCCGACATGCACCCCTTCGCCTACCAGGTGAAGTCCACCGTCGTGCACTCCTGGGGCGCGATCGAGGGCGTGCGCCGCGGTGTGTTCGCGCCGGACCTCACGCCGCCGCCCGAGAGCTTCGCCGGCCTGCGCGAGCGGCTCGAGGTCGCGCGCAACGGCCTCGGCGCACTCGACCCCGCCGAGCTCGAAGGCTTCATCGGCCGCGACGTGCGCTTCGAGTTCGGCGACCGGTCGATGGATTTCGCGGCCGAGGAGTTCCTGCTGTCCTTCTCCCAGCCGAACTTCTATTTCCACGCCACCACGGCGTACGACATCCTGCGCTGGAAGGGCCTGCCGATCGGCAAGCGCGACTTCACCGGGCGGGTGCGCGTGCGGCGCTGAACGACTTCCGCGCTCGCTAGCCCAGCACGACGCAGTGCTGCGCCGTGGCCGCCGGCACGGCCTGCCACGGGACGTGGCGGTCGAACGTGACGAAGCGCCCGCCATGCGCGACCGCCAGCGAAAGCAGGTACGCGTCCGTCGCGTGACGCGCCGAGAGCACGCGCGACCACTCGAGGCCTCGCACACCCAGCGGATCGACATCCGCCGGCCAGAACTCGTGCTGCGGCGTGCGCGTCGCGTTGGCGAGCCGCTGCGCCACCAGCGCGGCAGGCTGCGCATTCGCGTAATTCGGGTTCCCCATGATGCGCACGCAGCCGAGCTGCGTGAGGGGACAGGATGCCCAGCCATGGGCAACGTGCGCGCCGAACCAGTCGCGGGCGAGCCCGTGATGCACGTGCGCATCGTCGAGCAACGCGATCAGCACGTTGACGTCGAGCAGCGCGCGCATGGGCGGTCAGACGCCTTCGCGATCGCGCAGGTCGTCGATGTGGTCGTTCGTCACGACCTTGCCGTTCGCCGCGAAGGCCTCGAAGCCGTAGAACGCCTTCGGCTCCGCCACGGCATGGGCCGGCCGCGCCTGGACACTGCCGCCGGTCAGCGCCTGACGCGCGAGGGACGAGAGCACCTCGCCCGCCGTGGTCTGCTGGCGACGGGCGAGCTCCTTGACGGCCGCGAGCACGTCGTCGGCGATGTCGAGGGTGGTACGCATGATGACGTGATGCTATTGCATCAGATGCCGAGATGCAACCGCGCCAAGCGGAGTCACCTTGCCCCAAGGACGTTGCAACGCGGCGAGTCAGCCACCGCGATGCCACTCCCGCGATTCCGCCAGCGCCGCCGCATCCGCCGCGTGCTCCGCCGCGATCCCGACCGCCACCTGCGCCATCGGATAGTCCAGCCCCTCGTCCCGCACCCAGCGTTCCGCCTCCGGCAGCGGCGCATCCGTCAGCAGCGCCAGCAGGCTCGCGTTGGTCACCTGGATGGAGTCGAACGGCGTGCCATGGCGCGACCCGCGCACCACGACGAGGCTCCCGCCGATGCGCTCGGCGAGCAGCTGCTTCTCGGCCACCGGCGTGAAGTCGAACTCGCTGGCGATCACGAGGCTGCGGCAGGGCAGGCGCGCGAGCCGCTCGAGCGCACTCCAGCGCTCCAGCGCGCCCGCCATCCCGAGATAAGTCTTCGCGGGAACGGCGCCGATGACCTCCACCACCCGCCGGCGCATCTCGTGCTGCCAGGGCAGCGGGAAGCTGCGCTTCGCGACCAGCCGCGCCATGCCCTGCATGCCGATCACGCGCACCAGCGCCGCCGGCACGCGCGCCTCCAGCCACTTGCGCCAGTGATCGATCCGGTAGGTCGCGAGGCTGTTGATGAGCGCGAGCCGCGGCACCGCCGCGGGGCGCTGCAGCGCCATCTCGAGCGCCACCGAGCCTCCGAGCGAGAACCCGACGAGGTTGATGGCGGGCAAGGCGAGCCCATCGACCAGCGCCCACAGCGCCCGTGCCATCCCTGCGATCTCGTACCCGCCCACAGGCGCGGCGCTGTGCCCGCACCCCGGCAGGTCCGGCGCGAGCACGCGGCAGCGCGGCTCGAGCGCCGGGATCTGGAACGCCCAGTCCGCGCTGCTCGAGCCGAGGCCGTGGATCAGCAGCACCGGCTCGCCCGACCCGCGATCGAGGTAGTAGAGCGGCTGTGCGGCGTGGCGGGAGACTGGCATGCGACGTGCGTGTCGAGCCACCGCGCCTAGGGATCGACCGATCGCGCGCAACCGCGCCGCCAACGGGGGGGTGCGGTCCCGAGCGTTGCAGTGGCGAGCGCGCGAATCACTCTCCCAGACTACCTGCAACCTGGGCGCCGCGTACCATTTCGATGACCCCGCCGCCGCCCGGCAGGGCGCCGGCTCGGTGCAAGACTTGCCCGCGTCGACGGGGCCGAAGCGGCGTCCGACGACGGGTGACGAGCGGGGCGTCAGGGGGCGTTCAGAAGCGATAGCGCGCCGTGATGCCGTACCGACGCTGCACCGGCAGGATGCTGACCGACGTGAATCCGATCGAGCCGGCGAGATTTGTGGCGCCTGTCTGGTTGAGCTGTTCCGGCGCGTCCTGGTCGGTCAGGTTCTCGACCCAGAGGTTCACGTCGTAGCTCTCGCGCTCCAGGCCGAGGCGGAAGTTCGCGATGGTGCGCGCCGGCGCCCAGCTCGCGTTGATGAAGTCGGCGTACTGCTTGGAACGATACGAGGCGTCCAGGCGGGCGACGAGGGATGCATCCGTGAACACCGAGTGGGCGTACTCGATGCCGACGTTGCCGGTCAGCTTCGAGGTGCGGGGCAGCTGCAACCCGCTGATCTTCGGCTGGGTACGCGAGATGCCGCCGATGCTGCGCGCCACGCAGTTCACCGGGATCTGCGGCACCGCGCTCGCGCCGGGGGGCAGCTTCGGGCGGCACAGCGGCTCGAGCGAGGCCGCATAGGTGTCGTCGCCGAACTTCGGGTCCGAATAGCCGAGCGCGCCATCGATCCGCCAGCGCTCGGTGAGCCGGGCCGCGAGCGAGACCTCGGCGCCGCGGATGTCGACCTCGCCGACGTTGAGCGTCGCGGTCACCAGCGTGCCGGTGCCGGTGCTGCTCGGCGCCGTCTGGCGGAACTGGGCGTCCTTCCAGTCGATCTGGAACACGGACGCGTTCAGCTGGATGCGGCCGTCGGCGAGCGTCGCCTTCACGCCGAGTTCGTAGGTGTTGTTGGTTTCCGGGTCGAACTCGATCAATGCCGGATCGGTGATCAGCGCGTTGATGCCGCCGGAGCGGGTGCCGCGCGCGGCGGAGCCGTAGATCATCAGGTCATCGCTGGCCTGGTACCGCACCGTGAAGCGCGGATCGGTGAAACTGGACGAGGACGTGAAGCGGCCACGACCGCCAAAGTAGATGTCGAAGACGTTGTCCAGGTCCTGCTCCTCGTTGGTGTAGCGCAGCTCGAAGGTGCCGGTCAGCTTGTCGCTGAAGTCGTACTCGAGCGAGCCGAACACCGACTCCTGCACGTTGATGAGCGGGGTGTAGGTGACCAGGGCGGTGCCGGGGCCGTTCAGGAAGGCCGCCTGCGGCGGGAAGGCCGGCGGCGGGAAGGCCACCGCGTAGCCCCGCGGCGCGAGCCCCGGGATGACGCCGCCGGTGTCGAGCAGCACGAACTGGATCTGCGACAGCGGCAAGCCGAGCGTGCGCACGGCCTCGCTGGCATCGATGCCGACGCCCGTGGTGTCGTCGTTCTTGCTGCGGAAGTAGAACAGCCCGCCGAGCCAGCGCAGGCGCGACTCGCGGGGGCCCTGGAAGCGCAGCTCGCTCGACCAGTAGTCCTGGTCCAGGCCTTGGGTGTTGAAGTAGGTGTTGAAGCTCCCGGCGCGCACCTGGTTGAACAGCGCGCCGTTGGCCGCGGGATTGGAAGAGCAGGGGCCCGCCGGCACGAAGCCGGAGCAGATGAACCCCATGCCGTTGGCGAAGTTGAACGTGGGCGACCCCGCCGCGACATAGGCCGCGCGCGGCAGGTAGCCGTAGCCGGGTTCGCCGAGCTGCGTGCGATCCAGGTCGGTCCGCGAGAAGCTCGTCGAGGTGGTGTATGCCGTCTGCGAGATGATGGTCACCCCGGGCAGCTCCCAGTCGAACGACAGCGTGGCCCGCTTGGTCTCGTTCTCGAACGCGAACGCGTCGGGCGAGATCGACAGGGCTCCGCCTTCCAGGGAGCCGCCTTCCCCGCAGAAATAGAACGGCGTCCGCAGGTCACGGCTGATCAGGGACGCGTTGGGCCCCATCGGATCCGGATCGAGTTGGCCGCAGTTGTTGGCCTGCGGCGCGAGCGGGCGACTGGCGCCGAATTCATCCGACCAGAGCCCGCTGACCGCGATCTTGAGGTCGTCGCGGGGCTGGAACTGCAGCGTCAGCATGGCCTGCTTGAAGTCGCCGCCGCCGATGCCGTCGCCGACGCCGAGCGGCCCGCTGTTGCGATAGGTGCCCTTGTCGTCTTCCCAGCCGACCGCGAGGCGTGCCGACATCCAGTCGGTGAGGGCACCGGAGATGCTGCCGTTGAATCGCTGCAGGTCGTCCGAACCGAGCGTGGCCTCGGCGAGGCCCGTCAACTCCTCGGAGATCGGCCGGGTGACGTAGTTGATGGCGCCCGAGAAGGTGTTCCTGCCGTAGAGCGCGCTCTGCGGTCCCTTGATGACCTCGACGCGCTCCAGGTCGAGCATGCCGATGTTCTGCGTCGCACGACCCGAAATGAAGATGCCGTCGATGAACAGCCCCACCGGATTGTCGAACCCGCGGCCGTCGATCAGCCCGATGCCGCGGATCACCGGCACGGCAGCGCGGCCGTCGGCGCCGGCGGTGAAGGTCACGTTCGGCGTGAAGTTCGCCAGGTCGCGAACGTTGCGGATGACCTGCTTCTCGAGATCCTTCGCGCTGAACGCGGTGATCGAGACGGGCACGTCCTGGAGACTCTCCGAGACGCGCCGCGACGTGACCACGATCTCGTCGAGCGCCATGTCCGGTGGTTGTTGCGCGTCGGCCACGCCGGCCAGCACGGCAAAGGCGAAGCCGAAGAGTGCGATGCGTCGATTCATGGAATCAGCCCCCCGATAGCTCTTGTTCACGTCCGTCCAGCCTGCGCATGCAGGCACCTGAAACGTCTCTGCGCGTGGTTGGCCATCGGCCGCCGGCGCGCGTCCGGTCCACGTCCGACTGCTGCACGTCCGTCACGGCTTACGGAAGCGCAGCACGAACCTGTCGGTCGTGCGGTCTCGCATGTCAGGCGCGAAAAATGCCTTCTGGCGATCGTCGGACGGCTCGCGAAGCAGATCGCTCTCCGCTTCCAGCCGGAAGCCGGCGGTCTCGAGCATCGACTTCACGAGCGCCTCGTCGACCCGGTGCGGGCCGGCCGGGTCGGTTGCGAACGACTTGCCGGTGCCCGCTGGCGCGGCGTGATCGACCACCACCACCCAGGCGCCGGGTTTCAGTCCCGCCTTGAGGTCGGCCAGGATGTCGTCTACGTCCTTCGACAGGGTGAAGAAGTCGTGGAATACGAGATTCACCATCGCGCCGTCGAAGAATTCGGGCGGCAGCCCCAGGTCGTTCATGTCGCGGTCCCAGGTGACGACGTTGGGCAGGCGGCCGTTCGCGAGACGCGCCTCCAGGTCCTTGGCGCCCATGCGCACGGCGACTGGGTTCTGCAGGTAGACCTGGCCGGAAGGTCCGACTGCGCGCGCGAGCAGCTCGGCGTACCAGCCGCCCGCGCTGAACAGATCGATGACCTTCTGCCCAGGAGCGACGCCGGCGAACTGCATGATTTCGAACGGGCGACGCTTGTCGTCCAACCGGCGATCCTTCGCGGAGCGTTCGGGATGTTCGATGGCGGCCCGGATCGCAGTAAGCCGCGCCTCCTCCGTGGCCTGACGCGCACCACCGACGGCGCAGCCGACAAGCAGGACCGACGCGATGATCGCGATCACTACGGTCGTTGCGGGATTCAGCTTCATGGCATGGCTCCTTGGGCTCGTTCCGGTCCGCTCAGCGGGCCGTGAAGAGTTTCCAGATCATGCGGCGTTGCGGATCGAAGGCGGTGTAGGCCTTGCCGATCGTCGTGTCGTCGCCCAGCGCGTCCGCGGTGAGGCGGGCAAGGTCGGAGCGCGCAAGGAAGCTGAACGCGCGGGGATCGTCGGTGAGGACTGCCGACTGGCCAGCGGGCTGGCGACCCAGGCCGCCCGGCCGGATGATCGTCCAGGCGAGCCCGCTGTCCCGCAGGTGTGCCTCGGCCTTCGTCTTGAGCGCTATCACGTCTTCGTGGCCGCGGCGCGCGCCCCAGGGCACGGCGCCGTCGGTTTCGCCAGCGCCAATCACCGTGACGAAGACGAATCGGGAAACACCGGCCGCCTTGGCTGCATCGATCAGATTGCGGTTGCCGACATAGTCCGGCCGCCGGTCCAGCGGCATCTTCTCGGGTCCGCGGATCCGCACGTCGATCGGGTTGCGACGCTTCGGCAGGTCTCGGGCGGAGGTGCCGATCAGCGACACGACGGCATCGAATCTTTCCGTCGCGAGCGCGGCGACGGTCTCTCCGGCGCTCATTGCATCGAAGACCCGCTTCTCCACGCCCAAGGCGTCGAGCGGGGTTGTCGCAGAGGAGGCCCGGACGGCCGCCACGACTCGCCAGCCGCGTTCCTTCAGGGTTCGAACCAGTTCCAGTCCGGAAGCACTGGTCGCCCCGGCCACCAGTACGGTCCGGCCGGTCACTGGCTCCGACGACAGCCGTGCGATGCGCTCCGGTGCAGGTGCGTAGAAGGGGGCGCTGGTCGCCAGAACCGTGCCGACGATCAAGCCCAGCACGGCGGCGCTGCCCCACTTGAAGATCCGAATCAGCCAGACCTTCATGGTGTGTCCTCCTATCGGGAATCACGCGACGATGTCGCGCGCGCGGGAGCATCGAGATCCCGGACCACGCGCAGCCCATGGCCGTCGCCACGCAGGTTGCGTGGAACGCCCTGGCGGACGGCCGGTCGCAGCGAGCCCGGTTCGGCCGCCCAGGACGCGCCCTTGACGATGCGCACGGCGCAGCCAGCCGAGTCGGCGCGCGCGCTGCCATCGACTGGGGCATTCGCATGGCTCGGCGTGAAGCAGTCGGCGACGAATTCCGCGACGTTGCCCAACATGTCGTGCACGCCCAGGCGATTCGCGGGGAACCGGGCGACCGGCGCCGTGGCGGCGAAGCCGTCGTCGCAGGAGAAAGTCGGCCAGGTCGGTCCCCGGACCTTGCTGAAGCGGGCATCACCCGCGTTCATCCGCCGACAGGCCTCCGGCATCTGCGGCGTCCAGACCGTCACGGCATCCATCCCGCCGAGCGCCACGAACTCCCACTCGGCTTCGGTCGGGAAGCGATACCTGTGGCCCGTCTTGGCGCTCAGCCAGTCCAGGTAGGCTGCGAAATCGTCCGCGCTGAGGCAGGTCGCCGGGTGATCCGGCGTCACGTCGTGCCCGGGAGCGCGCCAACTTGCCGCCGGATCCGGCTTCCAGGCGCCGCCGGACAGGACGAAGCAGGGGGTCACGTCGGCGCCCCAGGCCTTCGAGTCCCGCGCGAACTCGGCAAACTGGCCGACCGTGATCTCGAAGCGCCCGATGGCGAAAGGAGTGGCAATCGTGACGGCGTGCCTGGGGCGTTCCCAGGCAGCACGGTCCGGGCGGATCCGCGATGCGGCACCCTCTTCCTCCGTGGAGCCCATCATGAACTTGCCCGGTTCGACGCGGACGAGTTCCGGACAGGTCTGGCAGTCGCGGAACACGCGCGCGGAGGGTTTCTCCGCCGCCGCGCCCATCGGTAGCGTGCCTGACGAAGCGAGCAGCGCGAACAGCAGGAACAGGGTGCCCCGGCCGAGGCCAGGTGCCGAGTCGCGTGTGGTCACCATGCGTGCGAAAGCTCCGTCGAGGGGAAAGCATCGGAACCGACGGTGTTCAAGCTCTGCCCACAGGCTTGGTTGCGGCAAGCACGAGTCGGCAGGCGTCTCACTATTGGACATTGGATCCTCGAGGCATTGCGCGATTTTCTGCGTCTGGGCATCGTGGCCAGTCGGGAAAACGGCGGGCAGTCCTGCTCGCCCCGTTTCCCGGTGCCTGCAGCCAGGCCGGGGCACTCGTGCTTCGTGGACGACGGTCATCGGAGACGCACCATGCGATCACCCGTCCTTCTCCTGCTGTGCCTCGCCGTGCCTGCACTGGCCCACGCGGAGTGCCTTCGCGGCGACTGCGTCGAGGGCGAAGGCGAGATGCGCTACGACGATGGCTCGCGGTACGTCGGTCAGTGGCACCAGGGCAAGCGACATGGCCGCGGCGTGCACTACCGTGCGAACGGCGGCGTACTCGACGGCGAATGGCAGGGCGACCAGCCGAAAGGCTACGGAATCTACCGCTTCACGAATCGAGCGCGGTACGCCGCGGAGTGGACCGGCGAGGGGCGTGAGGGGCGTGACCCCGATGCCTGGTCCGAAGGCGGGGTCTATGTCGGCCAGCACGACGGGCGGGAGGACGGCGAAGGGACGGTGATGTATGCCGACGGCACCACCTATGTCGGCGGATACGTCGGTGGCCGCAAGCAAGGCAAGGGGATGATCGTCTATCCGAGCGGCGCCAAGTACTTCGGCGACTGGAAGGACGGCCGCCCGGATGGCCAGGGCATCTTCGTCCTGCCCGACGGCACCACCTATCTCGGCGCTTTCCGCAACGGCTGGCCGGAGGGTGCCGGACGCCTCATCCGGGTCGATGGCGCGCAGACCCGAGGGATCTGGAAGGGTGGAGCCCTGCAGTCCGGCGCCGCGCCCTGATCCATGCCGCGTTCCCTGAGCCGTGGTCTCGCGGTCATCCTGGCGCTCAACGCGGAGGAGAGTGCCACCGTGGTCGAGCTCGCCCGCGCACTGCGCATCCCGCGGGCCTCCCTGTACCGCGTTCTCGCGACGCTCGTCGCCGACGGGTTCGTCGAGGTCGACCGCACGGAGCAGCGCTACCGCCTCACCCCGCGGGTGCGGGCGCTGAGTGACGGATTCTCGGACGACCTTTACCTCGCCGCGGTGGCCAGGCCAGAACTGCTGTCGGTCACCCGTACCCTGAGCTGGCCCGTGTCCCTGGGCATGCTCTCCGGCACCGAGATCGTGGTCCGGGCAAGTACGGACCACGCCAGCCCGATCGCGGCCGACCGGTTCGGCGTCGGCTACCGGATGCCTCTGCTGACCACCGCCACGGGCTTGTGCGTGCTCGCGCACCTCGATCGCTCCGCCCGCGACGACCTGCTCGAAGCAGTCGCCCGGGCGGGAGCGCACGACGCGCCAGCCGGTCGGGAACGCACGGCGCTGGAGGTGCGACTGCGCGAGATCCGCAATCGCGGTTTCAGCACGTTCGACCGCCGCCGGCAATCGACCGATGCGACGTCGATCGCGGTACCGGTACGCGTGCCCGGGGGAGACGTGAAGGGTGCCATCACGCTGCGGTATGCGAAGGCTGCGCTGGCCCTGCCTGCTGCCGTGCAGAAATTCGTGCCGACGATGCGTGAAGCGGCGCGCCGCATCGCGGAACGGGCTGGTGCGGGCCAGCGCTAGGACGCGAGCAAAACGGGAGTTCTCGCGCGACCCGGCGCTAGACGCAACATCTGGCCCGCCGGCTGTCCAGTATTGAGACAGTCTCTTCCCTGCACTTGCCGCGCCACCGACCGGCCGTGGACCCTCGGACGAATCGCGGCCTGCGATGTTCGGGGGAGCAACATGGGCGCATCGACTGCACTGCAACGTTTCTCGTCTCTGTCACTGCCTGCGCTGGTGGTCGCCGGCGCGGGTCTCTGGGCGATCCCGCCGGCGGCACGTGCGCAGGACGCCGCGACGCAAGGGCCGGTGCTGGAGGAAATCGTGGTCTCGGCCCGCAAGCGCGAGGAGTCGTTGATCGACGTGCCGCTCGCCATCTCCGTGCTCTCTGCCAAGGACCTCGACGCCCGGCAGATCACGGAACTCGACGACATCGCGGCGTTCAGCCCCGGATTCTTCTACGGAGGTCCTTCCGTCGGCGCCAACGCACGCAACAACCGCCGGATGATCATCCGCGGCATGCAGTTCAACACGGACGTGCAGACCAAGCAGGGAGCGACCCTGTTCATCGATGGCGCGCCGGTGACCGGGGCGGAATTCGGGCGCCTGCGGGGCATCGAGCGGGTCGAGGTGATCAAGGGGCCGCAGAGCGCCTACTTCGGCCGGTCCACCTTCGCCGGCGCGATCAACATCATCACCCGCCGGCCGCGAAACGAATGGGGCGGCGAGGTGTATGCGGACATCGGCCAGTACGGCTGGCAGGATCTCGGCGCGACCCTCGAGGGCCCGGTCTTCAGTGAATCAGTGGCCTTTCGCCTCGACCTCAGCGACTACTCCCAGGACGGCCAGTACCGCAATGCCGGCGGGCGTGGCGAGAGGCTGGGCGAGAGGCAGACGCGGGACGCCGCGTTGACCTTCCTGGCCACGCCGTCGGACGACTTCTCGGCGAAGCTGCGCATGCATTACTGGGAGGACGAGGACGGGCCGCCGCCCGGGTTCACGTTCGCGTCCGGCAATGCGCAGGATGCCTTCAACTGCAATCGTGGCGGCAACTCCCCGGTCGTCAACGGCATGAACAACTGGATCTGCGGTGTCCCCCGGCAGCCGACGCGCGGCGAGATCTCCCTCGACACCGTCGTCACGCCGGACGTGGCTCTGAGACTCGCGAACGGTAGTCCCGGCCAGATCGCGTTGCTGGGCTCCTGGCTCGACGGCTACGGACTCAAGAGGAAGGCCCACGAGATCAGCTTGTTCCTCGACTACCAGTTCGCCAATGGCTGGAGCCTGTCCTCCATCTCCGCCTGGCACGACAACAAGCACCGGACCGTGGACGACCTGGACCGGCGCGCCACCGAGTCGCGCGGCCTCGCGCGCAACTGGGTCCAGATCGGCGACAACGTCCGCGAGGACTTCAGCCAGGAACTGCGTCTGACCTCCAGCCAGGAGGGGCGCTTCACCTGGCTCGTCGGCGCCAACTACAACGACATCACGGCAAAGACTGTCGCCACCACGCGACTGCTCGGCACCTGGACGAGCGGTCAAGGTATCTCGACCAACGCCGTGGAAACGATCGGCCTGTTCGGTGCAGCGGCCTACAAGTTCACCGATCGATGGATCCTGAACGTCGAAGGCCGCTACCAGGAGGACAAGGTCACCGACGGCGTGCAGCTGGGCGCGACTTTGTCCGACACGTTCGTCAGCGAGACACCGCGAGTGATCCTGGAGTACAAGCCAGCCGACAACCAGACCTTCTACGCCAGCTTCTCCCAGGGAACCCGGCCCGGATCCTTCAATCCGAACGTCGTGGGCTTGCCCTCCAGTGTCCTGTCGTGCCTGCTCGCCGAGGCGGGCGCGGACACCGCCGTACCCGAGGAGGAGCTCGACAGCTATGAACTTGGCTTCAAGGGGCGCCTCTTCGACGATCGCCTGCAACTCACGGCTGCGGTGTACTCCGCGGAGTGGCGCAAGCAAAACAATCGAGGTGGTCCGCTGTGCCGGTTCCCGGACGGCACCACGCAGACCGTGTTCGTGACGGGCACCGGCGGCGCGACCGACCTCCGGGGCGTCGAGCTCGAGATGCAGTTCGCCGCCACCGAGCGGCTCACGCTCGAGGCGACGTTCGCGTGGAACGACTCCGAGATCCTCACGCGCGACTGCGCCGACTGCCTGGGAATCCTCGGCGTCCGCGAGATCGCGGGCCTGCGCAAGGAATTCTCCCGGACACCGATCGTCAGCGGTACCGCCTCGGCGGATTACCGTGGCTCGTTCGGCAACGGGATGTCCTGGTTCGCGCGTGGCGACTACATCTTCCGCGGCAGCACCTGGGCCACGGAGGCCAACGTCGCCGAGACCGGCGACCAGCAGCTGGTGAACCTGCGGCTCGGCCTCGAGCGCGACGCGTGGCGGCTCGAGGCGTACGTCAACAACGCCCTCGACAACGACACCTTCTCGGGCTTCCAGCGGTTCACGGACGGCTCGGTGTCGGCGACCGCCGTCATGATGACGGCGGGTCTCGCGGAGAAGCGTACCGTGGGCGTGCGTGCCTCCTACCGCTTCGGCGAGCGCTGAAGCGGACCGTAGCCATGGCCTGGGCACCGAAAGCCATATTGATGAACGGACGGCTCCTGCCGTTCGCGGAGGCCGCGATCCATCCGCTCAGCCTGGCGGTGACCTACGCGACCACGGTGTTCGAGGGGCTGCGCGCCTACCGGGTCACGACGACGGATGAAGCGGCTCCGCGCTTCGCGCTGTTCCGCTTCGCCGAGCACGTCAAGCGCCTGCACGTGGGCATGAAGCTCCTGAGGATGGACCCCGTG
>JALORN010000024.1 GCA_025458905.1 Steroidobacteraceae bacterium
GACTGGGGCTACCCGGACGGCGCGGACCGCTTCCTCGACCTCGACGACTACATCAACGGCTTCCTGCACAACTGCATCCAGCACGTGCTCGACGAGCACAAGATCGACGCGGTGAACCTGCTGGGCGTCTGCCAGGGCGGCACCTTCAGCCTGTGCTACACGGCGCTGCACCCGGAGCGGGTGAAGAACCTCGTGACGATGGTCACGCCGGTCGACTTCCGCACGCCGGAGAACCTGCTGTCGAAGTGGGCGCAGGACATGGACGTCGACGCGGTGGTCGACTCGGGCGGCAACGTCTCGGGCGAGATGCTGAACGTCGCCTACGTATCGCTGATGCCGTTCCGGCTGATGCAGCAGAAGTACGTGGGCCTCGTCGACATCCTGAAGGACCCGCGCCAGGTCGAGAACTTCATGCGCATGGAGAAGTGGATCTTCGACAGCCCGGACCAGTCGGGCGATGCGTTCCGCCAGTTCACCAAGTGGTTCTTCCAGGAGAACCGCCTGGTCAAGGGCACGGTGGAGCTCGGCGGCGAGAAGGTCGACCTGAAGCAGATCACCCAGCCGGTGCTGAACATCTTCGGCCGGCAGGACCACCTGGTGCCGCCCTCGGCCTCGATCCCGCTCGAGCGCTACGTGGGCACCACGGACTACACGGCGTTCGAGATGGACGTCGGCCACATCGGGATGTACGTTAGCGGCAAGTCGCAGAAGCAGTTGCCGGAGACGATCGCCCGATGGCTGAAGGAGCGAGAGTAGCGGCGGGTCCTGCCGCATCGGCCGCGTTCGAGGCCTTGCAGGGCCGCATCGGCCAGGAAGTCCACGTCAGCGACTGGCTGCTCGTCACGCAGCATCGCATCGACGCGTTCGCCGGGGCGACCGGGGATCACCAGTGGATCCACGTCGACCCGGCGCGCGCGGCGGCCGAGTCGCCCTACAAGGCACCGATCGCGCACGGCTACCTCACGCTGTCGCTGCACATCCTGCTGCGCGACCTCGTCTCGGCAGACCGGCCCTACGTCCCCGGCGTGGCCAGCGTCGTCAACTACGGTCTCAACAAGGTGCGCTTCCCCAACGCGGTGCGCGTCGGCTCGCGGATCCGCGGGCGCTTCGTGCTGCTCTCGGTCGAGGCCGTGGCCCCCGAGGTGCTGCAGGTCTGCGAACGCTACACCGTCGAGATCGAGGGCGAGTCCAAGCCCGGCTGCGTCGCCGAAGGCCTCTTCCGCCTGATCTTCTGACCCGGGAAAAGGGGACAGATTTATTTTTCTGAAATCCAAAAATAAATCCGTCCCCTTTTTCAGAAAATAGATCTGTCCCCTTTTCATGAAGGCGGTGTTTCTCGATTTCGAGACGGTGAGCGCGGGTGACCTGGACCCGGCGCGGCTGCTCCGTGCCGCACCGGGGCTGCAGCTGCTGGCGGCGACGCGGCAGGAGGAGGTCGCGGCGCGGATCGCGGGGCACGAGGTCGTGATCCTCAACAAGCTGCGGATCGACCGCGCGCTGATCGCGGCGACGCCGACGCTGAAGCTCGTGGTGCTCGCCGCGACCGGCACCAACAACGTCGACCTCGAGGCGGCACGCGAGCATGGCGTCGCGGTCTGCAACATCCGCGACTACTGCACGCCCTCGGTGGCGCAGCACGTGCTCGGCGCGATCCTCGCGCTGACGCACCGGACGGCGGAGTACTCGCGCGCCGCGGTCGACGGCACCTGGGCCCGCAGCCGGCAGTTCACGGTGCTGGAGTGGCCGATCCGCGAGCTCGCGGGGCGCGTGCTCGGGGTCGTCGGCTGGGGCGTGCTCGGCCAGGCCGCCGCGCGCGCCTGCGAGGCGGCGCTCGGCATGCGGGTGCGGGTGGCGAACCGCGCCGGCGCGCCGCCGCAGGACGGCCGCGTCGACCTGCACGAGCTGCTGCCGCAGGTCGACGTGCTGACCCTGCACTGCCCGCTCACCCCGCAGACCACCGGACTGATCGGCGCGCGCGAGCTCGCGCTGATGAAGCACGACGCGCTGCTGGTCAACACGGCGCGCGGCGCGCTGGTCGACCTCGAGGCATTGGCGACGGCACTGCGCACACGGCGGATCGGCGGCGCGGCGATCGACGTGCTGCCGCAGGAGCCGCCGGCCGACGGCAGCCCGCTGTTCGCGCCCGACCTGCCCAACCTGATCGTCACCCCGCACGTCGCCTGGGCCGCACGGGAATCGCGCCAGCGGTGCATCGACGAGATCGCGGCCAACGTCGAGGACTTCCGCGCCGGCGGACGGCGCGGGCGCGTCGCCTGAACCTGGCGCGCGCGAGGGCGCCCACCCGCGCCGCGCGCGCCGGGCGCCGGGCGCCGGGCGCCCACGCCATGAAACGCCGCGGGGGCCTCGCGTGCCACACGCAAGCCCCCGTCCTGTAAAGAATTGCGAAGCGCGGCCCCGATGCGCCGCCTGACAGACAAACGCCATCGGGACGCCCTATCCTAGAGGACCGTCGCCACCGGCCCTCCCGATGCCCCGCGCCCGTTCCCGACCCCGCCGTGCCCGCTTCCCGGCCCTGCTGCTCCTCGCCGGTGCGGTGGCGGGCCTCGCGGCCTGCTCGGAATCCCCCGAGCAGCTGGTGGGCAACGGCGGCCCGGGCGACCGGCCGATGAGCCGCAACCCACCGCCGGTCCCCGTCGTCACCACGGTGCCGGAGCGGCGCGCCTTCGGCGTCGAGATCGAGGCGGTCGGCACCGCGCTCGCCAACGAGTCGGTCGAGATCACCTCGAAGACCAGCAACACGGTGACCGCGATCCGGTTCCGCGAGGGCCAGGTCGTGCGCCGCGGCGCGGTGCTGGTCGAGCTCGACCGCTCGACCGTGGCCGCCGAGCTCGCCGAGGCCGAGGCGACGCTCGCCGACGCACGCAACCAGTTCAACCGCGGCCGCGACCTGTCGGTGACGCAGGCGCTGTCGAAGGCGCAGCTCGAGCAGCTCGAGACCGCGGTCAAGACCGCCGAGGCGCGCGTCGCCGCGGCGCGCGCGCGCTTCAACGACACCGTGATCCGCGCGCCGTTCGACGGCCGCACCGGCTTCCGCCGCGTGAGCCTCGGCGGCCTGGTCAATGCCGGCGCGGTGATCACCACGCTCGACGACACCTCGGTGATCAAGCTCGAGTTCACGATGCCGCAGAGCTTCCTCAACGAGCTCGTGCCGGGCCTGCCGATCGAGGCGACGACGGAAGGGCTGCCCACCCGGGTGTTCGAGGGCAAGGTCACCACGATCGGCTCGCGCGTCGACGCCAACACGCGCTCGATCCCGGTGCGCGCCGAGCTGCCGAACCGCGACGGCGTGCTGCGACCCGGCATGTTCATGTCGGTGCGCGTCAAGGGGCGCGAGGCGCCGACGCTGATGCTGCCCGAGGAGGCGCTGGTGCCCGAGCAGGGCAAGACCTATGTCTACGTGGTCGCGGAGGGACGCGCCGCGCGGCGCGCGGTCCAGACCGGCGGCCGCGTGCCCGGCAGCGTCGCGGTGCTCGCCGGACTCGAGCCGGGCGAGCGGGTGATCGTCGAGGGCACGCAGCGCGTGCGCGACGGCGCGCTGGTGGCCGAGGCGGCCCGCACCGCCGGCGGGGGCGATGCAACGGCGACGGCCGATTCTGGAGCGGGTGCAGGCGCCGCCCGCGGCGAAGGCGCGCGGCGAACGGCGCCGTGAACGACTCGCCGTGAACATCTCGGAGTTCTGCATCCGCCGGCCCGTCTTCGCGACGGTGCTGAGCCTGTTGCTGGTGCTGTTCGGGCTGGTGGCGCTGCAGCGGCTCTCGGTGCGCGAGTACCCGGACATCACGCGCCCGGTGGTGTCGATCACGACGATCTACCGCGGCGCCTCGGCGGCGGTGGTCGAGAACAAGATCACGCAGGCGATCGAGGACCGGATCGCCGGCATCGAGGGCGTGCTCAAGCTCGAGTCCGACAGCGAGGACGAGCGCTCGAGCATCCGCATCGAGTTCGACGTCGAGCGCGACATCGACGCCGCGACCAACGACGTGCGCGACCGCATCTCGCGGGTGATGGCGCAGCTGCCGCCGGAGGCCGAGCCGCCTCAGGTGATGAAGTCGGACGCGATGGCCGAGTCGGTGATGTTCCTGAGCTTCAACTCCGAGAACATGACGGAGCTCGAGGTCACGGACTACGCCGAGCGCTACATCGTCGACCGGCTCTCGGTGATCCCGGGCGTGGCGCGCGCCGCGCTCTCGGGCGGGCGGCGCGCGGCGATGCGCATCTGGATCGATCGCCAGGCGCTGGCGGCGCGCGCGCTCACCGTCGGCGACATCGAGAACGCGCTGCGGCGCGAGAACGTGATGCTGCCGGCCGGGCGGCTGGAATCGCGCACCCGCGAGTTCTCGCTGCGCACCGACGTCGGGCTCGACACCGAGGACGACTTCCGCAACCTCGCGATCGGCCGCGGCGCCGACGGCCACCTGGTGCGCCTCGGCGAGGTCGCCGACGTGCGGCTCGCGGCCGAGAACACCCGCTCGATGATGCGCACCAACGGCCGGCCCGGCGTCGGCATCGGCATCGAGGCGCAGTCGAAGGCCAACGTGCTGGAGATCGTCCGCGGGGTGCGCGCCGAAGCCGCGAAGCTGCAGGCCGAACTGCCACCGGGCGCCTCGCTGATGGTGAACGTCGACAACGGCGTGGCGATCGAGGCGGCGCTGCGCGAGGTGCTGATCGCGGTGGCGTTCGCGTTCGCGTCGGTGCTGCTGGTGATCTTCCTGTTCCTCGGCAACCTGCGCAGCACGCTGATCCCGGCGGTGACGATCCCGGTGTCGATCGTCGCGGCGTTCATGGCGATGTACCTGATGGGCTACTCGATCAACGTGCTGACCCTGCTCGGGGTGGTGCTGGCGATCGGCCTGGTGGTCGACGATGCGATCGTGGTGCTCGAGAACATCCACCGCCGCGCCGAGCTCGGCGAGGGCCCGGTGGTCGCCGCGGTCAACGGCAGCCGCGAGATCGGCTTCGCGGTGATCGCGACCACCGCCACGCTGATCGCGGTGTTCGTGCCGATCTCCTTCCTGCCCGGCGACATCGGCCGGCTGTTCCGCGAGTTCGGCCTGACGCTGGCGGCCGCGGTCGCGTTCTCCTCGCTGATCGCGCTGACGCTGACGCCGATGATGGCGTCCCGGCTGCCGCCCACCGAGTCGATGCGGCCGAGCCGCTTCGCGGCGCGGGTCGAGCACTTCTTCGCCAGGCTCTCCGGCACCTACGAGGACAAGCTGCGGCAGGTGAACCGGCGGCCGTGGCTGATCGTGGCCGGGGTCGTGGTGCTGAGCGCGGCCGGTTTCCTCACCTTCCGCGCCCTGCCCTCCGAGTTCACGCCGAACGCCGACATCGGGCGGCTGTTCGTGTCGATGGAGGCGCCCGAGGGTGCGAGCTTCGAGTACACGGAATCCTACGGGCGGCGGCTGGAGGAGATCGCGGCGCGCGAGGCGGAGAAGGGCGACATCAAGCGCGTCACGCTGCGCCTGCCGGGTGGCCTCGACGGCAGCTCGGGCTCGGTCAACAACGCGCGCCTGATCATCACCATGGTCGACTGGCGCGAGCGCCAGCGCTCCACGCAGGACGTGGCGCGGGCGATCACCGACGACCTGCGCAAGCTGCCGGGCGTGCGCGCCAACGCCTCGGCGCCGGGCGGCCTGCGCGGCGGCTGGGGCTCGCCGATCGAGGCCGTGATCGGCGGCCCGGACTACGAGAAGCTCGCCGAGTGGTCGGCGAAGCTGACGCGCCTCGCCGAGCAGAACCCCGGCCTGGTCGCGGTGGAGAACAGCTACAAGCCGCGCAAGCCGCAGATCCGCGTCGCGATCGACCGCGACCGCGCGGCCGACCTCGGCGTCTCGCTGCAGACGGTCGGGCGCACGCTCGAGACGGTGCTCGGCTCGCGCATCGTCACCACGTTCATCGACCGCGGCCGCGAGTACAACGTGATCCTGCAGGGCAAGGAGGACGAGCGTGCGACCGTCACCGACCTCACCAACCTGCAGGTGCGCTCGGACCGCACCGGCGAGCTGATCCCGCTGGCGAGCATCGTGCAGCTGAAGGAGACCGCCGCCGCGACCCAGCTGAGCCGCTTCAACCGGCAGCGCGCGGTCGAGATCAAGGCGGGCCTCGCCGAGGGCTACACGATGGGCGAGGCGGTGAAGTGGTTCGAGACGACGGCCCGCAAGGAACTGCCGGCCGGCGCGACGCTGATGTGGGACGGCGAGTCCGGCGACTACGTGCGCAGCGGCGGCCAGCTCTACCTCACCTTCCTGTTCGCGGTGTTGATCGTGTTCCTGGTGCTGGCGGCGCAGTTCGAGAGCTTCGTGCACCCGGCGATCATCATGACCACGGTGCCGCTGGCGCTGCTCGGGGCGGTGTTCGGCCTCAAGGTGCAGGGCCTCAGCATCAACATCTTCAGCCAGATCGCGGTGATCATGCTGATCGGCATCGCGGCCAAGAACGGCGTTCTGATCGTGGAGTTCGCGAACCAGCTGCGCGACCGCGGCGTCGAGTTCGAGGAGGCGATCGTGAAGGCCGCCGCCACGCGCCTGCGGCCGGTGCTGATGACCAGCCTGTGCACCGCCTTCGGCGCGATCCCCTTCCTGTTCGCGAGCGGCGCGGGCGCCGAGCAGCGCCTGCCGATCGGCGTCGTGGTGTTCTACGGCACGCTGCTCTCGGTGCTGCTGACGCTGATCGTGGTGCCGGCGGTCTATTCGCTGGTCGCGCGGCGCACCAAGTCCACCCAGTACACGACGCGGCTGGTCGACCGGCTGCTCGGCACCGCCTCGCCGCCGCAGCCGACCGCGCGCGGCTGAGCGCGGCCGAGCGCGGGCGGCGCCATGGCGGTCGCCGAGGCACTTGGACGCGGCCCTCGGGCTGTATAAAATTACAGCCATGGACATGCAGACAGTGCCTGCGATCGAGGACTCCACCCCGGGTGGCGAGGCCGCGGCGACGGCGCGGGCCCCCTGGATCCGCCAGGCGCTCGACCTGCGGGGCAAGCTCGCGCTGCTGGCCGATGCCGCGAAGTACGACGCCTCCTGCGCCTCGAGCGGCACGACGCGACGCGACTCGCGCAGCGGCGGTCTCGGCTCGGCCGGCGGCATGGGCATCTGTCATTCCTATGCGCCCGACGGCCGCTGCATCTCGCTGCTGAAGGTGCTGCTGACGAACTACTGCGAGTTCGACTGTCGCTTCTGCATCAACCGGCGCAGCAGCGACGTGCCGCGGGCGCGCTTCACCGAGCGCGAGCTGGTCGACCTGACGCTCGACTTCTACCGGCGCAACTACATCGAGGGGCTGTTCCTGTCGTCGGGCATCGTGCGCAGCCCCGACTACACGATGGCGCGGATGGTCGGCGTGGTGCGCGAGCTGCGCACGGTCCACGACTTCCGCGGCTACATCCACCTGAAGACCATCCCGGGCGCGGACCCGGCGCTGGTCGAGGAGGCCGGGCGCCATGCCGACCGCTTGTCGATCAACGTCGAGCTGCCGGAGGCCGAGAGCCTCGCGCGGCTCGCGCCGGAGAAGGACGCCGCCGGGATCGAGCGTGCCATGGCGGGCATCGGCACGGCGATCGCCGAGAACCGCGACTCGCGCGCACGCCACCGGCACGCGCCGCGCTTCGCACCCGCCGGCCAGAGCACGCAGATGATCGTCGGCGCCGACGCCGCGACCGACGCGACGGTGCTCGCGCGCAGCAGCACGCTGTACCGCAGCCATGCGCTGCGGCGCGTCTACTACTCGGCCTACAGCCCGATCCCGGACCCGAGCGACGCGCTGCCGTCGCGACCCGCGCCGCTGGTGCGCGAGCACCGCCTCTACCAGGCGGACTGGCTGCTGCGCTTCTACGGCTACAGCCTGCCCGAGGTCGTCGACGCGACCCGCGACGGGATGCTCGACCTGCGGATCGACCCGAAGCTCGCCTGGGCGCTGCGCCATCCGGAGCGCTTCCCGGTGGACGTCAACCGCGCGCCGCGCGAGCTGCTGCTGCGGGTGCCGGGGCTCGGCGTGCGCGGGGTCGAGCGGCTGCTGCGGATGCGCCGCCTGCAGCGCGTGCGGCTCGCGCACCTCGCGACGCTCGGCGTTTCGCTGGCCAAGATCCAGCCGTTCGTCTGCGCGGGCGACTGGCAGCCGCGCGCGCAGGCGGCAGGCCTCGCGCGCCGGCTCGCGGAAGCGGACGGCACCGCACAGCTCCCGCTGGCGCTGTGAATCCCGTGGGCATCGCCCCGCGGCGGCCGGCCTCGCGTGTCGTGCGCGCCGCACCCGGCGGTCCGGTCCGCGTCACGCTGCAGCGCGCGTCCGACGCGGCCGAGTGGCGCGATGCGGCCCGGCGCCTGCTCGCGCAGGACACGGACCCGGCGAGGGTCGAGTGGCAGGACGCAGCGGCCGCGCAGGCCTCGCTGTTCACCACCGGCGACCCGGCGACGGACGCCGCGCCCGTCGTCGCGGACGCCGGTGCGGATCCCTGGCCCTGGCCGGCGCCGTTCGGCGCGCTCGCTCGCCGCGTGCTCTGCCACCGCGAGCCGGGGCGCCACGCGCTGCTCTACCGCGTCGCGTGGCGGCTGCGCCGCGAACCGCGCCTGCTCGACCTCGCGGCGGACCCCGACGTGGCGCGCCTGCACGCGCTGGATCGCGAGGTGCGGCGCGCGGCGCACAAGATGAAGGCGTTCGTGCGCTTCCGGAAGCGGTCCGACGCCGACGTCTACGTCGCGTGGTTCGACCCGGGCCATCCGCTGCTGCACGCGCTGGCGCGTTTCTTCGTCGGCCGCTTCGCGAGCCTGCGCTGGATCATCGTCACGCCGGACGCGAGCGCGAGCTGGGACGGCGAGCGCCTCGCGTTCGGCCCGGGCGCGCCGCGGCCCGCAGCTCCCGCCGCCGATCCTTGCGAGGACCTGTGGCGCACCTACTACGCGAGCATCTTCAATCCCGCCCGCCTGAAGCTGCGTGCGATGCGGCGCGAGATGCCGCGCCGCTACTGGCGCGACCTGCCGGAAGCGGTGCTGATCCCGCAGCTCGCCGCGGACGCGACGCGGCGCACGGCCGCGATGCTCGAGGCCGATGCGACCCTCGGGGTGCGCGCGGCGGCGGCGCGCTGCGGGACGCTCGACGCGCTCGCCGCGGCCGTGCAGGCCTGCCGTGCCTGCCCTGTCGGCTGCCGCGGCACGCGCGCGGTCGCGGGCGAAGGCCCGAGCGGCGCACGCCTGATGCTGGTCGGCGAGCAGCCGGGGGACGCCGAGGAGCACGCGGGACGACCGTTCGTGGGGCCCGCGGGCGCGGTGCTGCAGCAGGCGCTGGACGCGGCCGGGGTGCGGCGCGACGACGCCTACCTCACCAACGCCGTGAAGCACTTCGGGTTCCAGCAGCGGCAGGGACGGCGGCTGCACCGCAGCCCGGACCGCCGCACGATCGAGCATTGCCGCTGGTGGCTGCTGCGCGAGCGCGAGCTGGTCGAGCCGGTGGCGGTGGTCGCGCTCGGTCGCACGGCCCTCGCGGCCCTGCTCGGGCCGGATGTGGCGCGCGAGGCCGCGGGCTCGCGCGCGCCGGTGACCACCCACGAGACGAGCGGCGGCCGCGTGATCGCGACGCGCCACCCGGCGCACGTGCTGCGGGCCGGGGATGCCGCGGCGCGCGCCGAGTCGTACGCTGCGATCGTCGCCGCGCTGCGCACCGCGGCCGGACGCTGAGTCAGCCGCCGACCGCGGCGGCCGCGGCCGGGCCGCCCGGCAGCCCGCGCAGGATCGCCTCAATCAGCTCCTCCGGATCGACGGGCTTGGTCAGGTGCTCGTCGATGCCTGCGTCGCGGCTGCGTGCCCGGTCGACCTCCTGGCCCCAGCCGGTCACGGCGATCAGGCGCATGTCGCGACCCCAGGTCTCGGCGCGCAGGCGGCGGGCGACGTCGTGGCCGTTCATCAGCGGCAGGCCGAGGTCGAGCAGCGCGACGTCGGGGCGCATCAACTCGGCGATCTCGACGGCGGTGCGGCCGTCGTAGGCGACGCGGGTGTCGAAGCCCGCGAGCCGCAGCATCTGGGCGAGCGAATCGGCGGCGTCGACGTTGTCGTCGACCACCAGCAGCCGCCTGGCGCGGGCGCCGAGCGTGGCGATGCGCTCCGGCCCGGCGAGCGGGGCGACGACGGCCTGGGGTTGCGCGACGGCGCGCGGCAGGCGCAGGACGAACTCGCTGCCGTGGCCGCGCCCGCCGCTGGTGGCCGAGAGGCTGCCGCCATGCAGCGCCGCGAGCTGCCGTGCCAGCGACAGCCCGATGCCGAGGCCGCCGGTCGGGCCGCTGCTGCGCTCGCCCTGCACGAAGGGGTCGAAGATCCGTGGCAGCAGCTCCGGCGGGATGCCGATGCCGTCGTCGCGCACGCGCACCACGACTTCCTCGGTGCCGTCGCTGCCCCGCTCGAGACCCGCGCGCACGGTGATGCGGCCGCCGGCGGGCGTGAAGCGCACCGCATTGCTCAGCAGGTTGCCGATCACCTGTACCAGGCGGGTGGAGTCGCCGTCGACGGTCAATGGCGCGGCCGGCAGGTGCACGTCGATGCCGTGCCCGGCAGCCTCGGCGAGTGGCTGGGCGGCCTCGACGGCCGATTCGACCAGGGGCCGCAGGTCGAGCACGCTGCGGCGCAGCTCGAGCGCGCCACGCGTGACGCGCGACACGTCGAGCAGGTCGTCGAGCAGGCGCGACATGTGCGCGAGCTGCCGGTCGATCATCCGCCGCGCGTCGGCGAGCAGCGGCGCCGGGGTGTTGGGCCGGAACACGTAGCTGGCGTAGCGGATCGGCGCGAGCGGGTTGCGCAGCTCGTGCGCGAGCGTCGCGATGAACTCGTCCTTGCGGCGGCTCGCCTCGCGCAGCTCCTCCTCGAGCGCGCGGCGGTGGGTGACGTCGTTGACGACGGCCACCCAGCCCTCGACCGTGCCGTCGCGCGCGACCACCGGCGTGTAGGCAGCGTGGATCCAGCGCGGGCCGATCGTCCTGAAGTTCACGGACTCCTCGAACTCGAACGACTCGCCGGCCAGCGCACGCTCGAGATGCGGCTTCAGGCGCGCGAAGCCGCCCTCGCCGATCACCTCGACGATCGGCACGCCGCGCAACTCGTCGATGCCGCGACCGACCCAGGCGAGGTAGGCGCGGTTCGCCCACACGTAGCGATGCTGGCGATCGCCGCGCACGACGCCCGTGGTCATCAGGCCGGTGACCAGCTCGAGCTCTTCGCGCGCCCGGGCGTGCGCCCGCTCGGCGGCACGGCGGCGGCTCACGTCGAGGTTGAACCCGGCCCAGGACTCGATCGAGCCGTCCGCGGCCCGCAGCGCGACGCCGCGGCTCCAGATGGTGCGCACCGAACCGTCGGCGCCGGCGGCGTCGAACTCCCAGTCGAAATCCTCGCCGGTGCGGCAGCAACGCTCCCAGCGGGCCCTGGCCTCGGCGATCCGCTCGGGTGGCTCGACGAGGTTCGAGTGCCAGTCGCCGCCGGTCCACTGCTCGAAGGTACGGCCGAGGAAGTTCAGCAGCCGCGGACTCACGAAGGTGACCCGGCCGGTCGCATCGCCGCTCCACATGCCGAAGTCGAAGGCCTCGCCGACGGTGCGGTAGCGCCGCTCGCTGCTCGCGAGCGCCTCGCGGGTCGCGGTCTGCTCGGCGAGCGAGCGCCGCAGCGAGGCCTCGCGCTGGTGCACGCGGCGCACCAGCAGGACGATGCCGGCGCAGATGGCGACGAAGAACACGAGTTCGACGGCGTCCTTGCCGCCGGCGGCGAGCAGGGTGCCGCGCGGCTCGACGAACATCCAGTTGCCACCGAGGAAGCCGAGCACGGCGACGGCGACCGCCGGGACGACGCCGAGGAACCAGCCGACGACCCCCACCGCGAGGTAGATGGTGCCGAACGGGTAGCGCAACCCGAGCACGGGATCGAGCGCGAGGCGCAGCACGAGCGCAGCGGCGAGCAGCGTTCCGGCGAGTGCCCAGGCCTGCCAGGACCCCCGCGGGGTCGTGAGATTCACTGGATCGTTCCCCGTCGATGCGCGCGACACGCTCGCGCCTTCGTGTCCCGCACTGCCCGGGCCCGGGGCGATGATCGCAGAGCACGCGGGCCCGGCTCTGTAGGCATCCGCCTACTCGCGCGGCAGAATTCGACAGCAAGAAGCGGATGGCGGCCGCCGTGGCGCGGACCGACGATGTCGTTGCGCTCCGTCACCCGCGAGCAGGACCATGGCAAATCGACGCAGCACCCCGGACCGGCAGCCGGCCCCCAAGGGCGCGGCCCGCCAGACGCTGGAGGACCCACGCTGGGCTGCGGTGCTGGCGCGCGACGCCAGCGCCGACGGCCGCTTCGTGTATTCAGTGCGCACGACCGGTGTGTATTGCCGCCCGTCCTGCGGCTCGCGACGGGCGCGGCCCGAGAACGTGCGCTTCCACGTGGATGCGGCCGCGGCCGAGCTCGCGGGGTTTCGCGCCTGCAGGCGCTGCGAGCCGGACCGGCCGCCTGCGTCGCGACGACAGGCGGGCCTGGTGGCGCGCGCCTGCCGGGCCATCGAGGCGGCCGAGGCGCCGCCCTCGCTCGGGTCGCTGGCGCAGGCCGCGGGGCTCAGCGCGTACCACTTCCACCGCGTGTTCAAGGCGGTCACCGGCCTGACGCCACGGGGCTACGCGCTCGCGCAGCGCAGCCGGCGACTGCGCGAGCGGCTCGACCCGGTGCGCGGTGCACGCACGGTGACCGACGCGCTGTTCGACGCGGGGTTCAATTCCGGCGCGCGCGCCTACGCGCAGGCGCCGGGGCAGCTCGGCATGACGCCCTCGGCGTACCGGCGCGGCGGCGCCGACGTGCGGATCCGCTTCGCGGTCGGCCAGTGCTCGCTGGGGTCCGTGCTGGTGGCGCAGAGCGGGCGTGGCCTGTGCGCAATACTGCTCGGCGACGAGCCCGAGGCGCTGGTCCGCGACCTGGAGGATCGCTTCCCGCACGCGGAGCTGGTGGGCGGTGACGCGGAATTCGAGCGCGTGGTCGCGGCCGTGGTGGGGTTCGTGGAGGCGCCGCGACTCGGCCTCGAGCTGCCGCTCGACATCCGTGGCACCGCGTTCCAGCAGCGCGTGTGGCAGGCGCTGCGCGCGCTGCCACCCGGCCAGACGACCAGCTACGCGGAGCTCGCCCGCCGCATCGGTGCGCCCTCCTCGACCCGGGCCGTCGCCGCCGCCTGCGCGGCCAATGCGCTCGCGGTGGCGATCCCCTGCCATCGGGTGGTGCGCACCGACGGCAGCCTGTCCGGCTACCGCTGGGGTGTGGAGCGCAAGCGGCGCCTCCTGCAGCGCGAGTCGACCGCAGAAGGCGAAGAAGGGGACGGATTGGAAAAAGGGGACGGATTTATTTTCCGGGATCGGGTCCATGGACCCGATCCCGGAAAATAAATCCGTCCCCTTTTTCCAATCCGTCTCCGTCCCCTTTTTCCAATCCGTCCCCTTTTTCGCTAGGAGGAGAGGTCGGGGTTGGGGAGGGCGTGGAAGGCGTGGCGCAGGCTGTCGCTCCAGCCGGAGCGGATCATGCGGAAATACTGGTCGTCGACGGTGACGTTGCGGTGCAGCAGCACCCGCAGTGCGTCGCGCCGCACGCAGACGAGGTCGAGCGGCGGTCCGACCGAGAGGTTGGAGCGGATCGTCGAGTCCATCGAGATCAGCGCGCACTTGGCGGCCTCGGCGAGGCTCGAGGAACGGGTGATCACGCGGTCGAGGATCGGCTTGCCGTACTTCGACTCGCCGATCTGGAAATACGGCGTGTCGAGCGTCGCCTCGATGAAGTTGCCGGCGGCGTAGATGTTGAAGAGCCGCGGCGGCTCGCCGGCGATCTGGCCGCCGAGGATGAAGGCGGCGTTGAAGTCGATGCCATGCTCGCGGAACGCCTGGGCATCGCGCCGGTGCACCTCGCGCAGCGCCTCGCCGACGAGGCCCGCCGCCTCGAACAGGTTGTGGGCCGTGTACAGGCTCGGGCGGCCATCGGAATGGGTGACCTGCTCGTGCAGGACGTGCAGCGTCGACTGGGCGACCGCGAGGTTGCCGGAGGTCATGATGACGAGCACGCGGTCGCCCGGCCTCTCGAACACGTGCATCTTGCGGAACGTGTTGATGTGGTCCACGCCGGCGTTGGTGCGGGAGTCCGAGAGGAAGACGAGGCCCGTGTCGAGCAGGGCGGCGACGCAGTAGGTCATGCCCGATTCTACTTCCGGGCCTGCCGCTGCTGCATCTGGCGCGGCGTCGGCACCGCGTCTCGGCGATGCGCCGGCGGGCATGCATGGCCCTTGCGGCTTCAGCGGCGCAGCATGCCCGCCGTGTCTGCCACTGCGGCCGCCGCGAGCCGTGCCGCGGCCCACTCGACCACCGGCAGCACCCGCGGCGACACCAGGTCGAGCGCCTGCTCGTAGTCGACCCAGCGCCACTCGTGGTGCTCGGGCTTGCCGAGTTCGGGCACGACCGGCAGCGTGACGCGCGCCGTGCGCGTCACGCCGAGGTAGTAGCGCGCGACCTTGTTGCGGGCATAGGGCCCGGTCTCGATGAAGTCGTGGCCGAGCGGGAACTCGAGGTCGGCGATGGTGCTCTCCTCGCGGACCTCGCGCACCGCGGCGGCGAACGGGTCCTCGCCCGGCTCCACCATGCCCTTCGGGAAGTCCCAGCTGCGGTAGACGCGCAGCAGCAGGAACAGCCAGCCTGCGGCGGCATCGTGGCGCGCGACCGCCACGCCCGCGGACAGATGCGGCGCGGAGGTGGCGGGAGCCGGCGGCATCGGCGGCGCGGGCGCTACCAGATCTTGCCGCCGATGTACTTCCCGGCGGCGGGCAGGTGCGGGAAGTACTCGACGGACTCGAAGGCGCCGGCCTGGTAGAAGGGGTCGTTCTCGATGATCTCGCGCGCGCGCGCCAGGCTGCGGGTGTGCAGCAGGTAGAGGCTGCCGACCGTGTGCTTGCCCGAGTCGTCGAACAGCGGGCCGGCGACGTTGAGGTCGCCGAGCACGGTCTCGATGTAGGCGAGGTGCGCCTGGGTGGCCGAGGCGCGCGCCGCGGCGCCGTTCGGCCCGTCGCGGCAGACCACGACGTACGCGGTGCTCTCGTAGGGCTGGCGGGAGGTCCTCGGTGCCTGGCCGGCGGTGTCGTGGGCGCTCATGGCCGGAGATCGTAGCAGGCTCCACCACGGGCCGTGTCACGCCGCCCGTTGCCCCCGCGCGCGGGCGCTCGCCGCCGGGTGGGCGGGGGGCGGCAGAGCGGCTGGCCCTGGTTGGCGCAGACACTGATTGATGCGATGCTTTCGATAGACGAGATAAATCGGATCCGGGAAAGGCTGCGGATGGCGGACATCAAGCTCAAGGACCTGCGCTACCTGGTCGCGCTCGCGGACACGCGGCACTTCGGCAAGGCCGCCGAGCGCTGCTTCGTCAGCCAGCCGACGCTGTCGGCGCAGCTGAAGAAGCTCGAGGACTACCTCGGCGTGACGCTGGTGGAGCGCCAGCCCAAGCACGCGATGCTGACGCCGGCGGGCGAGGCGATCGTGTCGCGCGCGCGGCGCATCATCGAGTCGAGCGACGAGGTGGTGGAGATCGCCCGCTCGCACCGCGACCCGCTCGCGGGACGGCTGCGCCTCGCGCTGCTGCCGACCATCGGCCCCTACCTGCTGCCGGCGATCGCGCCGCGGATCCGCAAGGCGCTGCCGCGACTCGAGCTGATGCTCTACGAATACCAGACCGGGCCGATGCTCGAGAAGCTGCGCGCCGGCGACATCGACATCGGGGTGCTGGCGCTGCCGGTCGACATCGACGGCCTCGAGTCGCGGCCGCTGTACGACGAGCCGTTCGTGCTCGCGGCGCCCGCGAACCATCCGCTCGCGCAGAAGGCCCAGGTGAAGGCCGGCGACCTCGAGGGCGCGACGCTGCTGCTGCTCGAGGACGGCCACTGCCTGCGCGACCATGCCCTCGAGGTCTGCAGCCGCGTCGACGTGCACGAGAAGCAGGACTTCCGCGCGACCAGCCTCGAGACGCTGCGACAGATGGTCGCCGCGGGCGCCGGCGTGACGCTGCTGCCGGAGCTCGCGACGCTCGGCCCGTACGCGTCGGTGCGCGGCATGGTGGTGCGGCCCTTCGCGAAGCCCGCGCCGACGCGGCAGATCGGCGCGGTGTGGCGCCGGACGCACCCCCGGCAGAACGCGATCGCCGCGGTCGCCGAGGTGATCGCCGGCCACGCGCCGCTACTGGCGCGCGGGCGCGGCTGAACGATGCCGGGACCGGTCAGCCCGTACGATCGGGCCGCCGCGCTCGGGCCGGCGCAGCTCGAGGCCCTGTTCGCCGCGGGCGGCGAGCGGGAGCTGCTGCACGATCTGTTCGGCGCGGAGGGCTGCACCGAACTGCACGCGCTGGCGCAGGCGGCGCGCGCCTCGCGGCAGCGGCACCCGCGCGGTCGGCCGCGGGCCTGGCTGCTGCCGGGGATCATGGGCACGCGGCTCGGCCTCGCGCGCGCCGCGCAGGCGCCGCCGAACGCGATCTGGCTCGACCCTGCCGACCTGGTGGCGGGTCGTGCGACGCTGCTGCGGCGCAGTCCCCGCGATCGCGTGCGCACGCTCGGCGTGATCGACCAGGGCTACCTCAAGCTGTGGCTGCGGCTCGCGGCAGCGGGCTACGACCCGGAGTACTTCGGCTACGACTGGCGACGCGGCGTGGCGTCGCTCGGCGCGGCGTTCGCCGCGCGGCTGCGCGCCGACGGCCGGCCGGCGTCGATCGTCGCGCACAGCCTCGGGGGCCTGGTGGCGCGCGCGGCGCTGCGGCGCGCGCGGCTGCCACCGGTGGCGCGCGTCGTGCTGCTCGGCACGCCGAACCTCGGCTCGTACGCGGCCGTGCAGGCGATGCGCGGCAGCTATGCGGTGGTGCGCCGCGTCGCGATGCTCGACCGCCAGCACGATGCCGACCGGCTGACGAGCGAGGTGTTCAGCACCTTCGACAGCCTCTACGACCTGCTGCCTGCGGGTGCTGCCGCCCCCGGCGTCGACTACCACGACCCGGCGAGCTGGCCGCGCGCGGGCCTGCGCCCCGATGCGGCGCGGCTCGCGGCGGCGTCCGGCCTCGGCGCGCGGCTCGCGGCGGGCGATGCGCGCTTCGCGGTGATCGCCGGCAGCGGTGCGCCGACCGTGACGGCAGCACGCGCCGGGCGGCACGAGTTCACCTACACCTACCGGCGCGACGGCGACGGCACGGTGCCGCTCGACTCGGCGGCCCTCGAGGGCGCACCGCTCTACACCGCGGCGGTCGCGCACGGGCTGCTGCCGCGCGACGACCTGGTGATCGAGGCCGTGGTCGACCTGCTGCGCGGTACGCGCACGAGGCGGCTGCGCGAGGGGCGGCCGCGGGCGCCCGCCGCCGCGGTCGAGCTCGGCGATCGCGACCTGCACGCGGCGCTCGGCGGCAAGCTCGACTGGGACGCGCTCACCCCGGAGGCGCGGCGGCACTTCCTCGAGAACCTCAACGACCCGGGGCCGCTGCGGCAGGCCCGCGCGATCCGCGACGGGCGTCGCGTTCCGGCGGCGGGCACTTGACCTAAGCTGGCGCGCGCCCGTCCCGGCCGATGCCGCGTCAACCGCCGTCCGTCAGGGACGTTGGCGGTCCCGAGGGAGGTTCCCACCGATGCGCCATCCTGTTGCACCGGCCGCGCTGCTCGCGGCCCTGTCGCTGTCGGCCGTGCCCGTCGGCTTCGCGGCACCGGGCGTCGAAGTGCAGGTCGCCGGCTACGTCGACGACGCGGACGGCAGCAGCTTCGACGTCGCGGCGCGGCTGCGCCCGGTCGACTGGCTGTCGCTGTCGATCGGCGGCGGGCAGAGCAGCGTCTCGCTGGTGGCCTCGGACTTCCAGGGCCGCTCGGTGCGCGGCGGCGTCGACCTGCGCCGCGGACGCTTCGGCGCCGGGCTGCGCGCGAGTTCCTGGGAGGACTCGGACCAGTTCAGCTCCGACATCCTCGAGGCCGAGCTGTCGTGGACGTTCGCCGATACCCTGGACGTCGCGCTGCGCCTCGAGGACCGCAGGCTCGAGGTCGACTACGCGACCGTGGGCGCCTTCGGTCGCGTGCTGCCGCAGACCGCCCGCTTCGACGGCACCGGCGTCGGCGCGCGCCTCGCCTGGTATGGCCGCGAGTGGAGTGCCTGGATCGACGGCACGAGCTACGACTACGACGCGCGGCTGGAGCGGCTGGTCGCGGCCTCGCGCGCACCGTCCACCCGCGCCTTCCCGCAGCTCGCCGTGCTGATCAATTCGGTGCTGACGCGCACCGCGGGCGCGATCGACTACCAGGCGAGCGTCGGCGTCGAGCGCTCCTTCGCGCGTGCCTGGGTCGGCGTGGACCTGCTGCGCTCGCGCGACTCGGTCAGCGGCGCGGACAGCACCAGCCTCGGCCTGAGCTTCCGCTACGACCTGTCGGCGCGCTGGGGCGTCGATGCCCAGCTCGGCACGATCGACACCGAGGGCATCGACCGGACCGGGTTCGCCGGGCTCGGGTTTTCGTTCCGCAATTGATGGTGCGATGATCGGCGTTCCCACAAGGAACGTGCGATGCCCTCACCCGCCCTGCTATGGATCCGGCAGGACCTCCGGCTCTCTGACCAACCGGCGCTGGCCGCCGCGATCGCGCGCGGCGGCGCGGTGCTGCCGGTGTTCGTCTGGGCCCCGGAAGAAGAAGAACCCTGGTCGCCCGGCGCGGCGTCGCGCTGGTGGCTGCACCACTCGCTCGCGAGGCTCGCGGCCGACCTCGAGGCGCGCGGCTCGCAGTTGGTCTTGCGGCGGGCGGCCCCTTCGGGTGACGGCGCGGGCTCGCTCGGGATGCTGCGCGCGCTGCTGCGCGAGACGGGCGCGGGCGCGGTCTACTGGAACCGGCGCTACGAGCCGGCGGTGGTGGCGCGCGACAAGGCGATCAAGCAGGCGCTGCGCGAGTCGGGCATCGAGGCGGAGAGCTTCAACGCGGCGCTGCTCGCCGAGCCCTGGGACGTGCGCAACCAGTCGGGGCGGCCGTTCCAGGTGTTCACGCCATTCTGGAAGTACGTCAAGGCATCGATCGACCCGCCGCGGCCGCTGCCGGCACCGGCGCGCGTGCCGGCGCCGGCCACCTGGCCCGACTCGCTGCCGCTCGAGGCGCTGGGCCTGCTGCCGCGGATCCGCTGGGATGCCGGGCTCGCGGCGAGCTGGGAGCCGGGGGAGCGCGGCGCGGCGCGGCAGCTCGCGCGCTTCCTGGAAGGGCCGGTGCGAGACTACGGCGAGCGGCGCAACCTGCCGGGCGTGGCGGGCACCGCGCGGCTCTCGCCGCACCTGCACTTCGGCGAGGTCTCGCCGCGCCAGGTGTGGCATGCCGCCGAGGCCTGGCGCGACGGCCAGTTCGTCACCGAGGTCGGCTGGCGCGAGTTCGCGCACCACCTGCTGTACCACTTCCCGCACACCCCGGACGAGCCGTTGCGTCCGGAGTTCCGGCGTTTTCCGTGGGACGGCGAGCGGGCGCACCTCGGGCCATGGCAGCGCGGCCGGACCGGCGTGCCGATGGTCGATGCCGGCATGCGCGAGCTGTGGCACAGCGGCTGGATGCACAACCGCGTGCGCATGGTGGTGGCATCGTTCCTGGTGAAGAACCTGCGGCTGCCCTGGCAGGACGGCGCACGCTGGTTCTGGGACACGCTGGTCGACGCGGACCTCGCCAGCAACACGCTCGGCTGGCAGTGGACCGCGGGCTGCGGCGCGGACGCGGCGCCCTACTTCCGCGTGTTCAACCCGGTCTCGCAGGGCAGCAAGTTCGACGCCGACGGCGAGTACGTGCGGCGCTGGATCCCGGAGCTCGCGAAGCTGCCGGCGGCGGCGATCCACGCGCCCTGGGAAGCCGACGCGGCGACGCTCGCCGCGGCGGGGGTCGCGCTGCCACGGTCCTATCCGCGCCCGCTGGTCGACCTGCGCGCTTCGCGCGAGGCGGCGCTCGACGCCTACCAGCGCATGCGGAAATAGACCTCGAAAATAAATCTGTCCCCTTTTTTCTGGAGCGGGTGATGGTGAAGCACATCGTGGCGTGGCGGTTGCGCAAGGAGCCGTCGGTGCGGGCGAATGCCGAGCGGGTGAAGGGCTTGCTGGAAGGGATGGCGGGACGGATCCCGGGGCTGCTGCGGATCGAGGTGGGCATCAACTTCCTGGACGATGCGAATGCCGCGGACGTCGTGCTGTACAGCGAGTTCGAGGACCGTGAGGCGCTGCTCGGCTATCAGGTGCACCCGGTCCACGAGGCCGTGAAGCCGGCGATCCGCGAGCTGACGGTCGAGCGTCGCGTGGTCGACTATGAAACCTGACCAGGCCGGTGCGGTCGAACGGGGTCGATTGCGCGGCGTAGGCGTCGTCCGACACCGGTGCCTCGCCCGTTCCGACATTGGATTGCCACGACGGCGCACTAGGCTGCCGGCCCATCTCCCGAGGAGAACCCCATGACCGACTCCCGCCCGATCGATTCCCACGAACACGAGGCGATCGCCGCCCGTGCCTACCAGCTCTGGCAACGTCGCGGCTGTCCGCAGGGGTCTGCCGAGCAGGACTGGCTCGAGGCCGAAGCGCAGCTGCGCGCGGAGCGCCGGGCGCGCCTGGAGGCGGCGCCTTCCGCCGGTCAGGCAACGCCGGTCGAAGCGGCGGCTTCGCCGGTGACGCGCCCCGAGGGCGCGGCGGAGGCCCCCAAGCGCCGGCGGCGCGCGACCGCCGCAGCAACGGCGACGCCGTCCACCGGTACGCGGGTCGTGCGCAAGCGCCCCGCCCGACCGGACGCCTGAGAGCCTCGTAAAGGGTGCGGCCGGCCCGGTCGTCGCCGGGGGCCGCCGCGCCCGCGGCGCACGCGTACTCGCGTCTCGCCGCGTCGGCCGTGTCTGGCAACCGCGATCCTCCGCGGCTGACAGCGGGGTTCGTCGCGACCCACTAGCCTCCCTCGCCTCACAGGGAGGTCAGCCATGCCAGGCGACGTGGTCACGCAAGTCGTTGCGCGCTTCGCGCAGGACCAGTACGAACGGATCCTCGCCGTCATGGTGGATGCGGCGCTGCTGCCGCCGACCCACGGTGCCTGGCGCCGTGGCTTCGAGGAGCGTCTCGCAGACCTCGCGCGCCGTGCGGTCCGGCCAGTCGTGGTCACGATCGATCCCGAGGCGTTCGCCGCGTGGTGTGCCGCCTGGGAGCTGCCCTGCGATGCGGACGCGCGGATGGACTACGCCGATTGGCTGGCGGCGGCCCGTGGCTCGCCCTGGCCTGCACGGGCGCGCTCGAGCGCCGGGCTGCCCGGCGCCGGCGTGACTGCACGCAGTCCTGCACCGTCGTCGTACGAGGGCGGGCCCCGCCTGTCGGAGGAGGCGGCATGACCCACCCCCAGCCGGCGGACCGGGCCTCGATCGAGCGCCTCGCCCACACGCTCTGGATGGCGCGCGGCTGCCCGCTCGGCTCGCCCGAGGAGGACTGGCTGCAGGCCGAGAGGATGCTCGCGGAGGACACCGCGGGCGAGGCCCCGCCGCCGCTCGCTGCCCCGGCCGAGGCGGCTGCGGCGACGGCACCGCGCCGCCGCTCCGGCGGTCCTGCCGGCGCGCGCCGCAGCGGCGGCGGCCACCGCGCCTGAGCGGCCGACCGTGAAGTGGCGGATCCGGGAAGGCCGGCCCTTCCCGCTGGGCGCGACCTGGGACGGCCTCGGCGTCAACTTCGCGCTGTTCTCGGCGCACGCGACGCGGGTCGAGCTGTGCCTGTTCGACGCCGCAGGCGAGCGCGAGCTGGCGCGCATCGAGCTGCCGGAGTTCACCGACGAGGTCTGGCACGGCTACCTGCCCGACGCGCGGCCCGGCCTCGTCTACGGCTATCGCGTGCACGGTCCCTACGAGCCGGACGCGGGCCACCGCTTCAACCCCCACAAGCTGCTGCTCGACCCGTACGCGCGGCAGCTGGTCGGCACGCTGCGCTGGGACGATGCGCTGTTCGGCTACACGCTGGGCTCGCCCGACCTCGACCGCTCGTTCGACGAGCGTGACAGCGCGCCGTTCGTGCCCAAGGCGATGGTGATCGACCCGGCCTTCACCTGGGGACGCGACCGGCCGCAGCCGATCCCCTGGGACCGCACGATCGTCTACGAGGCGCACGCCAAGGGCTTCACGCAGCGGCACCCGGGCGTGCCCGAGGCGCTGCGCGGCAAGATCGGCGCGCTCGCCGAACCGGTGGTCGTCGACTACCTGCGGCGCCTCGGCATCACCGCGCTCGAGCTGCTGCCGATCCAGGGCTTCGTCGACGATCGCTACCTCGTCGACCGCGGGTTGCGCAACTACTGGGGCTACAACACGATCTCGTTCTTCGCGCCGGCGCGCCGCTACCTCGCCAGCGGCCATCCGGACGAGTTCAAGCGCGCGGTCAACCACCTGCACGCCGCCGGCCTCGAGGTGCTGCTCGACGTCGTCTACAACCACACGCCCGAGGGCAACGAGCTCGGGCCGACGCTGTCGTTCAAGGGCATCGACAACGCCTCGTACTACCGGCTGAGCGCACACGACCGGCGCTACTACGTCAACGACACCGGCACCGGCAACACCGTCAACCTCAGCCACCCGCGCGTCCTGCAGATGGTCTGCGACTCGCTGCGCTACTGGGCGACCGAGATGCGCGTCGACGGCTTCCGCTTCGACCTCGCGACGATCCTGGCGCGCGAGCCCTACGGCTTCGACGAGGGTGGCGGCTTCCTCGACGCCTGCCGCCAGGACCCGGTGCTGTCGCACGTGAAGCTGATCGCCGAGCCCTGGGACATCGGCCCGGGCGGCTACCAGGTCAGCCACTTCCCGCCCGGCTGGGCGGAGTGGAACGACAAGTACCGCGCCGCGGTGCGCAGCTTCTGGCGTGGCGACGAGGGCCAGGCGCCCGAGCTCGCGCGCCGGCTGCTCGGCTCGGCCGACATCTTCGACAAGCGCGGCCGGCGACCCTGGGCGAGCGTCAACTTCGTGACCTCGCACGACGGCTTCTGCCTGCACGACCTCGTCTCCTACGACCAGAAGCACAACGAGGCGAACGGCGAGGACAACCGCGACGGCGACTCGCACAACCTCTCCTGCAACCACGGCGCCGAGGGCCCGACCGACGACCCGTGGATCCGCGGCCTGCGCGAGCGGCAGAAGCGCAACCTGCTCGCGACGCTGCTGTTCTCGCAGGGCACGCCGATGATCCTCGCGGGCGACGAGCTCGGCCGCACGCAGCAGGGCAACAACAACGCGTACGCGCAGGACAACGAGATCAGCTGGCTCGACTGGGAGCTCGCCGAGGACTCGCGCCAGCTGCTCGAATTCGTGCGCCGTGCGATCGCGCTGCGCCACGCCTACCCGATGCTGCGCCGCGGCCGCTTCCTGCACGGCACCTGGGACGAGGCGCTCGGCATCAAGGACGTCACCTGGCTGAACTCCGCCGGCGAGGAGATGCAGCAGGTCAACTGGGACGACCCGGGCACGCGCTGCTTCGGGCTGCTGCTCGACGGGCGCGCGCAGCCGAGCGGGCTGCGCCAGCGCGGCGTCGACGCGACGCTGCTGCTGCTGCTGAATGCCCACACCGACACGGTCGAGGTGTCGCTGCCGGCGGTGCCCGAGGGCCGGCGCTGGGCGCTGCTGCTCGACACCGACGCGCCGCCCGCCCCCGGCGTGCCGATCGAGGACGAGGCGGCGCTCGACCGGCGCATGCGCCGCGCGATCGAGCCGCTGCGCCACGAGGCGTTCGGCGCGCGGCTCGCGATGCCGACGCGATCGCTATGCCTCTTCGGCCTCGAGCCGGGCGACGCCGCGGCCCGTGGCGGCACGGATGGCTGAGCCGCGCGCCGCCCGGTCGCGAGGGCGCGACGCGCGCGCAGCCGTGGCTGCGGGCGCGGGCGCGGGCCACGGCGCGCGCTCCCGGCGCCCCGTGGCGTTCGGCGCGAGCCTCGCCGCCGACGGCGCGCACTTCCGGCTGTTCGCACCCGCGCAGGCGCAGGTCGCGCTGCAGGTCGAGGGTGAGGCCTCGGCACGGCCCATGTACCGCGACGACGACGGCTGGCATGCGCTCGACTGCGACGACCTCGGTGCCGGCACGCGCTATCGCTACCGGCTCGGCGACGGCAGCCTGGTGCCGGACCCAGCATCGCGCTTCCAGCCCGAGGACGTGCATGGCCCGAGCGAGCTCGTCGACCCGCTGGCGCACCGCTGGCAGGACGGCGCGTGGCGCGGGCGGCCCTGGCACGAGGCCGTGGTCTACGAGCTGCACGTCGGCAGCTTCACGCCCGAGGGCACGTTCCGCGCCGTGATCGGACGGCTCGAGCACCTCGCGGCGCTCGGCGTGACCGCGATCGAGCTGATGCCCGTCGCCGAGTTCCCGGGCCGGCGCAACTGGGGCTACGACGGCGTGCTGCCGTTCGCGCCCGACTCGCGCTATGGCCGGCCGGAGGACCTGAAGGCGCTGGTCGACGCGGCGCACCAGCGCGGGCTGATGATCCTGCTCGACGTGGTCTACAACCACTTCGGGCCCGACGGCAACTACACGCACCTCTACTGGCCGCAGCTGATGACGCAGCGGCACCAGACACCCTGGGGCGCGGCCGTGAACTACGACGATGCGGGCTGCACTCAGGTACGCGAGTTCGTGATCGCCAATGCGCTCCACTGGCTCGGCGAGTATCACTTCGACGGCCTCCGGCTCGACGCGGTGCACGCGATCCGCGACGCTGGCCCGCGGCACCTGCTCGACGAGCTCGCGGCGCGCGCCGCGGCGCTGCGTCCCGGGCACGCGCCGCCACACCTCGTGCTCGAGAACGAGGAGAACGAGACGCGCTGGCTGCCGCCCGCGGGCGGCTGCACGGCGCAGTGGAACGACGACGTGCACCACGGCCTGCACGTCGCGCTGACCGGCGAGTGCTCCGGCTACTACGCCGAGTACCAGGAGGATCCTGGCAAGCTGCCACGTGCGCTCGCCGAGGGCTTCGCGTTCCAGGGCGAGACCATGCGCTACCGCGGCCACCCGCGCGGCACGCCGAGCGCGCACCTGCACCCGACGGCGTTCGTCTCGTTCCTGCAGAACCACGACCAGGTCGGCAACCGCGCCCGCGGCGAGCGCATCGCACGGCTCGCGCCGCAGCCGGCGGTGCGCGCCGCCGCGGCGACCTACCTGCTCGCGCCGCAGGTGCCGATGCTGTTCATGGGCGAGGAATGGGGGTCGCGCCAGCCGTTCCTGTACTTCTGCGACTTCGACGAGCCGCTCGCCACCGCGGTGCGCGACGGCCGGCGCGCCGAGTTCGCGCGCTTCCCGGAGTTCGCCGGGTCCGCGGCGCTGGCGATCCCCGACCCGACCGACGCGGCGAGCTTCGCGGCCTCGGTGCTCGACTGGTCCGCGGCCGAGGCCGAGGCCGGGCGCGACTGGCTGCAGTGGTATCGCGCGGTGCTGGCGGTGCGGCATTCGCAGGTCGTGCCGCTGCTCGCGCCGCGACCCGGCGGCGCACCGCAGCGACCGGCGCGCTGGAGCGCCGCGGGGCAGGCCTTCCAGGTGACGTGGTGGCTGCAGGATCGCGAGCTGTCGCTGATCGCGAACCTCGCGCCCGCGGCGAGCGCGGCGCCGGCGGTGCGCACGTGGCTCGCTGCGGTCCGGGGACGCGCGACGCTGTGGCGCGAGGGCTGGGGCGCTGCCGATGGCGTCGCCGGCACGGTCGCGCTCGAGGTCGCACGGGTCGCGCCGGCTGCGCGGGACGATCCGGCGACGCCCGTGCCGACGACGCACGAGCGGCTGCCGGCATGGAGCGTGTGGTGGACGATCGGCTGACGCCTGCGCCCGCGCCTGCCCTGGCCCCGGATGTCGAAGCAGGCGAGGCGCGCGCGGAGGGCGCTGCAGTCGTGCCGCGCGCCACCTATCGCCTGCAGTTCCACGCCGGCTTCGGCTTCGCGGCCGCCACGGCGCTGGTGCCGATGCTCGCGCGGCTCGGCGTCAGCCACGTGTACTGCTCGCCGTACCTCGCGGCGCGGCCGGGCAGCACCCACGGCTACGACGTCGTCGACCACGGGCGGCTGAATCCGGAACTCGGCAGCGAGGCGGACTTCGCGGCCTTCGTCGCGGCCCTGCGGGCGCACGGCCTCGGCCAGATCCTCGACTTCGTGCCGAACCACGTCGGCATCGGTGGCCACCAGAACCGCTGGTGGCTGGAGGTGCTCGAGTGGGGCCGCGATGCGCCGCTCGCCAAGGCGTTCGACGTCGACTGGGCGGCGCCGGGACCCGATCTCTGCGGCCGGCTGCTGGTGCCGCTGCTCGGCGAGCCGTACGGCGTCGCGCTCGAGGCGGGCCGCATCGAGCTGCGCTTCGAGCCGGCGGCGGGCGAATTCGCGGCCTGGATCCCGGGCGAGCACAAGCTGCCGCTGTGTCCGACGAGCTACCCGGCGCTGCTGCCGCGCGAGGGCGCACTCGAGCCGCTGTCGGTCGCATTCCGCGGCCTCGCACGGCTCGCGCCCGCGGCGCGCGTGGCACAGGCGGCGGCGCTGAAGACGCGGCTCGCCGCCTGCGTGGCGGAAGATGCGGCGGCGCGGGCCGGGGTGGAGCGGGCGCTGCGGCGCCTCGCTGGCCGGCCCGGCCGCGCGGCGAGCTTCCGGGCGCTCGACCGGCTGCTGTCGCGCCAGCACTGGCGCGTCGCCTGCTGGCGGGTCGCGGCCGACGACATCAACTACCGGCGCTTCTTCAACATCACCGAGCTGGCGGGGCTGCGCGTCGAGGACCCGGAGGTGTTCGCCGAGGCGCACCGCTGGGTGCTGCCGCGGCTCGCCGACGGCACGCTCGCGGGCCTGCGGATCGACCACGTCGATGGGCTGTTCGACCCGGCGCAGTACTGCCGGCGGCTGCGCGAGGCGGTGCCGCGGCCCTTCCACCTCGTGGTGGAGAAGATCCTCGCGGCGCACGAACGCCTGCCGGAGGCGCTGGCGGTCGACGGCACCACCGGCTACGAGTTCGCGGCCTGGGCGACCGGCCTGCAGGTGGACCCGGCCGGCGAGGCGGCGCTCACCGAGGGCTGGACGCGCTTCACCGGCGAGCCCGGCGACGCGGCGGCCTGGGCGGCGCTGGTGGTCGAGTGCAAGCGGCTGATCATGGACACCGAGCTCGCCAGCGAGCTGCACGGACTCGCGCTCGAGGCGGCGCGGATCGCGCGCAGCGACTGGCACGGCCGCGACTTCACGCTCAACGGGCTGCGCGACACGCTCGCCGAGATCGTCGCCCACTACCCGGTGTACCGGACCTACATCCGCCGTGGCGAGGACGGCCGCGCGCAGGTCGCGCCCGAGGATCGCCGGCACGTCGCCTGGGCCGTGGCCCGGGCGCGCCGCTCGCAGCGCCCGACCGAGGACACGACGCTCGACTTCCTCGAGCGGCTGCTGCTCGGCGAGCGCCCCGGACGCCGCGCCGGTGGCGCGGCCGATGCGCTCGATCCGGTCGACGCGGCGATCCTGCGCTTCGCGATGAAGGTGCAGCAGTTCACCGGGCCGGTGACCGCCAAGGCCGTCGAGGACACGGCGTTCTACCGCTACAACCGACTGCTCGCGCTGAACGAGGTCGGCGCACAGCCGGAGCGCTTCGGGCGCAGCGTCGCGGCCTTCCACCGCGCGATGGCGGAGGTCGCGCAGCGCCACCCGGCGACGCTGCTCGCGACCTCGACCCACGACACCAAGCGCGGCGAGGACGCGCGGGCGCGGCTCGCGGTGCTCTCGGAGATGCCGGAGGAGTGGTCACGCGCGGTGCACGGCTGGAGCCGGCTGGTGCGCGCGCGGCGCGGCGAGATCGGCGCCGGCGGGCCGCCCGCGGCTGCCGACGAGTGGGCGTTCTTCCAGCTGCTGCTGGCGAGCTGGCCGGCGGCGACGGCGCGCGACCCGGCGCTGCCGCTCGCGCCCGGCGCCCTCGACGAGCTCGGCGAGCGGCTGCGCGAGGCGCTGCGCAAGTCGGCGCGCGAGGCCCGCCGCCACACCAGCTGGGCCCGTCCGGACGAGGCCTACGAGACCGGCCTGCTCGACTACGTCGGCGCGGCGCTCGACCTGTCGCGGCCGAACCTGTTCCTCGAGCAGTTCCGGCCGGTGCTCGCCGAGGTGGTGCGGCACGGCATGGTCAACGGTCTCGCGCAGACGGTGCTGAAACTGACGGCGCCGGGGGTGCCCGACATCTACCGCGGCGCCGAGGGCTGGGACCTGAGCCTCGTCGACCCGGACAACCGCCGTCCCGTCGACCACGCGCTCGGCGCGAGGCAGCTGGAGGCGGTCGCCGCCCTCGACGACCTCGCGCCGTTGCTGGCGCACTGGGAAGACGGGTCGGCGAAGCGGTTCGTGATCCATCGCCTGCTGCAGCATCGGACGCAGCATCCGGCCCTGTTCGCCCGCGGCGAGCACGTCGCGCTCGAGGCGCAGGGGACCGCAGCCGGTCACGTGGTCGCCTTCGCGCGCCGGCTCGGCGATGCGGTGACCGTGACGATCGTCCCGCGCCTGCCGGCGACGCTCGGGCGACAGCCCGACGGCTGGGGGGACACCCTGCTCGATTTGTCCGGACTCGGCGGCGCAGACGGCTGGCGATCGCTGCTCGAACCGCGCCGGATCGTGGGCCCGCTGGTGTCCCTCGGCGAACTGCTCTCGCGGACGCCGGTGGCAGTGCTGGAGAGGTAGGCGCGAGCCGCCGCCGGCCTCGATGTCCATGAGCCACGTCGCTGGATCGGCACGATGCTACGACTCGGACCAGGTTCTCAAGGAGGGCGTGTGTCTCACCGGCGGCCACGGCGCGTAGTCGCAGGGGGAACGCCGCGGCTGCATCGCGATGTCGTCGGCGCGCGTCTCGTTGTAGGCTCGTTGCGGCTTCCGTCGGCACTACGACCACGGACCGTCCGCCAAGCAGCCGGATTGAGAAGCTGCGCGTCGTCGTAGCAGGGCACCCGATGGCGAGAGACAAGCTGAAGCGTCTGTTCACGGCCATACCGAGCGGCGAGCCGTTTTCGTCGCGACGCCTGGCGTTGCTCGGGATCTCCGCCGATCTCGCCGTCAGCTACGTGCGCAACGGCTGGCTGTTGCGCCTGGCACGTGGGGTGTTCTGCCGCGCCGGCGACGAGCCGGACCTCGGGCGCAGCATCGTGTTCCTGCGCGAGTCGCTCGCCGGGCTGCACGTCGGCGGGCGCACCGCGCTGCAGTGGCATGGACTGCTGCCTCCGGACGCGGCGGGGGCGGGGACCGGGGGTACCTCAACGAACGGGCCGGCACCTCCTCCTACTGCCCCATTGACGCTCTATGGGTGGGACGACGGCCAGCTCCCGCCGTGGTTCACCGCGCGTTTCCCGGCCACCTATCGCCGCAAGCGGCTGATCCGCGAGGAACGCGCCTGGCCGCTGCAGGTCGGGCCGGCGCCGGGCCGAATGGGCCTTGCCACGGTGTCGAGCGCCGAGCGGGCGCTGCTCGAGCTGCTGAGCGAGGTCGGCGTCAGCGTCACGCTGGCCGAGGCGCGTCGCGCCGCGGCGCTCGCCGGCGGGCTGCAGGGCGAGGCCCTGCAGGCCCTGCTGCAACGCTGTACCAGCGTGAAGACGGTGCGGCTCTGCGTGACCGCGGGACAGGAGTTCGCCCACCCGTGGTACGCGACGCTGGTGCTCTCGAGCCTGCCGGGCGGCAGCGCGCGACCCTGGGTCTGGCGTTCCGCGGAAGGCCTGCTGGTGTTGCCGCCGGTCTGAGCGGGCAGCGCCGCCCGTTCAGGCCCGGGCCACGGCCTCGGCGATCGCCTGGCGCAGCCGCGCGTCCGGCAGTGGCCCGCGGCCCGCACCGAGGTTGTCGCGAAGGTTGCGCAGCTTGCCCGTGGCCGGGATCACGCAGGTGACGGCCGGATGGGCGATCACGAACTTCAGCAGCAGCTGCGCCCAGCTGGTGCACTCGATCTCCGACGCCCACGGCGGCAGTGGCCGGTCGCGCAGCTTCGCGAACACCTTGCCGTCGTCGAAGGCGCGGTTCACGAGCGTGGCGACGCCGCGATCGGCGCACAGCGGCAGCAGCCGCTGCTCGGCCTCGGGCGAGGTGACGGAATAGTTGAACTGCACGAAGTCGAGCTTCTCGCGCTGCACGATCGCCGCGAGCTCGGCCTGTGCGGCGACGGTGTAGTGCGTGATGCCGACGTAGCGCACGCGCCCCTCGTCCTTCCAGCGACGCAACGTCCGCAGGTGCACGTCGAGGTCGAGCAGGTTGTGCACCTGCACGAGGTCGAGCACCTTGCGCTTCATCAGGCTGGCCGAGCGGGTCATCTGCGCGATGCCCTCCTGCTCGCCGCGCGTCCAGACCTTGGTGGCGACGAACGCGCGCTGCTGCATCGCGGGCGTCAGCAGGTCGCCGAGCACGGCCTCGGCCGTGGAATACATCGGCGAGGTGTCGATCAGGGTCGCGCCGCCGGCGAAGAACCCCTCGAGCACCTCGGACAGCGGCTCGCGGGCGGACGGATCGGGCCCGACCTCGAACGGCCCAGAGGTGCCGAGGCCGATCACCGGGATCGACTCCCCGGTGGCGGGGATGCGGCGCGCGATCAGCGACGACGCCGGTGCACCCCGGCCGCGCGCCGCCTGCGCATCGGCGCCCGGCGCCGGGCCTGCGCCGCCCTGCGCACGCGCGGCCGGGACTGCGGCGATGCCGGCCGCACCGGCGGCCGCCGCCGAGACCAGGCCGCCCCTGAGGAAGTCGCGTCGCTGCATTCCGGGAAACCTCGTGTTGCCGCGCCCGGCCGAGAACTGCGGCCGCGCGGCGCTCAGATCAGGGCCGCATCGACCTCGAGCACGCTGGCCGCCCCCTGGCCGACGATGCGCGCGAGGCCGCCCGACTGCGGCAGCACCTGCTCGGCGTAGAAGCGCGCGCTCGCGAGCTTGCCGGCGAGGAACTCGCGGTCCGCGTCGCCGGCGGCGAGCCGGCGCGCCGCGACGTCGGCGGACTTGGCGAGCAGCCAGCCGCCCATCACCAGGCCGCAGAGCTTCAGGAACGGCACCGAGACCGCGTAGGCGCGCTCGGGCGAGTTCGCCATCGCGTCGAGGATCGTGCCGACCGCGCCGCGCAGCGTCGCTGCGCCTTCCAGCGCGGCGGCCCTGGCGAGCTTCACCGCCGGCTCGGTCGAGTCGATCGCGCCGAGCTCGCGCTCCATGTCGGCGAGCAGCGCGCCGAGCGCGGCGCCGCGGTCACGGCCGACCTTGCGGCCGACGAGGTCGTTCGACTGGATGCCGGTCGTGCCCTCGTAGATGGTCGTGATGCGCACGTCGCGCAGCGGCTGTGCGGCCCCAGTCTCCTCGACGTAGCCCATGCCGCCGTGCACCTGGATGCCGAGCGAGGCGACCTCGATGCCGGTCTCGGTGCTCCAGCCCTTGACGATCGGGATCAGCAGGTCGCCGCGCGCCTGCGCCGCGGCGCGCACCTTCGCGTCGGGGTGCGCGGCGCCGAGGTCGAGCTGGAACGCGGTGTACAGGCCGAGCGCGCGCATCGCCTCGACCTGCGACTTCATCGTCAGCAGCATCCGCTTGACGTCGGGGTGGTGGATGATCGGCAGCGGGCCGGACGCGGCCGCGACCGGCGGCTTGCCCTGCACCCGGGTGCGGGCCCATTCGGCGGCCTGCTGGAAGGCGCGCTCCGCGACCGCGTAGCCCTCGAGGCCGACCGAGAGACGCGCCGCGTTCATCATCACGAACATGTACTCGAGGCCGCGGTTCGGCTCGCCGACGAGGTAGCCGACCGCGCCGTCCTTCTGGCCGAAGGCCATCACGCAGGTCGGGCTGGCGTGGATGCCGAGCTTGTGCTCGATCGAGAGGCACTGCACGTCGTTGCGCACGCCCGGCTCGCCGTTCGCGTCCGGGATGAACTTCGGCACGATGAACAGCGAGATGCCCTTGACCCCGGGCGGCGCGCCGTCGATCCGCGCCAGCACCATGTGCACGATGTTCGCCGCGAGGTCGTGCTCGCCGTAGGTGATGAAGATCTTCTGGCCGAAGAGCCGATGGTTCGCGCCGTCCGGCACCGCGCGGGTGCGCACCGCCGCGAGGTCCGAGCCCGCCTGCGGCTCGGTCAGGTTCATCGTGCCGGTCCACTCGCCGCTGACCATCTTCGGCAGGAACAGCGCCTTCTGCGCGTCCGAGCCCTTGAGCTCGAGCGCCTCGATCGCGCCCTGGGTGAGCATCGGGCAGAGCTTGAAGCCGAGGTTCGAACCGCCCCAGAACTCCTCGACCGCGGTCCCTAGCACGACCGGCGCGGCCTGGCCGCCGTAGTGGGCCGTGGCGCGCAGCGACGGCCAGCCACCCTCGACGTACTGCTGGTAGGCGGCCTTGAAGCCCGCCGGCGTGACGACGCCGTCCGGGGTCCATTTCGCGCCCTCGCGATCCGCGGTCTTGTAGAGCGGGTCGAGCACGTTCTCGGCGAACTTGCCGGCTTCCTCGAGCACGGCATCGGCGAGGTCGGGCGAGTAGTCGGCGAACGCGCTGCAGGCCTGCAGCGCCGACTCGTCGATCAGCTCGCGCAAGACGAAACGGACATCCTTGACCGGTGCGCGGTACATCCCAGCCCCTCTTCTTCTGCGTGGTTCGGCGACCCCGATTCTACCCCGCGACGGCACGGCCGGGTCGCGGCGCGGGCCCGCGAGCGCGGGCACCTGTGCGGCCGGGATGACATAGCGCAGCGCGGCGCGCGCGCCGCGGGCGCTAGCGGGCGAGTGCCGGGACGATGTTCGCGGCGAGGAAGTCGACCAGCGCGTTGACCCGCGGGTCCTGCGCGAGCCGCGCCGGATAGATCGCGCACAGCGCCGCCTGCTCGGGCAGCTCCCAGTCCGGCAGCACCTGGCGCAGCTTCTGCGTCATCAGGCCCTGCCGGCACAGGAACTCGGGCAGCAGCGCGATGCCGAGGCCGGCCGCGGCCGCGGCGTGCAGCAGCGCCGGGTCGTTGACCGCGAGCTTCGGGCGCACCGACACCTCGGCGCGGCGCAGGCCCTGCGAGAGGCGCAGCGTGAACAGCGGACCGGCGCCGCTCTCGGGCGTCAGCAGCTCGTGGCCCTCCAGCTCCTCGGGGCGCACCGGCAGCGGGAAGCGCTGCAGGTAGCCGGGGGTGGCGACCAGCACGGCGGGCGGCGCGCCGAGCACGCGCGAGGTCTGCTCGGGATCGGTGCTGGCGCCGGCCCTCACGACGACGTCGAACCCGGCGGCGCGGGCGGCGTCGGCGCCCTCGCCCAGCTCGACCTCGAGGGGGATCCCGGGGAAGCGCTCCAGGAAGCGCGGCACCAGCGGCGACAGCAGCACCCGGCCGTAGGTGGCCTCGGCGAGCACCTTGAGGGGGCCGCCGCGCGACTGGGTCAGCTCGGCGGAGCGCTGGCGCACCTGCTCGGCGGCCTCGAGGATCGTGCGGCAGTGGGGCAGCAGCTGCTCGCCGGCGGGGGTCAGGTGGATGCGGCGGGTGGTGCGGGTCAGCACCTTCAGGCCGAGCTCGCGTTCGAGGTCCGCGATCGCCCGGCTGACCGCGGCCTTGGGCACCTTGAGCGCCCTGGCGGCGGCGGTGAAGCCGTTGAGGTCGACGACCTTGGCGAAGGTGGCCATGTGGGCCGGGGACCAGATTAGCGGCATGATCGAAACCAGAAGCTCTTCGAGGGCCGCTATTGTCGCACGACGGCATCAAATGGCGCGAGTCTCGTGCGCCGAACCCGCCCCAGCGGGGCGCGTTGCGGCGCCCCGGTCGATCTGTGATCCTGCCGTCCCTTTTTCGCCCACCCTGCGCCCGCCGGCGCCCGGAGATCCCGCCATGTCCCTGTCGATGCACGCGATGACCGTCGGCCAGTTCGTCCCGATGCTGAACAACCTCGGCCGGATCCTGGAGAAAGCGGAGGCGTTCGCCGCCGCGAAGAAGGTCGAGGCCGGCGTGCTCGAGGGCCTGAGGCTCGCGCCCGACATGCTGTCGTTCACCCGCCAGGTGCAGCTCGCCAGCGACTTCGCCAAGAACAGCACCGCGCGCCTGGCAGGCGTCGAGGCACCGAAGTTCGCCGACGACGAGAAGACCCTCGGCGAGCTGAAGGCGCGCGTCGCGAAGACGGTCGACTGGCTGCAGGGCCTCCCGGCCGCGCAGCTCGAGGGTGCCGAGACGCGCCACGTCGTGGTGCCGCTGCGCACCCGCACGCTCGAGATGGACGGGCTGCCGTTCCTGCAGAAGTGGGCGCTGCCGAACTTCTACTTCCACGTGACCACGGCCTACGCACTGCTGCGCCACGTCGGCGTCGAGGTCGGCAAGCAGGACTACCTCGGCGGCGTCTGACACGTTCACCCAGGAGTCGGTCATGAAGCAGCGCGCGCTCGGCCGGCAGGGACTCGTGGTCCCGGCGATCGGCCTCGGCACGATGGGCATGACCGGGGTCGCCGGCATGCCCGAGATGTACGGCGCGGCCGACGAGGCCGAAGGCATCGCGACCATCCACCGCGCGCTCGAGCTCGGGGTGAATTTCTTCGACACCGCCGAGGTGTACGGGCCGTACTCGAACGAGGAACTGCTGGGCCGCGCGCTCGCCGGCCGGCGGCACGAGGCGATCATCGCCACCAAGTTCGGGTTCCGGATCGTCGAGGGGCGCATCGCCGGCCAGGACAGCCGGCCGGAGAACGTGCGCGCGGCGCTCGAGGGCTGTCTGCGGCGGCTCGGCACCGACCACGTCGACCTCTGGTACCAGCACCGGCTCGACCGCAGCGTGCCGATCGAGGAGACGGTCGGCGTGATGGCCGAGCAGGTGAAGGCGGGCAAGGTCCGCTACCTCGGCCTCTCCGAGGTCGGCGTCGACACGATCCGCCGTGCGCATGCCGTGCACCCGATCAGCGCGCTGCAGAGCGAATACTCGCTGTGGGAGCGCAACCTCGAGGCGCCCTCGCCCGGCGGCCAGCCGGCCGTGCTGCAGGTCTGCCGCGAGCTCGGCATCGGCATCGTGCCCTACAGCCCGCTGGGCCGCGGCTTCCTGACCGGCACGGTGGCGCGCGCCGAGCAGCTGCCCGAGCGCGACTACCGCCGCCACGACCCGCGCTACGTCGGCGACAACTACGACCGCAACCAGCGGCTGCTCGAGGCGGTGCGCAGCGTCGCGGCGCGCCGCGGCGCCGAGCCTGCGCAGGTGGCGCTGGCCTGGCTGCTGCAGCGGGGCGAGGACGTCGTGCCGATCCCCGGCACCAAGCGGCGCCGCTACCTCGAGGTCAACGCGGCGGCCGCCGAGCTCGCGCTCGAGCCTGCGGACCTCGCCACGATCGACGCCGCGGGCCCGGTCTCGGGCGCGCGCTACACTGAGCGCTCACTGGCGACCATCGATCGCTGAGGAGACCCGGATGCCCCGCACGTGCCGCGCGCTCGCCGCAACCTGGCCGATGGCGCTGGCACTGGCACTGGCATGCGGCGCGCCGTCGGCGGCGTGGGGGCAGGCAGCGCCGCGCGATCCCGAGGTCGCGGCCCTGATCGAGGGCTACGGTCTGCGCGAGGCGCCCGAGCCCGTCGCCGCGCGCCCCGGCTGGAGGCGGCCGCAGCGGCTCCTGGTCGACGGCGCCGTGCCGGGGCTCGAGGACGCGGTGCGACGCGCAGCCCCTGGCGTCACCGTCGTCGCCGCGGCGACGCCGGCGGAGTTCGTCGCACGCGTCGCGGACGCCGATGCGATGATCGGCCGCACCGGCCTGCTCTGCACCGAGCCGGTGCTGGCGGCGGCACGCGAGCTGCGCTGGATCCAGCTGGTCTCGGCCGGCGTCGAGGTCTGCGTCGCCCGGCCGGCGATCGCCTCGGGCCGCTATCTCTTCACCAACATGCGCGCGATCTCGGCGCCGGTGATCGCCGAGCACACGATCGGCATGCTGCTCGCGCTGACGCGCGGCCTGACGGTGTCGATCCCGCGGCAGGCCGCCGGCCTCTGGTCGGGCGACTACGGCGAGCAGCCGCTGGTGACCCTGCAGGGCAAGACGCTGCTGGTGGTCGGCCTCGGCGGCATCGGCGGCGAGATCGCGAAGCGCGCGGACGCCCTCGGCATGCGCGTGATCGCGACCCGCGGCTCCTCGCGCGAGCGCCCGCCCTACGTCGACTACGTCGGGCTCGCCGACGAGCTGCCGCAGCTGCTCGGCCAGGCCGACGTGGTCGCGAACGCCCTGCCGCTGACCGCGGCCACGCGCAACCTGTTCGACGCCGCAGCGTTTGCGCGGATGCGGCCGACGGCCTACTTCCTGAACGTGGGCCGCGGCGGCACGGTGGTCACGACCGACCTCGCCGCGGCGCTCGTGGCGCGCCGCCTCGCCGGCGCCGGGCTCGACGTCACCGAGCCCGAGCCGCTGCCGAAGGAGCACCCGCTGTGGCGCGCACCGAACGTCGTGATCACGCCGCACAATTCCAACGAGTCGGACCTCGGTGTCGAGGCGCAGCGGCGCGTGATCGCCGAGAACGTGCGGCGCTACGTCGCCGGGGAGCGGATGCTCTCCGTGGTCGACGTGACGAGGGGCTACTAGCGCTCGGTCACGCTTCGCTCGTCGCGCTTCGACGACGGGCGCCAGGTCGGGTCTGGGTCGAAGGCCGTGACTCCGGCGACCGACTCTGCGGTCGCTTCGCCCAGGTCCTTCTGGAACGGCACGCCGTCCTGGTTGATCACGAAAGTCATGACGCCGCTCACCCCGTACTCCGCGGGCCAGGCCAGCAACGCGAAGCCCCGCGTCAGCAAGCCGTCGGCGAAATACTCGCGCGCGCCGCCATCGGCGTTCGCGCCCTGCCGGTAGAGCATGCGGTAGCGATAACCCTGGTAGGGAACCCCGGCGGCCGCCCGATAGCCCTCGGCCGCCGCCGCGGCGACGAACGCTCCGGCCGGGCTCTCCGGCTCGTCCTCGTCCGTCTCCCAATACAGGCCGTTCTGCAGGCCGGGATCGCTGATCAGCTTCAGTGCGTAGATGCCGGGTGGGTCGCCGTCGTGGCCTTCGGCGGCGTACTCCTGCTGCGCCTCGACGAACCCCGCGAGCACGTCGAGCGCGCCCAGCTCGTTCGCGCCGATGCGGCGATACACCAGCTCGTCGGCGCCGGCGTTTCCGTCGAGGTACCACTTGCCTGCGCGCTGCACGGCGGGGATGGGCAGCGGCCATTCGTCCGTGCCGACGAGGAGCGTACGGCGGGTATCGCCGTCGGCTTCCAACAGGTGCCTGGCGCGGTATGCCGCCACGAAGTCGGCCGCGTCGGCCGCGTCCTGAACGGCGTCCCCCGACCGCAGCAGCTCATCGACCCCTGGACCGAGCAACCTTGCCAGCCTGGCATCGTCGCCCTTCTCGAGGTGTACCACGAGGGCCTCGAACGCGGCCTCCGGGGTCGCGAAGGCGTCCTGCTCGGTGGCAGAGCGGCCGCTGCACGCGACCAGCAGCAGCGTGAGCGCGGCGACCCCGGGCCAGGCGCGCAACCGTGAATCGCGCGCAGTCAGCGGGTTTCCGTTCATGGGCGGCGTACTCCTAGCGGCCACGCTGCTGGGCCGCGGCGCGCGCGCGCGCTGCACCACCGGGCGGCATGCTGGCGCGGCCACGCGCGCCCGCAGCGGCGTCGGCACGCCCGCCACCGCCGCGCGAAACACCGGTTCTCGTAAGGGCAGGACGCTGTGGGCGCGACGTCGGCGTGACGGACGGCCGCTGCATCGAAGGCATGGCCGGCCGGCTGGCCCGATCCGACACGCGCGAGGGGTCGAACCGGCCGCGGTCGGGCGTGGCCGGGCGCATCGACGGCCGCGCCGGGCTGGTGCCGCTCGCCGGTCGACTCGCGACCGCCGGTCTCGCGGTCGCGCCCCCTGGCGTCGGTAGCGGACGCGCAGCGGGACGCGCCGACGTGCCCGGCTGACCGGCGCCACCCGCAACGGCGGGCCGCTCCCGCGTGGGCTTGCGCCCGGCGTAGCTGCCCTGCACCTTCGGCGCCGGCCGCGAGCCCGAGGCGCCCGGGCGCAGGGGCTGGCGTCCCGTTGCCGCACGAACCTTGGGATCCGCGCCGGCGTAACCGCCCCTGCCCTTCCAGGCCTCCGCCGCCGACGGCGCCTTGCGTTCCGGGCCGCGCGCGGCACGGGCATTCAGCGACCGTAGCTCGGGCCGGTTCGGCTTCGCGGCCGTGATCGGGCTGCGGGGCTGCCTGCGATTGCTCAGGATGCTGGCGTCGTCGCGGTACCGCCGGTAGTAGTTGTTGTTCTGGTTGATGACGATGGTCGTGCCGCCGCGGATGTAGATCGGCGGACGGTTGTAGCCGAATCCCGGATAGAACCCGCCGCCATATACCGGACGGTAGACGTAGGGCGGGTAGTAGGGCATGGGCAGGTAGTACATGCCGCCGTAGAAACCGCGGCCCCAATAGTCGTCGTCGTCGTCGTCGAAGACCTCGTTGACCAGCATGCCGGCGCCGAACGACAGCAGTCCGGTCAGGATCAAGGAGCCCGCATCGTATTTCTTCTCGCTCTCCGGCCCGGCCTGGCCCGAAGCCGCTGGCGTCGCGGGCGCGGCTGCCGGGTTCACGGTGACGTTCGTCGTGGCACCAGGGGCCGTCGTGATCGTCGTACCGGCCGGTGCATAGGCTGCCACCGGATCGTACTGGGGAACGTGCACGACGTTGGGCCGGGCGGGCTCCAGGGTCACCACCGACTTGCCCTGCTGCTGCGTCGTCGCAACCGTCATCTCCTTCGAGCTCTTGAGGTTGCCGGCCTCCTGCGCCTGCACCCGCAGCCGCTGCACCGCCTCCATCACACCGGCCTGATCGTTCACGTACGCCTGCCCCAGTTCCTCCGTCCACGGCAAGTTCAGGCAAAGCTTGTCGATCACGTCGGGGAACTGGACCAGCGAGCGCGTGGGCAACGTGAAGCCCACCTTCTCGGCCGCCGCGTCGAGCGCCTTGCCCTCGAGCTCCGGGTTCGCGACCAGCCAGTTGCCGGCGTCGAGGATTTCCTGGGGGTTCGTGACGGCCACCAGAAGCTGCGCCAGGACCGGATCCGGATACAGGGCGACCGGCGCGAGCAAGTCCTCCAGCGCCTCCGGACTCCAGGTTGCGTCAGTCGCAGCGAGCGGCTGCGCCGGGGCTGCCGCGGCCGCAGCTGGTGCGACGGCCGTGGCCGGTGGCGCCGCCGTCGCGGCGGACTGGGCGGCGTCGGCGGTCGCCATCAGGGACAGCATCGACGACGGCCCGAACTGCCCACTGGAGCCGAGCACGAACAGCGCGAGGGCGACGAGGGAGGATGCCTGCGAGCGCCAACTGGACGATTTCGAGACCATGCGCCACTTCTCCGTGATCAGGGCCGTTCCGCGTTCGTCGACGGGCGCGATGGCCGCCGCGATCAGCGTCCGCCTGCCAGCATCGTCGCGATCAGCACGTCGGCATAGCGGATCGAGCACGACGGATCGGGCCCCGCGCTGCCCGTGATCCCGGCGCGCAGCGCCGCCGCACGCGCGAAGGGCAGCAGTTGCATCGCGTCCTGGTGGCGCGCACCGGCCGCCAGGAAACGCTCGAAGGCGTTGCCACCACCCGAGTCGGGCCGCAGCATCAGGTCGGCCTTGCGCTGCTCCGCCGGCGTCAGCGTGAATACGGCGACGCCTTCCTTGATGGTCTCGGTGACCTTGATCTGGTCGAGCGAGTCCGGCTCCACGGCGGTCGGGTCGGCGGAGAGGATCACGAAATCGGCGAGCTTGCCGACCTCGATCGAGCCCTTGGCCGCTTCCTCGCGGTGCTGGTAGGCGGGCCAGATCGTCATCGCCTTGAGCGCGGTGATCACGTCGACGCGCTGCCGCGGGCCGATGATGTCGCCGGAACGCGAGCGTCGCGTCACGGTGGCGTCGAGCACGCGCATCGAGTCCGGGAAGGCGACGGGCGCATCGTGGTGCGAGGTGAAGCGCATGCCGCGTTGCACCGCCCAGCCGGTCGGCGAGATGTCCTCGGCCAGCACCGGACCCGCCGTCTGGTCGCGATGCCAGTCGCCCCAGTAGAAGGTGTGCATCGGGAACAGCGACGGGATCACCCCGAGCTTGCCGTAGGACTCGACCTGGTCCTCGCGGAGGAACGTGCCGTGGATCAGCACGTGGCGACGATCGCCGGGACCGTGCCTGGCGAGCGAGCTCTGGTGCGCGGCGATCAGCAGGTCGGAGGCGGCCTCGCCATTGGCGTGCACGATGATCTGCACGCCGTTGGTGTAGGCCCACTCGACTGCGTCCAGCACCTGCTCGTTCTTCACCGCGGGATAGCCGACGTAGCCCGGCGGATAGTTGCCGACGGGCTTGTAGTAGGGCCGGTCGCGCCACGCGGTGAAGCCGGGCGCGGACCCGTCGATCGTCAGCTTGGCGCCGGCGATGCGCAGCCGGTTGCGATAGCCGGGCGTCACGTTCTTGGCGATGAAGTCGCGGTCGATCAGCACGTCCGGATAGGCGGCGACGTCGATCTTGAAGCCGCCGGCATCGGCGACGCCGCGCAGCACGCCGTAGACGGTGGGATCGGAGCGGCCCTCCTGCGCCGTGGTGTAGCCGAAGCGTGCCCACAGCTCGGAGCCGGCCTTGGCGAAGGCCTTGAGCCCGCCCGCGCCGAGTTGCCCGAGCAGCTTCTGCGCGGCCGCGAAGAACGCCGACTCCTCGAGGACTCCGTCCGGTTCGCTGCTGCCCGCGCGTCGCCGGATGATGCCGCCGGCCGGATCGGTCGACTGCGCATTCACCCCGATGACCTCGAGCGCCTTCGAGTTCAGCGCACCGATGTGCCCGGACTGGTGGACGACGAACACCGGCACGTCCTTCGAGACGGCGTCCAGCTCGTCGCGCGTCGGGTCGCGGCGCTCGGCGAGCTGCGCGTTGTCGTAGCCGAAGCCGACGATCAGGTTCACGGACTTGACGGTCTCGGCGTTGGCAGCCGCCCACTCGCGCAGCGTGCGCTGCAGCGAGGCGATGTCGCGCACCTGGCCGTCCGGCGGCGGCAGCATGTTCGCCGACAGGGCCTGCAGGCCGCCGAACACGACGTGCCCGTGCGCGTCGACGAAGCCGGGCAGCATCGCGCGACCGCCGAGGTCGACGACCGTGGTCTTCGGCCCCTGCAGCTTCATCACGTCCGCCTTCGAGCCGACCGCGACGATGCGGCCGCCCTTGGTCGCGACGGCCTCCGCGCGCATCGCGGCGTCGTTCATCGTGAGCACTGGGCCGCCGGTCCAGATCCGGTCGGCCGCGCCGCGCTGCGCGAGCGCCACCGGCATGCCGCAAAGCATCGAAACGAGCGCGACGGCCACTCCCGGAATCTTGTAGTTCATCGAAAAACCCCCTGGTCGACCATGACCGAGGTGCCCAGCAGGACGCGGGAAGCACCCCTGACTCGTTCGATTCTTGGTCGCGCAACAAAATTTGTATAGCGAAAATAGTTTGGTCCGACCATTCCCTTCCGTCGGTCAGGACTCATCAGGGTTTCGCCGAGCGCGTCGCGAAGGCGGGCGGCAAGCGCACGGCGGGCCGAGACGCTGGACCTGCCGATCTTGGGCGTCGACTTCGCCCGGACCGCAGCCGGGTCCCGGCGTCCGCATCAGCGAAGCGCGAACGTCCTGCCGTGGGCGCGCAGCTGCGCGTCGATGAACCGCGTCCAGGTCTCGTTCGGCATCCAGACCTTGCGCACGTCGCTCCAGGCGACGGCCGGGTCCTCGCCGTCGTGGATCACCCGCACCAGGAAGGTCACCGCCGAGGCGCGCATGTTCTTCTGGCAGTGCACCAGCACCTTGCGGCCACGCAGGCGCTGCAACGCCGCAGCCGTCGCCTCGAGGTGCGCGGCCTCGGGCGCGAGCCACGGAATCGGCACGTGCACGTACTCGATGCCCTGCGCGGCGAGGATCCGTGCCTCGTCGGGCACGGCGTCGGGCGCATCGCCCGGCGCCAGCGAGATCACCGCCGCATAGCCCTCGGAGCCGAGCCCCTGCAGCGACTCGCGCGTCGGCTGGCCGGCCGTGACCAGCGAGCCGTTGCTGCAGGAGATCAGCGCCGCCTTGCAATACCCCAAGGTCCGCAAGCGCGTTGCGCTGGGCGATGCGCAGCTGTGGCGATTCGTCGCGGAGCTGCGCTACCTCACGGAGGTCGTCGACATCCGCGGCGTGGTGGCCCGCGTGCCGAAGGACCGCCGCGACGACATGTTCCTCGCCACCTCCCTGGCCAGCAGTGCGGACTGCCTGGTCACTGGCGACCGCGACCTGTTGAAGCTGGCTCCGGACCATCCTGTCCTCACGGCGCGCGAATTCTGCGACCAGTACCTGCGCTGACGGGAGGTCGGTGCGGGCAAGCACGTCGGGATCGCAGCCAGCCGCGGACGCGCCTGGGAACCGCCTCTGTTGGCTTCAGGCGAGCGGCGCGCGCTCGCGCTCCGCCCAGGCGTCCTCCAGCCGTCGCGCCGATACGGTGACGCGCGTGCGCAGCGCCTGCGCGAACAGCGACACGCGGAACTCCTCGAGCAGCCAGCGGAACTCGTCCTCGCCTGGCGGGCGCAGGCCGCGCTCGGCCCTGACGCGCTCGCGCCAGCGCGCCTCGAGCGGCGCGACCTGGGCGGCGAGCTGCGCGTCGCGGCGCGGGTCGCGCACGATCTTCTCCAGGCGCTGCTCGAGCGCCTGCAGGTAGCGCGGGAATTCCTGCAGCCGCGCGAGCGGCGTCACCCGCAGGAAGCCCGCGGGCACGAGCCACGCGAGCTGGGCGCGGATGTCCGCCACCGCCGCGGCCGGTACGGCGGCGGGCAGCTTCGACAGGGCCGCGAGCACCCGCCCGAGCCGCTCGAGGATGCCCTGGACCAGGCGCGAGATTTCCTGCGCCGGCAGGCCGACGCTGGCGCGCAGCGCCTCGACCCGCGAGTCGAACGCCGCCGCCGTGCGCAGCGGCTCGCGGCCCTCGAGGAACACGGTGATGACGATCCGGTCGAGCAGGTCCTCGCGCAAGTCGCGGTCGGTGCCGGGCTCGGGCTGCAGCACCGGGTGCGCCGCGAGCCCGCGGTAGACCAGTTCCGCCTGCACGTTCACCGGCAGGTCGCGCAGCAGCGGCTTCAGCTCGCGGGCGAGCACCAGCCGCAGCAGGCGCGCACAGCCATGCTCGTGGCTGATCCGCGCCTCGGGCGGCGTGGCGAAGGCACGCAGGCCGACGCTCGTGCCTTCGTCGACCAGCGCGGGGTAGCCGACCTGGCGCCGCCCCGCAGGCCCGGTTTCCTGCCGCTCCGGCAGGTCACCAAATACCCAGCTGCGTGCGCCGCTCGTGAGACGCGACTGGCGGGCGTAGTCCTCCTCGGAGGCTGCGGCATGTCGCCCCTGCAGCGCCGCGAGGCTGCGCGAGCGCGCGATCACCTGGTCCGCGTCGTCGAGCAGCAGGAAGTTCATCCGCAGGTGCGGCGGCAGCAGGTCTTCACGGAAGGCATCGCGGGTCACCGTCACGCCGCCGGTCACGGTCAGCGCCTCGGCGAGCTGGGCGTGCAGCGAGCCCCGCCCGGGGTCGAGCCGCGGCAGAGCGCGCGCCACGGCCTCGGGTACCGGCACGAAGTGCACGCGCAGGGCCTTCGGCAGCGAGCGCAGCAGCGCGGTGACCTTCTCTTCGAAGAGACCGGGCACCAGCCATTCGAACGGCTCCGGCGGCAGCTGGTTGAGCACGTGCAGCGGCACCAGCGCCGACACGCCGTCATCCTCGTGGCCCGGATCGAAGCGGTAGCGCAGCTGCACCACCAGGGGACCAGCGGTCAGGTGGTCGGGAAAGCGCGCCGCCTCGAGCTCGGCATCGCCCGGCGAGATGTCGCGCTCGGTCAGCCACAGCAGCTTCGGCTGCTTGGCCTCGGCCTCGCGACGCCAGCGCTCGAAGGCCGCGCCGGTCGAGATACCGTCCGGTAGCCGCGCGTCGAAGAAGTCGTACAGCCGGCCCTCGTCGACCAGCAGGTCGACGCGCCGGCCCTTCTGCTGAAGGTACTCGGTGTCCTGGAGCAGCTTGCGGTTGTGGGCGAGGAACGGCGCGCGCGCGTCGTACTCCATGCGCACCAGCGCGTGGCGGATGAAGAGCTCGCGCGCGGCCTTCGGGTCGACGTGCTCGTACGGCACGCGCCGTCCGGATGAGAGCGTCAACCCGAACAGCGTCACGCGCTCGTAGACCGCGGCACGCGCGGCGCGCCGCTCCCAGTGCGGCTCGTAGTGCTGGCGCCGCACGAGGTGCGCGCCCACCTGCTCGATCCATGCCGGGTCGATGCGCGCGACGGTGCGCGCATAGACCTTGGTGGTCTCGACCTGCTCGGCGCTGACGATCCACGCTGGCCGCGTCTTGAACTGCCCCGAGCCGGGATGGATGTAGAGCTTGGTGCCGCGCGCCCCCAGGTACTCGGCCTGCTCGCGCCGCTGCGCGACCTGCGCGAGCAGCCCCGCCAGCAGCGCGCGGTGGATGGGCGCGTACTGCCCCGGCTGGGTGTTCGCCTGCAGCCCGAGCTCGCCCTTGACGACCTCCATCACCTGGCCGTGCACGTCCTGCCACTCGGTCATCCGCAGGTAGGAGACGAAGTTCTCCTTGCACCAGCCGCGCAGCTTCGCGCGCGACAGCGCCGTGCGCTGCTCGATGAAGGCGCGCCACAGCTTCAGCAGCGACAGGAAGTCCGACTGCTCGTCGCGCAGCGGCGCGTGCTTCTGGTCGGCCTGGGTCTGCTTGTCGGCCGGCCGGTCGCGCGGGTCCGGCACCGACAGCGCCGCAGCGATGATCGCCACCTCCTCGAGGCAGTGTTCCGCGGCGCCAGCGAGCAGCATCCGTCCGAGCTTCGGGTCGAGCGGCAGCTTCGCGAGTCGCCGGCCGACCTCGGTCAGCTGCCCCTCCTCGGAAAGCGCACCGAGCTCGCGCAAGGTACGCTGGCCGTCGCGCACCAGGCGCCCGTCCGGCGGCTCGACGAACGGGAAGGCCTCGATGTCGCCGAGCTTCAGCGCGTGCATCTGCAGGATCACCGCGGCGAGGTTGGTGCGCTGGATCTCGGGCTCGGTGAACTCGGGCCGCGCCAGGAAGTCCTCTTCGGAATAGAGCCGGATCGCGATGCCGGGCCCGACGCGGCCGCAGCGCCCGGCGCGCTGGTTGGCCGAGGCGCGCGACACCTTCTCGATCGGCAGGCGCTGCAGCTGGCTGCGGTGGCTGTAGCGGCTGATGCGTGCGACCCCGGTGTCGATCACCGCGCGGATGCCAGGCACGGTCAGCGAGGTCTCGGCGACGTTGGTCGCGAGCACCACGCGCCGCTGGCCAGACGGGCGGAACACGCGCTGCTGCTCGTCCTGCGAGAGCCGCGAGTACAGCGGCAGCACCTCGCAGCCGCGCGGATGGTGCTTGCGCAGCGACTCGGCAGTCTCGCGGATCTCACGCTCGCCGCTCAGGAACACCAGGATGTCGCCCGGCTGCTCGCGCCACAGTTCGTCGACCGCGGCGAGGATCGCGGCCTGTTCGTCGACGGCGGTTTCGTCGTCTTGCTCGTCGAGCTGCACCGGCCGCCAGCGGATCTCTACGGGAAAGCTGCGGCCCGAGACGTTGACGATCGGCGCATCGCCGAAGTGCCGCGAGAAGCGCTCCGGGTCGATGGTCGCCGAGGTGATCACGAGCTTCAGGTCCGGCCGCCGCGGCAGCAGCCACTTGAGGTAGCCGAGCAGGAAGTCGATGTTCAGCGAACGCTCGTGCGCCTCGTCGACGATGAGCGTGTCGTAGGCGTCGAGGAAGCGGTCACCCTGCGTCTCGGCGAGCAGGATGCCGTCGGTCATCAGCTTGACCAGGCCCTCGGGCCGGCTGCGGTCCTGGAAGCGCAGCTTGTAGCCGACCCCCTGCCCGAGCGGCGTGCCGAGTTCCTCGGCGATGCGCGTCGCGACCGCGCGCGCCGCGATGCGCCGCGGCTGGGTGTGGCCGATGATGCCGGCGACGCCGCGGCCGGCCTCGAGGCAGATCTTCGGCAGCTGCGTGGTCTTGCCCGAGCCGGTCTCGCCGCAGACGATGACGACCGGGTGGCGCTCGATGGCGCGGCGGATCTCGTCGCGGTGCGCCGCGACCGGCAGGTCCTCGGGATAGTGGATCGCCGGGACGCTCGCGCCGCGCGCCGCGCGCGCGGCGGCCGAGGCGGCGATCCGCTCGGCCAGCGCCGCCTCGGCGCGCGCGACGTCCTGGCCCCGCGCCCGCTCGCCGCGCAGCCGGTCGCGCTCGCGACGCAGCCGGAACTGGTCGCGACGCAGGCAGTCTTCGATGGCGGGATCGGTGGGGGCGGTCAGCGGCCGGTTCATGGCCGACCCGGGCGGGGGCCCGGTGCGGGTTCGGGAGGGAATCCGCAGTTTACCGTTCCGGCGACCCCGGCGACCTGGGCGACCCCGGCCAGCCCGCCGACCGCGCTGACCCCAGTGACCGCGACGCTAGCGCGCGGCCTTCTTCTCGCGCTTGGCCGCACGCTTCTCCTCGAGCGTCTTCGCGGGCTTCTTGCGGGTTTCCTTCTTGCGGTCCATTCCCTTGCTCATGGCTTCGCTCCGGTGGGCTTCGACCCCCGCATCATGTGCGCGTCGTGGCCGCTTGGCCACTGCCCACGCTGGAGGACTGCGTGCGGGTGCAATCGCACGCCGCCGGCGCGGCGGGCGCCAGGGATCGGGCATCGGGCATCAGGCGAAGGCCTTGGCGATGATCGGCCGGCTGGCGCGGACGATGCGCTCATGGGTCGACTGGATGCGTGGAGTGGGCCCGCCCACCACCAGCGCGAAGTGTCCACCGGCGGCCTCGACCGGCAGCGGGAAGGCGACCGCGGCCACGCCGGGGATCATCAGGTCGAAGCTGGCGAGATGGCCGCGCCGGCGCGCCGACTGGGCGTCGCGCAGCGCGGCCGCCGCGTCGAACGGGTGGCGACGCTCGCGGTGCTGCACGTCCTCGAGGATGCCGCGCACCTCGTCGTCGTCGAAGGTCGCGAGCACCGCGCGGCCCGCGCCGCTGCAGGGCAGCGGGCCGCCGCGGCCGACGTGCATCAGGATGCTACCGGCGAGCGTGCCGGGCACGAAGTGCTCGATCTGCAGGAAGTGGCCATTGCGGCCGCAGACGCTGGTGGTCTCGCCGGTGGCGCGCGCGACGTCGGTGGCGGTGGCCTGCAGCCGGCGCATCGGCAGGTCGAGCTCGCCCAGCCAGCGCCCGAGGTCGGCGAGCCGGCCGCTCGGGAAGTAAGTACGGCCGCGCGGGTCGTAGGACAGGTAGCCGAGGGCGGCGAGCTCGCGCGCCAGCACCAGGGCGCTCGCCTGCGGCAGCGACAGCGCGGACTCGATCTCGGTGGCGGTCAGCGGCCGGCGCTCGCGCCGGAACAGCTCGAGCAGGGCGAACGCCCGGCCGACCGACTTGCTGATGACCGTGGACACGACCGGCCCCCCTGGCTTCTGCGGCATGGGGCGCTTGCAAGCGCCCATCGCCGGCGTAAGATTATCCACGGTCCCTTCCGCATCAGCAAACTAATGTCAGCGAAGCTGCATGCGCAGCCCGGCATCCCCGACGACGCCCTGCCCTTCGCGCTGCGGGCCGGCTGGGGCGTCGGCGGCCTCGGCTCCTACACGATCCTCTCGACCAGCTCGCTGCTGCTGCTGTTCTTCATGACCACTGCGCTCGGCATCGAGCCGGCCGTCGCCGGCGCCATCATGTTCGTGTCCAAGATCTACGACATGGCGCTGAACCCCGTCGTCGGCACGCTGAGCGACCGCACCCGTTCGCGCTGGGGCAGGCGCCGGCCGTACATCCTGGTCGGCGCGGCCCTCGCCTCGACCGCGCTGGTGCTGATGTTCAACGCGCCCGTGTTCGCGCGCGAATCGGCGACCATCGCCTGGATGGTCGCGACCCTGCTGCTGCTCGCCACCGGCTACACCTTCTTCAACGTGCCCTATCTCTCGATGCCGGCCGAGATGACCGGGAGCTTCCACGAGCGCACGGTGCTGATGTCCTACCGGGTGTTCTTCGTGTCGGTGGCGACCCTGGTCAGCACCTCGGCGGCCCCGGCGCTGGTCGAGGCGATGGGCGGCGGGCGCACGGGCTTCGCGGCGATGGCCTGGCTGGTCGGCGGCACCTGCCTGGTCGCGATGCTGGCCTGCTTCGCCGGCACCGCGCAGGCGCGCTTCACCGAGCCGACGACGCTGCGGCCCGGTTTCGTGGAACAGGCGCGCACGGTGCTCTCGAACCAGCCGTTCCGGGTGTTCATCGGCGCGAAGTTCCTGCAGCTCGTCGGGCTGTCGGCCTCGTCGGTGGCGCTGCCGTTCCTGATGACCACGGCGCTCGGCCGCGGTGGCTACGGCCTCGCGACGTTCGGGCTCGCGAGCACCGTCGGCACGATGGCCTCGATGCCCGCCTGGGTGTCGGCGTCGAAGCGCCTCGGCAAGCGCAACGTCTACGTCGCCTCGATCGTCGTGTTCGCGATCACCAAGTGCTCGTGGGTGCTCGCCACGCCGCAGGAGAGCGACTTCGCGTTCCTGGTGCGCGCGCTGCTCACCGGCATCACGGCGGGCGGCATCATGCTGCTCGGCACCTCGCTGCTGCCCGACTGCGCCGAATACGACTACCGCCGCACCGGCATGCGCCGCGAGGGGCTCTACTCCGGCTTCTACAGCTTCGTCGAGAAGACCGCGTTCGCGATCGGCCCGCTGCTGTCGGGCCTGATCCTCTCGGCCGGCGGCTTCGTGAAGTCCACGGGCGGGGCCGCGCCGTTGCAGCCGCAGAGCGCGATCGACGCCGTCTACTTCACCTCCTCGGTGATCCCGGCGCTCGCGCCGCTGCTCAGCATCGCGTTCCTGTGGCGCTACCGGCTGACGCAGGAGCAGATCGCGGCGACGGTGCCACTCGCCGCCGCGGGCAGCGCGGGCACCGCGCCGGGTGCCGGCGCCGCGGCGTCGACCTCGGTGTCGGCCGCCGTGGTGCACCCGCCCGCCGCGCCCGCCGGACCGGCCGGGGCACCCACACGCTGACGTCCGTTCCTTCGCCTCGAGGTCCGACGATGATGCCGCGACGCACTGCCACGCTCCTGCGCGCCTGTGCCGCGCTGCTGCTGCTCTCGCTCGGGCTCGCCGCGCAGGGGGCACGCGCCGACGAGACCTGCGGCCGCTTCGGCGGCACGCCTGGGCAGCCGAACCCGCCCGAGGTGGCGGCGATCCTCGACCAGTTCCTGAGGATCCCCGACGCGCCCACGGTGATCACCGCGATCGAGTCGGTGCCGGCCGCCGGCACGCTGCCGGCCTACTGCCGCTTCAAGGGCACGATCGCGCCGCAGGTCAACTTCGAGCTGCGGCTGCCGGTCGAGTGGAACGGCAAGTTCCTGATGCAGGGCTGCGGCGGCATGTGCGGCTGGCTGAACCTCGGCGCGGCCGAGGATTCGCTCGAGAAGCGCTACGCGGTGGTCAACACCGACATGGGCCACTCCGGCCCGCCCTCGGTGGCGCTGTGGGCGCTCGACAACCGCGCCGCCGAGCTCGACTTCGCCTACCGCGCGACCTGGACCACGGCGGTGGCCGCGAAGCGCATCGCCGAGGCCTTCTACGGCGCGGCGCCGAAGCGTTCGTACTTCAACGGCTGTTCGACCGGCGGGCGCCAGGGGATGCTGGCCGCACAGCGCTTCCCCGAGCTGTTCGACGGCATCATCTCGGGGGCGCCGGTGCTCAACCAGACCGGTACCGCGATGCTGCACCTGCTGTGGTCGGCGCGCGCGAACGTCGGCGCCGATGGCAAGCCGATCCTGAACACCGCGCAGCTGAAGCTGGTCCACGACCGGGTGATCGCGGCCTGCGACCGCCTGGATGGCGTCGCGGACGGCCTGATCCCGGACCCGCGATTTTGCGGCTTCCGGGTCGAGACGCTCGCCTGCCGCGCGGGCACGAGCGGCGCCGACTGCCTGGGCCCCGCCGAGATCGGCGCGCTGCGCAAGCTCTACGACGGCGCGAGCAATTCCAGCGGCCGGCTCGCCTGGGCCGGCGGCGGCGGACTGCCGCTCGGCTCCGAGTACACCTGGTCGCCGGTGTTCGTGAACGAGGCCGGCAAGCACGGCGCGATCATCGCCGCGCCGTCGATGATCAGCCAGATCCTGCAGGCCAAGGTCTTCTACCGCGACCCCGGCCCCGGGATCTCGGTGACGGACTTCGACTTCGAGCGCGACCCGCCGCGGCTCGCACTGACGGAGGCGTTCTACAACGCGCAGAACCCGGACCTGCGGCGTTTCAAGGCGCGCGGCGGCAAGCTGCTGCTCTACCACGGCTGGGACGACACCGAGGTGACGCCCGGCAACACGGTCGACTACTACGAGACCGCGACCCGAACGATGGGCGGACCGGAGGCGACGCGCGACTTCTTCCGCCTCTTCATGGTGCCGGGCATGGGCCACTGCCGTCGCGGCAACGGCGCCGACGCGATCGACTACCTCGATGCGCTCGAGCGCTGGGTCGAGCAGGGCGAGGCGCCCGCGAAGCTGGTGGCGCACAAGCTCGTCAAGGAGCAGTCCTACCTCGGCCTGCCGCGGCCGCGTTTCCCGCTGAAGCCCGAGGAGTACCAGTGGCGACGCCCGGTGTTCGCCTATCCGGACGTCGCGGTGTACGCCGGCAAGGGCGACCCGAACGACCCGGCCAGCTGGCAACCCCGCCGCCTCCAAAAATAGATCAGATTTATTTTCGGATTTTTTTTCGGGATGAAGTCGATCGGTTCTTGTCTTCTGGCCGGGCTGCTGGTCAACGCAAGCGCGGCGGGACAGCCTTCCGTGCCCGCCGTCTCGCCGGCGGCGCCACCGGTGGCGACGCCGACGTTCGTGGTCGATGTCACGGGCCGTTTCTCGGCGGCGGAGGACGCGCTGTACCAGCGGCGTCTCGACCTGCGCGCGCGGACGCTGGCCGACTTCGAGACCTACGACACCGTCGAGCCGGTGCCTGGCGCCGCGCGACACCGCCCGCTGCCGGCGGCCACGGCGCGCTCACGCTCGATCGCGCCGCAGGCGCTCGACGCGGCCGCGGCCTACGCGGCGTCGATGCCCTCGAGCGCGCTGTTCGTCTGGCACCGTGAGCGCCTGCAGCTCGAGCGCCACTTCGGCGGCCGTGCGCCGCAGGACCCGATCCTCGGCCGCTCGCTTGCCAAGCCGCTGGCCGCGATCGCGATCGGCCGCGCGATCGCGCTCGGGCGCATCCGCTCGCTCGAGCAGCCGGTCGCGGAGCTGCTGCCGGAGTGGCGCGGCGACCCGCGCCGCTCGCGGATCCGCATCCACCACCTGCTCGATGGCACGGCGGGCTTCCTGCCACAGGGCTTCAGCGTGCGACGCGAGGACGTACTGAACCTCGCCTTCCTGCACCCGCGGCACGACGAGATCATCGTGCACGACTACCCGGTCGTCGCCGAGCCCGGCAGCGAGTTCTCGTACAACAACGCGCAGTTCGACCTGGTGGCCGTGCTGGTCGAGCGCGCCACCGGCCGCCGCTACCACGAGTTCGTCGGCGAGGAGTTGCTGCGGCCGATCGGCGCCGCGGGCGGCGAGGTCTGGGTCAACCGCCCGGGCGGCGTCGCGCACGCGGGATGCTGCATCCAGCTCCCGCCCGAGACCTGGCTGCGGCTCGGCGTGCTGCTCGCGCAGGACGGCCAGTGGAGCGGCCGGCGCCTGCTGCCGCGAGGCTTCGTCGCACGGATGGCCACCGGCACCCCGGCGAATCCGCATTACGGCCTCGGCGTCTACGTCGCCGGCCCCTACGTCGAGCGTCGCGGCTGGGCCGGCCCGCAGCGCACGCCCCCCGCGCTGCAGGTGCTGCACTCCGAACCCTACCTCGCCCGCGACCTCTTCCTGTTCGACGGCAACGGCAATCAGGTGATGTACATCGTGCCGTCGGAACGCCTCGTGATCCTGCGTACCGGCACGGGCCCGAAGCGGCCGCTCGAGTGGGACAACAGCCGGTTGCCGAACGTGCTGATGCGCGGCATCAGGCGCACAACGGGCGAGCAGCCGCTCGTACCGCAGGCGCGACGCCAGCCCGGGATCGCGTCAGACGCCGAAGAAGAGGTAGTCGACCGCCGCCAGCAGTAGCTGGCGTTGCAGCGCGACCGAACCGACTGGTGACCCCAGGTCGCGCTCGGGCAACGACGCGAGGGAGGGCACGAGGACGAGATACTCCGAATCCTCCAGGTGAACTGCCGGGGTCAGTCGACCCGGAGCCTGGGGCAGCGCGACTCGCGGAGCCATGGGGGCCACGAGTCGCGAGCGACTCCCCGCGAGCAGGTCGGACTGCATGACGACGACCCACGGGTAAGCACGTCGCGCGCCCGGAACCGGATTAGCGTGGACGTCAAACTGCGCCATCGTCCCGGTCGTAGTGCGTGCGGACGAGTTCGGCGAAGTCGCCATGCCGGCTGGCGTACTCGTCGACGGCAGCGAGGTCCCGCTGGATCTCGGCCTTGATCGTCTCGGCGCGCTTCCTGGAATACGCCTCGGCGACGGCCTGCTCGGCTACCTGCGAAACGTTGATCCCGGCGCGCTTCGCCTTGGCATAGAGGTCGGAATTGACGGTGATGCTCACCGTCTGCTTGGAGGCCTCTCGCTCGAAGAGGGAATCGCGCATCGAAAGCGACCCGTGTCGAAATACACGGGTAATCTACCCATGCCCGGAAACCTCGTCCAGCCCCAGTCCAGCGGCGCTCCCTTCGGCCAGCGCCTGCCGCAGCCACTCCCACCCCTTGCGCAGCGCCAGGATGCCGGAAGCCGAGCCGCCGATGGTGCGGATCCGGAACCCCATCGGTCGGTGCCCGGGGTCGGTCCAGAGGTCAAAGTCCAGCCGGAACGTGCCGCCGTCCGGGAGCGGCAGCAGTTCGACGAAGGAGAAGTGCCGGATCGGCGTCTCGCGGCCGGCGGGATCGCGCAGCCGGCGCTCTCCGTGGTAGCTGAGGCGCGAGCGGCCGCCGGACAGCGTGCGCACCCGGTCGAGGTCCTGGCCGACCCAGCGGAACTCCTGCTCGCCGCCGCGCGCGAAGTCGTAGTGTCGCGTCATGACGAACATTGCGGTGGCGCTCGGCGACATGTTGACGAAGCAATCCGGATCGCAGCTCGCCGACGTCGTGGACGCTCCGGCGCCAGAGCCCGACAGCGGATGCACGTCGATCGCCACCGCCATGCCCCGCACCTGCATCGCGATCGCCACCGGCTGCCCGTCGTAGAGCCCGACGCCGTGCGCAGACAGCGAACGCCAGGCCGCATCGAGGTCGAACCGTGCCTGCACGCGGTAGGCACCGCTGGCCGCCGTGATGTTGTTCAGCAGCGTGTAGCCGCCGTCGGGACGCTGCAGGTACTCGAAGACTTCCTCGCGGTCGAACGGTCCACCGCCGGTGACGACCAGCGCGCCGCTGTCGAGCAGGCGTGCACCGCGGACTCCCGCGTAGAGAGTCGACTCGGCGCGGGCCACGGGCAACGGCGTGGACAGGCAGCCGGCGACCACCGTGAGCGCGATGGCGCTACCGACGATCGCAACTGCCGATGCGACGCGAAGCAGCACGGCTACGACCCCCCTGTGTGGAGAAGACCCCGAAGCCATCCCGTCTCGCGCAGAAGAATCCGCAAAAAATAAATCCGTCCCCTTTTCAAAAACAAATCCGTCCCCTTTTCAGACCGTGATGGCGAGGCCGCGGTAGATGCGGGCGCGGTAGCGGCTTTCCTGGGCCTCGGCGAGCGGCGCGGCGGCGAGCAGCACGGCGTGGGCGAAGCGGCCGTACTCCTCCGCCTGCTCGGCGGCATCGCGTGGCTCCTCGCTGCGCATGCGGCGTGTCAGGTTCACCTGGTTCACCGGCACGTAGGTATGGAGGCGCTCGTTCTCGACGCCGAGCGTCGCGGTCAGCGCGTGCAGCGTGGTCTTCACGAAGTTGGCGAGCGCGAACTGGGCGATCGTGCCGCCGACCGGCACGTCGGGCGAGCAGAGGATCAGCCGCGTGCCCTTGAACAGCGAGACCTTGCGCGCCACGCGGAAGTGGTGCGTCAGGTTGGCCTCGACCAGGGCCGCGAACCCGGCCGCGTTCAGTCGCTCCTCGCCCTCGACGCCGAACAGTCCCGTCGGCAGGGGCGCGAACGGCGTGCAGATCACGGCCGCCGGCTTGCCGGTCGACTGGAAGGCGCGGTCGAGGCCCGCCTCGAGGTCGTCGCCGACTGCGAGATAGGTGACGCGGTCGTGGCCGAGCGCGCGGCCGAGCGCCGCGCGGATCGCCTCGCCGCGCCGCTGCGTGCGCGTCAGCATCATCACGCTGCCGACGTGGCCTTCCGCGAGGAACAGGCGCGCTGCCGCGGCCACCGGCTCGGCCATGTGCTCGCCGACGAACCAGATGGTCTCGCCCTCCATGCGTCGCACGCGCTCGGGCTTGGCGCGGCCGAACAGCTCGCGCTCGGTGATCGTGCGCTCCTGCTGCAGGCCGCCGGAGGGCTCGAAGGTCTCGCCGGAGATCGCGCGGTCGGCCATGAAGAACACGGTCGCGAGCGCGACGTCGGTCTCGGTCGGCATGCGCCGCAGGTGCAGCATGCCGAGCACGCCGGTGCGGATCTTGCCAGCCTCGGCGCGCACCGCCTCCGGGTCGACGAACGGCGGCGGCGGCTCCGGGAGCGAGCCCACCCAGGACTGGGCACGCTGCACGTCGAGCGGGTCGACGAGGATGCAGCCGTTGCGCAGCCGGTGCACCAGCCGGTCGGCGATCGCGTGGGTCATCAGGAAGCGCAGCGACGAGTGCGTCGGCGCGGCGCGATTGCCACCCTCGGCGGCGACGCGCATCGCGAACGCCCGCAGCGGCTCGGGCGCGCTGCCCGAATGCGCCAGCAGGCCGACGTCGTTCGGTGACAGGGCGTTGAACACCGCATCGAGCGAGACCCCCTGCTCCAGCGCCTGCAGCACCGCGCCGTGCACGCCGTTGAGGCGCCGGTTCTCGATGATCAGCCGGGCACGACGGTCGAACAGGCCCGCCTTGCCCTCCTTGCCCTTGAGGCGCTGGCCGTCGACCGGGCCGGGCGCGATCGCGTTGATCTGGATCTCCGGGCCGACGAAGCGCGCGAGGTTCTCGACCAGCGCGCGCTGGCCGGCCTTCGAGACCGCGTAGTCGGCGCGGTTCGGGTAGGGCACGGCGATGTACTTCTCGCCGCCGAAGTAGGAGCTGACGTTGAGGATGTAGCCGCTGCCCTGCGCCTTCATCAGCGGCACGACCTTCTCGATCAGCGAGTAGTTCGAGTTCAGGTTCGACTGCAGCGTCGCGCGCCAGGCCTCCGGGTCGAGGTCGACCACCATCTGCTCGGCGCCCGCGACGCCGGCGTTGTTGACGAGGTAGTCGATGCGCCCGAACGCCCGCAGCGTCGCCTCGAGCGCGAGCTTCATCGCGGCCTCGCTGCCGACGTCGACGTCCGCCAGCACCTGCACGCGGTCCCCGGGCTGGTAATAGCCGATGTCCTCGAGCTCGCGGACGATGGAGGCGCGCATCTCGAGCAGCGGCTCGGCGCGCCGCGCAGTGATCATCACCTTCGCGCCGGCGATCGCCAGCAGCCGCGCGAGCTGGCCGCCGATGCCCGCCGAGCCGCCGGTGATCAGCACGCACTTGCCGAGGTGCAGGCCGGTCAGCGCCTCGGTCCAGCCGAGCACCGAGCGCTGCGCGCCCGTGACCTCGGCGATGTTGACCGGCGCGTACAGGCAGATCTGCGGGATGCGCCGCTTCATGAACAGCAGCCGCGCCGCCTGCCCGGCGCTGAACGGCAGCGACTCCGCGTCCGGGCTGCTGAAGCGCAGGATCTGGTTCGACCACTCCACGGCGGCACGGTCGCCGCCGTTGACCTGCATCTCGCTCTCGTCGCGCCAGACGCGGATCAGCTCCTCGATCGCCGCGCGCAGGATGTCGGCGTAGGCGTTGCCGGCGCCATCGTCGCCGTTCGACATGAACACCGCGCGCGGCGCCGCGCCGCGCGGCGCCGTCTCCTTCCAGAAGCGCGTCAGCTCGCGGGCCACCGAGATCGCGCCGGCGAGCTCGGTCGTCAGGAAGTTGTCGACGTCGGTGTCGCCGACCTCGGTCAGCGCCCCGCGGAAGCGGTACGCGCCGTAGGCCGGCAGCACGATGGCGCCGTGCAGCGCGCCGTGCTTGTCGGACGCGCGCGCCTGCGAGCCCGAGAGCACCGCGTGCAGCGTGCCGGCGCGGCTGCGGTCGAACAGCACCGGCTCGATGCGCCGGTCGCGGCCGCCGCGGCCATCGGCGTCCGGGTCGTCGACGTCGTCGCGCGCCAGCGCCGCGCGCGCCGCCTGCACGCCCTCCTCGGAACCGAGCCCCAGCAGCACGTGCGCGCCGACGCCCGCCTGCACGCGCGCGATCGCGAGCGCGTCGGCGATCTGGTCGCCGGCGGCGACCAGCACGGTCGTGCCGTCGCCGTCGAGGGTGCGCAGGTCCGGCCGCGACAGCAGCGTCGAGCGCGACTCCTGCCAGACGTTCATGCCGTTGGTCACCTCGAAGCCGTGTGCCGAGAAGGCACGCGACTCGTCGGAGCCGAGGAACACGATCGCGTTGGCGACGTCGTCGATCGACGGGAACACCGGCTGCAGGCCGGCCGGGCCCTCGCCCCGCGACAGCGCCATCGTGGCGAGGAAGTCCTGCGCGGTGGTGCCGGGCGGCACCTTCTTCAGGCCGTCCATCGCCGCGAACACGTTGTGGATGCGCTCGCTCTCGATCGGGCCCGGATAGACCACGTTGACGCGGATGCCGCGCGGCCCGAGCTGCAGCGCGAGGTGGCGCGAGAAGGTGTTCAGCGCGGCCTTCGGCACGACGTAGGGCGCGCGGCCGTAGTAGCGGGTGCGCGAGAAGATCGTCGAGACGTTGACGATGCTGGAGCCCGGCTGCAGGTGCGGCGACGCCGCGCGGCACATGTTCCAGGTCAGGCCGAACAGGTTGGAGATCGCGTCGCGCACGGTCTCGGTGTCGTTCGAACCCGCGGCCCGCAGCGCCTCGACCTCCTCGCGCGTCAGCGGCACGTTGCCGAGCGGCTGCTTGGGCCCGGTGGAGCCGGCGTTGTTGACCAGGACGTCGAGCCGCCCGAGCTCCTGCACCACGGTCTCGACGCCGAGCCGCGCCTGGCCGGGATCGGAGGCGTCGAACGGCAGGATGAGCGCCGCTCGCGAGCCCCAGCCGAGGGTCTGCTCGATGCGCGCCAGCGTCGCCTCGAGCTTGGCGCGCTTGCGGCCGACCATCACGACGCGCGCACCTTCCTCCAGGTAGCGGCGCACGATGGTCTCGCCGAAATTGCCGCCGGCGCCGGTGATCAGGGCGACCTTCCCGGCCAGCCGACCGGTGCGCCCCTGTGCCGCCAGACCGGGATCCGTGGTCGTCATCGGCCCTCCTTTCGCGCCCGCCGCGGCGCCCTCGGCGTGCATCCCGCCCGGACGCCGCCCGCTCCATGACCTGCCTCAGGATGTCTCACACATCGGTCGCCCGAAGCAACTGTGGCTGGCGACACCGCAGCCGCGGCTACGCCGGGACCGCGGCCGCGGCCCGGTGCCGAAGCCCCGCGACCGAACCCGGCGACCGGCCGGACACGGACCGGCTGCGCGGCGCAGGCAGCCGGTGGCATCCTTCACCGCGGCGCGCCGAACCCGGTGCCACCATTGGAGGACGGCAGAGGTGGACCGAAGGACCATGGGCGACGGAGCACGCGTCCCGCATCGCGAGGCCTCGCCGACGACCCTGCCGCTACGCCTGCCGCGCCTCGCGCTCGGCTGCATGGGCTTCGGCTCGAGCGCCTGGCGACCCTGGGTGCTCGACGAGCCGGCGGCGCTGGAAGTGCTGGCCCGCGCGCTCGAGGCCGGCGTCACGTTCTTCGACACCGCCAACGTCTACTCGACCGGCCGCAGCGAGCTCGTGCTCGGCCGGATGCTGCGCGCCGCGCAGGCGCGGGAGCGGGTGCTGGTGGCGACCAAGCTGTTCTTCCCGGTCGGCGCCGGCGAGGCCGGGCTGTCGCGCCGCAACGTGCTCGAGTCCTGCGACGCCTCGCTCCGGCGGCTCGGCCTCGAGCGCATCGACCTGCTGCAGATCCACTGCTACGACGAGGCGACGCCGGTCGAGGAGACGCTGCAGGCACTCGACGAGCTGGTGCGCGCCGGCAAGGTCGCACACCTCGGCGCATCCAACGTGCGCGCCTGGCAGCTCGCCAAGCTGAACTTCACCGCCCGCGCGCAGGGCTGGGCACCGTTCGAGACCGTGCAGGTCCACTACAACCTGCTGTACCGCGAGGAAGAGCGCGAGCTGCTGCCGTTCTGCGTCGACCAGGGCATCGCGGTGCTGCCCTGGAGCCCGCTCGCCCGCGGGCGACTCGCGCGCCCGACCGCGCCGCTCGCGACCAGCCGCGCCGCCGCCGACGACGTCGCCGACACTCTCTATGGCCCGCCGACCGACCCGATCCTCGGCGCGCTCGCTGCGCTCTCGACCGAGCTCGGCGTCGCCCCTGCACAGCTCGCCCTCGCGTGGACGTGGACGCGCCCGGCGGTCGCGGCGCCGGTGGTCGGCGCGACCTCGCTGCGCCACGTGGAGGAAGCCCTGGCCGCGTCGCGACTGGACCTGCCCGCCGGCGTCTTCGAGCCGCTGGAGCGCGCCTACACGCCGCGGCCGCTGGCGGACCTGCCGAAGACGGCACGCAACCAGACGGTGCTGCAGCCGATGGAGCCGTCCCCCGGCGCCCCGGCCTAGAGCTGCGTGCCGAGCGCCACCGAGTTGGTCGCGGTGGCGGCCGGGCTGTCGACCAGCGGGTCGCCGGTCGGCACGCCGAGCCGCAGCTTGCCGGTCGCCGACATCGAGTGGTCCCAGTTCAGTTCGACGTGCATCGAGACCGTGCGGCAGTCGCGGTGCAGGCGCTGCACCGGGTTGCCGGTCGCGTAGCCGGTGATGCCCATCATCGTCGAGAGCGTGTCGGTCGCCTCGGCGCAGAGCGTCGAGGCGAGGGTGATCAGCCGGCGCATCCGCAGCAGGTCCTCGCCGCGGATCTCCTCGCGCGCCGCGCCGTGGCGATGCAGGCGAGCGAGCACGTCGGCGAATACCAGCTCCGCCGCGTCGAGCCGCGCGCAGGCGGCGCCGATGCGCACCTGCACCGGCACCTGGGTCGCGATCGACTCGCCGAGGATGCGGCCGGTGCGGGCGCGGGTCTGCTCGAGATAGGAGGCCAGCGCGCCGCGCGCGGTGCCGAGCAGCGGCCCGAAGAACCAGCTCTTCTGGTAGGCCGGCGTGCGCACGCAGTGCACGTAGCTCTCGGCGATCGCCGCGCCCGGCGGCGTCATGCTGGTGAACTCCTGCATCGACAGCACGCGGCGCGCCGGCACCTGCAGGCCGTCGACGCTGATGTCGTGGCTGCCGGTGCCGCGCAGTCCCTCGGCGTTCCAGGTGTCGTGGATCGAGTACTCGCCCGGCAGCAGGAGGATGAAGTGCGAGATCGGCCCCTGGCCGCCCTCGCGCGCCACGACCATCGCGCCGCCGGCGACGTTGACGCCGCTGACGAAGCTCCAGCGACCCTGCAGGCGCCAGGCCTCGCCCTCGCGATGCAGCGCGCCGCCGCCCGCCGAGCCGGTGGCGAGCACCGGGTCAGGGCTGCGCGCGAAGAACTCCTCCTGGCCCTCGGGCGCGAAGCGGCCGACGTACATGATGTGCGAGAACACCAGCGAAGTGAGCCAGCCGGTGGCGCCGCACTCGCGCGACAGCCGCTCGCTCGCGACGTAGTGCGCGCCCCAGTCCATGCCGTAGCCGCCGAAGCGGCGCGGCATGTAGAGCCGGTGCAGCCCCGCGGCGCGCAGCGCCGCGACCACTTCCGGCACCGGGTCGCGGCGCTGCTCGGCCGCCTCGGCGTTGGCGCGGACGAGCGGCGCGAGGCGCTCGGCGGCGTCAGCGAGCTCGCCCGGCGTGGGCGCGGTGGACGGCGTCGCCGCGGTGACGGTGTGGACGGGCATGGTACTTCCTCGAGACCGGTGAGCAGGCGACGGCGTCAGTCGCGCCGGGCGGCAGCCCACTCCTGGAACAGCTCGTCGCGCGAGCGGATGCCGGGCCGCGGCAGCGCGTGGTTGACGACGTAGTTGGCGCCGGCGTGCGTGTTGTCCCACATCGCCTGGTGCGCCTGCGGCAGTTCGTCCCAGGGCACCACGGTCGGCGGCGTCACCTCGAGCTGGCCGGCGGCGATCATGTCGTTCATCCGCGCGACCTCGTAGGCATTGCAGAGGTGCGTGCCGGCGATGCTCGCGCGTGGCATCAGGATGCGGCGCTGGCGCATCCAGACCTGCGGCGCGTAGAACGTGTAGCGGCGCCCCGCCATGTCTTCGCAATAGACCACGCGCCCGGTGAACGGCTTGGCCAGCGAGGTGCTGGCGGCGAGCGCGTCGTGGCCGGCGCGCTCGACGACGAGGTCGGGGTAGCCGCGCGGGTTGTCGGCGGACCTCAGGTAGCGGCCGATCGCGCCGCCGAAGGGCTTCATCGTGCGCTCCTGGTAGAGCCGCACGGCCTCCTTGAACTTCGCGGTCTCGCGCTTGGCGTCCGGCATCGGCGGCAGCGCCGTCGGCCAGTCGAAGTCGGCGCCTTCCTTGCGGCGGATCTCCTCGAGCGACACCACGCCCTTGACGGCGTCGCCGAAGCCGAGCGACTGCACGAACTCGCGCTGCGCGTCGGTCGCGGTGGCGACGACCAGCCGCCCACCCAGCGCGCGCACCGCCTCGATCGCCTCGAGACCCACGGCGTCGGCGAGCGCCGGACCGGCGACGCCGTAGTACAGCAGCACCGCCTCGCCGGCGCGCAGCCGCGCGCGCTGCAGCATCTCCTCGGGGCTCGTCGCACCGCGCTTGCCGACGAACGAGAACCCGTAGCCGCTGGTCGCGCCGTAGAACGTCAGCGTGCCGCCGTCGGCGAGCAGCTGGAACGAGCGCGGGAAGGATTCCTGGCCGGCATGCGAGACCGCGTAGTCGGCGAGCCGGCCACCGGTCTGCGCACGCATCGCCGCGCACAGCGGCTCGCCGGCCGCCTCCCAGGCCGCGATCGCCTCGGGCGCGGACGGCACCGGGGTGAACGCGGCTGCCCAGCGCGGGTCCTTGCGGTTGATCGCGCCGGCGGCGCCGAGGGTCTTCACGTAGGCCGCGCGCTCGTCGTTCGACACCAGGCCGACCGCCGCGAGACCGTTCTTCGCGGCGCTCTTCAGCGCCTCCATGCCGGTGCCGGTCGCGGCGCCCTCGACGAAGATCGTGCGGCCCGACTCGATCTTCAGCGTGGTGAACAATGCACGCGCGATCGTGCCGAGGTTCAGCACGTAGGAACCCGCCGCCTCCAGCGTCAGGTCGCTCGGCACCGGGTGCAGCTGCGGGCCCTGCACCAGCAGGAACTGCTGGTGGCTGCCGGTGTCCGTCTCGTAGCCCTGGATCGAGAAGCCGGCGTACATCGGGTCGCGCGCCGCGAGCGGCGACAGCAGCTCACTCTGGCCGCTGTAGATCGTGACCAGATCCCCGGTCTTCAGCCGCGCCTCGCGCTTGACCTCGCTGCCGAGCGCGACCACGAGGCCGACGCCGCCGGAGCCGGTGACCTGGTAGTCGAGATCGTGGTTCTCGAACGGCGAGACCGGGATGCCGGTGATGGCCCAGATGTCGTTGAAGTTCACCTCGGAGGCGAGCACGTAGACCACGGCCTCGTTCGGCCCGGGCTCGGGCACCGGCAGCAGGATCTCCCTCTCGCAGTCCTTCGGCAGGCCGTGCGCCAACGCGCCGGAGACCGGGTCCTTGATGACCGCATGGCCGTACTGCCAGGCCGGCAGCGGCGTGAAGCCGGGGTAGAACGGGCTGCCGAGCGGCAGCAGCTCGCCGCGCGCGATCAGGTCGCCGGCCTGGTCGTGCGAAGGCAGGACGTTGCGGCGCGTCGGCAGCGGCGCGCTCTGCTTGTCGATGAAGGCGCGGATGCCGGCCTTGCCACCCTGCGGGTCGACGACCGCCTCGGCGAACAGGCGCGCCTCGTGCTCGAGGCCCGCGTCGATGCCGCGCGTCCAGCCGGTGCGCAGCGCGTCGAGGATGCGGCCCGCCGTGGCGGCGCGGCCGACGAGGCGCGCCTGCTCGACCAGTCGCCGCACCTCGGGATCCGTGAGCACGGGTTCGAAGGCGCTGCGACCCGGCTGGCGCCAGGCCTCGTTGGCCTGCCGCCGCGCGCGATAGGCGCGGGCGACGAGCCCGTCGCCGCCCGGCGCGCACACGAACTCGGCGGCGAGGCCCACGGCCTCGCTGACCACGTCGCGCCGGTCCGAGATCGCGTCGATCAGCCCGTCGGCCCGCGCCTCGTCGGCGGACAGCGTGCGGCCGCCGAGCACGATCTCAATCGCGCGCACCAGCGGCGCCGGGTGGCCCGCGGCCTCGAGCAGCCGTAGCCCGGCAGCAGGTTCAGCCGCACCTCCGGCTGCCCGAACGTGGCGCCGGGCTCGGCGACCCGCACGTGGCAGGCCATCGCGAACTCCATGCCGCCGCCGAGCGCGACGCCGTTGATCGCCGCCAGCGCCGGCTTGCCCATCGACTCGATCTTGCGGAACGCGAGGTGCGCGTTGTTCGGCAGCGGCAGCGCTTCCTCGAGCGTGTGCACGTCCTCGAGCAGCTGGCGCACGTCGGCGCCGGCGACGAACGAGGCGGTGCCCTGGCCGGTGAACACCACCGCCTTGACGTCGTCGCGGCGCGCGACGTGGTCGACCACGATGTTCAGCTCGTCGAGTGCACGCTCGTTCAGCGCGTTGACCGGCGGGTTGGTGACGGTGACGAGAGCGATGCGCGAGACCGGCGCGCCGGCGGCGCCCGGCAGCGCGTGGTACTGGATGCGGAAGTAGCGATAGTCCTCGAACAGCTGCTGCTCGTCGGCGACCTTCTGCCGCGACAGCCAGTCGGCGATCGCCGCGCGCAGCTCGGGGATCGACTCGGGGTTGCGCAGCGTCGAGGTGTCGCCGACGTCGCCGTCCTCGACCAGCGCGCGAACCATGCGGCGCATGTACTTGCCGCTGCGCGTCTCCGGGAACTGCGAGACCTCGATGAAGTCCTCCGGCACGGCCACCGCGCCCTTCTCCTGGCGCACGATCTCGATCAGCCGGCGGCGATCGTCGGCGGTGAGCTTGCGGCCCGGCGCGGGCTTCACGAAGGCGAGCGGCGTCAGGCCCTTCTGCGCATGCGGCGCGCCGACCACGATCACGTTGCCCACCGGCGAATCCGGGTTGACCTGCTTGTCGCGCAGGATCGCGCCCTCGATCTCCTCGGTGCCGAGCCGGTGGCCGGAGACGTTGATGACGTCGTCCGAGCGGCCGTGCAGCGAGAAGCCGCCGTCGGCGTACTTCACCGCGAAGTCGCCCTGGGTGTAGGCGAACGTGTCTTTCCAGCGCGTCCAGTAGGTCTTCGCGTAGCGCTCGAAATCGCCCTTCCAGGCGGGGCTGACGCGCGTGCCCTCGATGCGGAAGTGCTCGGCGTCGCCCCAGATGGTGCGGCAGAGGTAGGGATAGGGCGCGGCGACCACGATCTCGCCCTTCTCGCCGATCTCCGCGACGCGCGCCGCGACCCGGCCGGTGGCCGCATCCGGCTCGCTGTCGGGCACCCAGACGTCGCCCATCACCCAGGGCAGCGGATAGGTGTGTGCGTCGGCGCGCAGCGGGAAGTCGCCGTTGCCGAAGAAATGCGTCCAGACGATGCCGCCGTGCTCGGTGGCCCAGTAGGAGTTGATGTACCAGGGCGTGACGAGGTCCATGCCGAACTGCTGCACGCTCGGTGAGGTCGGCTCGGCGCAGAACGTGGCCACGCGCAGCGAGCCGAGGCCATAGGCCTGCACGTCGGCGACGTTCTGCGGGTCGGTCATCACCGTCTTCAGGAAGGTGACGCCCGCCTTGAAGATCTGCACGCCGAAGCGCTCGATGATGCTCGCGAAGCGCCCCGCGCTCGGGAACACCGGCGCGCCCTCGGTGATCACGGTGGTGACGCGCGTCGCGAGCGCGGCCGCGATCATGTAGCTCTGGCCGGTGATCCAGCCCGGGTCGGCGACGACATAGATCACGTCGCCGGGCGCGGCGTCGAACACCACGCGCATCGTGTAGGAGATGCCCGAGAGCCAGCCGCCGTGCACGTGCACGACGCCCTTGGGCTTGCCGGTGGAACCCGAGGTGTAGATGAAGAACAGCGGGAACTCGGCATCGACCGGCAGCGGCGGCACCGCGGCCCAGATCGCGGCGACCAGCGCGCGGTCCTCGAGCGCGAGCAGCGCGGCCGACACCTGCGCGGGCGTGGCGGTGGCCGCGAGCGCGGGCAGCAGCCCGGCGGCGCGCGCCGCGGCGCCGAGCTCGAGCAGCGCGGCATCGGTGAGCTCATGGCCCCAGCGGTCGCGCTCGGGGCGCCACAGCAGGTCGGCCTGCGCCGCGTGGCGCACGACGACCACCGCCTCGACCCGCGGCGGCGTCTGCACCAGCGCCGAGGCGATGGCCGTGCGGATGCGGCTCGCGTCGGCGGCCGCGAGGCCCGCGATCGCCTCGAGCGCGCGGCCGAGGCCGCGCAGCAGGTCGGAGCGCTCGAGCGTGATCTCGTTCTGCACTGCCTCGCGCGCGCCGGCGAGGATCGCGGCGCGCACCGCCGGGGTCAGCCCGGCGGGATCCTGCGCGAGCGCCGCCAGCGCGCGCTCGACCGTCGCCACCGCGACCTCGGCCGGCACGTAGGCATCGAGCGCGGGGTCGGTATAGGCCTCCTTGAACGCGACGATCTGCGCATTGCGGAAGCCGCCGTCGGCCGTGATGACGACGCGCGCGCCGGCGTTGTGGATGCGGTCCGAGAGCGTCTTGTCGCTGAAGCCGCCGAACACCGGGGTGTAGACGATGCCGAGGCGCTTGCAGGCCTCGGTCCAGAACACCTGCTCGGGGATGTTCGGCATGTTGATGGCGACGCGATCGCCGGCCGCGAGGCCGAGCCGGCGCAGCGCGAGCGCGCACTTGGCCACCTCCAGCAGCAGCTCGCGCCGGGACACCGCGTACGACACCACCGGCCCGCCGCGCCCACCGTCGAGCGACTGGTCCCAGCGATCGCCCTCGAAGAACAGCGCGGGCTCCGCGCCGCAGCCGGCCAGCACGTGGCGGTCGACCTCATTGAAGCAGGCGTTGGTGAGGCCGCCGCTGAACCAGCGGTAGAACGGCGCGTCGCGGTCGTCGAAGGCGCGGTCCCAGGGCTCGTGGTCCGCCGGGTGGCCCACGGCGACGGGCGCGCCGGTGCGCGCGTCGAAGCCGCTCCAGCGCCCGTCCACCGCGTCGCAGCGGATCCAGGCCCCCTGCGTGCCGATCGCCGGGTCGAACCAGTGCAGCTCGCGGCGCGCAATCGCGCCGTGGAAGGCGCCCGGGTCGGCCGCGGCCGCGTGCCGTGCCGCCTCCCAGTCGGCGCGCGTGCGCAGCGGGTTCTGGCGCGCCGCAGGCGGCGGCACGGGTGCGGGGGCCGGGCTGGGGGTGACGGTCGGGGACG
>JALORN010000070.1 GCA_025458905.1 Steroidobacteraceae bacterium
CTGCCGCCCGGTGACCGGCGAGATCACCTACGGCCTCGAGCGTCTCGCGATGTACCTGCAGGGCGTCGACAGCGTGTTCGACCTCGTCTGGACCGACGGCCCGCTCGGCCGCGTCACCTATCGCGACGTCTACCACCAGAACGAGGTCGAGCAGTCGGCCTACAACTTCGAGCACGCCGACGTGCCCGCGCTGCTGCGGCACTTCGACGAGCACGAGGCCGCCTGCCAGAAGCTGCTCGAGGCGAAGCTCGCGCTGCCGGCCTACGAGCAGGTGCTGAAGGCCTCGCACACCTTCAACCTGCTGGATGCGCGCCGCGCGATCTCGGTCACCGAGCGCCAGCGCTACATCCTGCGCGTCCGCCAGCTCGCGCGCGGCGTCGCGCAGGCCTACTACGACAGCCGCGAGGCGCTCGGCTTCCCGATGGTGGCGAGCGTCGCGGCCGCTGCGGCCGCGAAGCCCGGGGCGGCCAGCGGCGCGAAGCCGGGAGCGCCCCGGTGAGCGCGGCGGCGGCCACGGCGGACGCGAACGCGGGCGCGCAGGACTTCCTGGTCGAGCTCGGCACCGAGGAGCTGCCGCCGCTGGCGCTGCCCGAGCTCGAGCGCGCGTTCGCCGCCGGCATCGCGCAGGGCCTCGCCGATGCGGGCCTCGCGCACGGCGGCCTGAAGTCCTTCGCCGCGCCGCGCCGTCTCGCGGTGCTGGTGCACGGCCTCGCCTCGCGCCAGCCGGACCAGCAGGTGAAGCGCCGCGGCCCGCCGGTCAGCGCCGCGTTCGACGCGGAGGGGCGGCCGACGCGCGCCGCGCTGGCCTTCGCCGAGGGCGCCGGCGTCTCGGTCGGGCAGCTCGCCCGCGTCAAGGAAGGCAAGGGCGAGTTCCTGTTCCACGAAGGCACGAAGGCGGGCGCGCCGACGCCCACGCTGCTGCCGGCGATCGTGCAGGCCGCGCTCGATGCGCTGCCGATCCCGAAGCGCATGCGCTGGGGCGCGGGCTCGGCGGAGTTCGTGCGCCCGGTGCACTGGCTGCTGATGATGTTCGGCGGCTCGGTGGTGCCGGCGCGGATCCTCGACACCGACTCGGGCAAGGCCACGCGCGGCCACCGCTTCCATGCGCCGGCGCCGCTGATGCTGGCCCAGCCGTCCGACTACGCCGCCGCGCTGCGCGAGCGCGGCCGGGTGCTCGCCGACTTCGCCGAGCGCCGCGAGCGGATCCGCTCGCAGGTGGTCGCCCGCGCCCAGAAGCTCGGCGGCCGCGCGGTCGTCGACGACGCCCTGCTCGACGAGGTCGCCGCGCTGGTCGAGTGGCCGGTCGCGGTCGAGGGTCGCTTCGAGGAGCGCTTCCTGCAGCTGCCGCGCGAGGTGCTGGTCTCGACGCTGCAGGAGCACCAGCGCTACTTCGCGGTCGAGGACGCCAGCGGCGCGCTCACGCCCTGGTTCATCACCGTCAGCAACATCGAGAGCCGCGACACCGCGCGCGTGCGCGAGGGCAACGAGCGCGTGGTGCGCCCGCGCCTCTCCGATGCGGCGTTCTTCTACGACCAGGACCGCAAGCGGCCGCTCGAGGGCTTCGCCGCCGGGCTCGACACGGTCACCTTCCAGTCCAAGCTCGGCTCGATCGGCGACAAGGCGCGGCGCGTGGGCGCACTCGCAGCGCGGCTCGCCGGCCCGGCGGGTGCGGATCCCGCGCAGGTCGCACGCGCCGCGCAGCTCGCCAAGTGCGACCTGCAGAGCGCGATGGTCGGTGAGTTCCCCGAGCTGCAGGGCATCATGGGCGCCTACTACGCGGCCGCCGACGGCGAGCCCGCCGAGGTCGCCGCCGCGGTGCGCGAGCACTACCAGCCACGCGGCGCGGGCGATGCGCTGCCGGCGACGCGCACCGGCATCGCCGTGGCGCTCGCCGACAAGCTCGACACGCTCGCCGGCATCTTCGCGATCGGCCAGAAGCCCTCCGGCACCAAGGACCCGTTCGGCCTGCGGCGCGCCGCGATCGGCTGCCTGCGGATCATCCTCGAGAAGCGCCTCGAGCTCGACCTGCGCCCGTTCATCGACGCCGCGCTCGAGGCGCAGCCGGTCAGGAACCCGGCCGCGGCACCCGAGCTGCTCGGCTTCATGATGGAGCGGTTGCGCGCCTGGTACCTCGGCGAAGGCCAGTCCGGCGGCGCCAACGCCTTCACCACCGAGATGTTCGACGCGGTGCTCGCCGCCCAGCCGGCGGCGCCGCTCGACTTCGACGCGCGGCTGCGCGCGCTGGCGGCGTTCCAGCTGCGCCCCGAGGCCACGAGCCTCGCGGCCGCGAACAAGCGCATCGCCAACATCCTGCGCAAGTCGGAAGGCGCGGCGCCGGGCCGCGTCGATGCCCCGATGCTGAGGGAGCCGGCCGAGCGCGCCCTGCACGCAGCGGTCACCGCCCTCGAAGGCGAGGTCACGCGCGCGGTGGCGGCCCGTGACTACGACGGCGCGCTCGCGCGCCTCGCGGCGCTGCGGCCGCAGATCGACGCCTTCTTCGAGGACGTGATGGTCAACGACCCGGACGCCGCGCTGCGCGCCAACCGACTCGCGCTGGTGGCGTCGATCCGCGCGCTGTTCGGCGGCGTCGCCGACCTCTCCCGCCTGCCCGGCTGACGGGGCGCGCCGCGATGCAGTGGCTGCGGTCGCTGGTGTTCACCGTTTTCATGTTCGCGTGGACCTTCGTCTACGCGGTGTTCTTCGTCTCCGTCTCGTGGCTGTTCCCGGTGCCGGTGCGCTACCGGCTCGCGGCCTGGTACGCGGCGCGACTGCTCGCCGGGCTGCGCGTCATCTGCCGCCTCGACTACGAGGTGTCGGGGCTCGAGAACCTGCCCGCCGAGCCGCACCTGATGCTCTGGAAGCACTCCTCGGCCTGGGAGACCTTCGCGCAGTTCCTGGTCGGCCCGCCGAAGGTGCTGGTGCTCAAGCGCGAGCTGATCTTCATCCCGTTCTTCGGCTGGGGCCTCGCGCAGCTGCGCTCGATCGCGATCGACCGCGGCGCCGGCGCATCGGCGGTGACCCAGGTGATCAGCCAGGGCAGCGCGCGGCTGAAGGAAGGGCTCAGCATCCTGGTCTATCCGGAAGGCACGCGGGTGCCCGCGGGCGAGACCCGCAAGTTCGGGGTCAGCGGCGCGCTGCTCGCGAGCCGCGCGGGCTGCCTGGTCGTGCCGGTGACCCACGATGCCGGCTACTACTGGTCGCGGCGCGGCCTGCTGAAGAAGCCGGGCACGATCCGCCTGGTCGTCGGCAAGCCGATCCAGGCCGCCGGCCGCGACCCGCGCGAGATCAACGCCGAGGCCCAGGAGGCGATCGTCACGACGCTCGCCGCGATCCGCCAGCGCGCCGAGGGTTGAGCGCCGACGGGCCCGGCGCCGGGGCGGGCCGGCTCTCCGGCCAACGCGCGCCGTCGGAATCATCCGACGCGAGCTGGCGCGAGGCGAGCGTTGTGCGCACCGGCCAACGCGGGCCCACTCTCGCACCCATGAACCTCCCGTTCCTCGCGCCCCGCGTCGGCACGCGGCCCGGCGGCCCGCCGCGGCGTGCCGAGGAGCCGGCCGGTCGTGGCATCGAGACGGCTGCGCCGCCGGCGAGCGGTGGCGTCGCGGGCCTCGCGGAGCTGCCGTCGTCGCGCGTCACCGAGCCCGGTGCGGAGAGGCGGGGCGGCGAGGACCGGCGCCGCGATGCCGATCGTCGCGCCGAGGCCCCCGGCGCCGAGGAGGAGGAACGCTCGCGCCGCGACCTGCGCGGCATCCGCCACTCGCTGTGGGTGATCGCCGGCATCGCGGCGATCGGCCTGCTGACGCTGGCGCGCCCGGTGGTGGTGCCGCTGCTGTTCGCGCTGATCATCTCGATGGCGCTGTACCCCGTGGTCGGCCGTCTCGCCCGTCTCGGCCTGCCGAAGCCGCTCGGCGCCGCGCTGGTGGTGGCGCTGATGGCCGGCGCCGGCTGGGCCTCGATCGACGCCGCCGGCGAGCCGCTGCGCACCTGGGCGGCGAAGGTGCCCGAGATCGTGCAGAAGGTGCGCACCGAGCTCGGTCGCGTGCAGCGCGTCGTGACCCAGCCGGCGGTGCGCGACGTGCCGCTGGACAAGGTGCGCGTGCGCGAGTCCGACAAGCCCCGGATCGAGGTCGGGCAGGTGGTGTCGCTGGCCGGCGGCATGGCCGCCTCGGTGCGCGCCGCCCTGTTCGGCGTCGCCGTCACGCTGGCGCTGACCTACTTCATGCTCGCCACCGGCAAGGGGGTCGTCTCGACGTCGATCGCGCTGCTGCCCGGCCATGCCCTGCGCACCAACCTGCGCCGGCTGGGCCACGCGACCCAGCGGGCGCTGGTGCGCTACCTCGGCGCCGTCACGCTGATCAACGCCGCACTCGGGCTCGCGGTCGCCGCGCTGCTGGCCGCGATCGGCCTGCCGGGAGCGCTGTTCTTCGGCGCGATCGTCGCCGTGATGAACTTCCTGCCGTTCGTCGGCGCGGCGATCAGCTCGGTGGTGCTGGCGCTGGCCGCGTTCGCGACCTTCGGGCTGACCGCGCAGGCGCTGCTGGTGCCGCTCGGCTTCATGGTGCTGCACCTGCTGGAGGCGCAGTTCCTGACCCCGTTCGTGATCGGCCGGACGCTGACGCTGAACCCGCTGTTCGTGATCCTCTCGGTGGTCGTGTTCGGCTCCTGGTGGGGCATCGGCGGTGCATTCCTCGCAGTGCCGCTGCTGGTGGCCACCAAGGTCGCGTTCGACGCCGTACCGCGGCTGCGCGGCTGGGGGCAGGTGCTCGGGCGCCGCCGCGGGTTCAACGACGGCATCCAGTGGCTCGAGGGCCAGAGGCGCGCCCGCGCGCGACGCCGCGCCCGCGCCACGGCGCCGCCGCTCGCCTGAGCGGACGGTCGGTTATCCTGCGGAGCGATCCGGCCGCTGGACCCCCCATGCTGCGAACGATCTCGGACCTGTTCGAGGCCCTGAAGCCGGCGCGCCGCGGCGCGAGCCCGGCCGAGCAGGAACACGCCCTGCAGCTCGCCACCGCGGTGCTGCTGGTCGAGGTGATGCGCGCCGACGCCGCACACCTCGAGACCGAGAAGCCGGTCGTGCTCGCGGCGCTGCGCGAGAAGTTCGCGCTCGCCGAGGACGAGCTCGCGCGCCTCTACGAACTCGCCGGCGAACGCTCGATCGAGGCCACCGACCTGCACGGCTTCACCTCGCGGCTCAACGCCGCGTTCGACGAGCCGCAGCGCGTGCGCATCCTCGAGCTGCTGTGGCGCGTGGCGTACGCCGACGGCCGCCTCGACGCGCACGAGAACCACCTGATGCGCCGGCTCGCCGACCTGCTGCACGTGCGCCGCGCCGACGCGATCGGCGCCAAGCTGCGCGCCGAACGCGACGCGGGCGGAGCCTGATCCAGCCCCGTCGCCGAGGACGGCCGTGACTCGGCCCACGCAGGTACGGCGTCGCTGCGTGCGCTGGCGCGCAGCTTGCTGCGACTTCCCGGTCGGCCACGCACGGCCGTCGCCACCCAGGAAGATCGCCACCATGACCATCGAACGCAGCCTGATCGCCAGCATCGCCGTCACGGAACTCGCGGGACTGCTCGGCGTCCCGGCCACGCGCGACGCCATGAAGTCCGGCTGGTACGACGGGCTGCGCAAGCCGTCGTTCGCGCCGCCCGAGTACGTCTACGGCCCGGCCTGGACGCTGCTCTACGGCCTGCAGGGCTATGCGCTGCGCGAGCTCTGGCGACGCCGCGACACCCCGGACGGGCGCCGCGCGCTGGTCGCGTTCGCGACCCAGCTCGCGCTCAACGTCGCCTGGTCCAAGGTGTTCTTCGGCCACCGCTCGACGCGCGGGGGCCTGGTGACGGCGGTGGCGCTGCTCGCGGCCGTGGCCTGGACGATCGAGCGCTCGCGCCGCGTCTCGAGCGGCGCAGCGGCGGCGATGCTGCCGAACGCCGCCTGGGTGGGCTTCGCGACGGCGGTGACCGGCGCGATCGACTACCTGGAGCACGGCGGCCGCGCAATCGAGAGCCAGCGCGGCCGCGTCGCCGGGCCGACGCTTCCCGGCTGACGCCGGCGCGCGGCCCGCCCGCGGTCGATCAGTGCCCGGCGGGCTTCTGCGCGACCAGCACTTCCCAGCCGCCGCCCGGCGCGTACTCGCCGGCCTTGAACTCGCGGTTCGCGACCGACTCGGCGGCCTCGGCGTCGTAGCCGGCGGCCTGCTGCGCCGCGAACTCGAGGATCGCCATCGGCGCGGTGTCGAAGTGCGCGGCGCCCTTCGGGAAGCCGGCGCGCTCGGCGAGCGCGAGCTGGTCCTGTTCGCGCATCGCGCCCCAGAAGGGCTCGTTGTTGTAGTGCGTCTCGTTGTCGAGGATGAACTGCGTGAACGGGTCCATCGCGTCGAACGGCGGCAGGTCGGCGTGGATCATGTAGCCGCCCGGCGCGAGCAGCCGGAAGCACTCCTCGAAGATGCGCGGCATCGCGCGCCCCGAGGTCTCGTGCAGCAGGATGTGGCTGACCACGAGGTCGAAGTGCCCGTCGGGGAAGGACGTGCGCTCGGCGTTCATCTGCGCGAAGTTCACGTCGACGCCGAGGCCCGCGGCACGGAGGTGGGCGTAGCGCACCTGCGGCGCGGCGACGTCGATGCCCCAGACCTCGGCCTCCGGGAACAGCTCCTTGTAGGGCAGCGTCGAGTGGCCGGTGGTGCAGCCGAGGTCGAGGATGCGGCGTGGCGCGAAGCCTTGCAGCCGGCGACGCACGTAGTTGCAGACCGAGCGGCCCATGTCGTCGTTGTTCGGGCCCATGAAGCCCATCGCGTACAGGTAGACGCCGCGGTCGTAGAGCGCGCCGGCGGCGATGTTCTGCGGGTCGGCGTCGGAGGCATAGCCGCCCGGCATGCAGTGGATGTCGAGCGCCGTGACGTAGCGCGGCACTTCCAGCGTCGGGTCGAGTTGCACGCTGCCGGTCGTGCCCTCGAGCCGCTGCGCCTCGCGGCGCAGCCGCGGCATGTCGCGCTCGATCGTGTCGATCACAGAGGACCAGAGCAGCTCCTGGGCGACGCGGTTGGTCGAGGCATAGGCCTGGAAGTACGGCTCGCCGACCATCCGCGTGCGGATGGCATGGCGGTCGAGCGGCGGCGCGCCCTCGCGAGCGGCGTCGGCCGCGAGCTTGCGGTGCAGCGGCGTGAGGCCCGGCAGCAGCCGGTTCTGCACGTAGCCGCGCAGCCCCTTGGCGAAGTCCTGGCGGGTGCGCTCCTCGTGGGAGGCGACGGGCAACAGGGGATGGACCGCCTGCTGGAAGACGTTGAGGACGGATTCTGTCATGGGGAACTGACGCTTCCTTGCTTGGTCGGAGAGGCTTGGTCGGAGAGTGCACCGCCTGGGACGACGGGGTCGCTGCCTTCCTGGCGGCGACGCTGGTTGTGCTAATGTTCCCCACATGGACGGATCAGTCAAGCTCATGGACGAGCAAGTTCCGCTGCCGCGCGTCGTTCGCGGCAAGCGCCCCGAGTTCTTCGAGACGACCGGCGTCGACGATGCGATGTCGATGATCCTCGTGCTGGCACAGGAGCTCACCGTGCTGCGCGAGCGACTCGACTCCGCGGAAGTCGTGGCTGCGCGCCACGGCATCCCGCTCGCCGCGGAGATCGAGGCGCTGCAGCCCGATGCGGCGCTGCTGGCGTCGCGCGAGGCCTGGCGCCAGGCGTTCTTCGACCGCCTCTTCTATCTCTCGAACCAGCGTCGCGCCGAGCTCGAGCAGCGGCACACGCCCGAGAGCTACGCGAAGACGCTCGAAGAGATCGCGCGCGGCTGAGTCGCGGGCGCGGCACGGCCGCGCCGGCCTGCCCGGCGTGGACGTGAGGTGCGGTCGCCGTAGAATGGCGCCCGCGCACGTGCCCGCGCAGCCTCGCGAGGTCGGTCCGTGGACGCCGCCCCAGTCGACGACAGCCTGTTCGCCGCGATCGCCTCGATCGTCGGCGCCGGGCAGGTCTCGACCGCGCCTGCCGAGCGCGCGCTGCACTCGCGCGACGTGTTCTTCGGCGACGACGGCCCGCTGGTCGACGCCGTGGTGCGGCCGGGCTCCACCTCCGAGGTCGCCGCCCTGGTGCGGCTCGCCGGGCAGCGCGGGATCGCGCTCGCGCCGCGCGGCGGCGGCGTCTCCTACACGCGCGGCTACCTGCCGGTGCGGCCCGGCACGCTGTGCCTCGACCTCTCGCGGATGGACGCGATCCACGAGCTGGATGCCGGCGACCTGCACGTGACCGTCGGCCCGGGCGTCACCTGGCAGCAGGTCGACGCTGCGGCCGCGCGCCACGGCCTGCGTCCGGTGCTGCGCGGGCCGATCTCCGGCACGCACTCCACGGTGTGCGGCGCCGCCTCGCAGAACGTCGGCCCGGCATCGATGGCGGGCATCCAGTCGCTCGAGGTCGTGCTCGCCGACGGGCGCGTCGTGCGCACCGGCTCGGCGGCGCTGCGCGAGCACCCGGCGCCGTTCCTGCGTCACTTCGGGCCGGATCTCACCGGCCTGTTCATCGGCGACGGTGGCGCGTTCGGCATCAAGACACGCTGCACGCTCGCGCTCGAGCCGATACCCGCGGGCGCCGCCTTCGCGTCGGTGGCCTTCGACACGCTCGCCGGGATGACCTCGACCATGGTCGCGATCGCGCGCAGCGGCATCGCCTGCCGGCTGCTCGGCATGGATCCGCTCAAGAACCGCGATGCGACGCGTGGCGTCGGCCTGCGCGAGGGCCTCGGCACGCTCGCGGGCGTGGTGAAGTCCGCCGGCACGCTGGGCGAGGGCCTGCGGCGCGCGGCCGGCATCGCCGGCGCCGGCAAGGGCGTGCTCGACGACGTACCCTGGTCGCTGCACGTCACGGTCGAGGGCCACGACACCACGGCGGCCGAGCGTGCGCTCGCGGCCCTGCGTCCGCTGTGGTCCGGCCGGCGCGAACTGCCCCCGTCCGTGCCCGCGGCGCTGCACGCCAGGCCCTACTCGATCCGCGGCATCGTCGGCCTCGCCGGCGAGCGCTGGGTGCCGGTGCACGGCATCTTCCCGCTCGGTCAGGCCGCGCAGGTGGTCGGGCGCGTCGAGGCGCTGATGGCCGCGAACGCCGCACGCCTGCGCGAGCACGCGATCGAGGTGTCGTACATCGTCTCGGTCGCCGGCGCCGGCTGGCTGCTCGAGCCGATGTTCTACTGGCCCGACGCGCTCGGGCCGTTGCATCAGCGCGTGCTCGGCGAGAAGTTCGCGAAGTTCCGCGGCGCCGCCGCGAACCCCGCGGCCCGCGCGGTGGTGCGCGAGCTGCGCGCCGAGGTCACGGCGCTGTTCGACGCGCTCGGTGGCGTGCACTCGCAGCTCGGCAAGTACTACGCCTACGGCGCGCGGCTGCAGCCGGATGCCGCGTCGTTCGCGACCGCGCTCAAGGACGCGCTCGACCCGCGGCGGATCCTGAACCCGGGCAACCTGGGCTGGGACTGAACGCGTCGCGGGCCTGCAACGAAGTCTTCATTTCCGAGTAAGGGTTCCGTCATCGCGGCATCCCATCGTCGTGGGCCGTTACCCCGGCTCCGACGAGGACTTCGATGAACAGCATGATCCGGCGCGCCGTCCTGGCCGCTGTCTTTTCCGGCGGCTTGCAGCCGGCCATGGCGCAGGACGGCGGCGCCGCGCCGGAGGAACCCGCCAGCGGCGCCCTCCAAGAGATCGTCGTCACGGCGCAGAAGCGCGAGACCAACCTGCAGGAAACGCCGATCTCCGTCGCAGTGCTGTCCGCGGATGCGCTGAACGATCGCCAGGCGATCTCGCTCGCGAGCCTCGCCGACGGGTCCGTGCCATCGCTGCGGGTCGTGCCGTTTGCCACGCGCACGTCGGCGCTGAACATCAACATCCGCGGCATCGGCGCCTCCGGCGACGCGAACCAGCCGGCGCGCGACGCCGGCGTGGGCGTGTACGTCGATGGCGTGTTCCTCGGGCGCGCGCAGGGCCTGGGCGCAGCACTCTACGACATCGAGCGCATCGAGGTGCTGAAGGGCCCCCAGGGAACGCTGTTCGGCCGCAACACCATGGGCGGCGCGATCAGCATCGTCACGCGCGCACCGACCGGCGAGTTCGGGCTCGACACCCGGTTCGGCCTCGCGAACTTCGATGGCTACTACGGCGCCTTCCACCTCAACCTGCCGAGGATCGGTGACTTCAGCTTCAAGATCGACGGTCTCGTGAACCGCCGCGACGGCACGACGGACAACCCCGTGGCCGGCGAGGCCGACTTCAATTCCTGGGACAAGCGCGGCATCCGCGCGGCCGCGCTGTGGCAGCCGGCCGATGACCTCTCGGTCAGCTACGCCTACGACAACTCGTACGACGCCACCACCCCGTTCCACGCCCAGCTGCTGGTCGCAGGCCCCCTGGCGAGCCCGCTGCAGCGGGCCGGTGCGTCCTTCCAGCGGCGGGATTCCTCCATCCTGGGCGGCGAGCAGGAGGAGAGCGTCGGCAGGAACAGCGGACACACCCTGGTGGTGGACTGGACGCCGAACGATTCGCTGCAGCTGAAGTCGATCAGCTCCTACCGCGACCTCGAACAGGGCCAGCTGGACCAGGGCTTCATCGACTGGATCTCGACCTTCGCGCCGAACCGGCCGTTCGCGCGCTACAGCCTCGCGCAGGTGAAACAGCACCAGTACAGCCAGGAACTGCAGCTGGTCGGGCGCACCCGCCAGGTCGAGTACGTCGCCGGCGCTTTCTACTACCACGAGTCCGCGGCCGACGATGCGCAGACGCCGGTGATGAACCTGTGGAACGCGACCGGCACCGCCTTCGTGCCGAATCCGGCCACCACGCCGCTGGATCTCAGCCGGGTGCCGATCGACCGCGCCAGCCGGGCGTATACCGACAGCCTCGGGGTGTTCGCGCAGGCGACCTGGACGCCGGCGTCGCTGGAGCGCCTGCACCTGACCGCGGGCGGTCGCTACACGCAGGACGACAAGAACGGCCGCCTCCTGATCCTCAATGGCGCGCCCTCCTCGCTGGCCTTCGACGACTCCTGGAGCCGCTTCGACCCGATGGTCACCGTCGCCTATGACCTGCGCGACTCGACGATGCTCTACGGCAAGTGGAGCACGGGCTTCCGGGCGGGCGGCGCCAACTCGCGCTCGCTGACCTACCGGCCGTTCGCGCCCGAGGAAGTCAGTGCCTTCGAGCTCGGCCTCAAGAGCCAGTTCTGGGACGACCGCGCACGCCTCAACGTCGCGCTGTTCGATGCCGAGATCAACGACAAGCAGGTGGACTTCTTCTTCCCGCTCGCGACCAACGCGACCCGCACGGTGTCGGACACCACCAACGCGACGACCAGCACCACCTCGCGCGGCCTGGAGCTGGAACTGGCGCTGGTGCCGATCGACGACCTGACGCTGAGCCTGAACTACACGCTGACGGACGTCGACCCGCTCGATGCGCCGAACCCGTACGTCGCCGGCAACCCGCTGGTGCGGGTGCTGCCGCTGTACGCGCCGGAGAACGCCGGCAGCGTCGCGCTCGACTACCTGGTCCCGATCGGCGGCACGAAGCTCAGGTTCCACATCGACGGCAACTGGTCCGACGGCTTCTTCGCGAGCGAGGTCGAGCAGACGCTCACCGACTCGTCGTTCATCGTCAACTCGCGCCTGGCGCTCGCCGAGGTGCAGCTGGCGGGGAGCGGCGCCTCGGCGGAGTTCTCGCTGTGGGCGCGCAACCTGCTCGACGAGAAGTTCCTCTTCTACCGGAGCATCAACCCGACCCTCGGCGACGTCGGCATCTTCAACGAGCCGCGCACCTACGGCATCGAAGCGCGCGTGCGCTTCTGAGGAACCCCATGAAGACGATGAACCTGCGCGCCCTCGGCGGCGCGCTGCTGGCGACCTGGCTGCTCGGCGCCTGCGCGACCCCGCCCGCCCCGCAGGCCCGGCCGACCCAGGCGATCGCCACCCCGTCGACCGGCGGCCTGCCACGGGCCGCCGACGCCGGGCGCCTGGTCCCGCTGCAGGGCGCGCTCAACGTCCGCTCCTTCGACGGGCTGCGCGGCAGCAACGGGCCGATCCCGGCCTCGAGCTTCATCCGTGCGGCGGACCTGAATCGCCTCACCGCGGCGGACCGGGACCTGCTCGCGGCCCGCGGCGTGGTGCTGGACCTCGACCTGCGCACCGCGGAAGAGGCGAGCGGCTCGTCCGACCCACTGGCTGCGGACGATCGCTTCCGCTACGTGCGCATCTCGCTGCTCGGCACCGAGAAGCTGGACCTCGCGAACATGCCGGACGACCTCGGCACGATGTACGTGCAGTCGCTCGCCGCGAACCAGACGCAGTTCCGCCAGGTGTTCGAGACCCTCGCGGCGCAGCAGGACGGCACCGTCCTGTTCCACTGCACCGCGGGCAAGGATCGCACCGGCATGATCGCCGCGATGCTGCTGTCGCTGGCCGGCGTGCCGCGCAGCGAGATCGTCCACAACTACACGATCTCCGCGCACTACCTCGAGCCCATGATGCGGCAGAACCCGCAGGCTGCGGAGATGGTGCGGCAGAACCCGAAGGTCGCCGCCCTGATGGGCACGCCGGCGGAGTCGATCGAGGCCTTCCTCGATGCGCTCGACGGACGGCACGGCGGCGCGCGCGCCTACCTCCGGACCATCGGCGTCAGCGACGGCGACGTGCGACGGCTGCTGGTGCGCATGGGCCAGGCACGCTGAGCCCGCTCGCGGCGGGGGAGGCCGGCGACATCGATCGCCTGACGGCGGCGCCGGAACACGGCATCATTCGCGGATCCAGCCCACGCCGCGACCACGGTGACGGTCGCGGCGGCCGGGCGCCCTCCGGAGGATCGACGCGATGCCGCCCCTGACGCCCGTGGATGCCCGTTTCGCCCCGAGTTCGGGCGCCCCGAGTCCGTTTGCCCCGGGGCCCGCCGCGGGTTCGCCCCGGTGGCAGCCGCTGCGGCGACGGGGCTCGCTTTGGCTGGCGCTGCTGCTGGTGGTCGGCCCGGTCCTCGCCGGGCCCGACGCCGTGGCCGCCGGCGGCGGCGACCTGGACGTGCGCAAGGCGGCGCCCGGCACCACCTTCCGCGACTGCGACGGCTGCCCGGAGATGGTGGTGATCCCGCAGGGTGAGTTCCGCATGGGCTTCGAGGGCGGCGAGCCCGAGCGCTACGAGGGCCCGGTGCGCGACATCAAGATCGGCTACCAGTTCGCTGCCGGCAGGTTCGAGATCACCAACGCGCAGTACCGCGCGTTCTCCGACGACACGAAGCGCGTCTCGACCAAGGGCTGCTACGCGCTCGCCGGCAAGGTCGGCTACGAGTACAAGCCGATGCCAGGCAAAGACTGGCAGGACCCGGGCTACGGCCGCCCGATCCGCGACGACGAGCCCGCGGCGTGCATCACCTGGACCGATGCGCACGACTACGTCCAGTGGCTCGCGCGCAAGACCGGCAGGAAGTACCGGCTGCTGAGCGAGGCCGAGTGGGAATACGTCGCGCGTGCCGGGCAGCCGGGCCGCTTCATCTGGGGCGACGCGCCGCAACGTGCCTGCGAGCAGTCGAACCTGTTCGACGCCTCGGCGGCGAAGGCGCTGCCGGGCACCGACATCGGCGTCGCGCCCTGCGACGACGGCCAACCCGGCGTCGCACCGGTCGGGAGCCTGAAGCCCAACGCCTTCGGCCTGTACGACATGATCGGCAACGTCTGGGAGTGGGTCGAGGACTGCTACACCATGCCGCACCGCGCCGACGCGCCGGTCGACGGCTCGCCGCAGGTGAAGCACGGCTGCGACCGGCGCGGCTCGCGCGGCGGTTCGTGGATCTCCTCGTACGACCGCCAGCGCCCGGCGTTCCGCGGCCGCGACCCGGTCGATCGCATCAGCCAGATCTTCGGCTTCCGCGTCGCGCGCGACTGAGGGGCAGGCTGGCGCGGGATCGCGCCACGACTCAGCCCGCCGCGGCCAGCTCCCGCAGCATCTCGCGCATCGTCTTGCAGGGCCGGCCCGCGGCGGCCTCGAAGTCCGACGGCACGTCGAACGCGCCGAGGCGCTGGCCCTGCATCAGGCCGGTGAACATCTGCGCGATCTCCTCGCCGCCGCGCGCCAGCACGCGCAGGTCGGCGCGCGCGGTCGCGAGCTTCTGCTCGTCGGTCAGCAGCCGGTATTCCACGTCCAGGCCCAGGATCTCGTTGGTGAGGCGCATCAGGTCCGGCACCGAGATGCTCTCGCCGACGAGGTTGTAGAGGCGCCCCGCGGGCCGCGGGCCCGCGACCAGCTGCGCGGTCGCGAACGCCAGCTCGGCGATGCTGACGTAGCCACAGCGCCCGTCGCCCGAGCTGCTCGCGTACCAGCCCCGGGCGTTCGCGGCGCGCATCTGCTCGACGTCGATGTCGAGGTAGAAGCCGTTGCGCGCGACCACCCACTCGAGGCCCGAGGCCGCGAGGTCCGCCTCCGCCTGCCGATTGGCACGCTGCGTCGCCGCGAAGCCGGTCTGCATCTCGATGCCGTTGCCGATCACGCTGGTGTAGAGCACGCGCCGCACGCCGGCGCGCCGCGCCGCCTCGATCGCATTGCGGTGCAGGCGGATGCGGTCCGAGCCGCCGATCGCCGGCGCCGACACCAGCACCATCGCCTCGACACCCTGCAGGGCCAGGGTCATCGAGTCGACGTCCTCGTAGTCGCCCGGGCGCACCTCGGCGCCCGGCATCGCGCCGAACTTCGCCGGCTGGCGCACCACCGCGACCCTCGGGCGCCCGGGGAACTGGGCCGCGAGCTCGCGCAGCGTGGCGCGACCGAGGCGACCGGAGGCGGCGGTGACGGCGATCATGGGGACTGACTCCTGACGACTGGCTAGCCGTGGCGTGGACGCGGATCCGGCGGGCGGGTGCGACGACCACGACCGCTGCATCCCGCAACGGCCTCGCGGCCGCAGCCGAATGCCACCGGCAGCGAGTATAGGAGCCCGGCGCAGCCGCCCGACGCTGCGAGCCGGCCGGCGCCGCGCACGCGCCGTACCGTGGCACCGGGCCTGACTGCCGCACGGCCATGCGACCCTGGCCCGGCGCCTGCGGCGACCGGGCGGCGCTAAGCTTCGGCGACTTCCAGAAAGCTTGCCGGCAGAGGTCCTCATGAGCGCCACGCCCCGCCCGTCGTCCGACACCCTGCGCACCCAGCTGGTCGCCGCGATCGGCGCCGACGGTGTCCGCGACGACGACGCCACGCTCGAGTTCATGGGCACGGACGTCTACCGCGCCGGTGGCCGGCCGGCCGTGGTGGTGCGGCCGCGGAGCGTCGATGCGCTGCAGGCCGCGGTGCGGGTCTGCGCCGCGGCGGGCGTGGCGATGGTGCCGCGCAGCGGCGGCGCCTCCTACACCGACGGCTACCTCTACGGTCCCGGCGGCCACGTGCTGTTCGACCTCGGCGGCCTCGACCAGGTCGAGGTCGACGTGCCGAACGCCGTCGTCACCTGTGGCCCGGGCGTCACCTGGGCGGCACTGCGCACCAAACTGATGGAAGTCGGCCTGCGCACGCCGTTCTGGGGGCCGTTCTCGGGCCTGGTCGCCACGGTCGGCGGCAGCGTCAGCCAGAACGCGATCAGCCACGGCAGCGGCCAGTACGGCCCCTCGGCGCCCTCGGTGCTCGGCATGGACGTCGTGCTCGCCAACGGCGAGCTGCTGACGACCAGCGGCTCGAAGGCGACGCGCAACTACGGCCCCGACCTCACCGGCCTCTTCACCGGCGACTGCGGCGTGCTCGGCATCAAGGCGCGGATCCGCCTGCCGCTGATCGCGCGCCGCGCCGGCTTCGAGGCGCTGTCGTTCGCGTTCGACGACTTCGCGAGCTACCACGCCGCGGTGCGCGCCACCGCGGTCGAGGCGATCGACGAGGAGAACTTCGGCATCGA
>JALORN010000025.1 GCA_025458905.1 Steroidobacteraceae bacterium
ACACCACATGAGGCCAGCAGGCACGATGATGCCGAAGACAGACCGGGAGGAGTCCATCCCATCAATGCAACGGTCCGGGTGGGATAAAGTGCAAGTCGAGGCGGCGGCAGCCGGCCGTTGATCCTGGTGTTAGGCATCACTTTGGCAACATCATGCTAGTACGCGTATTCGCGCTCGTCATGGTCGGGGTTTTCATGTCCATCTCGGCGACCGCGGGAGTAGACGAAGGCATAGCGGCATACAATCGCGGCGACTATGAAGCGGCGCGGATGGAGTTCCAGCGCGCCGCCACGAGCTGTAGCGCCGCCGGCAAGCACCTTCTCGCAAGCCTCTACTATCAAGGGCACGGCGTGCCAAAAGACTTACCGAAGGCAGTCACGCTGTTCACGCAGGCGGCTGAGGCCGGACATGTTCCAGCTCTCGCCAATCTCGCACTCATGTACTCCGTTGGCGATGGTGTCACGAAGGACCAAGTCAAGGCGCTTGCCTTCGCAAGACGCGCCGCAGAAGGCGGTGACGTGCAGTCAGCGTTTTCGCTTGCCCACGCGTATCGCACGGGGGACGGCCTGCGCCAAGACTTCAAGAGCGCATACACGTGGTATCGAAAGGCAGCCGAAGCCGGAAGCTTGCCTGCACAAAATGAGCTGGGCCTTCTCTATGCCCAGGGGCAGGGTGTACCAGTGGACTACATCCAAGCTTACGCTTGGATTGAAATGCCAGCGAACGCAGGAGACCCGCAGGCTAGGAAGAATCGAGACCAACTCCTGCAGATCTTGGGACCCGCGGATCACAAGCGAGCATTGGCGCTGGCCGCGGAGTACGCGAAGCGTTACGGGCAGCGCAGGTGATGCCTAACTTCCGGATGCAACGGTCCGGGTGGGATAAAATGCCCTTCGAAGCGACGGCAGCCGGCCGTTGATCCTGGTGTTAGGCATCTAGGTCATCGCCATGGGACGAAGAGCACTCGTCAGCGTTGACGGTACTCCGACCTGGGTGGGGAAGCCCCTCGGACGTCTCGAGGATCGCAAGTACCAAGCGGACGGGTCGTTGGAGCGGCCCAGAGATGTCTACTTGGCCGCTTGCGAGACGATTGCGCAGAACTTCGTAGGTATCGGCTTTCGCTATAGCCGTAGCGCACCAAGACTTCGTCGCAAGTACGGCGACATTTCCCACACCATCGAGTTCGCATCGAGCCACTACAACATAGCTGGGTTGCATGTCGTCCTCCATGCCTATGCTTGGGTTCAATCGGCTCAGATCTCCGAATGGCGTCGTGCAACCGCCTCCCCTAGAGTTCAGCGTAAGTTTCTTGCCGGCGGCATGGTGCACTTACTAACGACGGACCTGGGAATGATTGAGTGGGAGTTGGCGGGCCCTGCCGATAGGGAAGAAGCCGTTTCGGACGCGGCCAATTTCCTCCGCGAGGTCGTGGTGCCCTACCTCGACAGGTTCCGGTCCCCGGAAGCGGTGCTTGAAGTTATCGCTCAAGGGGGCGCGCCTCAGTTCGATCTGGCTTCAATGGCTGAGTACGCGCTGTCTGCCGGTCGTAAGGAGCTGGCGCAGGCGGTGCTTGATCGGGCGCTCTCCGACAATCCTAAACTCGTCGCTATGGTCGAAGAGGCGGAGCGCGTCGGTATCCATCATCCGGCAGGCCCGAGCACGCTCGCTGAGCAGATTGTCGATTTGAGAAGGGCGCATCAGCTGCGTTGATGCCTAACTTGCGGATGCAACGGTCCGGGTGGGATAAAGTGCAAGTCGAAGCGACGGCAGCCGACCGTTGATCCTGGTGTTGGGCGTCATGGAAGTGGTAGTGCGGTCGGCGAGCGACGTGGATGCGGCAGACGTGGTCCGCGTGCTTAGATGTTCTCGGCTTCGCTTCTTGCCGTACGCGCCGCCGGTGCATTCCGAGGCGCAGACTTTGCAATGGGTGCGGAGCAATCTGATTCCTAGTGGTGGAATGTCTGTCGCTACTATTGACGGTCAAGTCGTCGGCGTCGTGGCTGTCAGCCAAGCTGACGGCGCGAGCTGGATCGATCAGCTTTATGTCGATCCTGAGTACTGTGGCCGCGGTGTAGGATCGCAACTTCTGGAGGTAGCGCTGTCGGCTTTACCCAGGCCGGTACGGCTCTACTCCTTTCAGCAGAACGATGGCGCTCGCCGGTTCTACGAACGGCATGGCTTCTCAGCAATTCGGCATGGTGACGGATCTAGCAACGAGGAAGACTGCCCCGACACGCTGTACGAACGCGGTGTCGCGGGTGACGCCCAACGTCAGGAGGCAGCGATCCGGGTAGGATAAAGTGCCTGCCGAGACGACGGCGTCCGGCCGTCGATCGTGGCCAGACGACCGCGAAAGCTCGGTGCCACGACCACTCGGTAGCTGGCAATGGTGCGAGAATTCTGGCTGCAGCTCGAGTATCCATCGCTCGCGATCATCGCGCTCGTTCTCGGCCTCGCCTCCCTCCCGTCACTTGCGCGGTTTGCGATCGGCGAGGACTTCAAGCGGGCTCGCGAGAATCTGGGTTTCGCGAACTCCTTCTACACGCAGTTGACCCTGTTGCGCCTCGTGCTGCACGGCAACTGGATGTCCTTGCGTCCAGTAGTCTTCTTCGGTGGCTACCTGATCGCGTCTGGGGCGATCTACTCGGTCCTGGCTCGCATAGCGCGTCTCGTTTCGTAGGCGATGCTCTCGCGTCAGGATGCAGGAGCCCGGCGGCGCCGGCGCGGGCCGACGTCGGGATGCAAGGGTCCGGGTGCGATAAGCTGCACCACCAGCAACGACTGCCAGGCAGCGAGCCGGCTGTCGGCGCGCCCGTGGAGTGACTCGTGCAAGGCTACTTCCCGTGGTTCTACCTGTCGCCGCAAGGCCGGGTCGGCCGTCGCCCCTTCTGGCTGTACTTCTTCCTCCCCGCCGTGGTGCTCGGGGTCGTGCTGGGCGCGCATGCGATGTCGCAGAGTCGCCAGGGAATGGCGCCGTCGCCGTTCGTCCTGCCGCTCGTGCCGCTCCTGCTCTGGTCGGCCATTGCCGTGCTGGTCAAGCGTCTCCACGACATTGGAGCGAGCGGGTGGTGGGTGGTCGTCGCATTCGTCCCCCTCCTCAATTACATCGCCGTGGTCGTGTTCGGTTGCTGGCCCGGGCAGCGCGGCGACAACCGGTACGGCTCCGATCCCCGTGCGCCGGGCACGACGGCGGCCTGACCGCAGGACCTGGCGGTCCGGGCGAGCGGGTCGACCCTGTTCCTGAAGCGTGATGCACCGTCGCAGCAGCACCGTCATTCGCGGGATTCCGACCGTCGTCCCGTCGATGCATGCCTTCGCCCAGGAGCGCGACGCCCGTGCCCGGGCTGCAGGCAACATGTTCTGGGAGCGGGGCAATCCCCATTACGCGCTTGCGCCGATCGTCGAGTTGCAGCTCATCGAGGCCCTCCGCGCCATGCTGGGACCGGGGAACTCTCCCGAAGCGTCCTGGCTGTATCGCCGCGACATCCGCGGCGATGGTGTCAACGCGTTCGACGTCCTCCACGACAGCATCCGGATACCCTTGGTCGAGCGGCTTCGGCAGTGTGTCGATGGCGCCCACGCAGGGTTCAGCGTGGTGCTGTTCGCGTATGAAGGTTGCTTCGGACGCGGCGAGCCGCACTCCGGCGCGTTGTGGATGGATCATGCCGAGACGCTGGTCACGCCCTCGCTGGCGGGCGCCCTGCGGATCGCCATCTGACGCCGGTCTCCCTGCCGGGTGGCACCCTCTACGGCCGGGTTGTCGGCAAGCGCGGGCGTGGTCCGTCCTAGGGGTCCGGTCGAGCAAACGAGCACGAGGGAACCGACATGCCGGAACCGAAGATCACGGTCGAGACCACCGTCGAGGCTCCGCTCGCCGAGGTGTGGAGGGCCTACACCACGCCCGGGGACATCCAGCAGTGGAACGCGGCCTCCGACGACTGGCACACCACGCGCGCCACCGTGGACCTGCGCGTCGGCGGCGCGTTCTCGTCGCGGATGGAGGCGAAGGACGGCAGCTTCGGCTTCGACTTCGAGGGGATCTATACGCGCGTCGAGCCGCAGCGCGCCATCGAGTATGAGTTCGGCGGCCGCTTGGCGCGGGTGGAGTTCCTGCCGGGCACTGGCGCGGTCACGGTGCGGGTGAGCTTCGATCCGGAGTCTACGCACTCCCCCGAGCAGCAGCGCGAGGGCTGGCAGGCGATCCTCGACAATTTCGCCAGGCACGTCGAACGCCGCCCCCGCTGAGCGATGGTGGCACGGGTGCCAGCACCGGCATCGGCCGCAGCATCACCGGGCGGCTCGCGACCGAGGGCGCGGGCACACGGACGTCCGGGCGGGGCCGAGTGGCTGGCCGACGAGCGCTCAGCGTGGTGGCGCCATCGCCGCTGGACGTGGCGCCGGCGGGCCGCGATCGGGCTTCAGGCCGGCGAACAGGGCGTCCCAGTCGACGGCACCGCGCACGCGCTCGGAGGTCACCTCGAACGTGCGGGCGCGCAGTGGCGGGCGGCCGAGAGCCTCGACCGTGACCAGCGCGAGGTCGGCACGGTCGATCGCGGGGAACTCGTTGCGCGGACGCTCCCAGTCGCGGAACTGGTCGCCCTGGGAGACGGTGAGTCGCTCGCCGCCTGGGCCGTCGAGCAGTGCGCCCGGGCGCACGATGGTGTAGTCGAGCCCGCTGAAGCGCAGGGTGTTCTCGCCGAGCGCCTTCCACAGCAGCACGTTGCGCGAGGCGCGATTGAGGGGGTGGTCCGGCTGCGTCACGCCCATTGCGGTGATCATCACGAAGTGGCGGACGCCCGCGGCCTTCGCCGCCTCGACCAGGCGCCGCGTGCCCTGGTACTCGACCTCGTCGGGCACGTAGGTCGGGTCGCGCCCCTGGCTCGAGCCGAGCGAGGCGATGACCCAGGTGGCGCCGGCGAGCGCCGGCCCGAGCGTGGCGGCATCGCGCACGTCGGCCGCGACGATCTGGACCCGGTTGCCGAAGCGCTCGCGCGCGGCCTCGGGACGGCGCGCCAGCACGCGCACCTGGTAGCCCTTGCGCAGCGCGTGCTCGACCACGTGCACGCCGGTGCGGCCGGTCGCGCCGGCGACGACCAGCAGCCCGTCCCGTGACGCGACAGTGCCGCCGGTGGCGGGCGCCTGTGCGGCGGCGAGCGGCGTCAGCAGCGAGGCCAGGACGACGAGCACCCGGAGCCACGGCAGCCGCGGACCGCCGCGGATGGAACGCGCGGAAACGGATGCGCCGGTACGCGGGCGCAGGGGTGGTTGCACGCTCATGGTGCGCAGGAGTCTAGTCCCGGCTCGCCACGGGCTCTCAGCGCCGGCCACCCGCCTCGCCACCATGTGAACGGCCACCGCATCGCGGATCGGGTTTGCCGGCCCGCACGACCGCGAGCAGAATCCCGGGACAACCCGGTTCTACAGGGGGGTCGGGATGACGCGGCGGACGAGGTCTCTGGGGCCGGCGCTCGCGCTGGCGTGGGTCGCGTCGGCGGCGCTGCTCGGCGTGCCCGCGGCGCGTGCGGCGCAATGGCTGCACTACGACGAGCCGGACTTCGAGCTCTACGGCGACGCGACGCCGAAGCAGGTTGCCGAGGCGGTGCGCAACATGCAGGTGTACCGCTACGCGCGCGACACCGTGCTGCCGCGGCTCAAGGGCTCGGACGTGGTGCGGCCCCGGGTGTTCGTGCTGAGCGGCAGCACCTTCGAGCAGTACGCCCGCTCGCGCCGCAACGTTGCAGGCTACGTCAGCGGGCGCGACTTCAGCGTCGACATCGTCATCGACACCTCGAGCGAGGACTGGACGGGCACCTCGAGCATCGTGCAGCACGAGCTCACCCACTACTACCTGCACAACGCCGCGGACTTCGCGTTGCAGCCGTGGTTCGACGAGGGCCTGGCGGAGTACCTGAGCACGATCACGGTCGAGCGCGGGCAGCTGCGCGTCGGCCTGCCGGCCGGTGGCCGCTGGCTCAACCTGCACTCGATGCCGTGGATGCCGCTGCGGCAGGTGCTCGGCGCGAGCCGGCGCTCCGCGACCTACACCAGCCACACCGCGGCGCCGGCGTTCTACGCGCAGAGCTGGGCGCTGGTGCACTACGTCAACACCGTGAAGGGCGAGGACGCGAAGCGGATCGGCCTGATGCTCGGCTACCAGGACCGCGGCGGCTCCCTCGACGACGCGATCCGCGCGAGCTTCGGCGACGGGTTCGACGCGTTCGAGGAGCGGGTGCGCAAGTACGCGCGCTCGCGCAGCCTCGGCTACCAGCAGCAGCCGGCGCCGCCGCTGCCGGACCTGCGCGACAAGGTCGTGCGCATCGACGAGCAGCGCGGGCTCACGGAACTCGCGCTGATGGGCGTGCGCACCGGTCGGGAGGGCGACCCGGACGTCAAGAAGCTGGTGGACAGGCTCGCGGCCGACACCTCGAACCTCGGAGCTGCCGCCGCGCAGGCTTTCATCGCACGCGCCGCGGGCGACTGGACCGCGGCCACCGACGCCCTGGCGCGCTGTGCGGGCGGCGCGGCGGACGACGAGACGCTGGTGCTCTGCGGCGACGCCTGGCTCGCGCCCTACTTCCGCGGCCGGGCCGACGCCACCGGCGCCGACGACCGCACGCGCGACGCCGCGAAGCAGGCGGCGGAGCTCTACGCCCGGGCGTGGCGCGCGAATCCCGACAATTTCGAGGCGGTGAACTCGATGATGCTCGCGCACACGGTGCATCGCGAGCACGGCGCCGAGATCGAGGCGCAGATGCGCGGCGCCGTCGAGCGCCATCCGCGCTCGGCGATCCTGCGGATGCACTACGCGCAGCTGCAGGCGGCCAACGGCGACCTGCCCGGCGCGCGCCGGTCGCTGGAACGCGTGCTGACGGACACCAACGACCCGGACATGCGGATGCGCGTGATCCGCAACCTGCGGGGGGTCGAGAACGAGATCGCGCGGCGGGAGGCGCAGAGTCCGCGCGCGCCCTGAATGGCCTCGTCCCGGCAGACTCGATGCACGGCGAGTCGCACCGATCGGGTGACCCGACCGGTCTCGGCAAGGCGACCTTGAAGAAGCCCGAACCGTGGCTGCAGTGCCCGTGCGGCTAGGGGCGGATGTTCGAGATGATCCAGAACTCCGGCGATGATCGGCACCGGACGCGTACCTGGCACGGGATCGAGGACGGCAGGGTCAGTTCCAGGGTGCGCGAGGGTGCAGTTCGATCCACCTGCCGGGCTCGAGCCGAAGCGAGGGGAGACTCACCCGGCCGATCCCTACACGAATCAGTCGCAAGGTCGGGAATCCGACCCGCGCCGTCATCCGGCGCACCTGGCGGTTCTTGCCTTCGCGCAGCGTGAGCTCGATCCAGCTCGTGGGGATCTTTGCCCGGTAGCGGATCGGGGGGTCGCGCGGCCAGAGGGTCGTGGGCTCGTCGATCGGACGCACTTCGGCGGGCCGGGTCGTGAAGTCGCCGAGGTCGACGCCGCGGCGCAGTGACTCGAGGGCCGCCGCGGTCGGCACTCCTTCGACCTGGGCCCAGTACACTTTCGAGAGCTCGTGGCGCGGGCTCGCGATGCGCGCCTGCAGCGCGCCATCGTCGGTGAGCAGCAGCAGGCCCTCGCTGTCGGTGTCGAGGCGGCCGGCGGGGTAGACGCGCGGTACGTCGACATGGTCCGCGAGCGTCGGCCTGCCGGGCTCGGGGGAGAACTTGCAGACCACGCCGTAGGGCTTGTTGAGGGCAATCAGCACGCGGGCGGCGCGGCGCTCAGCCGAGGAAGCGCTCGACCAGGTCCGGCGGCACGGTGGTGGCCGGGACGGCGAAGCGCGCTGCGGCGCGGCTGCGGCCTGCCCTCGCCCGCGGCGCTGCATCGCGCCCGGCGGCAGGCGCGGGGCCGAACCACTCGCGCACGTCGAGGTCGAGGCCGACGCCGTGCATGTAGTTGTAGAGGGCCTTGCGCAGGCCTGCGCCGAGGAAGTCGTGGTCGGTGCCGGTCGGGTCCTCGAACGCGACGTCGTTGTGCGCGAAGGTGATCGACGGTGGCGGGTGCAGGGTGATGCCGTACTGCGCGGGGTGCAGGCCGACCGGGGAATGCGCGGTCGCCGCGAAGCGGTGCCAGTAGGCCGACTGGATGCAGCCGGCGGCGAACAGCTGGCGCACGCGCTCCAGCGCGTCGACGGTGTCCTGCACGGTCTCGGTCGGGAAGCCGTACATCAGGTAGGCGTGCACCATCACGCCGGCGTCGGTGAAGGCGCGGGTGACGCGCGCCACCTGCTCGACGGTGACGCCCTTCTGCATCAGCTTCAGCAGCCGGTCGGAGGCGACCTCGAGGCCGCCGCTGACGGCGACCAGGCCAGCGTCGGCGAGCCGGCGGCAGAGCGCGGGCGTGAAGGTCTTCTCGAAGCGGATGTTGCCCCACCAGGTGATGCTGAGCTTCTCGGCGAGCAGGCGCCTGGCGAGGGCGTCCATCGCCTCGGGCGGGGCGGCCTCGTCGACCAGGTGGAAGCCGGTCTCGCCGGTCTCCTCGACCAGCGCGCGGATGCGCTGCATCACGATGTCGGTGGCGGGGCGGTCGTAGCGGGCGATGTAGTCGAGCGAGACGTCGCAGAAGGAGCACTTCTTCCAGTAGCAGCCGTGCGCCAGGGTGACCTTGTTCCAGCGGCCGTCGGACCAGAAGCGGTGCATGGGGTTCAGCATCTCGAGCAGCGAGACGTAGCGATCGAGCGGCAGGCCGGCGTAGGTGGGGATGCCGGTGTCGCGCTGCGGGATGTCGTGCTGGGTGCGGTCGTTCTCGAAGACCACCACTCCGTCGCGGCGCGAATAGGTGCGCACCAGCGGGGCGACGCCGCCCGTGCGGCGGGTGAGCAGGTTCAGCAGCGGGCGCTCGCCGTCGTCGAGGGTGACGTGGTCGAAGTAGTCGAACACCCGCGGCTCGCGCAGGGAGCGCAGCTCGGTGTTGACCCAGCCGCCGCCGAGCACCAGCGTGACGCCCGGCACGAGGCTGCGGATCGTGCGTGCCATGCGGAACGCGCCATAGACGTTGCCGGGGAAGGGCGCGGTCAGCGCGACGAAGTCGGGGCGGTGCGCCGCGACCAGCTCGCGGGTGATTGCGTCGAGCGCCTCGTCCACCAGCGTCGGCTCGTCGTGCAGCGCTTCGTGCAGGGGCTCGAAAGTCGGGGCGCTGGCGGCGAGCCGCTCGCCGTAGCGGGCGAGCTCGAAGCGCGGGTCGATGCCTTCGCGCCAGGCGTCGGCGAGGTCGTCGACGTAGAGGCTGGCGAGGTAGCGCGCCTGCTCGGTCGTGCCGAGCGCGCCGAAGGCCGCGGCCAGCGACTCGTCGCCGCCCTCCTCGCCCTCTCCGGGCGGTGGGCCGAGGTGCGCGAAGCGCGGGCCTTCCGGCAGGAAGCCGCGCCCGACGATGCGGAACGCGAGGCTGGGGTCGCGCCGCTGCAGGAAGCGGATCGCGGGCTCGACGGTGGCGGCGTAGCGCTCGACGTTGCCGAGGAAATGCGCCACCGGGGCGGGCGGCGCGGCGCGGCGCGGCGCGGCGCCCGCCCGCTCGCGCAGCACCTCGCCCATCCGCCCGACGAGCGGGGCCGAGTACAGGCGCAGGAACAGCTCGATGGAGGCGTCCGCCTGCGCGAGCTCGAGCCCGAGCGCCGGCGCGTGCCGGCGCAGGAAGCCCATCAGGTACGCCGTCGCGGGATACGGCGTATTGAGCTGGATCATCGGTGGCGTGACGAGCAGACAGCGCATAAGGATGAAAAAGGGGACAGATTTATTTTCCGGATTTGTTTTCCGGACGGCGCAGACTAGCCGTTCGAGAAAAATAGATCCGTCCCCTTTTTGAAAATAGATCCGTCCCCTTTTATTGAGTGATCAGGGTGTGGCGTTGGGTGTCGCGCATCAGGGCGGCGACGACGAAGCCGGCGGCCATCACGGTGGCGATCAGCCAGAAGTAGCCGGCTTCGTTGCCGGCCTTCTTGAAGGCCAGGGCGGCGGTCTCGGCGTTGCCGCCGAACAGGGCCTGGGAGATCGCGTACGGGAGTGCGACGCCGAGGGCGCGCACGCGGGTCGGGAAGAGCTCGGCCTTGAGGATGCCGCTGAGGGCGTTGTAGCCGGCGAGCGGGACCACCGGCACCAGGCACAGCAGGAAGGCCTGCAGCGGCCCGCTCGCGGTGGCGATGGCCGACAGCGCCGGCACGGCGAGCAGCGCGCCGGCGCCGTAGGAGAACATCATCACGGGCTTGCGGCCGACGCGGTCGGAGAGCGCCCCCATCAGCGGCATCAGCACCATCATCGCCAGCAGCACGCCGGTGACCACCTGCGAGGCGACGTCCTTGGCGAAGCCCGCGGTGTTCACCAGGAACTTCTGCATGTAGACCGTGTAGGTGTAGAAGCCCATGCCGCCGCCGGCGCTCAGCACGATCACGATGCCGGTCTCGCGCGGGTACTTGGTCAGCAGGCCCCAGCCCGTGCTCTCCTGCGCCGCACCCTGCGATTCGGCCTGGTGCGAGCGGGTCTCGTCGATGCCGCGCCGGATCCAGGAGACCACCAGCGCCAGCGCCGCGCCGACCGCGAACGGGATGCGCCAGCCCCAGTCGTAGAGCGCCGCATCGCCGAGCATCGACTGCAGCGCGATCAGCAGCAGCAGCGCGGTGAGCTGGCCGGCGATCAGCGTCGAGAAATAGACCCCGGACCAGAAGCCGCGCGTCCGCGGTTGCGCCATCTCGCTGAGGTAGGTGGCCGAGGCGCCGTACTCGCCCCCCATCGAGAGGCCCTGCACCACCCGCGCCAGCGCCAGCAGCAGGGTCGAGGCGAGCCCGAGCCCGGTCGGGATCACCGCGATCAGCAGCGAGCCGCCGCACATCATGCCGACCGACAGCGCGAGAGCGGCGCGCCGTCCGGCGCGGTCGGCATACCGGCCCATCAGCCAGGCGCCGAGCGGCCGCGCCAGGAAGCCGACCGCGAACACCAGGGCGGAGTTCAGCAGCTGGACGGTCTGGTCGTCGCTCGGGAAGAACGCCCGCGAGAAATACAGCGCGAATGACGAGTAGACGAACCAGTCGAACCACTCGACGAAGTTGCCCGCGGAGCCACCGATGATGTTGCGCAGGCGTTGTCGGTCTTGCATCGACGGTCCGGCCAGGCCTCCCGCAGGGGACGGGCGCCCCGGCGGGTCTGGCGGCTGCCCGGAACGCGTCGCGGATCATAGCCGAAGGCTTCTCGCGGCATGCCCCGACCGCCAGCGGCGTGCACCCGGGGCGCCGCCCGTGGTACTCCTTGCCGCATCGCTCGCGAGGAGTCGGCCATGCCGAAGGGTCTGCTGCGGCTGGGGTTCGTGGTCGAGCTGGTGGCGTGCCTGGCCTTGCCGGTCGTGCTGCTGCTCGCGGGCACGATCATGCTGCCGATCCTGGCGATCGCCCTGCCGAGCGACATGGCCGACAGCCCGCGGCCGCGCGAGCCGTTGCTGCTCGTCGTGCAATTGCTGGTCGGCTTGGCGGGGGGCTTCACCGGCCTGAGGGCCGTGTTCCACCTCGCACGACGGGTGCTGACGGGTCGGCCGGTCGGCATCGGACCCGGCGCGCTGGCGGCGATGCTGCTGGCTTTCGCCGTCGCGCTGGGCGTCGCGTACGTCGTCACAGGCGGGCCTTCGTCCAGACGCGCAGGGATCCTGCTGCTCGCCTTGCCGGCGGCCTTGCTCGCCCACCTCGTCCACCTGAACCGGGACGTCTGGGCGGGCTCGCGCTAGCGGTGCGCGGCGGACGCCCCGGCGGCACGGAGGCCGCCGGGGCATTTGCATCCCGGGCTCGCGTCAGCGGAACAGCCGACGGAACGGGCCGAGCTCGAGGAACCAGGTCTCGCCGCTCCAGTCCTCGACGCCGTCGTTGTCGGTGACGACGAAGGCGCGACCATCGTCGAGGATCGCGACTCCCTCGGGCTTGTCGGTGATCCAGCCGTTCGTGGCCTCGAGCCGTGGCTTGAAGTCGTGGACGGACTTCTCCGCGGACGTGACCAGCCCGTCCTGCCAGGCCCGCGGCTCGATGCGCACCAGCGTCTTCAGCTCGGCGATCGTGCCGGTGCGGTTGTCGCGCTCGAGCACGACGTAGGAACCATCCGGGGCGGCCGTGATCTCCGACAGGCCGACCCAGGCGGCGTCGGCGGGCTTCGGCGCGAGCTCCCAGGCGACGTGATCCCAGGCCTGGGTCGCCGTGTCGTAGATCCAGAGGCGCGAGCGGTTCGGCTCGTTCACGGCATTGAACCCGCCGGCGTCGTCGTCGAGCGCCTCGCACTCGGGCGTCGTGTAGTCCCAGCCGCGCTGCTGCGCGACCAGCAGCCGATACCCGCCGGAGCCCCGGGCACCCGGCAGCACGGCGAGCCCCTCGAACCCCGACCCGAGCGTGCCGCGGCGCGTGCTGGCCTTGCGGCACGCCAGGATCGCGGCCGGCAGGCCGACTTCCTGCAGCACGTTGCCCCGCGCATCCGACTGCACCAGCAGGTTCGGACGGGTGTCGGTGGCGTTGCCCTCGCTCGCGATCCAGTAGGTACCGTCGGGCGCGATCGCGATGCCCTCGGGATCGTAGTTGCCGCGGCCGCCGCGCAGGGTCGCGAAGTCCACGATGCGTGCCGGGCTGTCCGCGGCGTCGATGGTGAAGATGCGGCTCTCGCTGTAGTAGGAGTCCCAGACCGCGAGCATCCGCGAGCGGCTGCCCGGCAGGGCGACCATCCCGGAGAGAGCCGACCACGCGATCGGCTTGCCGCCCGCATCGTTCGCCGACAGGATCTGCGGATAGGCAGGCTCGCCGCGCTTCAGCTGGTAGATCGACAGCGTGGAGCGCACGCCGAGCGGCGGGTCGTCCTCCTCGCCCGAGACGACCAGCAGGTTGCGCGACGGGATCGCCAGCAGCCCTTCCGGGCCGAAAGGCGCGGGCAGCAACTGCCTGAAGACCGGGTAGAAGCCGAACTTCAGCTCGTACACCGCGACGAAGCTGCCGCGCTCGCTGTTGACGAACAGGTAGTCGTCGCGGCCGAAGCGACCGTACTCGACGGCCTCCGGCTCGGTGCCCTTGTTCTCGGAACGACTCTCGGGATAGTGGCCGTGCCGCACGGCCAGGCGCTCGAGGCCGTTGCCGCTGTCGAACAGCCGCGGCCCGAACCGCGAGAACACTGTGAAGCCGCGACTGCCGCCGAACAGGTCGCCTTCGTTGGCGGTGGCCAGCACCCCGAAGTCACCGAGGGGGCCCGGCAACCATGCGACCGCGTCCGGCTCGCGCGGGACGTCGGCGAGCGACTCGCTCAGCGAGATGCGATCGTCCTCGGTCGCGTCGACGTCCGACAGCGAGACGGTGCCTGCCGGGAAGTGCCGCAGCACGCTGCCCGTGCGCAGGTCGACGATCACGATGTGGTTGTTCTCCTGCAGCGTGACCACCGCCTGGTTGCGGGGATTGATGTCGACGAACTCCGGCTCCGGATCCTGCGGCGCATAGGCCGCGAGTCCCGTCAGCGCGACGTCGCGGCGCGACCAGGCGGCAGGATCGCTGCCCGGCAGGTCGATGATCGCGAGGTAGCCGGCCGGCAGCTGCGGCAGCTCGCCCTCGCCCACGTCCTCGTCGCGCTCGTTCTCGATCGCGATCGCGGCATAGCGGCGGTCCGGGCTGATCTTCAGCGAGTCCGGCTGGCCGCCGAGGTCGATCTGCCGCACGACGCCGCGGGTCGCGACGTCGATCACGACGAGCTTGCCGCCTGGCTTCACGAAGGACTCGCTGGTGTTCACGGCGACCAGCGCGTACCGGTTGCCGTAGACGTCCACCGAGGTGGGCTCGCCGCCGACGTCGAGCGTGCCGGTCGGCACGGGGCTGGCCGGATCGCGGATGTCGACGAACCCGACCTGGCCGAGCTCGCTGTCGGTATAGACCAGCGTCATGCCGTCCTGCGTCGCCGCGACGATCTCCGACACCGTGGTCTCGCGGAACTGCTCTGGCGAGTTGTTGTTGAAGTTCGCCAGCGTCGAGACACGCTGGAAGCTCGGGCTCGCCGCACCGCGGGCAGGCCGCGGGCCGTCGTCTGCGGCGACCGCGAGGCCGATCGAGCAGCCGAGAAGGAGCGCCACCGTGGCGCGTACGTTTCGCGAAGGCATGAGGGGTCCCCTGTTTTCCTGGCGCGCTGGAGTGACGCGCCGGAACGACGCGCACCCGGCACGGTATTGGCGGATCATTGAGATCTCGTGACACCGGCGCGCGCGGGCCTTTCCCGCGAGGCGATGCGAGGGCCCATGACGACGCAGTATTTCACCGCGAGCAGCCTCGACGGCTTCATCGCGACCGAGGACGATTCACTCGACTGGCTGTTCCCGCTGGGCGAGGTCGGCGACACGAGCTACGGCTCGTTCATCGCGCAGGTCGGCGCACTCGCGATGGGGTCGTCGACCTACGAGTGGATCGTGCGTCATGGCGAGCAGGTGGCGCAGTCGACCGGGTCGCGCTGGCCCTATGCCCAGCCGGCCTGGGTGTTCACGACCCGCAACCTGCCGACGGTGCCCGGCGCGCGGATCGAGTTCGTGCGCGGCGACGTGCGGCCGGTGCATGCAGCGATGAGGGCGGCCGCCGCGGGCAGGAACGTGTGGGTCGTCGGCGGCGGCGACCTCGCCGGCCAGTTCCACGATGCCGGCCTGCTCGACGAGATCCTGGTGCAGGTCGGCTCCGTGACGCTGGGTCGCGGCAAGCCGCTGTTCCCGAGGCGACTGACGAGCCCGCCGCTGCAGCTGCTAGGCGTGCGCCAGGTCGGGACCGGGTTCGCCGAGCTGCGCTACGCGGTGCCGAAGCGCCCCGCGAGCACGTAGTTCGCGACGGCCTCGGTCCAGGCGTCGGGCAGCTGGTCGACGACGTCGATGCCGCCGCCCTCGAGCGCGACGAACTCGAAGTCCGGGCGCAGCGCCCGCGCGCGCTGCGCGTGCTCGAAGATCTGGTCGCCGGTGTTGGTGAGGATCAGCGTGCGGTGGCGGATGCGCGGCAGCGTCGCGGCGTGGTCGTAGACGAACGCGGCATGGTGGCCGTACCAGTAGGGACCGAGGCCCGACAGCGTCTCGACGAGGTAGCGCGTCACGGTGCCGACCGGCACGCTGTCCTTCGCGAAGGCGTAGCGCACGCCGAACAGCTTCACGAGGTGCGAAGCGTCGGGCTGCTCGCGGAACGGGATCTCCTCGTTGCGGCAGAACTCGAGCCACTGCGCGCGCTCGGCATCCTGCAGCGGCAGCGGGCCGTTCAGCACCAGGCGCTCGATGCGCCCCGGGAACTGCAGCGCGACCTCGGTCGCGACCAGCGCGCCGGTGTGGTGGCCGAGGATGTGCGCCCGCTCGATGCCGAGCGCGTCGAGCACCGCGGGGATCGCCTTCGCGTAGTCCTCGACGCCGGGCACGAAAGGCGTCGGATCGGAGAACCCGAAGCCCGGCATGTCGATACCGATCGCGCGGATGCCGCGCGCGGCGAGCCGTGGGTACACCGGCTCGAACTGGCGCGCGGAGACCGGCGCCTGGTGCAGGAGCACCAGCGGCACGCCGTCCGCGGACCCGGCCTCGTGGAAGTGCACCTGGCCGTAGGGGCCCTGCGCGTAGGCACGGCGCGTCAGCAAGCGGCCGTGGCCACAGGCCTGCACCGGCAAGAGCGGGTCGTGGAGCTTCGGGTGCGTGGTCATGTCGGCGCTTCGCGGCAACGCCGAAGCCTCGGCGGCGGGAGAGGCAGACCTTCAGCGGGCGCTCGCCATCTCCGGGCTGCGCTCGGGCTGGCGCGGCAGGTCCTGCAGGCGCAGGCGGATCTGCAGCAGTTCGCGTTCCTCGATGATGCGGATGCCGCCCGGCTGCCGCATGCGGCGCTCGAGCTCGTCCCGGCGACGGCGCAGGTACTGGATGTCACTGGTGAGTTCCATCTGCCCTTCCTCTTGTTGATCGTCGGTCCCCGTCGATCGCGAGATCCGCAGCGTGTGGTCGAGGCACGCCGCGCTGTCCCCTGTCGCGAAACGACGAGGCGTACACTGCAAAATTGCGCGTGCTGCTGCAAGCGCTTCCTGCAGGCCTAGGCTCCGGCGCACGGTTCCGCAGGATCACGCTCGCGCGTCGCGGGATCATTTGGAAGTCATGCACTTCCGCGTGTTTTGTCAGCGCTCTGCTGAGATTCCTGTCTGTCGCTGGCGACAGCCGAGGCTCGGTCCCCGACGCAATTTCCCCACGCTACGCGCAGGTCGATGTCTTCGTGGCGGCGCTCCGGTACCCTTGCGCGCCACGTCGATGCCGGCGTCGCCGCATGCCCGCGCGCGAGCCTGCACCTGCACCCGCACCCGCACCCGCACCCGAGGAGTTCCACGATGCGTATTTCGCTGTCCTGCCTGCTGCTCGCCGGTGCGATCGCGATGGTGTCGGTGCCGCCGGGGCGCGCCGAGGACGTGCCGTACATGACGCTGGCCGGCGAACTCGCGGGTGCCGTCGAGAGCCCGCGCGTGGTGCTGGAGGCCTGTGTCGCGCGCAAGGCGGGGCGGCGCGGCGATTACCAGGCGGCATACGAGGCCTGGCGCGCGCGTCATGCCACGCTGCTCACGCAGGTCGACGCGCAGCTGGCGCGCGCCGACGCGCGCCTGAGGCGCGACAACCCGGCCGCGGGTGCGAGCTCGGTCGCGGATGCGATGACGCGCATCCTGCAGCGCCGCTACGAGTCGCTGGATGCGGCGGCACTGCGCCAGCTCTGCAGCCGCTATCCGGAGATGCTGCGGGCCAAGGACGCCGAGATGACGGATGCGGTGCCGCGGCTGCTGCAGCGCGTCGCCGACGCGGAGCGCGCGGCGGCGGCGAAGCAGCCGGGCTGATCGCCGGCCCGGCCGGCCGGGCGAAGTCTCCGGCGGGGCGCCGGGGATCGGCGAAGGCCGCCGGGTCACTTCTCGATTACCCGATCTGGGTGTAGATTTCGTCCTGCAGATCCCAGGGGACGAGCTGCAGGAATGTTCGATGCGCCAGCGGCGGACCGAGCCGACCGTCGAGGTACGCCCTCGCTGCTCGCCGCCTATGCGGGCGCCGCGCTGATCGCGACTGCGATCGTCCTGCTGCGTGCCGGCCTGGCGCCGCTGCTCGGCGACCAGGCGCCGTTCCTGATCCTGCTGATCGCGCCGGCCGTCGCGGCGGCCTGGGCCGGGTTCGGACCGGGCCTGCTCGCCACCGTCATCTGCCTCCTCGCGGGGGCCTGGCTGTTCCTCGAGCCCTTCGACCCGCTGCACCCGTCGGCCGCGCCCGAGTGGTTCCGGATGTCGTTCTTCGTGCTCGAGGGCGCGCTGTTCAGCTGGCTGTTCGAGGAGCGGCGACGGGCGACGCTCGAGGCCCGCGGCCGCGAACGGCGCTTCCGCGAGGCGATCGAGGCAGCGCCCTCGGGCATGATCCTCGCCGACGGCGACGGCCGGGTGGCGTTCGCCAATGCCTCGGCATGCCGGGGCTTCGGGTACACGCCGGACGAGTTCCGCCAGCTCTCGATCGAGGACCTGGTCCCGCCCGACCTGCGCGACTCCCACCGGCAGGACCGCGCGGCCTTCCTGCGCCTGCCGACACCGCGCGCGATGGGCCTCGGTCGGGAACTGCGGGCACGGCACAAGGACGGCAGCGAGTTCCCGGTCGAGATCGGCCTGAGCCCGGTGCCGACCGAGGGCGCACCCCTGGTGCTGGCCGCCGTGGTCGACGTGTCCGAGCGTCAGCGCGCGGCCACGAAGCTGGTCGACAGCGAGCGGCGGCAGCGCTTCTTGCTGCAGCTCACCGAGCGGCTGCAGTCCCTGCAGCACGCCGGCGAGATGATGGATGCGGCGACGCGCGCGCTCGGCGAGTTCCTCGGCGTGGCGCAGCTCGGCTACGGCGAGATCGACGCCGCGCAGGAGCACGTGATCGTCGCGCGCGACTGGAACGACGGGCGCATCCGGTCGGTCGTCGGCACGTGGCGCATGGACGACTTCGGACCGGCGTTCATCCGCGACATGAAGGCCGGCCGCAGCGTCGCGATCGCCGACGTCGCCGACGATCCGCGGACCAACGCCCCGGAGGTGCTGAGGGCCTACGCCGGCATCCAGACGCGGGTGATCCTCGACACGCCCCTGATCCGCGATGGCCGGATGGTGGCGATGATCTTCACGCATCATCCGGAACCACGCGCCTGGTCGCCCGACGAGGTCGTGCTCGCGGAGGAGACCTGCGCGCGCATCTGGACCGCGGTCGAGCGGGTGCGCGCCGAGCGGGCCGCCCGCATCTCGCTCGAGCTGCTGGACCGTGCCGGCGAGGCGGCGCGGGTCGGTGCGTTCATCCACCACCTCGAGCAGCCTGGCGGGCCGCGCTGGTCGGACCGGCTGTTCGACATCCTGGGCGTGCCGCGCGGCACGCCGCCGAGCACCGAGCTCGCGGTCTCGCGCCACCCACCGGCGGTGCGCTCCGTGCTGCGCGAGGCGATCGTGCGGATGGAGCAGGTCGGCGAGCCGCTCGAGATCGAGCTGCCGCTGCTCCCGCAGGCAGGGTCGGCGAGCTGGGTGCGGATCTACGCCGTACCGACGATGCGCGACGGGCGATGCGTCGAGATCAGCGGCGCGGTCCAGGACATCTCGGACCGCAAGCAACTCGAGCTCGAGGTGGTCGCGGCCACCAACCAGGAGCGCGAGCGGATCGGTGCCGACCTGCACGACGACCTGGGCCAGGTGCTGACGGCCGTGACGCTGCAGGTCGGCGCGTTCCGCCGCACGCTCGGGCAGGACGCCCCGCTGGAGGCACGGCGCCAGGAGCTCGAGGCGATCGAGCGCAACCTCGAGCATGCCCGCACGGCCTGCCGGCGTCTGGCGCGGGCCTATGTCGCGCCGGTGTCCGCGACCTCCTTCCTCGCGATGCTGCGCCAGATGGCACGCGATGCTTCCGGCGCCTGCGAGTGCCTGGTGCACGGCACCGAGCTGCCGGCCGCGACGCCGACGGCGACGGCGCGGGAGCTGTTCCGCATCGCCCAGGAGGCGCTGAACAATGCGTTGAAGCACAGCCACGCACGCCGCATCGAGATGGACCTGCAGGTGGATGCGGAGCGCCTGACCCTGGCGATCGAGGACGATGGCGTCGGCTTGCCGCCGGGCGAGCTCGCCTGCGGTGTCGGGCTGACCAGCATGCGCAGCCGCGCCGCCCGCATCGGCGGCATCGTCCTGATCGGGGCCGGCAGGCGCGGCGGGGTGCGCGTGGTCGTCACCTGCGCGCGGGCCGACTCCGAGGCGGACGCGTCGGCAGCCTGAGGGCGTCGAGCGCAGGATCCGGCACTCGCCGCGCGCGACGACCGTCCATACTCCTGCGCTCTGCAGGAGGTCGGGATGGGCGGAGCGACGATGCGCGCGATCGTGGTGGATGAGCCAGGCCCGCCGGAAGTGCTGCAGTCGCGCGAGCTGCCGCGGCCCGAGCCGGGGCCCGGGCAGGTGCGCCTGCGCGTCGCCTTCGTCGGCATGAACCCGGTCGATGCGCTGGTGCGGCGCGAGCGGCTCGACTGGATGCCGGTGCGCTATCCGTTCACGCCCGGACTCGAGCACACCGGGGTCGTCGACGCGGTCGGCCCCGACGTGGACGGGGCCTGGCTCGGCCGGCGCGTGTTGTCGCGGACCAGCTTCGGCGGCTATGCCGACTGGTCGCTGGCGCCGGTGCGCGGGCTGCTGCAGGTGCCGGAAGGGATCTCGCTGCGCGACGGCTGCATCTGGCGCGGCTGTACCTACACGGCGTGGCATGCGCTGCATCGCTGCGCGCGGTTGCAGCGCGGCGAGCGGCTGCTGGTGCACTCGGCCGCGGGCGCCGTCGGCCTGATGGCGCTGCAGGTCGCGCGCGAGGCGAGCGCGAGCGTCGTCGGGCTCTGCGGCGGGCCGGCCAAGGTGGAATGGGTGCGCAGCTTCGGCTTCGACGCGGTGGTCGATTACCTCGACGCGGGCTGGCCGGCGCTCGCGCAGGCGGCCGTGCCCGGTGGCGCGTTCGACGTGATCCTCGACGGCAACGGTGGTCCGCAGGCCGCGCACAACCATGCGCTGGTGGCGCCGCTCGGCCGCGTGCTCTACCTCGGCGCGATGGCCGGTGCGAGCCCGCCGCCGGTGCCGGTCGGGATGCTGATCGACAAGAGCTTCTCGGTGGGCGGCATGACGCTGCGCCAGGTCGAGGTCGCGCCGGGCAGCGAGGCGGACCTCGCGATGATCGCGGCGATCCGCGAGGGCCGCTGGCGGCTGCCGGTCGGCGACGTGGTACCGCTCGCCGAGGTCGCGGCCCTGCATCGGCGGCTCGAGGCGCGAGCGCTGCGCGGCCGGGCGGTGATCGAGGTCGGCGGCGAGGCCGTGCGATGAGCGGCCGTGTGTTCCGGTCGCGCATCGACGGCTGGATCGGGCTCGTGCTGCTCGCGGCGGGCGCAGTGATCGCCGGCGCCAGCGTGCGGCTGATGCTCGCGCCGGCCGGCGGCCTGCGCTGGCTCGCGCCGCTGCTGTTCCTCGGCGGCGGCGGGTTACCGCTTTGGATCCTGGCGACCACCCGCTATGCGATCGGCCAGGGCCGGCTGCTGGTGCTGAGCGGGCCGCTGCGCTGGTCGATCCCGTTCGCAGAGATCCACGCCGTGCGGCCGACGCGCGCGGCGTGGTCCGCGCCGGCGCTGTCGCTCGACCGGCTGCGCATCGAGCACGGTGCGGGACGTTCCTGCCTGGTGTCGCCTGCCGACCGCGCAGGCTTCCTCGCGGCGCTGCGCGCGGCGGGCGTGCCGGCGGACGCGCTGCCGCCGGGCTAGCCGCTGCGGCGTCAGTCGACCCAGCAGGCGGGGCGCTTCTGGATGAAGGCGTCGATGCCCTCGGCCGCGTCGGCGGTCTGCAAGTTGCGCTGCATCACGCGTGCCGCGTGCCGATACGCCTCCGCGAGCGGCATCTCCGCCTGCTCGTAGTAGGCGCGCTTGCCGATCGCGATCGCGCTCGCGGACTTCGCCGCGATCCGCCCGGCCAGCTCCAGCACGGCGGCGTCGAGCTGGGCGGCCGGGACGACGCGGTTGACCAGGCCGATGCGATGCGCCTCGGCGGCCGGCAGCAGCTCGCCCGTGAGCAGCATCTCCAGCGCGTGCTTGCTGCCGAGGTTGCGCGACAGCGCCACCATCGGCGTCGAGCAGAACAATCCGATGTTGACGCCCGGCGTCGCGAAGCGCGCCTCCTCGGCGGCCACCGCGAGATCGCAGGTCGCGACCAGCTGGCAGCCCGCCGCGGTCGCGATGCCGTGGACGCGCGCGATCACGGGCTTCGGGCAGCGCACGATCGCGAGCATCAGCCGCACGCAGCGCTCCAGCAGGTCCGCCTGGAACGCCGGATCGGGGTTGGCGCGCAGCTCCTTGAGGTCGTGACCCGCGCAGAACGCCGGCCCCGCGCCCGCGAGCACGATCACCTTTACCTCGCGATCGGCGCCCGCGGACTCCACCGCCTCGCGCAGCGCCTCCATCATCGCGACCGAGAGCGCGTTGCGCGCCGCCGGGTTGTTCAGCGTCAGGGTGCAGACGCCGGCCGTGGCTTCGCGCAGCACCCGGGGATGTGCAGTGTCCATCAACACCTCGTCTCGTGAGCCCAGCGTGGCGGAGCGCGGCCCCGGTCGCGGACCTTGTACGATAGTGACATGGAGGATCCGCAATCCGCACCGGTCGGCGCGGGCCCGTTCGGGCGCTGGCTGCGCCGCATGCGCGAATCCCTGCTCGGCGATGCGGGCATGGACGTGCCCTGCGGCGACTGCACCGGGTGCTGCACCTCCGGGTATTCGATCCAGCTGCGGCGCAGCGACGTCGCGGCGCGCGCGCGGGTGCCTGTGGAGTGGACCGTCGAGGCGCCGGGGTTCGCGCCGAGCGAGCTGACCCTGCCCGCGCGCGCGGACGGGCACTGCCCGATGCTCGAGGCCCGGCGCTGCACGATCTACGCCCAGCGCCCGCAGACCTGCCTCGACTACGACTGCCGGATCTTCGCGGCCGCGGGCATCGACGCGGGCGGCGCCGACAAGGCGGCGATCAACCGCCGCGTGCGCGCCTGGCGCTTCGATTACGAGGACGCCGCGGCGCGACGCGCGCACCAGGCGATCCGCGACGCGGCGCGCTTCGTGCGCGAGCGGCCCGAGGCCTTCTCGGCGCATGGCGTGCGCGTACCCACCGGCCCGATGGGCATCGCGGTGTTCGCGTTCAAGGCGCACACTGCCCTGCTCGACCCGGAGTCGCCCCGAGACGACCTCGGGCGCGCCGCGGCGATGCTCGCCGCGAGCCGCACCTTCGACGCTCCACCCGACCGCTGAGGAGGATGCCACGATGAAGGGACACTGCCTGTGCGGCGCCGTCGCCGTCACGATGCCGCAGCGACCCGAGTTCCACGCCTGCCACTGCGGCATGTGCCGACGCTGGGGCGGCGGGCCCGCGTTCTGCGTCCCCTGCACGCGCGACGAGCTCGGCGTCGAGGGTGGCGCGCACGTGCGTGCCTTCGGCTCGTCCGAGTGGGCGGAGCGCGCGTTCTGCGACCGCTGCGGGACGCACCTCTGGTACCGCCTGCTGCCGAGCGACGAGTACATGGTCTCGGTCGGGCTGTTCGGCGACGAGGTGCCGTTCAGGATGGCCGAGCAGATCTTCATCGACCGCAAGCCCGCGGCCTATCGCTTCGCGGACGAGACGCCATGCATGACCGAGGCCGAGGTGTTCGCGAAGTTCGCGCCGCCCTGACGGGGCGATGACCTCCGCGGTCATCGACGCGCGGCGCGCCGGGCAGGAAGATCTCCCGGCCGCGCTGCCGCGCCCCGGCCGGAGGCTCGATGTCCCTGTTCGTCCGCGGATCGTTCGTGATCGTCGGTCTCGTCAACCTCTATCCGCTCGCCGGCGTGCTCGGCGCCGACGCCCTGCAGGCACTGTACGGCCGCGGCCTCGACGACGCCGAGCTGCTGCTGCTGATGCGCCATCGTGCCGTGCTGTTCGGGCTGCTCGGGATGCTGCTGGTGGCCGCGGCCTGGCGTGCGTCGTGGAGGGGCCCGGCAACCTTCGCGGGCCTCGCCAGCATGCTGGCGTTCGTGTGGTTGGCCGGGGATCCACGGCTACTCTCGCCGGCCCTGGCACGGGTTTACGTCGCCGACCTCGCGGCCAGCGCCTGGCTGGTCGCGGCCTGGCTGGTCGGGGCCTGGCACGTGGCCGGCAGGGTCGGGGCAGGCCGAGGGGCGCGCCGGGAATGAAGAAGGGGCGCGGACCTGCGTCCGCGCCCCTCACTCGGGCTCCGCCGCCGGCCCGCGTCGGGCCGGAGTGCGTCGTCAGGCCGCCGTCGGCTTCTTCGACGCCTCGATCACCTCGTCCGCGACGTTGCGCGGCACGGGGTCGTAGTGCGAGAACTCCATCGTGTAGGAGGCACGGCCCGAGCTCATCGCGCGCAGCTGGCCGATGTAGCCGAACATCTCCGACAGCGGCACGGTGGCCACGACCGCGATGTTGGCGCCGCGCTCCAGCTGGTCCTGGATCGAGCCGCGACGGCGGTTGATGTCGCCGATCACGTCGCCGAGGTAGTCGCCCGGGGTCACGACCTCGACCTTCATCACGGGCTCGAGCAGGATCGGGCCGGCCTTCTTGATGGCCTCGCGGAACGCCGCCTTGGCCGCGATCTCGAAGGTCAGCGCGTTCGAGTCGACGTCGTGATAGCTGCCGTCGACCAGCGTGGCCTTGAAGTCCACGGTGGGGAAGCGGGCGAGCACGCCATCTTCCATTTGCATGCGCAGGCCCTTCTCGACCGAGGGGATGTACTCCTTCGGCACCGAGCCGCCGACGGTCTGGTCCTCGAACACGAAGCCCGAGCCGCGCTCGAGCGGCTCGAACTTGATCCACACCTCGGCGAACTGGCCGGAACCGCCGGTCTGCTTCTTGTGGATGTAGTTCTCCTGGACGGGCTTGGTGATGGTTTCGCGGTACGCCACCTGCGGCTCGCCCATCACGCCCTCGACGTTGAACTCGGTGCGCATGCGATCGAGCGTCACGTCGAGGTGCAGCTCGCCCATGCCGCGCAGGATGGTCTGCCCCGTCTCGCGGTCGGTCTCGAGCTTCAGCGAGGGATCGGCGCGGACCATCTTGCCGAGGGCGGCGCCGAACTTCTCGAGCTCGGCCTTGTTCTTCGGCTTCACCGAGACGCTGATGACCGGCTCCGGGAAGCGCATGCGCTCGAGGATCACCGGCGCCGCGGCGTCGCACAGCGTGTCGCCGGTGTCGGTCTCGGCGAGGGACACCAGCGCGATGATGTCGCCGGCGCGGGCTTCCTCGATCGGGTTCGCCTCTTTGGCGAACATCTCGACCATGCGGCCGATCTTCTCGCGCTTGCCGCGGGTGGTGTTCTGCACCGAGGCGCCCTTGGTCAGCACGCCCGAGTAGACACGGACGAAGGTCAGCGCGCCGTAGGCGTCGTTGATGACCTTGAACGCGAGCGCCGCGAACGGCTCGTCGTCGGAGCAGACGCGCTGGCCGTTCGGGTTGCCGTCCTGGTCGACGGTGGCGATGGCCTCGACGTCGGTCGGCGCCGGCAGGTAGTCGACGACGGCGTCGAGCATCTGCTGCACGCCCTTGTTCTTGTACGAGGAGCCGCACAGCACCACGGTGAACGCGCCGCTGATCGTGCCCTTGCGGATGCACTTCTTCAGCGTCTCGACCGAGGGCTCGTTGCCCTCGAGGTAGGCCTCCATGGCCGCGTCATCCTGCTCGAGCGCGGTGTCGACGAGCTCGGTGCGGTACTTCGACACCGAGTCGAGGATCGCGCGGTCGCTCGGCACCGTGATGCCGAACTTGTCGGCGAGGTTGCCGGTGAGCTCGTGGATCTCCCACTTGGCGTCGCGGTCGTCCGAGTCCCAGGTGTAGGCCTTGTTCTCGACCAGGTCGACCATGCCCTTGAAGTTGTCCTCGGAGCCGATCGGCAGGTGCGCGACCAGCGGGCGCGCGCCGAGGCGCTTCTTGATCATGTCGACGCAGCGCAGGAAGCCCGCGCCGCTGCGGTCCATCTTGTTGACGTAGCACATGCGCGGCACGCGGTAGTTGTCCGCGAGGCGCCAGTTGGTCTCCGACTGCGGCTCGACGCCGGCGACGCCGTCGAACACCACGACCGCGCCGTCGAGGACGCGCAGGGAACGGTTGACCTCGATGGTGAAGTCGACGTGCCCGGGGGTGTCGATGATGTTGAGCTTCTTGCCCTTCCAGAACGCCGAGACCGCGGCGGACTGGATGGTGATGCCGCGCTTCTGCTCCTGCTCGAGGTAGTCGGTGGTCGTGGACGACTTGAGGTCCTTGGTGTCGTGCACGTCGACGATCGTGTGCTTGCGGCCGGTGTAGTAGAGGATGCGCTCGGTCGTCGTCGTCTTGCCGGCATCGACGTGGGCGATGATCCCGATGTTGCGGATGTCGGCGAGCGGTGTCTTGCGGGGCATGGCAGCTTCCGTGGCGTTGGGACGTCTGGTGGATTCGTACCGGATCGGGCGCAGCCGTACCGATCACCCGTCCAGCGGAGCGGGATGTGGACCGGAAACCGGCAGGGTCGAGCCGCCCATTATCACAGGAACCAGCCGGGCTGGCCATCGCAAACCTTGATCGGATCGGCAGAAGTCGCGCAAGTCCTTGAATCACAGGCGCCTTCCGAAGCCCCCCCGGGGTGACGACCCCGGCCACGAGGGCCGCATGGGTCACCCGGCCGTACCCCCCGAGCCCTGGCGCCCCGCGGCTGCGCGCGGGGTGCGCCGCTGACGGCGGCCGCGCACTTCTTCTATCGTCACGGCCGCCCACCCCTGCCCCGGCAACGATCCCCGCATGTCACCGTCTGCCTCCCTCCGTCCGGCCCGATCGGCCGATGCTCCCTGGATCCAGGACGCGGCTCGTCCGGGAGGGTCCATCGAGCGAGGCCGCAGCCGAATGCGCACCACGGGCACGTCGTCGGTCTTGATCGCCGTCCTGCTCGGCCTCTGCGGGTGCGGCAGCAGCCTGCTGCGGCCTTCCGAGGTACCGGTCGACCCGGACCGGGTGCGGGCGCGGATCGCGACGCTGTTGCCGGGGACGCTCGCGAACCGCGGGGACTGGGCGGCGGACCTGTTCGCCGCGCTCGAGGCACTGGGCGTGGAGGCTTCCGACCGCAACGTATGCGCGGTGCTCGCCGTCACCGAGCAGGAGTCGGGCTACCAGGTGAACCCGGCCGTGCCCAACCTGCCGGCGATCGCGCGGCGCGAGATCGACGCGAAGGCCGCGGCGCTGAAGATCCCGCGTTTCGCGGTCGGCGCGGCGCTCGAGATCCGCTCGCCCGACGGTCGCAGCTACCGCGAGCGGATCGAGGCTGCACGGACCGAGAAGGCGCTGAACGACATCTTCGAGGACTTCCTCGACCAGGTGCCGCTCGGGCGGCGGCTGTTCGCGGGCTACAACCCGGTGCGCACCGCCGGGCCGATGCAGGTCAGCATCGCCTACGCCGAGGAGCACGCGCGGCGCCGCAGGTACCCGTTCCCGATGCAGGGCAGCCTGCGCGACGAGCTGTTCACGCGGCGCGGCGGGCTGTACTTCGGTGCCGCGCACCTGCTCGACTACCCGGCGGACTACGAAGACATGCTGCACCGCTTCGCGGACTTCAACGCCGGGCACTGGGCGAGCCGCAACGCCGCGTTCCAGAACGCGCTGGCGATGGCCGCGGGCCGCAAGGTCGCGATGGACGGCGACCTACTGATCCGTGGCGATGGGGCCGACCGCCCGAGCCAGACCGAGCTGGCCGCGCGCAGCCTCGCCGGGCAGCTCGGCCTGTCGGAGCGCGAGATCCGGCGCGACCTCGAGCGCGGCACGCACGACGACTTCGCGCGCACCCGGCTCTACCGGGGCGTGTTCGAGATCGCGACCCGGCGCCGCGGGCGCTCGCCGCCGGCCGCCGTGATGCCGCGGATCCGGCTGCAGAGCCCGAAGATCACGCGCAACCTCACCACCGAGTGGTTCGCGCAGCGCGTCGACGGGCGCTACCAGCGCTGCCTGGCGCGCGCGGCTCCGGTAACCTGAGCGTCGTCGCCGGCACCCGGGAGCGCCCTGCGCGGCGTGGTCGCGGCGCGCCGGGCGCGGTGCCAGGCCGGCCGCCGGCGATCGCTCTCCCCCGACGGCATCCATCCACGACCGGCCATGGAGTTCCGATGGCAGCACGCAGCAGGAAGAAGGCCGCCGCACGCGGCCGCGACGTCACCAAGGGCTATCCGCGCGCGCAGTTCGTCGCCAAGCTGCGGCGGCTCGCCGACGCCCTCGAGACCGGCGAGCCGTTCGTGATCACGGTCGCCGGCGAACGGATCCACGTGCCGGCGCGGGCGCGCTTCACGATCGAGCACGAGCGGGCGGGCGACGGCGAGGAGGTCGAGTTCCAGCTGACCTGGACGCCGCAGCCGTGATCGACCGGCGCAGCGTGCTCCGCGGTGCATCGGGCCTCGGGCTCGCGGCGTCGGCGCGCGGCGCGACGGCGGCGCAGGCAGCGCCGCAATCAGGCGCCGCGCAGGGCACGACGACCCCGGCGCCGACGCTCGCGCCGACGCCAGCGCCGCCGCCGGCGGGCCGCGCGGCGCTGCCGGCGCGGCTGCGCCGCGTCGACCTGCGCATCCGCTTCATGACGACCCGCGACGGTCGCACGTTCGAGCGCGGCCGCGAGACCGTGAGCTACGACTTCCACGAGGACGGGCTCATCGCCTACCACGTCAGCAGCCACAGCGACGATCCGCGCATCGCGCGCGACGCGCTCTACACGCTCGGCCCCGACTGGCGCCCGCGCGAGGCCTTCGTGCGGCTGCAGGTCGACGGTCGCTACGAGGGCTCGGGCTGGTTCAGGTTCGAGCCGGGGCAGGTCGGCAGCGAGACCTTCAACGCCGTGCAGGGCCGGCGCTCGAACGTGACGCGGATCGATACGCCGGTGCGCGCGTTCGTCGCGCATCCGGTGTCGACCGACGTGATGCTGGCGGCGGCCTATGAACACGGCGGCCCGAAGCGCCAGCGGCTGCCCGGTTCCTACACCTCCTCCTCCGATCCGTACGGCCGCGTCGGGCCGACGCTGAAGGCCTCGGCGACCTGGCTCGAGTACGCGGGACGTGAAGCGCTGTCGACGCCGGCCGGCACGATGGAGGCGGACCGCTACGAGCTGTTCACCGGGGCCGATGCCCAGGCCCCGCTCGAATCGCTGTGGACGCTGCCCGGCACCAGCCTGTTCCTGCGCGCGCAGGCGCGCGGCATCTATTCCACCGTCTACGAACTCGTCGAGTTCCGCGCCGCCTGAAACGGCAGCGCGGCGGCGCGTGCTTCGCGGCGCGCAACGGGCGGGTCGCGACCGCGCCGCGCGCTCGACGCCGCCGGCCCGTCGGGCGCAAGATCCCTCGCGGTTCGCCCGGTCCAGCCACGGGGGCGAACGAGGAGATCGACGATGGGGGACGGGATCGATCGCCGCGCGCTGCTCGGCGGTGCGGGTGCGGGGGCGATCATGGCGCTGCTGCGCGACAGCTACGCGGCGAGCCTGCCCCCGGCCGGCGGCCCCGGCCGTGCGGGCGGTGAGCCGGGCCGCCCGCCGGCCGCCCTCGACGCGGCGTCGACACGCGCCTTCGCCGCGAACCAGACCGTCACGGCCCTGGTGCCCGGGAGGCTCTACCGGGTGGGCTGCGTGGTGCGCGCCGAGCGCCTGAGCTGGCTGCCGGCCGACCTGCCCGGCGGCTTCGAGCCACTGAACGCCTACGTACTGACCGACGAGACGAACTGCGTGTTCGTCGAGCCGGGGATGCCGATCCTGCTGCCGGCGCTGAAGTCCGCGATCGACACCCTGGTCGGCGGGCGCAGGGTCTGGGTCAACTTCACGCGCAACGAGGCGGACTGCATCGGCAACCTGGGCTACGTGCTCGGCAGCTGCCCGCAACCGACGCTGCTGTTCGGCGGCGCGGGCGGCATCCTCGAGTGGATCAACGATCCTGCGGTCTCGATGCTCGAGGTGCGCGATTTCCTCGGGCGCATCCCGATCGTCGACGCCAGGAACGACACCGCGCGCGAGGTCGGCGCACTGCGGATGCGCTGGATGGACGCGGGCTACAAGCAGATGCTGATCACGCAATGGGCCTTCGAGGAGACGACCGGCTGTCTCTTCACCTCCGACGCCATGGGCTACCGGCACCTCGCCGCGGTGGACGCGCCGCCGGTCGTCGAGTCGGTGCGGCAGCTGCCTTCGGTCGATGCGGTGGCCGCCGAGATCGCGCGACGCATGAACTGGATGCGCGAGGCGGAGTATCCCGAAGTGATCGAGCGGTTCCAGAGGATCTTCCGCGAGCACGACGTGCGCATGGTGGCGCCGATCCACGGCTGCGTGCTGCGGGGGCGCGAGGTGGTCGCGGCCCACGTGAAGCTCGTCTCGAAGGCGCTGCGCGCCGCGAGCCGGATCGCCGACGCGGAGCGGCTGCGTTATGCCTGATCTGCCGAAGGACGTGATCCAGAAGGCCTACGTCGTCCGCGGCGGCCTGCCGCGCCTGGTGCTGCCGGACCTCGCCTGGGTCGGCGGCTGCTCGAACTCCGCGGGCTGGCCGGGCCGAGCGAACGTGAAGCCGGTGACGCACGAGCCGTGCATGGCCTACGTGGTTCTCGGGCAGAAGACCATCATGTTCGACACCGGGCACTACGGCCTGTGGTACTCGCTCGAGGGCCAGCTCGAGGCGATGCTGCAGGGTCGGCCGCTCGACTACGTGTTCGTCAGCCACCAGGAGATCCCGCACACCGGCAACCTCGGGCGGCTGCTCGCGAAATACCCGCGGGCCAAGGCCGTCGGCGACGTGCGCGACTACCACCTCTTCCATCCCGAGATCGCGCTCGATCGCCTGGTGATGATGCAGCACGGCGACCGGCTCGACCTCGGCGACCGCGAGATCGTGTTCCTCGACGCGATCTGGAAGGACCTCTCCGGCACGCTCTGGGCCTACGACACGAAGCGCAGGCTGATCTTCAGCGCCGACATGTTCGGCTACATCCACCTCGCCGACGACCACGTGTGCGGCACGATGCTGCACGAGATGGACGAGGCGCTCGCGGCGAAGAGCCTCGAGCGACCCGCGCTGCCCTTCACCGGCATGCGCCAGCGCGACCAGGGGGCGCGGGTCGCGGCGTTCCGCCGGCTGATGGCCCAGTTCCCGGTCGAGATCGTCACCTCGGGCCATACCGCGCCGATCATGGGGCCGCGGCTGCAGCCGGCGATCGAGCAGCTGCTGCACGCGCTCGAGACCTCGCCGCCGCGCTTCCTGCAGTCCGATGCCGGCGATCACGGCCGCGACCCCGGCGCCACGCATGGGTGAGGCCGCGGCCGGTCGGCGGGCCGCGTCACCGTGAGCGCGCCGCCGGCCGAGCGACGCCGCTACGTCGACGGACCGCTGGGCCAGACCCACGTGCGCGAGGCCGGCACAGGGCCGGCCCTGCTGCTGCTGCACCAGACGCCGTGGTATTCGGTGCAGTACCGCCACGTGCAGCCGCTGCTCGCCGCGGCCGGGCTGCGTACGCTCGCGCCCGACACGCCGGGCTTCGGGTTCTCGCCGCCTCCTCCCGGCGCACCGGCGCTCGACGACTATGCCGACCACTTCGCCGCGGTGCTCGATGCGTTGCAGGTGCAGGCAGCGGTGGTCGCGGGCCATCACACCGGCGCGGGCATGGCGCTCGCGCTCGCGCAGCGCCACCCTTCGAGGGTGCGCGCGCTGGTGCTGCACGGCGTGCCGATGTACGACGCCGGGGAGCGTCGCCGCAAGCATGCGGCCGTCGCGCCACGCACCGTGCTCGAGCCGGACGGCAGCCACCTCAGCCGACAGTTCGCGATGGTGCGCCACACCTACCAGCACGGCGTCGGCTCGCTGGAGGGCGTGCAGTGGTCGGTGCTCGCCGCGGCGCTCGCCGAAGACCGCGAACTGAAGGCCTACAAGGCGCTGTTCGCCTGGGACGGCGCCGAGGCCGCGATCGGCGGGCTGCGCCAGCCAGTGCTGTTCGTGTCGAGCCCGGACGACGGCTTGCACGAGGCGACGCTGCAGGCCCACGCGATGGTGCCCGGCTCGGGCTACGTGGAGTTCGACTGGGGCGCCTCGCACCTGATCTACGACCGGCCGCGAGAGTGGGCCGATGCGGTGCTCGCGTTCCTGCGCGAGTGCGCCGGGCTGGCCCCGGCCCGCTGACGGCCGCACGTCCGGCCCGGGCGCGTGGTGGTTTACCACTACGTCCACGACGCGGCCCAAGTGGCGCGCCGCCTGCGAGACCGCTGGGCAATAATCGGCGCGGTTCATCGTTCGCTGGAGTCCGGGGCATGTACATCAATTTCTGGTATCCGATGGCTCTGAGCTCGGAGGTCACCGCCGAGAAGCCGCTGCGCGTGAAGCGTCTCTGCCTGCCGTTCGTGGTGTTCCGCGACCAGCAGGGCCAGGCGCACGTGCTCTCCGACACCTGCGTGCACCGCGGCGGCTCGCTCGGCCTCGGGCCGATGCGCGGCAACGCGGTCGCCTGCCCCTACCACGGCTGGCAGTTCGGCGGCGACGGGCGCTGCGTCAAGATTCCCTCGCTCGGCGACGAGGCCAAGCTGCCAGCGCGCGCCAAGGTCGACAGCTACCCGGTGCAGGAGAAGTACGGCCTGGTGTTCGCGTTCCTCGGCGACCTGCCGGAGGAAGAGCGGCCGCCGATCTACGACATCACCGAGTGGGGCACGCCGGAGTGGAAGGTGCAGACCTTCGTGATGGACCTCAACGCCTACTACGAGCGCTCGATCGAGAACGGCCTCGACCCGATCCACAACGAATTCGTGCACACGGCCCAGGGCCAGCCCTCGCTCTCGCCCGAGCAGCAGCGCACGCCGCTGCCGATCGAGCAGATCCCCTGGGGCAGCAAGCACTACATCAAGTTCGGCGGCAGCAAGAACGAGAACACCGCGCTCGCGGGCGTCAGGACCGGCCCGCGCATCGGTGCCGCCGGCTCCTGGCACCAGGGCCCGAACCAGCTCGTCACCTACATCGACCTGACGGCGACCAACTCCTTCCACCAGTACATGTTCGAGGCGCCGATCGACGAGTCGCACACCAAGGTGTACCTCCTCAGCATGCGCAACTGGCTGCTCGAGGAGATGCACGACGCGCGGATGGCGGACGTCACGATGCGCGTCGTCAAGGAAGACATGGCCGTCGTCGAGAACCTGAACCCGGTGCGCACGCCCGACTCGAACACCAAGGAGGTGCTGGTGCCGGGCGACACCGCGATCGCCGCGTACCGCGAGTGGCTCAAGAAGTGGGACGCCAAGGGCTGGAAGATCGACGTCAAGGCGCTGAACGCCAAGCTCGGCGACGTCGCGGTCACGATCCCCTGCCCGGCGCGGCGCACGTCCGACAACTGGGTGCAGGAGACGGTGCCCCTGGTGCCGGGCGACGCGTGAACGCCCGCGGCGGCGCGCCGCAGGACCTGCGACGCGCCGCGACCTGGGGTTTCTGGTCGGGCGCGGGCGCGTTGACGGTCTACTACACGATCGCGCTGATCCTGCGCCGCGGCTCGCGACCGCCTGACCTGTGGCTCGAGACCGGCATCGCGTTCCTCGTCGGCGCAGCGCTCGGTGCCTGGCTGTTCCTCTACCTGCGCCGGCTCGAACGGGACGCCCAGTCGCGCGCGGCCTGAAGACCGCCGGCGCAGTCGGGAGCGGCGCGACCGGAACGTCCTCGGGGGAGCCGCCCCCCTCCGGTGGGCAGGGAGACCGTCGATGCAGCTCTATGCCCACCCGTTCTCGTCGTACTGCCAGAAGGTGCTGATCGCGCTCTACGAGAACGCGACCCCGTTCGAGTGGCGCCAGCTCGGCCCCGAGGCGACCGAGGTCGCCGCGCAGTTCGCGGCCTTGTGGCCGCTGCGGCGCATGCCGCTGCTGGTCGACCGCGGGCGCACCGTCGCCGAGTCGTCGATCATCGTCGAGTACCTCGACCTCGAGCACCCCGGGCCGGTGCGCTTCCTGCCCGCCGCGGCGCGCGATGCGCTCGAGGTGCGGATGCTCGACCGGTTCTTCGACCAGTACGTGATGACGCCGATGCAGCGGATCGTGTTCGATGCGCTCCGCCCGCCGGCGAACCGCGATCCGCACGGTGTCGCCGACGCGCACGCGCTGCTCGAGACCGCATACGACTGGCTGGAGCCGACGCTGGCCGGACGCGAATGGGCCGCTGGAGCGACGTTCGGCCTCGCCGACTGCGCGGCCGCGCCGGCGCTGTTCTACGCCGACTGGGTGCACGAGATCGGTCCCACCCGTCCGACGCTGCGCGCGTATCGTTCGCGGCTGCTCGCCCGTGCCTCGTTCGCGCGCGCGGTCGACGAGGCGCGACCCTACCGCGCCGGCTTCCCGCTCGGCGCGCCGGACCGCGACTGACACTGCGCAGACCGGGAGCGCGTGCCGCATGGATTTTCCGGACGACGTCGAGGTATTCATCGGCGAGTTCGAGCACGGCACGCTGCCGAAGTCGCGCTGGACGCACGAGGCGCACCTGCTGGTCGCGCTCTGGTACCTGTCGCGGCACGACGCCGCGCAGGCACTGCCGATCGTGAAGACGCGGATCACCGCGTACAACGAGGCCGTCGGCATCGTGAACTCCAACACGAGCGGCTATCACGAAACGCTGACGCGGCTGTACCTGCACGCCCTGGCGCGGCATCGCGAGGCCGCGGACGACGAGTCGCTGCGCGACTGCTACGCGCGGCTGCTCGCCTCGCGGGTCGCACGCCGCGACTGGCCGCTGTCGCATTACTCCCGCGAGCGGCTGTTCTCGGTGGCGGCACGACGCGGCTGGATCGAGCCCGACCTGCAGCCACTGGCCTGACGCACGCCGTTCGTGGCACGCGCCGGGCCGCGAGTACATCCGGCGAGCCGCCGGTGCGCACCGGCTTCCTGTCGAGCGCTGTCGGACCGCACCGACGTGCGCATGCGCTGTCGGCGACTTGCGTCAGCTTTCCAACACTGCCGATCGGTGGCACCGTAGCGCCCGTTTCGTCGACCCGGTCGCATCGCACGCGACGCCGCGTCGCCATCCTCGCCGCATCGAAATCCCACGGAGCCGGTCCATGAGCCAGGTCCTCTCGCAAATCGTTCCCGTCGCGCTGCTGTCCATCCCCGTCGCACCGGCCCTGTCCTTCGACTTCCTGCGCCACGATGGCGCCCTGCTCGTGCTGCGCGAGTTCTTCGATTCGTTCGCGCCGTTCGCGATCGGCGTCGGCGTCTCGCTGTACGTGTTCCACTTCCGCCAGCGGGGCGGCTCGAAGTCGAGCTGACGCGGTTCCGGCGGGCATCCCGCCTTCCGCGCGGGCGCTGCGCCGCCACCTACCGCAGGACTATCCGCAAGCCGTCGGGCTGCTGCTCGATTCGCTCGGGCCGCGCCTCGAACACAGCGCCGCCGACTTCGGCCTCGGCGGGTTCCTCTACCTGCCGCACGTGTTCCTCGTGCGCGACCATGGCCTCGACCACTTCGAGGAGTCGATGCATGCGCAGCACGAACTGACGCAGCGCTTCACCGCCGAGTTCAGCCTGCGGCCCTTCCTGGTGCGGCACCGCAACGCGACGCTGGCGCGCCTCGCCGCCTGGTCTCCGAGGGGACGCGGCCGCGACTGCCCTGGGTACCGCGCCTGCCCGAGTTCCAGCGCGACCTGCGGCCGGTGCTGGCGCTGCTCGAGCGCCTCAAGGACGACCCGGGGCGCTACGTGCAGCGCTCGGTAGCGAACAACCTCGACGACATCGGCAAGGACCAGCCCGCGGCGCTGCACGCCACGGCGAAGCGCTGGCTGCGCCGCGCCGGCGTGAAGATCCGGCGGGTCGTGATCGAGCCCCGGCGGCCGCGGATCGGCGGCACCGTGTCGATCGGCTTCGACCTCGAGAAACCGGGCCGCCGGTCGCAGCGGGTGCTCGCCGACCTGGGCGTGCACTTCGTCAAGGCGGCGGGCCATGCCTCGCTCAAGGTGTTCAAGCGCAAGTAGCTGCAGCTCGCACCCGGCATCCGCGTGGCCTTGCGACGCCGCGTCAGCCTCGCGCCGCTGACGACCCGCCGGTACCGCGCAGGCCGCCACGTCGTCGAGGCGCTGCTGGACGGTGTGCCCCACCCGCTGGGGCATTTCGACCTCGTCGCGGAGTGAGCTCGTCGGCGGGCGGACGAGCGGGCGAACCGGTCGGCGGGCGCCCGGGATGGCCGCGCGGTGCGGCCTTGTTGCGACAAACTTAGTTGCCTAAGATCCAGACCACCCGGTCAGTTGGCGTCGGGGGCCCATGGGTTCCGTCGTTCCCCTCCATCCGTACGCGGCCCATGCCGAAGCCGACCGGCTCGCCCTGGCCGCGCCTCTCGCCACGGTCTTCCGTGCCGGTGCGCTGGGCGCCCAGGCCCGCCTGCTGACGCTGCTCGGCAGCGACGCTCCCCTGCCGGTGCTGCTCGATGCGCTGGCCCGCTACGTCGAGACCTGGGCACCTTCGGTGATGTGCTCGATCCTGCTGCGCGACCCGGAGCGCAACGTGCTGGTATCGGCCGCGGCGCCGAGCCTGCCGCGCGAGTACGTCGCCCTGATCGGCGAGGTGCCGATCGGCGAGGACTGTGGCAGCTGTGGCACGGCAGCGTGGCGCCGCGAGCCCGTGACGGTCTACGACATCGCCACCTCGTCCCTGTGGAGCGGCCACCGGCACTTAGCCTTGCCCCATGGCCTGCGCGCCTGCTGGTCCGTGCCCGTGCTCGAGGATTCGGGGGAGGTGCTCGGCACGCTCGCCCTCTATTGCCACGAGCCGCATGCGCCGAGCGATGCCGAACGCGAGCTGATCACCTTCGCTGCGGCGCTCGCCAAGATGGTGGTGCTGCAGCACCGCCGGCTCGCGGCGCTGTGGGAGAGCAACGAGCGCCTCACGCTGGAACGCGCGGCCATCGAGGCGGCCGAGTGCGAGCGCGAGAAGCTCGCGCTCGACCTGCACGACGGCGTCGGACAGCAGCTGGTCGGCATCGAATGGCTGCTGGCCTCGGAAGCCGTGCAGGCTACGGGCCCGCAGGCCGAGGCGTTGCGGTCGCTGCGCGAGCTGGTCGCGGGCGTGCAGCGCGACGTGCGCGCGCTGTCGACGTGGATGCTGCCGCTGGCGCGCCGGACCGGCCGCTTCGGCGACGCGTTGCAGGAGCTGGCGCGCGAGGCCGGCCGGCAACACGGGCTGCCGGTCCGCAGCTCCGTGCGCCTGCGCGCCGAACCGGCGATGGACGAGGAAACGCGGGCCTCGGTGCTGCGCATCCTGCAGGGCGCGCTCCACTACGCCCTGTCGCAGCCGGATTGCCGCGGTGCCGGGCTGTCGCTCGACGACGTCCCGTCCGGCCTGGCACTCGAAGTGCGCATCGAGTGCGAGGCGCTGGGCGAAGGCGCGGCGACGCCGCTGCGCGCGATCCGCTATCGGGCGATGCAGATCGGCGCTGCGCTGTCGTTCGGCAGCCCTGCCCCGGGCATCTCGGCCATGCGCCTCACGATACCGCCGAGAGCGCCGGCCCCCGGCTGAGCGGCGGGATCGGCGGCGCCGGGGCCGACACCAGACGCCGCAGGCGCTCGAAGTCCACCGGCTTGGTCAGGTGGTGGTCGAACCCGGCCGCGGCGGCGAGCTTGCGATCCTCGCGCTGGCCCCAGCCGGTGACCGCGACCAGCAGCATCGGTGCGTCGCGCGAACCGGCGCGGATGCGCTGCGCCGTCTCGTAGCCGTTGAGCCGCGGCATGCCGATGTCGAGCAGCGCGACGTCGTGGCCGCCGCGCACCACGGCCGCCACCGCCTGCTCGCCGTCGTGCACCACGTCGACGCAGTGACCGTCGAGGCGCAGCAGCAGCGCGAGGCTCTCCGCGGCATCGACGTTGTCGTCGGCGACGAGGATGCGGCGCGGCGCGGCGGGCGCCTCCGGCAACGACTCCGGCTCGGGCTCCGACGCCGGCTGCGCCGCGCCCGGGACCGGCAGGTGCACGACGAACTCGCTGCCGCACCCGGGGCCGTCGCTGCGGGCCTCGACCCGCCCGCCGTGCATCTCCACCAGCCCGCGCACCAGCGCGAGGCCGATGCCGAGCCCACCCTCGGAGCGTTCGATCGAGCTCGTGACCTGCGAGAACATCTCGAACACCCGGGAGAGCGACGCGGCGTCGAGCCCGATGCCGTCGTCGCGCACGTGGATGGAGATCGCGCCGGCGGCCGGGCGCGAGGTCCAGAGGCGGATGTGGCCGCCACGATCGGTGTACTTCGCGGCATTGTTCAGCAGGTTGCCGAGCACCTGCGCCAGGCGCAGCGGATCGGCGTCGACCCAGACGGGCGTGGCGGGCATCTCGACCTGCAGCGCGTGGGCGCGAGCGTCGATCGCCGGGCGAGAGGTCTCGACCGCCGCCGCGATCGCCTCGGCGAGCGCGACGCGCTCGCGGCGCAGCACCAGCGTGCCGCGGGTGATGCGCGACACGTCGAGCAGGTCGTCGAGCAGCAGCGCCATGTGGTTCACCTGGCGCTCGATGATCTCGGTGCTCCAGCGCTGCTGCTCCGGCGTCGCCGCAGCCGCGCGCGCGACCCGCGCGGCCTGGCGGATCGGCGCCAGCGGGTTTCGCAATTCGTGCGCGAGGGTCGCGAGGAACTCGTCCTTGCGGCGGTCGGCCGCGCGCCGCTCCTGCTCCGCCTGGTCGCGCTCGAGCAGCTCCGAGGCCTGGCGGGCGAGCAGGTCGAACAGCACCCGGCGGGTCTCGGAGTCGCGGGCGCGCGTGCGCCAGTAGACGCAGATCGCGCCCAGCGGACGGCCGGCGGTGCCGAGCAGCGGGGCGCACTGCAGCATGCGGACGCCCGCCGCCTGCAGCGCGCGCAGCGCCGAACTCGGCAGCGGCGGCGCGGGTTCGCCCGCGGCTTCCTCGAGCGCCACGCGCAGTGTCGCGCGCAGGCCGAGCACGGCCGCGCCGAGCGGCGGCGTCGCCTCGGACGCCGGCTCGCCGCCGCGCAGCGGCCCGCCGAAGCCGACCTGGGCCGCGACCACGGTCTCGCGACCGTCCGGCGAGGCGAGCTCGACCGCGCCCTGGGTCGCGCCGGTCAGGTCGAGTGCGGCGTGCAGGACGTCGAGCAGCAGCGGCTCGAGGGGCGCCGCCTGCAGGAGGCGCGTGCCGACCAGGTGCAGGCGGTGCATGCCGGAGAGCTCCTCGGCGAGCCGCGCCTGCAGGTCGTGCATCGCCTCGAGCTGCGCCTTGAGCTGGTACTGCCGACGCCGCGCGCGCAGCGCCGACTGCAGCGCGCTCACCAGGGTGCGCGAGCGGACCGGTCGCTCCAGCAGGGTGACGCCCGGCAGCCCGGCGAGGCGCCGCAGCGAGGGCTCGGCCCGCGTCGGGTGCGCGAGCAGCACGATCGGCACCTCGGACCACTGTGGCTGGCGGCCGATCGCGGCCAGCAGCAGCGGCAGCGAGTCCGAGGCCTCGACGTCCTCGGTCAGGAGCAGCGCACCGGCGCCGCGCTCGAGCTCGAGGCTGAGCTCCCCCAGGCTCCTGCAGGCGAGCGTCTGGATGCCCGCACCGGCGAGCAGCTCGCAGGTGAGCGCCGCGTCGCGCACCGTCGGCGCGCGCAGCAGCACCCGCTCGTCGAGGTTCACGCCAGGCCCCCGCCGGGCCGCGGCCCCGGCGACGCGGCCGGGCCGACGTACTCCGGGACCCCGGTCAGCACCCCGCGGAAGTCGCTGAGCGACTCGCCGACCTGGATGCCGCTGCGGTCGATCACCAGCTCGCGCACGGTGGCCTCGTGCCCGCCGCCGCGCTTCTTGGTGACCGAGATCGCCTTGCGGACGCGCCCCTCCGACTCGAAGAAGCGCAGCAGCAGCAGCGAGTCGGACAGGTAGCTGGCGTCCACCGGGGACTCGAACGCCGAGCCGACGAGGCCACGCTGCCCGATCAGCAGCATCGACACCACGCCGTGGTTCGCGAGGTAGGCGAACAGCTCGTGGAGCTGCGCCGTCAGGTGCCGCTCGGCGGGCATCGCGTTCAGGTAGCCGTTCAGGCTGTCGATGACCACCAGCCGCGCGCCGTCCTGCTCGACGGCGGTGCGCACGAGGTGCTCGAACTCGCCGGGCGAGAGCTCGACGGGGTCGACCTGCCGCAACTTGAGCCGGCCGTCGGCGACCAGGGGATCGGGATCGAGGCCGATCTCGCGCAACCGGCCGCGGAGCGTCGCCAGGGTCTCGTCGAACGCGAACACGGCGGCATTCTCGCCGCGCCGCGCCGCGCTGATCGCATACTGCATCGCGATCGTGGTCTTGCCCGCGCCCGCCGGGCCCATCAGCAGCAGGCTCGTCCCGGCGACCGGGCCGCCGCCGAGCAGTGCATCGAGCGAAGCGATGCCGCTCGACATCGGCGCGCGCTCGAACTGCCGGACGTGGTCGGACGCGACCAGCCGCGGGAACACCTCGAGGCCGCCGCGGCGGATCTCGTAGTCGTGGGCACCGGAGCGGAACGCGCGGCCGCGCAGCTTGGCGACGCGCAGCTGCCGGCGGTCGCCGCCGTAGGCGGTGCGCTGGCACTCGAGCATCACGACGCCGTGCACCACGCTCTGCACGTGCGGGTCGGCAGGCACGCCGCTGCAGTCGTCGAGCAGCAGCACGGTGCAGCGGCGCTTGAGGAAGAACTGCTTGAAGGCCAGCAACTGCCGGCGGTAGCGGATGGTCGTCTCCGCCAGCAGGCGCAGCTCCGAGAGCGCATCGAGCACGACGCGCGCCGGCCGCAGCTCGTCGACGTCGGAGAGCATGCGGTTCAGCGTCTCGCCGAGCTCGACCTCGGCGGGATGGAACATCGTCACCTGCTCGTGGCCGAAGGACGCCTCGTGGAGCACGTACTCGCGTACCGTGACCCCTTCGAGCGACCAGCCGTGGGAGCGCGCGACGCTGTCGAGCTCGATCGCCGATTCCGACAGGGTCATGTAGAGCACGGGCTCGCCGGCGCGCACGCCCTCGAGCAGGAACTGCAGTGCGAGCGTGGTTTTGCCCGCGCCGGGATTGCCCTCGACCAGGTAGATGCGATTCGGCGTGAGCCCGCCCTCGAGTACCTGGTCCAGGCCCGGGATTCCGGTACCTATCGCCCTGTCGCCGTGATCGTGCATGACCCCTCCCCGCGCGCCGGGCACGAGGGCCCGGTGGACAGCGCGGGCGCGTCCCTGATGTGGTTTTTCCCCGAAGCTAGCGCGCACGCCCGGAGTGGTGCAGGCGCGGTCGCGCCGTATCCACCGCAGGACGACTCCTACAACGCAGCAACGGCCGTCCGTCCCGCGAGGCACTTCGCGGTTTCGCGGTGCGGTGCCCCGCCTGGTTGCGGCATCCCACACAAACCTGCGCGCGCGCTACGCAAGTCCGCTCGCGCCGGCCGGTGCTGCGCTAAGCTCAATGCATGGTCCGTGCAAGACGTGCCTGGATCGGGGTCGCCGCCGTCGCGACGCTCGGGGCCCTGGTCGGCACTGGCTGGCTGATGATGCGCTCGCGCGACGACGCGGCTGACCAGCTGGCGCCGCCGCCGGTCGCGCCGCGCGCGCAGGGACCGGGCACGGCCAGGCTCAGCTGGGACGCAGTCGACCCGGGCGCCTACGGCGCCGACGCGAAGGGCGACCCGGTCGCCGGCTTCCGCGTGTACGTCGGGCCGTCGCCGGAGCAGCTGCGGCTCGAGGCGAGCATCGACGACCCGCGCGCCACCGGCTACGTCGTGCGCAACCTGCCCCGAGGCACCTGGTACTACACGGTGACCACCTACACCGCGCTGGGCATCGAGAGCGAGCGCCCCCCACCGGTGTCGAAGACCATCCGCTGACGCTTGTTGCGCGTCGCGACGGCGGGCGCACCCGCCGCCGGGGCACGCGGCCTCAGTCCGCCGACTCGAGCTCCCAGGTGACGAGCGGGGCACCGCGGCGGATCCAGAAGCCGGCGCCGACGTGGCGGAACTTGCGCCGCAGCCGTTCGCGATACCACTCGCCGCTGCGGTAGTGCACCTCCGGGTCGGTGCGCTTGCGGTCCGCGTTGTGCTTCCAGTCGTAGGTGGTCAGCGCGCTGAAGAACAGCACTCCGCGGCAGAGGCGCGCGAAGTTCGCGAGTGCGCGCGTCGCCTCGCGGTCGTCGAGGTACTGCATCACGTCGTAGCAGATCACGAGGTCGAACGGCGCGCGCGGCCGGTAGTCGGCGATGGTGCCCTGCACCCAGCCGTACTGCCCGCACATGTACTCGCTGACCTCGAGGCCGGTGTACCTGGCGCGCGGCAGTGCCCGCAGCAACGGCGCGCGCAGCAGGCCGATGCCGCAGCCGGCGTCGAGGATGCGCCGCACCGGCAGGCCGACGTGGTCGCAGTACGCCGCGATCAGCAGCGCCCGCGCCCGCATCTCCTCGCCGGAAACCGCGGCGGTCTTCGAGTCGAGGTAGTACTTCTCGTAGTAGCCGCGGTCGAACCGCGAGTTCAAACGATGCCCGCCAGCTTCTTCGCGATCGCCGCGACCGCGGCCGGGTCGGCCTTGGACACCTCGGGATACTCGGTGAAGCGCTCGGGGATCTTGATGGTCGCGTCGATGCCCATCTGCTCGGAGCGGAACGCGCCGAACTGCGCGGATTTCTCGCAGGAGGGGTCGAGCACCATCGGCGGGCCCGAGTGGTTCACGAGCGAGTCCTTGACCGGCTGCCAGCGCGTCATGATCGCCCACTCGACGCTGTCCATGTCGTAGGGGTCGACGTCCGGGCCGACGACCACCACGAGCTTGGCGGTGCGGCCCCAGCGGCCGGCCGAGCCCCAGACGGCGTGGATCACGTACTTGCCGAACTCGTTGTGCGGCTTCTGCGCGCCGTCGACCGACAGCTGCACCACGTAGCACATGTTCGGCGTGACCGCGACGTCGTGCACCTCGGGGATCTTGCGGCGCAGGTCGGCGAGCACCTCGGCCTCGACCGGCAGCAGGCCGATGTAGTTGTGGTCGAACGGCGGCACCATCTCCATGGTGGCGTGCCACATCGGGTTGCGGCGGTGAGTGATGCACTTGACGCGTACCATCGGGAACACCTGCACGCGGTCGTAGTAGCCGACCGGGTTCGAGTGCCAGCCGATCGCCTCCGTCTCCTCGAAGATCACCTCGCCCTCGAGCACCCACTCGGCCGTCGCCGGCACCTGCAGGTCGACGGTCTCGCACTGCACCATCTCGAGCGCCTCGCCGCGCAGGCCGCCGGCGAGCGCGGCCTCGTCGGCACCGTAGGCGCAGCCGGTGGCCGCGGCGAGGTGCACCGCTGGCTCGCAGACGCCGGCGATCGCGACCTCGAGGTGCTTGTTCATCAGCGAGGCCTTGAAGGTGTGCCGGCCGATGTCGGAAAAAGGCGGGTTCCACCAGTAGAAGGCCGCGAGGTCGCGCTTGGCGCGCTCCGGCGCGTAGCTGCCGCCGAGCGGGTGCGTCGCATCGAGGAACTGGGTGAAGCGGTACCAGCCGGCATTGCGGCCGCCGTTCTCCGGGTCCTTGGAGAAGGTGATCGCGTTGGTGATGTAGGCCGGGCCTTCCTTGCCGAACCAGACGTGCGGCAGCTGCTTGTCGAGCGAGATGTTCTCGGCGCCCTTGATCACGACCTCCTTGCAGGGGGCCTGGGCGCGGTCGACGAGCTTCGGCGGGATCCAGCGCGCCGGGTCGCCGAGCACCGCGGCATGGTGCAGCTTGGCCTCGCGCCAGTTGCGGAAGCCGATGGTCATGGCGGTGCGCTCGCGCGTGCCGAAGGGGTTGAAGATGATCGGCACGCCCTCGGTGTTGTAGCCGGAGACGTTGTTGAGGATCAGCGCGGGGCCGTCCTTGCTGCAGACGTAGTTCATCAGCGACTGCAGCTCGTTGGTGCCGCGGCGACCGTCGATCGGCACGTCGACGTGCTTCAGCTGGCCTTCCTTCTCGAGCATCGCCAGGAAGGCGCGCATGTCCCTGTAAGCCATCTAGTCACCCCGCAGTGATCGGTGCGCCAGCGTAACCGCCGTCCCGGGTCGAGGCCAGTGGGGGCGGTCCGCGAGGCGGAACGTGACCTTAGCTTGGTCGGGTCCACGCTCCCCCTCGCCGAGCGCGGACGGGAAGGGTCATCATCCACGGCACGGCGGTCCGATCCGGCCTGCCGCACCGCACCGGAGAATCGTGATGACCCCTGCCCAACCCGTGTCCTCCCGCAAGGTCGCGATCATCACCGGCTCGGCGACCGGCGTCGGCGCCGCCGCCGCGATCATGCTGGCGCAGCGCGGCTGCAACGTGGTGATCAACTACACGCGCAGCAAGGCCGAGGCCGAGGAGACGGCGCGCACCTGCGAGTCGCACGGCGCCGAGACCATCGTGTTCCAGGGCGACGTGGCCGAGGAGGCGGCCTGCCAGGGCATGGCGAAGGCGGCGGTCGACAAGTGGGGCCGCATCGACTACCTGGTCAACAACGCCGCCAAGACGAAGTTCAACCCGTACGAAAACCTCGACGGCCTGACGGCCGACGACTTCCTCGCGATCTACAAGGTCAACGTCGCGGGCGCCTACCAGATGGTGCGTGCAGTCGTGCCGCACATGCGCCGGCAGGGCAAGGGCTCGATCGTCAACAACTCCTCGATCGGCGGCGTCACCGGCATCGCCTCCTCGATGGCCTACGCGGCCAGCAAGGCGGCACTCAACATGCTGACGCAGTCGCTGTCGCTGGTGCTCGGCCCCGAGATCCGCATCAACGCGATCGCGCCGGGCGCGATCCAGACGCGCTGGCTGCAGGGCGGCATGACTCCCGAGCAGTTCCAGCAGTTCCTGGTGATGGCGGCCGACATGGTGCCGCTCAAGATGGTGCCGACGGCCGAGCAGGTGGCCGAGGCGCTGGTGTGGTTCCTGGAGGGCGCGAGCGCGGTCACCGGCGAGGTGCTGATGGTCGACGCCGGCCTGCACAGCGGCCGTCTGCCGCCGTCCTCGAGCAGCAAGGCCACGTGGGAAGACGCCAGGAAGTAGCGGAGGGGCCACCGCCATGGCCGACCGGATCTCGCGCAGAAGACTGGTGGGCACGCTCGCCGCGCTGCCGCTCGCCGGCGCCACGGGCAAGGGGCTCGCCCAGGCCACCGCGGCACCTGCCGCGCGCCCGCAGGACGCGGGGCGGGTCGTGCCGTTCGCCGCCGGCGACGTCGTCGTGGGGTGCACGCTGCTGGACGACCCGAAGGACGACCACCGGGGCCGTGGCCGGCTGCTGCACTACGACGGCGAGCTGCAGCTGAAGAACACGCTCTGGCTCGACGACACCACGCACATCGTCCAGGGCACGCGCTTCGGTCCCGACGGCACGCTGTGGGCGTTCGACACCTTCGCCTACAAGATCGTGCGCTTCGCCCGCGACGGGCGCCGGCTGCCGAACTTCGCCGGCGCGCCGGCGCGCAGCTTCGCGAACGTCGTGTTCGCGCCCGACGGGCGCTTCTTCATGGGCGAGAACTACGTCGGCGAGAAGTCGCGGGTGCCGCTGCGCACCACCCTCCCCTTCATGCCGGGCACGAGGCGGCTCGGCGACGGGCACCTGTTCGAGTTCTCGCCCCAGGCCAAGCTGCTGCGCGAGCACGCGACGCGCGTGCACGGCGGCATGGGGGGCTTCCAGGCCCTGACCTCGGCGGCACTCGTGCCACCGGATGCGCGGCGCATCGTCTACACCTCGGAGTCCGGACCGAAGATCTTCCAGTACGACCTGGTCGAGCGGCGCCAGCTCCCGGAGCTCGCGTCCTTCGACGAGAAGTCCGGCAAGCTGTTCTTCGACGTCGCCTTCGACCGCGAGGGCCGGCTGCTGGTCGTGAACGGGCGCGGCGTCGAGGCCTACGACCTGCAGGGCAAGGCGTTGCGCAGCTGGACGCTGCCGGGCTTCGGCTGGGCGTCGATGTCGCCGCCCGCGCGCGGCGCGCACGTTTTCGTCACGAATTTCTTCACCGGCGAGCTCGCCAAGCTCGACCTCGCGTCGGGCCAGGTGCTGGCCAAGGCCGATACGGGAGTGCGGCGCTCGCTGTCGGGTGCCGCGGAGTTCACTGGATGACCGACGTCACGCGAAGACTCACCCGCCGCCGGCTGCTCGGCCGTGCCGCAGCCTCGGTCGCGACGCTCGCTGCGGCGCACGCCGCGCGGGCGGCCGACCCGGCGGCGCCGACGCTGGCACCCCCGCTCGATGCCGACGTGATCGTGATCGGCGCGGGCCTGTCGGGCCTGCACGCGGCCCAGTTGCTCGAGGATGCGGGCCTGCTGGTCACCGTGCTCGAGGCCGACTCGCGCGTCGGCGGGCGCGTGCGCACGCTGCTCGACCTGCCGGAGCGGCCCGAGGCGGGCGGCTCGGAGGTCGGCGCCTACTACGCGCGGATCCTCGAGCAGATCCGGCGCTTCGGCCTGCAGACGCGTCGCCTGGAGTTCGGCGCGCTCGACTTCGCGCTGCACGTCGACGGCCGGCTGCTGCGCGGCAAGGACTGGGCCGACAGCCCGCTGAACACGATCCAGGGCCCGGCGCGGCGCGCCAATCCCGCGTTCATCGACCAGGCCTTCCTGCCGAAGGACACCGGCCTCGCCGAACTCGACAGCTGGCTCACCGGCGCGCGCGGCACGCCCGACCCGTCGCTGGCGCAGAAGTACCGCGAGCTCGGCGCCGACGCGCAGGCGCTGCGCTACCTGCAGCTCGCCGCGCAGGGTGACGACCTCGCGCAGGAGTCCTGGTTCTGGAACCTGCGCAAGAAGAAGGCGAGCGACTGGGGCCGCCAGTCCACCGGCGGGGCGTTCATGCAGGTGGTCGGGGGCATGAGCCAGCTGCCGATCGCGATGGCGGCGGCGCTGCAGCGTCCGCCGGTGCTCGGCGCGGTGGTGACGGCGATCGAGAGCAAGGGCGACGACGGCGTGGTGGTGCACACGCGCGGCGGCCGCCGCTGGCGGGCGCGCTTCGCGGTCTGCACCCTGCCGCTGACGGTGCTGCGCACCGTACGCATCACGCCGGCCCTGCCGCCGCTGCAGGCGGAGGCGGTAGCGAAGATCCCCTACGGCCAGGGCACCAGCACGTTCCTGCGCATCCGCGAACCGTTCTGGGAGGTCGATGGTCTCGGCTCCTCGCTGTGGTCCGACGCCGGTGCGGGCAAGGCCTATGACTGGTCGACGCCGAGCGGTCGCTACGTCTGGTCGTTCCTCTCCGGCGTCACCAACCAGCCGGTGCGCCGCCTCGACGACGCGGCGACGATGCGCCATGCCCTGAAGGTGCTGGTCGCGGCCCGCCCGAGCATGCGCGGCCGGGTGGAGCCGATCGGCGTGATGAACTGGAGCCGCCATCCCTGGTCGCGCGGCACCTTCGCCTATCGCGCACCCGGCCAGATCGCGCGCTACGGCAACGTCGTGGCGGAGCCGCACGGCAACCTGCACTTCGCCGGCGAGCACACTGCGGCGCTGCTGCAGGGCATGGAAGGCGCGATGGAGTCGGGCGAGCGCGCGGCGCTCGAGGTGCTGGCGCGCCAGGGCTGAGCGTGGTGCGGCCCGCCGCCCCGACGCGCAACTGTCTCAGCGCGCCGCGACCGCGCCGGCGGGCAGCCCCGCGAGCAGCAGGTTCGGCAGCACGGCATCGTCCCAGTCGGGACGATTGACCGCACCGGTGCGCACGATCACCAGGCGCCGCGACGGCACCACGTAGACACGGTGCCCGCCGCCGCCATCGAAGAACACCACGTCGCCGGCGAGGTAGGGCGCGGAGTGCGTGATCGCGGCACTGGTGTTGCGGTTGTAGCGGCGCTTGCCGCCCGGCGGCGAGCCGAGCCAGGCCTGGTAGCCGTAGTTCGGGTTGGTCGGCGAGGGCGTGGTCATCGCGTCGATCCACGACGCCGGCAGGATCTCGCGGCCCTCGAAGCGGCCGCGGCCGGCGAGCATCACGCCGACGCGCAGCCAGTCGCGCGGCCGGGCGACGAAATACGAGAAGGCGCGCGGCGTCCCCCCGGGTCGATCGAGCCACAGCGTCGCGTCCTTCGCACCGAGCGGCTGCCACAGGCGCGCCGACACGTAGTCGGCGTAGCGTCGCCCGGTGGCACGCTCGAGCACCGCGAGCAGCAGCTGCGTGTTGGTGCTGTTGTAGTTGAAGAGCGCGCCCGGCACCTGCTCCATCGGGTAGTCGTCGAGCACGTGACGCTCGAGGCTGCCGCCGAGGAAGGTGCGCAGGCCGAGCGCGCGCGGGCTCTGGCGGAAGGCGTAGTTGAAGCGCTCGTGGTGCAGGCCGCTGTTCATCTGCAGCAGCTGGCGGATCGTGATCGCCTCCCTGGCGGTGCCGCGCCACTCGGCGAGGTAGCGGGCCGCCGCCTCGTCGACCGAGCCGATCGCGCCGTCGGCGACGGCGGCGCCGACCGCGAGTGCCAGCATCGACTTCGCCATCGAGTAGGTCTCTGAGACGTCGTCGGGACCGCGCCCCTGCCAGTACTGCTCCAGCTCGACCGCACCGTCGTGCCAGACGAGCAGCGACAGCGACTGCATCTTCCCGGCATAGGCGAGCGCGTCCGCGATCGCCTGCGGCGCAAGGCGCCGCGCAGGCTCCGGACGGACGGGCAGCTCGGACGCGAACCCGCCGCGCACGGTCTCGCGCACGTCGAGCCAGCGCGGCAGCGTGGCCGGGGTCTGGCCCTGGATGCTCACCCAGCGGCGCCAGAAGCGCGCCTCCGCGGCGATGCGCCCGGCGAGGGTCATCGCCGTCGCGGGCGCCGCGCCGGGGGCCGGGCGCGGCGGCGCCGCGGTCGATGCACCGGCGCCGAGCGCGCGCAGGACCAGGTTCGGCAGCTTCGCGTTGTCCCACTCGGGACGGCCGCGCGCGGGGCGCAGGCCGGTGCGCACGATCACGAGCTGCTGCGACGGGACGACGTACACCAGCTGGCCGTTCATGCCGTCGAAGAGGTAGAGGTCGTCGGCGAGGTAGGGCTCGGAGTGGAACACGCCCGGGCGCGGCACGGCGTTCGCAGGCGAATCGGGCCGGTGGAAGAGGCGTCGCTGCGCGTAGGGCTGGCCGAGCCATACCATCAGCCCGAAGTGGGGGTTGTTGGGCGAAGGCCGGCGCATCTCGGTCGTCCACCACGGCGGCAGCACCTGGCGCCCGGCCGCGCGGCCGTCGGCGAGCGCGAGCAGGCCGATGCGCAGCCAGGCCTCGGGCGGCAGCATCACGCAGCAGCCGCCATGTGGCATGCCGCCGGGCCGGTTGATCCAGATCCGCCCGCCCGGCGCGCGGAGCGGCTTCAGGATCGCCTCGTCGAGGTACTGCGCATAGCGCCGGCCGGTCGCGCGCTCGATCAGGTGCGGCATCACGTCGGCGGTGATGTCGCTGTAGTCGTAGGCGCTGCCGGGCTCGAACTCGAGCGGCACCTCCTCGAGCAGCACGCGGTCCCAGTGCGGGTCGAGGTAGCGACGCGAGGCGACGCTGCCCGGCCCGCCCTGGCGGAACCACATCAGGCCGCTCGACATCTGCAGCACGTGGCGGATCGTGATCGCCTGCTTCGGCGTGCCGCGCCACTCGGTGACGTACTTCGCGACCGGGTCGTCGAG
>JALORN010000071.1 GCA_025458905.1 Steroidobacteraceae bacterium
GAAGCTCGCCAAGACCCGCGACGAGAAGGCGCGGATGAACTTCGTCTCCGGCCTGCGCAGCTACGTCCTGAACGACATGGCCAACGGCATGCGCGCGGTCTGGGATGCCGAGGTCGAGCCCGGCTTCCGCCGCTCGAGGAAGCGCGGCCCGAAGGACGGGCCGGAGGTCCACCAGGCCATCAAGCCGAACGAATACTTCAAGTTCTATTCGAGCCTGCGCGTCACCGCGCAGGACATGGTCTGGCAGTCGGTGTTCCCGCCGCTCGACCGGCAGCGCGATGCACTGAAGCAGAAGGCGGGCGAGCTGCAGCGGCGCACGCGCCTCGGCTCGCTCAGCCTGCAGCCCGGGTTCGAGGTGCCGCGCGCCGTCTCGGCGATCGACGTGCACCTGATGGCGGGCAACTACGACGGTGAGTACGACACCGACGACGTCACCGCGGGCGCGCTCTACGACAACGGCCTGGCGGTGTTCTCGTTCGGCCTGATGGGCCAGAACCTCGACGACATCGGCCAGTCGATCGCCGGCTTCATCAAGCGCAAGTACCCTGGCTTCCGGCCGCGGCAGATCCTCGACATGGGCTGCACCATCGGCCACAACACCGGGGCCTGGAAGGATCACTTCCCCGAGGCGGAGGTGCACGGCATCGACGTCGCCGCGCCCTGCCTGCGCTATGGCCACGCGCGCGCCCAGGCGCAGGGCCGCGCGATCCACTTCCACCAGATGAATGCCGAGGCGATGGACTTCCCGGACGCGAGCTTCGACGTGGTGTTCTCGTCGATGTTCCTGCACGAGGTGCCGCGCCGCGGCATCGAGAAGATCCTCGCGGAGGCGCACCGCGTGCTGCGACCCGGCGGCCTGATGATCCACATGGAGCTGCCGCCGAATTCGCAGCTCTCGCCCTACGAGGCGTTCTATCTCGACTGGGATTCGTTCTACAACAACGAGCCCTTCTACAAGCCGTTCCGCGACATGAAGCCGCAGGAGGTCTGCCGCCGTGCCGGCTTCGACCCGAAGAAGTACCTGCAGTTCGTGATCCCCTCGGTCGGCTGGTACGGTGAGAAAGTCTGGTCCGAGGCGCTGAGCCACCAGGACGAGGTCGACAGCGACAAGACCGGCCGCCTGACCGACGGCGTCCGCTGGTATTGCTTCGGCGCCTGGAAGTAACCCCCCGAAAAGGGGACGGATTTATTTTCCTGGTTCAGTTTGTCGGACGGGTGCGGATCCCCTTCGCGGGTCGATGGGAAAATAGATCCGTCCCCTTTTTTGAGCGGGGTAGAGATGAGTGACGGGAGCCAGAAGAAGCCGCTGCGGCGCACGATCCGGGGCGGCCGGCCGTTCTTCTTCGAGGACACGGCGATCGACAAGGTGCTGAACATGGTGGTGACCCTCGGCAGCGAGGTCTGGGCGCTGCGCGAGCGGCTCGCCGCCGTCGAGGGGCTGCAGGTGCAGCGCGGCCATCTCGGCGAGGGCGAGGTGGACGGGTACGAGTTCACGGCCGAGCAGGAGTCGCGGCTCGCCGCCGATCGCAAGGAGTTCATCGACAATCTCTTCCGCGTGCTGCAGGAACAGGTCGAGAAGGCTGCCGCGAAATCCGAGTCGGCGCGCGCCCTGGCGACAGCCGAGCCGGCCGTGTTCGGCGCCCGCGGCGCCAAGGGCAAGCCGGCGCCGTCGCGCGCGCGGCGTGGCCAGGCGGCGGCTCCCGCGCCTGCGAAGGTCAGGGCGAAGCGAAGGGCGCGCGCTTGACCCTCGTGCTGCTGCTGGTGCTGGTCGGGGCGGCGCTGCTGGTCGTCTCCGGCTACAACAGGCTGGTCGCCGGCCGCAACGCCTACAAGAACGCGTTCGCGCAGATCGACGTGCAGCTCACCCGCCGCTACGACCTGATCCCGAACCTGGTCGAGGTCGCGAGGAAGTACCTCGCCCACGAGCGCGAGACGCTCGAGGCGGTGATCCGCGCGCGCAACGCCGCGCTCGACGGGTTGAAGCTGGCCGCCGGCTCGCCGGGCAACCCGGTGGCCATGCAGGCCCTCGAGGGCGCCGAGGCGCAGCTCGGTGGGGCGATGGGCCGGCTGTTCGCCGTCGCCGAGGCCTATCCCGAGCTCAAGGCGAACACCACGATGATGCAGCTCGCCGAGGAGCTCACCTCGACCGAGAACAAGGTGGCCTTCTCGCGCCAGGCCTACAACGACGCGGTCATGCACTACAACAACCTGCGCGAGATGTTCCCGAGCAACCTCGTCGCCGGGACGTTCTCGTTCGAGGCCGCGCGACTGCTCGACATCGGGCGCCCCGAGGCGCGCGTGGCGCCGAAAGTGTCGTTCGGCTGAGCGCGCCGCAGGGGGGCGCGGTGGCGTGGCGGTGGTGACGTCCCCGACACCCGCCGAGTCCGCGCCGGCCGGCGTCCCCGGGCAGTGTCCGGCACCGTGAATTTCTACGAGCGCCAGGCGGCGGCGCGCCGCAGTTCGCGCTGGCTGGTGCTGGCGTTCGCAGCGGCGGTCGCGGTGGTCGTGGCGGTGCTGGGCGCGCTGGTGCTCGCCGTGTTCGGTGCCGACGATCCGCGGCCGCTCGGCACGCTCGCCGCCGATGAGCCGGGCCTCGCGGTCTCCGCCGCGCTGTTCTGGCTGGCGGTGATCATGGGCGCGAGTACCTGGCGCAGCCTCTCGCTGCGCGAGGGCGGTGGCGTCGTGGCGCGCAGCCTCGGCGGGACCCGCGTCGACCGCACCACCCGCGACCCGGACCTGCGCCGCCTGCGCAACGTCGTCGAGGAAATGGCGATCGCCTCCGGCGTGCCCGTGCCCGAGATCTACGTGCTCGACCGCGAAGCCGGCATCAACGCATTTGCCGCCGGGCACGGGCCGGCGAACGCCGCGATCGCGGTCACCCGCGGCACCCTCACGCGGCTGTCGCGCGAGGAGTTGCAGGGAGTGATCGCCCACGAGTTCAGCCACATCCTCAATGGCGACATGCGCCTCAACGTGCGGCTGATTGGCTGGCTGTTCGGGCTGCTGGTGATCGCGCTGTTCGGCAGGAAGCTGCTGCGCGTCGCGCCGCGGGGCGATGACAAGCGCGGTGCGGCGGCGTTCGTCGTGGTCGGCGCGGCGTTCTACCTGCTCGGCTCCCTGGGGCGCGTGCTCGGCCGCCTGATCCAGTCGGCGGTGTCGCGCGAGCGCGAGCGGCTCGCCGATGCCTCGGCCGTGCAGTTCACCCGCAACCCGGGCGGCCTGAGGGGCGCCCTGCTGAAGGTCGCGGCGCTGCCATCCGGCGGGACGCTCGGCGCGGCGCGCACCGACGAAGTCGCCCACATGCTGTTCGTCCCGGGCCTCGACTCGCTGTTCGCGACCCACCCGCCGCTCGCCGAGCGCGTCGCCACGCTCGACCCGTCGATCCGTCCCGAACGGCTCGCAGAGGCCGCGGCGGCCCATCAGCTCGCCTGGGAGCGCAGCCTGCCGCTGGTCGAGGCCCCAGTGAGCCCGGCTGGCGCCCAGGACGCTGCGCGCCGGCTCGAGTCGCTGTGGGTGCCGGCGGTCGCTGCCGAGGTTGCGGACACGGTCGGCAACCCCGACAGGGTGCAGATCGACCAGGCTGCGTCCCTTCGGCTCGCGCTCCCGCCCGAGCTCGCCGCCGCGGCCGAATCGCCCGAGCGCTCGCGGGCCCTGCTGCTCGCGACGCTGCTGTCGCAGCGGCCCGCCGAGCGCGCCGCGCAGCGCGCGACGGTCGCCGAGGGTTTCGGCGAAACGGTCGCGGCGGAGGTCGATGCGGCGCTGGCGCTCGCCGGCGCGCTGCCGCGCCTGCTGCGACTGCCCGCGGTCTGCGAGCTGTTCCCGGCGCTGCGGCGCCTGCCGCAGGGCGAGCGCGCGCGGCTCGCCGGGCTGGTCCAGCGGCTGGCGGCAGTCGATCGCGACGTGGACGTCTACGAGTTCTGCCTGAACCGGATGGCCTACAACGCGCTGGTCGACGAGCTCGAGGCCCGCGAGCCCCATGGGAACGGCGCGCTCGCCACGTCGTTCGCCGCGCTCGGCATCCTGTTCTCGGTGCTGGCGGCGCGCGGTGCTGCGGCGCCCGGCGGTGCCGCGGCCGCGTTCGAGGCGGGTGTCGCGCGGGTGCTGCCTGGGCCGCGGCGCCCGCCCCTCGAGGTGCCGGATGACTGGCCGCGCCGCCTGTGGAGTGCCTTGTCGCGCCTCGAGATGCTGCACCCGCACGCCAAGCGCACCCTGGTCGAGGCGCTGGTCGCGACGATCTCGCACGACGGACAGCTGACGGTCGCCGAGGCGGAACTGCTGCGCACCGCATGCGCGGTGCTGCGTTGCCCGCTGCCGCTGCTGCTGCCCCGGCCGGCGGCGGCGGAGCCGGACTGAGGGCCGGTCCGCCGTCGCGCGCCGTCGCACCGCGCCGCGCGCGATCCCGCGACGGTCAGCCGGCGCGCAGCGCCTGGTCGAGGTCTTCCTTCAGGTCGTCGATGTGCTCGAGGCCGATCGACAGGCGCACCATGTCCTCGGACACGCCGGCCTTGGCCAGCTCCTCGGGCGAGAGCTGGCGGTGCGTCGTCGACGCCGGGTGCGTCGCCAGCGAGCGGGCGTCGCCGATGTTGACGAGCCGGATCACGAGCTTCAGCGCGTCGAGGAACTTCTCGCCGGCCTTGCGGCCGCCCTTGACCCCGAAGGTGAGGATGCCGGAGGCATGGCCCCGCATGTACTTCTTCACGAGCCCGTGGCTCGGGTGGTCCGGCAAGCCTGCGTAGTTGACCCAGCTCACGGCCGGGTGCCCGGCGAGGAACTGGGCGACCGCCAGCGTGTTGTCGCAGATGCGGTCCATGCGCACCGGCAGCGTCTCGATGCCCTGCAGGATCAGGAACGAGTTGAACGGCGAGATCGCCGCACCCATGTTCCTCAGCGGCACGACGCGCGCGCGGCCGATGTAGGCCGCAGGCCCCAGCGCCTCGGTGTAGACCACGCCGTGGTAGGAGACGTCGGGCTCGTTCAGCCGCCGGAAGCGCGCCTTGTGCTGCGCCCACGGGAACTTCCCGGAGTCGACGATGACGCCACCGATGCTGTTGCCGTGGCCGCCGAGGTACTTGGTCAGCGAGTGCACGACGACGTCTGCGCCGAAGTCGAACGGGCGGCAGAGATAGGGCGTCGGCACGGTGTTGTCGACGATCAGCGGCACGCCGTGGCGGTGCGCGATCCCGGCGAGCGCGCCGAAGTCGGTGACGTTGCCGAGCGGGTTGCCGACCGACTCGCAGAACACGGCACGGGTGCGCCCGTCGACCAGCTTCTCGAAGCTCTGCGGGTCGCGGTGGTCGGCGAAGCGCACCTCGATGCCGAACTGCGGCAGCGTGTGCGCGAACAGGTTGTAGGTGCCGCCATAGAGCGCCGCGGAGCTGACGATGTTGTCGCCCTGCTCGGCGATGGTGAGGATCGAGTAGGTGATCGCGGCGCTGCCCGAGGCGAGCGCGAGGCCGCCGATGCCGCCCTCGAGCTCGGCGACGCGCTTCTCGAGCACGTCGGTCGTCGGGTTCATGATGCGGGTGTAGATGTTGCCCTGCACCTTGAGATCGAAGAGGTCTGCACCGTGCTGCGCGCTGTCGAACGCGTAGGAGGTGGTCTGGTAGATCGGCACCGCGACCGACTTGGTGGTGGGGTCGGGCGTGTAGCCGCCGTGCACGGCGATGGTCTCGGGACGCATGGTCTCTCCTTCGGGAAAGGCTTGCAGGGGAAAGGGCCGCGATCTTAGCAGCGCGTCGGCGGCAGGAGGCATGGCCCCGCCGGGCGCGCGGCGCGGCAGCTCAGAGCGCGGCGAGGAACTGGCGGATCGGCGGGTCGAAGCCCTCGATGTCGACCAGGAAGGCGTCGTGGCCCTCGCGGCTGTCGAGGCGCGCGAAGCGGGTGGCGACGCCGGCGGCCTGCAGCGCCGCCGCCAGCGCCTCCTGCTCGTCGATCGCGAACAGGAAGTCCGACTCGACGCCGATCACCAGCGCCGACTCGAGCCCGGCATGCGCCAGCACGCGCACGCGCTCGCCCTCGTCGGGGGCGAGGTCGAAGCGGTCCATCGCGCGCGACAGGTAGAGGTAGCAGTTGGCATCGAAGGAACGCACGAACTTCTCGGCCTGCGCCTCGAGATAGCCCTCGATCTGGAACTCCGGCGCGAAGGCGTTCGCCTCGCGCACCGGTGCGATGCCCTGGTCGCCACCCCGGGCGATGCGCTGGCGGCCGAAGCGATCCTTCCATTCGGCGGCCGAGCGGTAGGTGATGGTGCCGAGCTTGCGCGCGAGGCGCATGCCGGTGCGCGGCGGCGCATCGGGTGCGTACTGCCCCCCGTGCCAGTCGGGGTCGCGCAGGATCGCCTCGCGCTGCACCGAGCGCAGCGCGATCGCCACGGGCGAGGCGCCGGGCGAGCCCGAGATGCTGACCAGGCTGCGCGCGACGCCGGGGTGCTTGGCGACGAACGCGAGCACCACCATGCCGCCGAGCGAAGGGCCGATGACCGCCGCGAGCCGCGCGAGGCCGAGGTGGCGCAGCACCCACCAGCCGCCGGTGGCGATGTCGCCGATCGAGATCTCCGGGAAGCGCAGCCGCCAGCGCTCACCCGTCGCCGGGTCGATCGAGGCGGGGCTGCTGGAACCGAAGGGGCTGCCGAGGGAATTCACGCAGACCACGAACCAGCGGTCGGTGTCGATCGCCTTGCCGGGTCCGACCATCCGCTCCCACCAGCCCTCCGAAGGATCCTCGGGCGATGCGGCGGCATGTGCCGAGGGAGAGAGCCCGGTGAACAGGAGCACCGCGTTGTCGCGGCGCGCGTTCAGGCGGCCCCAGGTCTCGTAGGCGACGACCCCGCCGCGCAGTTCGCCGCCGCGCTCCAGCACGAACGGCTCGGGCAGCGGCGCGTAGCGACGGGCGTCGCCGGCGGCGGTGGGCGCGTCGCTGCGGCTCACGGCACTGTCCCACCGCTCGGCGCTCATGGCTCCGGGTCGCTGCCTTCGGGGATGTCGGCGAACAGCGCGGTCGAGAGGTAGCGTTCGCCGGTGTCGGGCAGCATCGCGAGGATCACGGATCCCTGCGGCGCTTCCTTCGCGACCTTCAGGGCCGCGGCGAAGGTGCCGCCGCAGGAGATGCCGCAGAAGATGCCTTCGTGCTTCGCCAGCGCGCGCGCCGTCTCCATCGACTCGGCATCGGTGACCGGCAGGATCTGGTCGGGCACCGAGCGGTCGAGCACCGCGGGCACGAAGTCGGGCGTCCAGCCCTGGATCTTGTGCGGCGTGAACGCCTTGCCGGAGAGCAGTGCCGCGCCTTCGGGCTCCGTGGCGACGATCTTCACGTCCGGGCGCGCCAGCTTGATCACCTGGCCCGCGCCGGTCAGCGTGCCGCCGGTGCCCCAGCCCGAGACGAAGAAGTCGAGGCGCCGGCCGGCGAAGTCGCTGAGGATCTCGGGACCCGTGGTGCTGCGGTGGTAGGCCGGGTTGGCCTCGTTCTCGAACTGGCGGGCGAGGAACCAGCCATGCTTGGCCGCGAGTTCCTGCGCCTTGCGCACCATGCCGGTGCCGCGCTCGGCGGCCGGTGTCAGGATGACCTTGGCGCCGAGGGCGCGCATGATCTTGCGCCGCTCGACCGAGAAGGTCTCGACCATCACGGCGACGAAGGGGTAGCCCTTGGCGGCGCAGACCATCGCGAGCGCGATGCCGGTGTTGCCCGAGGTCGCCTCGACGACCGTCTGGCCGGGCTTGAGCGTGCCGCGCTTCTCGGCGTCCTCGATGATCGCGATCGCGAGGCGATCCTTGACCGAGGCCATCGGGTTGAAGAACTCGCACTTCACGTACATCGTGACGTGCGCGGGTGCGAGGCGGTTGATGCGGACGATCGGCGTGCGGCCGATGGTCTGCAGGATGCTGTCGTAGATCATGGGCGAAGCCTATGCCTGTTTGCCCGGGGAGGGGACATGGACTGGGCATCACGAGATAACGGACCGTTATGACGGACACGTTGCCGGATCCCCGCGGGGAGCGGCTGCAGAAACTGCTGGCCGGGACGGGTCTCGGGTCGCGCCGCACCATCGAGGAGTGGATCCGCGAGGGGCGCGTGACGATCAACGGCGCGGTGGCCCGGCTGGGCGATCGCGCGCGTCCCGGGGACCACGTCTTGCTCGACGGCCGGCCCGTCGAGGCCGCGCCGGCCGCGGCCCTCGTGCCGGCGCTGCTCGTCTACCACAAGCCCGTCGGCGAGGTGACGACCCGCTCGGATCCGCAGGGCCGCCCGACCGTGTTCGACCGCCTGCCCGCGGCGCCGGGTGGCCGCTGGATCGTGGTCGGGCGGCTCGACGTGAACACCTCGGGCCTGCTGCTGTTCACCACCGACGGCGAGTTGGCCCATCGCTTGATGCATCCCTCGAGCGAGGTGCCGCGGGAGTACCTGGTGCGGGTGCGTGAGCCGCCGTCGCCGGCGACGCTCGCGCGCCTGCGCGACGGCGTGATGCTCGACGATGGCCCCGCGCGTTTCGACCGCCTGGTCGAGGAGCGCGGCAGCGACGGTCACGGCTGGTTCCGCGTGACCCTGCACGAGGGCCGCAATCGCGAGGTGCGCCGGATCTGGAGCGCGGTCGGCCACGAGGTCAGCCGCCTGGTGCGCATCCGCTACGGCAGCCTGGTGCTGCCGCGGGAACTGCGCCCCGGGCAGTCGCGGCCCGGGACCGCCACCGAACTCGGCGAGCTCGCCCGCGCCGCCGGCCGGCCGCCGCTGCAGCGCTAGCGCAGGCCCCGCAGCGTCGGCCCCTGCAGCCTCGCGGGCGGCTGCAGCCACACCAGGTCCTCGACCGGCGAGGCGTAGGTCGCCTGCCAGCGGCGCGTCGCGTAGTCGTGCAACGCCGCGCGCGAGGATTCGGAGGCCAGCTGCTCCCAGGGCAGGTCGCGCTTCGGGAACAGGGTGGCTGCGCGCGCCTCGCCGCCGGCGTTGAAGCGCCCGTCGCGCAGCTGGCCGCGGAACACCGCGATCACCTCGTTGCACTTCGGCAGGTTGTAGACGCGGAACAGCGCGAGGTCGTCGACGACCGCGCCCGCTTGCTGGCGCGCGCCGCGCGCCGCCGCCGCCTGCACGGGTTCGCAGGCCTCGACATAGCCGCCGGGCAGGGCCCAGAGGCCTGGCCCGGGCTCGCCGGCACGGCGGCAGAGCAGCACCTGGCCGCTCCACTCGGCGATGCAGCAGGCCAGGAGCCTCGGGTTGCAGGAGTGCCGCGCGCCGCAGCGCCGGCAGTCGAAGCGCCGCACGTTGCCGCGGCCGTCGTCGGTGGCGGCCAGCTCGGCCGAGCCGCAATCGCTGCAGTACTTCATCGCTTGGCCTCCGGGATCGGGTCGAGGACCGCGGCACCCACGCCGGCGCCGTTCGAGGGCCCGGCGCTGCGCGCCGAGAGCATGTGGAGCTCCATCTGCCGGCCCGCGAGTTCCGGGTCGCGCAGCTCGAAGGCGCGGATCAGCTCGCGGTGGTGCCAGCAGCTGCGCTCGAGGTGCTCGCGGATGGTGTGCCGGTAGCGCTGCAGCAGCAGCAGCTGGATCTGCAGCACCGGGCGCAGCGCGGCCGCCAGGTGCTCGCCGCGTGCGCCGTCGAGGATCAGCTGGTGGAAGCGGTCGTTCAGGTCGGCGAAGCACGCGGTGGCGAGCTCCGTGCCCGCCGCGGCGCAGGCCTCCATCTCGGTGGCGAGGGTGCGCAGGTGCTCGAGCGCCGGCGCTTCGAGGCGTGTCGCGGCCCGCGCGGCGGCGTAGCTCTCGAGACGCGCCCGCAGCTCGTAGAGCTCTTCCACCTGGTCCTCGGCGAACTCGCGCACCACGGCGCGGCGGCGACCCTCGGTCAGCACCAGCCCCTCGGCCGCCAGCCGGCGGATCGCCTCCCGCACCGGGGTGCGGCTGACGCCGAGGTCGCGCGCCAGGTCCCCCTCGACCAGGAAAGCGCCGGAGGGCAGCTGGCCGCACTGGATGCGTTGCAGCAGGACGTCGTAGGCTTTTTCGGCGGCGGCGACCATTCTGTATACAGGCGTGTCAGAAAAGGCGCCCATTATCGCCCTATTTGCGCATCCTGTATACGAAACTGATCAAGACGAGACCTCCATGGCTTTCATCCAACGCGAAATCGAGCTCAACGGATCACGCCTGTGCTACCGGGAGGCCGGGTCGGGCCCGGTGCTGCTGTTCCTGCACGGGGCAGGCGGCGCCGAGTCGGCCCTGCCTTTCCTCTTGCCGTTCACGGCCGATCACCGCGTGCTCGTGCCCGACCACCCTGGCTTCGGCCGTAGCGCCGACCCCGCCTGGCTCGACGACATCCACGACGTCGCCTACGCCTATCTCGATTTCCTCGACGCCCTCGACCTGCGCGGCGTGCACCTGCTCGGCACCTCGCTCGGTGGCTGGGTCGCGATGGAAATCGCGATCCGCTGCAGTGCCCGGCTGGCGTCGCTGACCGTGGTGGCCGCGCCCGGCATCCCGCCCGGGGACATCCCGACCGGCGATTTGTTCGGCTGGGGGCCGGAAGAGCGGGTGCGCCAGCTGGTCGCGAGCCCGGCCTTCGCCGCGCGCATCCTGGCGTTGCCGCAGACGGCGGAGCAGGCGCAGGCCGCCCGGCGCAACGACGCCACCACCGCGCGCCTCTCGGGGCAGCCGCGGTTCGTCGATCGCGGCCTCGGCAAGTGGCTGCATCGCATCCGCGTGCCGACACTGGTGGCCTGGGGCGACACGGACCGCTTGTTCCCGCCGGAGTACGGGCGCCGCCTCGCCTGGTCGATCCCGGGCGCCCGGTTCACGCTGCTGCGCGACTGCGGGCACCTGCCGCAGGTGGAGCAGCCCGACGTGCTCGCCGACCTGGTGCGCCAGCACGTCGCGGGCACCGGGTTCGTCGCCTGAGCCGCTGCTGAGTACACTGCGGCGAAACGACTCCCGGAGGTGGCCGATGCGCACGTTGTCCCTGTTTTCCGCCGTGCTCCTGCTCGTCGCGATCCAGTCCGCAGTCCCGGTGCGCGCCGGCTCGCCGCAGGATGCCGCCGCCGCGGCGCGCGCCCTCGAGGAGATCTGGGCGCTGGAGGCGAAGATCTATGCGGGCCGTGCCCGCGGCACCATGCAGCCCTACGTCGAGGCCGCGTCCCGCGACATGCTGTCCTTCCCCTTCGGCGTCGCCAACCCCGTCGACTACGCCAGCTTCGTCGAGAGCGCCCGGCGCTTCAGCGGCGACCAGGAGCGCAACCGCGTCTTCCTGAAGGGGTTCTACCTGACGGGCGGCAACACGGCGGTGATCTTCTACCGCGCCCACCGCACCGTGCGTCCCGATGGCAAGCAGGTCGACGAGTACTGGGACACGACCCACATCTATGCGCGCGAGTCGTCCGGCTGGAAGCTGGTGTCGTCGGTCAACCGCGCCTCCGACAACAAGGACCTGAGCTCACCGCGCCCGCCCATCGACCCGCGCGGCTGATCCGCGCGGCAAACCTGGTCGGCCGATCCGCGCGGCGCAGCCCGGCTCAGGCCGTACTGCGACGAGCAGCACCGCGCAGGCGCCCGAGTACCTCCCAGGCCGCGACCGCGAGCGCACCGGCGACGATGCCGACCAGCGCGTCGACGAGCAGCGTGGCGACCGGCCGGAGGATCGCGCCGACGCCACGCCACTGGGCGACCGTCGCGGCCAGGTCCTCGGCCCAGTGGTGCACCGGCGGCAGGCCATGGGCGATGATGCTGCCGCCGACCAGGAACATCGCCGCGGTGCCGAGCACCGACAGCGCCTTCATCAACCACGGCGCGCTGCGCAGCATGCCACGGCCGACCGCGCGCTGCAGGGCCGCACCGCCGCCCTCGCGCCGGCTGAGCCACAGCCCCGCGTCGTCCATCTTCACGATGCCGGCCACCAGCCCGTAGACCCCGACCGTCATCACCAAGGCGATGCCCACCAGCACTGCGAGGCGCGTCGTGAACGGCTGAGTGGCAACCGTGCCCAGCGAGATGACGACGATCTCGGCCGACAGGATGAAGTCGGTGCGGATCGCGCCCTTGATCTTGTCGCGCTCGAGTGCGACCAGGTCGGCCTCGGGATCGGCGAGGGCACGGGTGAGCTCGGCGCGATGCCCGGCTTCCTCCGGCTCGTCGCCGTGCAGGAACGGATGCGCGAGCTTCTCGAAGCCCTCGAAGCACAGGAACAGGCCGCCGACCATCAGCAGCGGCGTGACCGCCCAGGGCGCGACTGCGCTGATCAGCAGCGCAGCGGGTACGAGGATCGCCTTGTTGACCAGCGAGCCCCGGGCGACCGCCCAGACCACGGGCAGCTCGCGCGCCGCGCGCACGCCCGCCACCTGCTGGGCGTTCAGCGCGAGGTCGTCACCGAGCACGCCGGCGGTCTTCTTGGTCGCGACCTTGGTCAGGGTGGCGACGTCGTCGAGGACCGTGGTGATGTCGTCGAGCAGCGCGAGCAGGCTGGCCCCGGCCATCAGCCCTCCCAGCCCATCGCTTCGTCGATCTTGCCGGGCAGCACCTGCTGCATCCGCGCGAGGAAGCGCGTCGGCAGCTCGTCCCGCGAGCGCAGCACGCTCGGCTCGATGCGCCAGACGAGGTTGCCCTGCAGGCCACCCATCCGCAGCCACGGCAGCCATTCGGCGAAGCTGGTCCACGAATAGGTCGAGGGGATGTGCGTCAGCCGCGGGTCGGCGAGGTCGCGGGTGCGACAGACCCAGGCGTCGATCGACATCTCGTTGCGCCACCCGCCATCGGCGCCGCGCACCCGCGAGGCAGAGTGGCGGCCGACCCAGGTGGTGTCGCCGGCCGTGCGGAACTCCAGTCGCGGCGGCCGGCCGACCGCGGTGTTCTCGAATCCCGGCCCGAAGTCCGCGACGAGGCCGCTCGTGGTGAGGCGCGATCCGCTCGGCGAACCCCGGTACGGCGGCACCTCGAGCATCTCGCCGGTGAGCGGGTTGCGGAGCGTGCGCAGGTACTCGCCGCTGTCGGGGTCACAGTAGAACATCCAGTTGCGCGAGCGCTCCTCGACACTGCCGTCGGGCAGCAGCCGGGAGATGCGTCGCGTGACACCCTCGACGTTGCACAGGGCTTGACCGAACTCGGCCGCCGGCAGGCCTTGGCCCGGGCGCAAGGCATAGAGCTTGCCGGGGTTGTAGATCCAGGTCGTGGCACCCGACAGGTCGCCCTGCAGCTTGCCGAGGACCAGGACGTTGAACGCCGGATCGTCCCGCGGAATCGGCGGCGCCCTGCCGGCTTTCCGGCCGCGCTCTCCACCGTCGGTCGCGCCGTTGGCGCCGGACGTGGCCACCGCGGCGGCGCCCGCCACGAGGCCGAGGACGCGGCGGCGCGCGAGTCTTGCAAGGCGGGATGGCGCCATCGGGAGGTCTTCCACGAGGGGGGTGGGGTGCGATCGAGGCTCGGGACTGGCACGATCCTGCCATGAATTGGCTGCGTCGTACCCGACAGCTTTTCTGGGGCGCCGTGTTCTCGGCCGTCTGGCGGCGTGCGCACGAAGGTGCCGGCGGGAACCCGTTCGCGTTCAACCTGCTGCTGCGACGCGGGCTGGTCTACGACGGGCAGGGCGGGCCGCCGTTCCTCGCCGACGTCGGCATCGTGCGCGACCGCGTGGTCGCGATCGGCGACCTGTCCCAGCTGCGCGGCCGCCAGGAGATCGACGCCTCGGGCCTCGCGGTCGCGCCGGGCTTCATCAACATGCTCTCCTGGGCGACCGAATCGCTGATCCTCGACCCTTCGTCCGAGAGCGACCTGCGCCAGGGCGTGACGCTCGAAGTGTTCGGCGAGGGCGTCTCGATGGGGCCGCTGAACCCGACGATGCGCGCCGAGCTGCAACGTCGCCAGGGCGAGCGACGCTTCGAGGTGGAGTGGACGACGCTCGGAGAGTACCTCGAGTTCCTCGAGAAGCGCGGCGTGTCGACCAACGTCGCGTCGTTCGTCGGCGCCACCAGCCTGCGCATCCACGAGCTCGGCCATGCCGCGCGGGCGCCCACCCCGCGCGAGCTCGCGCGCATGTGCGAGCTGGTGCGCCAGGCGATGCGTGAAGGCGCGCTCGGCGTCGGCTCGGCGCTGATCTATGCGCCGGCGGTGTTCGCGGGCCCGCCGGAGCTCGAGGCGCTCGCCTGCGCGGCGGCCGAGCACGGCGGGGGCTATATCTCGCACCTGCGCAGCGAGTCGACGCGCCTGCTCGAGGCGGTGGACGAGCTGATCGGCATCGCCCGCCGCACCCGCCAGCACGCCGAGATCTACCACCTCAAGGCCGCGGGCGCGCAGGCCTGGCCGCTGATGGAGCAGGCGATCGCGCGCATCGAGGCCGCGCGCGCCGAGGGCCTGGACGTCAGCGCCAACATGTATCCCTACCTCGCCGGTGCCTCGGGCCTCGATGCGGCCATGCCCCCCTGGGTCCAGGAGGGTGGGCACCTCGCCTGGCTCGCGCGCCTGCGCGACCCGGCGGTGCGCCGGGAGGTGCTCGCACAGATCGCGCAGCCGTCGCCGGAGTGGGAAAGCCTGTACGCCGCGGCCGGCTCGGCCGAGAACGTGCGCCTGCTCGGCTTCCACGAACCGGCGCTGCAGGCCTACACCGGTCTCACCCTCGGCGAGGTCGCGCGCCGCCGCGGCCAGACCCCCGAGGAAACCATGGTCGACCTCGTGCTGGAGGACAACAGCCGGGTCAACGTGGCCTACTTCATGATGGACGAGGCAGTGGTGCGGCGACAGCTGGCGTTGCCCTGGGTCAGCCTGTGCTCCGACGAGGAGTCGCTGGCGCCCCGCGGCGCGTTCCTGCACCAGGCCCCGCATCCGCGCGCCTACGGGGCGTTCGCGCGTTTCCTCGGCCACTATGTCCGCGACCAGAAGCTCGTGGGCCTGGCCGAGGCGATCCGCCGCCTCACCTCGCTGCCGGCACACAACCTGCGGCTGCGCGAGCGCGGCGCGATCCGCGCCGGCTGGTTCGCCGACCTCGTGCTCTTCGACCCGGCACGGATCGCCGACCGGGCCACCTACGCCGATCCCCACCAGTTCGCCGTCGGCGTCGAGCACGTGATCGTCAACGGCCAGCTGGTGCTGCGCGACGGCCGGCTGACCGGCGCTCGCCCGGGTCGCGTGGTCCGCGGGCCCGGCTGGAGGGGACACGCCGCCCAGCCTGCCGCCGACTCCCTTTCCCTGCCACGCGCAGCGGGCTAGGAAGCCCGTGGCGGCGCGCTGCCCGTGCATCGCCTCGAACGGAGCCCGGGCCGGTGCCATGCCTCGGGCAGCACACCTTGATAGTGTGCGGTTGCGGCCCGGGCCGTTGCGACGCGCGAGGGCGACCCCGGCGAGATGTTCCCGCCCTGCGGCCGGCAGGCCAAGCCTGCGCTGGGCCTAGCAAGAGACGCGCCATCGGCATTGACACCCCCGGGAGCCGAAATCAGAATACGCGGCTCGTTTAAGCGGAGGGGTACCCAAGCGGCCAACGGGAGCAGA
>JALORN010000072.1 GCA_025458905.1 Steroidobacteraceae bacterium
GCTTCTCTTTGGGCTGCATAAGTGTCCACTTAGGATTAAGTGGACACTATCGTCACGTCATTAAGTCTGGCCGCCCAGATGACTTCGCCAGCCGCTTACGCGGAAGCGACTCGAGCAAGGCAATCTTCCTCTCCGTCGATCGAGATACGGTCGCGACCATTTCGGTAGCCAACACAGCGCCAGTGGTTAGGGCTTAGCTCTTGAACTTGCAGGCGCCACATCACCGGATGCCTAACACTAGGATCAACGGCCGGCTGCCGTAGCTTCGATCTGCACTTTATCCCACCCGGACCGTTGCATCCTGACGTTAGGCGTGGATCGAAGAGATGCTTGGCCTTGTGATCGACCTGAAATCTGCTCTACTGCCTCGCGATCGCCCGGAATCTCGATCCGCCAGTCTCTACTACGTTGGCAGTACTTGAGGGGCCTTCCCGCCTGACCACAGAGGTACAGAAGAACCCGCTGGGTTGGCTTTGTCGGCGCTACGCACGCGTTAAAAGCGTCGACCTTTACAAGCGCACCAACCTGATACGGGCCCTTGTAGCTCTTCGCGACCCTCAGGACCATGTCTAGGCCGCTGTAGCTTCCGTCGATTGCGTACTTCTCCGCAGACACGAGATCGGCAAGCACGACAGCATGCGCCAGGGTGAACTCCCAGTAGACGTTGGTTGCTTGCTGGCCCGGCGGATCGAAAATCTGAATGGGCTCGCACGAAAGCGCGGCATGTGAGCCGGATGCGGTAATCGCAATGAAGCTGATGACAGTCAACGCGCGCATGCGTAAACGCCTAACACCAGGATCAACGGCCCGCTGCCGCCGCTTCGAAGGGCACTTTATCCCACCGGGACCGTTGCATCCTGACGTTAGCCGACAGCGCGACGTAAGCCCATCTCATTCGGTTTACCTACAAGGGCCAGCGAAGCCAATCACTGAGCCAGAGCCAAGCCTTGTCGCCCCATCTCGCCGACGCTGCGCCGAAGGCTACGGCTCCTACCGCAATCAGGAGGAACCGAAGCGCGCTCGGATGGCGGTGAATACGCACCGCGCCGGCGGTGAGGATCATTCCCACCACGAAGCCGCATACGAAGTAGATCGTCTTGCTTCGCGCAGGTTCTACGGCCCAGTATTCATACTTCGCGGCCATGTCTCTGTCGGCTAACACCAGGATCAACGGCCGGCTGCCATCGTCTCGAAGGGCACTTTATCCCACCCGGACCGTTGCATCCTGACGTTAGCCGCCTTGCGGATGCGCCCCGAGGACTGGCTGACATTCTCTGTAGCCCCCATCTGCCTCGCTGTGCCATGGAAAGTGCCCGTCCCTAGATGGCCAGACCACTTGGTAGGCAGGGAACTCGTCTCCGTCGTAGTACCAACGCGCCGAGCCGAGGTGATCGCGATAATGAAGCAGCGGGATCTGGACGAAGAGACACGGGTAGTCTTCAAGTAACTCGTAGGTTGGCGCCCCAAGGTCAAGCGGTCGCTTTTCGGCTGCAGCTCTAGCTGCGATCTGCAGTACGCGGTGCGACACGGCTCGGGGCAAACTGTAAATGAGAAGTTCAGGAAACTTGAAGGAACGGTATAGACCAACCGTGTAGGTAAATGGCCAATGCTCTTCGTCTCCGTGCACGTATATGCAGTGCCAGCCGAACTCGCGAATGTCGTCGCGTAGCTTTTGGTGCTTGGAGTCGGTGGGGGTGCTACGGGGCATGGAAGGCGGCTAACACCAGGATAAACGGCCCGCTGCCGTCGCTTCGACTTGCACTTTATCCCACCGGGACCGTTTCATCCTGAAGTTAGGCGACTGCCCGTCACGATACCCACCCGGCCTCCGAAGCTAGAACCAATAGGGGCATGGCAATAACGAGCGCGCGGACAATATAGCCGGCAGGCCGCCATCCGACGTTGAACGCACATCGCCAGAGCGACACGCCGATGTAGACCGACAACGCCAGGCCCAAGGCCAAGACAGTGCCGACCACGGCCGCGCTTTGGCTCGTCAGGAGCGGCGGGGAAGCCATTCTGAACAGGGTTCCGAACGTCCAGGCGTAGAGCCAAACAACCCACAGTTGCTCTTCTCCCCTCCACGGCGCAGAAATCATGTTCACGTTGAGCCCAGACGACAATGGGTCGTCGAAGCGAGGCTGTCGCCTAACACCTATTGGTGGTAATAAGTGTCGTGATTACTCACGACACTTTTGCAGGATAAGCCGACAGCAGGAAGGCAAGCGCCTGTTTCGCTTGGAAATGGCCCAGGGAAAACGACGACGGCCTCCGGAATATACGCAGTCGCTGGTGACTGTCCATCCCTTATAGGGCTACTCGGCCGCGGGCGAATCGGGGCTTGCTAGCCTCACGGCTACGAACTCGCCCTGAAACTTTCCGGTAGCCACATCGTCGCAGTGCAGCGTCGCGACGACGGCAATGCGTCCCCGGCCTTTGCGGCGCAACATCTGCTCGAACTTCACCCATGCAGTCGAGTCGGCGAGGCGCGCGGTGGCGCTGAAGTCGGTGGGGACGGGTGCCTCGAACTCCATCGTGCTGCGCTGGATCACCAGGCGGCTGGGTAGTCCCGCTGTGGTCAGGCGGGCGTGGAGTAGGGTCCAGCCGGCGAGTGTGGCGAGCGCGGCGACGCTGCCGCCGAAGGCGGTGTCGCGGTGGTTGATGTTGGGGGCGAGCGGAGCGGCGAGCAGGGCTTGGTCGTGGTCGATCTGGGTCACGGTCACTTGCATCGCCCGGGTGATCGGGATGTGCTGGTGGAGGTAGGCCTCGAGGGTCGCTGGCGTCGGCAGTGGCGCGGGGTGATCGGTCATCGGTGCAGGGTAACGGACGGCTCTGGGTGTGGGTATCGTCGGGGTCATGGGTAGCAACAAGAAGAATGGTCCGGGCTTGCCGGCGAATGCTGTGCATCCGCTGACGCGTGAGGCGTGGCGGGAGTGGCTGGCGGAGCATCATCGGCAGGATGCGGGGGTGTGGCTGGTCAGCTACAAGAAGGCGACGGGGCTCTCTCGCTTCGATTACGACGCGGCGGTCCAGGAGGCGCTGTGCTTCGGCTGGGTCGACAGCAAGGTGAACAAGCTCGACGCGGCGCGGTCGATGCTGTGGTTCGCGCCGCGCAAGCCGCGCACGGGGTGGTCGCGGCCGAACAAGCTGCGGATCGAGAAGATGCTCGCGTCGGGCCTCATGACGGAGGCGGGGCTCGCGAAGGTGCGCGCGGCGCAGGCGGACGGTTCCTGGGTCTCGCTCGATGGGGTCGAGGCGCTGGAGATCCCGGCTGACCTGGCTGCGGCGTTCCGTCGGCATCGGGGGTCGGCGGCGAAGTTCGAAGCGTTCCCGCGCTCGGCGAAGCGGGGCATCCTGGAGTGGATCGTCATCGCGAAGCGGCCGGAGACGCGGGCGGCGCGGGTCGAGGAGACGGCGCGGCTGGCGGCGCGTGGGGAGCGGGCAAACCAGTGGAAGCCGGGTGCTCGCAAGGCGACGGCCGGGGGGTCCTGAGGCCATGGGCGAGCTCGGGCTGGAAGACGCGGTTCGTGGGCTCTGCCTGGCCTTGCCGGACGTGGAGGCGTTCGTCTCGCACGGCATGCCGAACTTCCGGCGGCGCAAGGGGCGGGTCTTCGCGACGCTGGCGCTGAACCATCATGGCGACGGGCGGATCGCGTTGTGGCTGAACACGCCGCCGGCGATGCAGTTCGACCTGGTCGACGCGCAGCCGAAGCACTTCTTCATCCCGCAGTACGTGGGCCCTGCCGGCTGGCTCGGGGTGCGGCTGGACTCGGCACTCGCGTGGAGGCGGGTGTCGGAGCTGGTGCGGCTGGCGTACGAGCACTCGGTCAGGCACGTGGGCGCGCCGCTGCCGACGCCGGTGGTGCCGGGGCCGTCGCGGCGGCCGACGCTGGCCGACGTGGATCCGATGTTCGCGCCGCAGGCGCAGCGTGCGGTGGCCGCGATGCGGGAGGTGTGTCTCGCACTGCCGGAGTCGTCGGAGGGCACGCAGTTCGGCAAGCCGGTGTGGCGCGCGGGCAAGAAGGTGTTCGCGCAGTGCTACGCGTATCGGGACGCGCCGGTGAAGGCGGCGTTCTGGGTGGGCGTGGCGCGGCAGGGGCTGATGACCATGGATCCGCGCTTCTCGATCCCGCCGTACCTCGGCCCGGGTGGCTGGATCGCGCTGGACGTCGCGGCGGGGTTCGACTTATCGGAACTGCGTTCGCTGGCGCTCGAGAGTTACCGGCACTACGCGTCGAAGCGGATGCTCGCGGCACTCGGCGTCGAGCCGGGCCCCGCGTTCGCGCCGTCGGGGTCGCCGGCTGCCGCGGGCGGCGCGGTCAGGCGTTTGAGGGCGTCGCCGGGCCGCGTGCGGCCTGCTGCGAAGTCGCGGGCTGGCGGTAGACGAGCGCGGCCAGCGCCGCGAAGCTGAGTGCGATCGCGGTGACTGTCACGGGATACTGCGCGGGCTTGATCCAGACTTCGGTCCAGAAGCCCTTGTAGCTGCCGATCTCGATCGCGGCCCAGGCGGGGCCGACGACACCGACGCCATAGCGCAACGCGAGCGGCAGGGCGGTGATCCGCGGCATGCGCGCGACGAGGCAGTAACCCGCCCACAGCACGAAGGTCGCGAACGCGGCGTACTGGATCGGGTGCGTGCGGCCGAAGACGCGCGGGTCGTTCAGCGTCACGAGCACGAGGTACATGAACCAGTTGACGAATATCACCTCGAGGGCGGTGATCCGGGCGTAGGCGGGGCGTTGCGCGGGGCTCGGTGCGCCGGGGTTCAGGTGCAGGCGGCGGCGCAGCCACAGTGCGGCGCGGCAACCGGTGTCGCGGTTGGCGACGAGCGTCAGGTAGAGGATCAGCAGCACGGGCACGGTGGTGCCCTGCATCAGCACGAACTGGGGCGGCAGCGCGGGCGTGCCGTCGGGCAGCGTCACCCAGGGGATGCGCATGGTCTCGGCGAAGTAGACGAAGGCGTACTCCATCCAGCCGATCCAGATCAGCAGGCCGCCGGCGAGGCCGAGGCAGGTGGCCGCGTGTTCCTCGCGGCGCAGGCCGCGCCACACCAGCATCGCGCCAGCGAGGCCGATCGCGAAGCCGGCGAGGTAGCCTGCACTTCCGGGGAGATGGCGGTGAAGCAGCACGGCGAGGGTGTGGGCCAACGGCTTCCAGAGCAGCACGGTCACGAAGGCGAGCGGGCCGAGCCAGGGTGCAAGGAACGCGGCGGCAACTGGGCCTGGGGTCGACGCGGCAGTGGGATCGGGGCGCAACGCTGAGGGTGTCGTCATCGCGGGGTCCCGGTTGGGGGTGCAGCCTGCGTGTCTCGTGACGGACGCGAGTATCGCGCGCGGAATCGCGCCCGGGGGCTTGGGATAACATCGCGTCTCCATTCCTCGGTGGCCTCCGTCCCGCATGACGCGCATCCCGCTGATCCTCGACTGTGACCCGGGCGTCGACGACGCGGTTGCGCTGCTGCTCGCCTTCGCCTCGCTGGACCGGCTCGACCTGCGGGGCATCACGACGGTCGCGGGCAACGTGGGCCTCGCGCAGACGGCGCGCAATGCGCGGATGCTGCGGCAGCTCGCGGGTGGCACGGCGGAGCGAGTGCCGGTGTTCCAGGGCTGTGCGCGACCGATGGTGCGCGAGCCGATCGCGGCGGACCATTTCCACGGCGAGTCGGGGCTCGGCAACCTCGCGATCTTCGAGCCGGCGCTGCCGGTCGCGCCCGGCCACGCGGTGCACTTCATCGTCGAGACGCTGCTGCGCGAGCCGGCGGGGACGGTGACGCTCGTGGTCACGGGGCCGATGACCAACGTCGCGATGGCGATGCGGCTGGAGCCGGCGATCGTGCCGCGGATCCGGCAGGTCGTGTTCATGGGCGGCGCGCGCGCGGAGGCGGGCAATGTCACGGCCTCGGCGGAGTACAACGTCCACGCCGACCCGCATGCGGCGGCGGTGGTCTGTGGCTCGGGGGTGCCGCTGGTGGCGTTCGGGCTCGATGCGACGCACCAGGTGCGCTCGACTCCGGCGCGGATCGCGAAGCTCCGTGCGCTGGGCTCGGTGGCGGCGCGCGCCGCGGCCGACTTGCTGGAGTTCTCGGCCGCGCTGGAGTGGAACGTCGCGACGGGGCGCGGCGCGCCGCTGCACGATCCTTGTCCGGTCGCCTGGCTGCTGGCGCCGGAGCTGTTCGAGCTCGTGCCCTGTCACCTCGACGTGGAGATCGCCTCGCCGCTGACGCTGGGGCACACGGCGGTCGAGTTCCGGCCGCAGCCGGGGCGCGCGCTGCACGTGCGCTGGGCGACACGGGCGGACGATGCGGGTGTGTTCGACCTGCTGGCACAGCGGCTGGCGCGGCTCTGAGCGCGCCTCGGCAGGGCGGGGCGGGACGGACGGGGCGGAGCGAGACAGGCTGCAGGATGGCTCCACGGATCACGGTCGTCGGTTCGGTGAACCTCGACATCGTCGCGCGCGGCGAGCGTCTGCCGCGGCCGGGCGAAACGGTCACCGGCGCCACGCTCTCGCGGCATCCGGGCGGCAAGGGGGCTAACCAGGCGCTGGCGGCGCGGCGGCTCGGGGCCGAGGTGCATCTCGTCGCGCGGGTCGGGCGCGATGCGGCCGCCGACGAGGCGCTGGCGCTGCTGCGCGCGGCGGGCGTCGACCTCGGGCGCTGCATCGTCGACCCGGCGGCGCCGACGGGGGTGGCGCTGGTCGCGGTGGCGGCCGACGGCGAGAACCAGATCGTGGTCGCACCGGGCGCCAATGCGCGGCTCGCGCCGCCGGACCTCTCGGACCTGCCTCTTGCGGACGCGCTGCTCTGCCAGCTGGAGGTGCCGGTACCGGCGGTGGTGCACGCGGCGGCGCACGCCAACGGCTTCGTGGCGCTGAACCTCGCGCCGGCGCTCGACGTGCCGGCGGCGCTGCTGGAGCACGCGGACCTGCTGGTGGTGAACGACAGCGAGGCGCTGCACTACGGCGAGTCGCTGCATCTCGGCGGCGGGCTGGTCGCGGTGACGCATGGTGCGCGCGGTGCGACCCTGGTGCGTGCGGGTCGCGAGGTCGCGACCGCGACGCCGCCGCGGGTCGGTGCGGTGGACACGACCGGCGCCGGCGACAGCTTCGTCGCGGCGCTGCTGGTGGCGCTGCTCGAGCAGCGGCCGCCGGCCGCGGCGCTGCAGTTCGCGTGCGCCGCCGGGGCCGCCGCGGCGACGGTGGCCGGCGCGCAGCCTTCGCTGCCGATGCGTGAGGCGGTGGAGGTGCTGATGGCGCGGGGTGGTAGATGACGGCCTCGCGGGAGCGCGTGCCGGAGCTGAGCCTCGCGGCCTGGCGCTCGGGCTCGGTCGCGGCGCGCGAGGGATTCGCGGCCGCGCTGCTGCGCGGGCTGCAGCGCTTCGGCTTCGTGATCCTGAAGGATCACGGCGTGCCGGTGCCGCTGCTCGATCGCGCCTACGGGCTCGCGCAGGCGCTGTTCGCGCTGCCGGAGGCGACCAAGGGCGACTACCGCGGCGGGCTGCGCGGCTACACGCCGTTCGCGACCGAGCACGCGAAGGACCACCCCGTGCCGGACCTCAAGGAGTTCTGGCAGGTCGGGCGCGATCCCGGGGCGCTCGGGGCCGACCGGGGCGCGGTGGTCGATCCCCTGCCGCCGAACGTCTGGCCGTCGGAGCTGCCGGAGTTCCGGCCGACCTTCGAGGCGCTGTTCGAGGCGCTGGATGCGACCGGTCGCACGCTGCTCGAGGCGCTCGCGCCAGGGCTCGGCTTGCCGCCGGATCACTTCGAGCCGCTGGTGCGCACCGGCAACTCGGTGCTGCGGGTGATCCACTATCCGCCGGTGCCGGCGGACGCAGCTCCGGGGGCAGTGCGCTCGGCGGCGCACGAGGACATCAACTTCCTGACGATCCTCGTGGCCGCGCGCGGCGCGGGGCTGCAGCTGCTCGATCGCGACGGCTGCTGGCTGCCGGTGGAGACCGAGCCGCGCAACCTGATCGTCGACTCGGGCGACATGCTCGCGCGCCTCACCAACGACGTGATCCCGGCGACGACGCACCGGGTGGTCAATCCCGAGGGGCCGAACGTCAGCCGTTACTCGATGCCGTTCTTCATGCACCCGCGCGACTCGACTTCGCTGCGCTGCCTGCCGTCCTGCGTCGGGACGGGCGCCAGGTACCCGGAGGTCACCGCAGGGGAGTACCTCGCCGAGCGGCTGCGCGAGATCGGCCTGGCGAAGTAGCGGCGCGGCGTCGCCGGACGGACGAGGCGGCGACGCGGCATCGTCCGACCCTTCGAGGAGGCCACCACGCACCGACTCGCAGCCCGGATCCTGTGAGCATCCCGGTTCCTCGCCGGCGTGGGATCCGGTACCCCAGGGATGGGGGTCGTGCTTCCCATGCCGGCGGGCTCGCGCGACACTGCGCACGTCGCAGTCCTGCAGGAGTCACGGCATGGCAGAGGTGAGCCCGGTCGCGGTGCTGGTCGGGAGCCTGCGTCGCGAGTCGCTGAACCGCAGGCTCGCCACGGCGCTGGCGACGCTCGCGCCACCTTCGCTGCAGCTGCGCATCGTCGAGATCGGCGCGCTGCCGCTCTACGACCAGGACCACGAAGTCGAGCCGCCGCCGGCGGTCGGCGAGTTCAAGCGCGCCATCGCCGCCGCGGATGCGGTGTTGTTCGTGACGCCCGAGTACAACCGCTCGGTGCCGGGCGCGCTCAAGAACGCGATCGACCATGGCTCGCGGCCCTACGGGCAGAGTGCCTGGAAGGGCAAGCCTGCGGCGGTGATCACGCTCTCCCCGGGTGCGCTCGGCGGCTTCGGCGCCAACCACCACCTGCGTCAGTCGCTGGTGTTCCTCGACATGCCGACGATGGCGCAGCCGGAGGCCTATGTCGGCAACGGCGCGAAGCTCTTCGGCGACGACGGCTCGATCGCGGTGCCGCAGACGCGCGAGTTCCTGGTGGGCTTCATGGCGGCGTTCGCCGCCTGGGTCGGGCGCCACGCGCCCGCGCGCTGATCCTGCCAGTCGCGGGATGCGGGAGACAGCCGGAAATCCATCGATTCGCACCGGCTTTGCGGGCTTTCGGCTCGCGGCGGCATGGGTACGCTGCAGCGATGAAGATGACCGCGTACTTCGAGGAGATACGCCAGCGACCCGATCGCCAGTTCATCGCCGACGAGTGGATCGAGCGCGCGATGACGGCGCCGATACGAGAGGTAGTACAGGCCGACGGACGTATCCGGCGTTGGGTGCGAATTCCCGAGATGGAGAATCGGGCACTTCGGGTTATCCTGTTGGAAGACGGCGAGACCGTCCACAACGCGTTCTTCGATCGCGGGTTCGAACCATGAGAGTACGCTACTTCGCCGATACCGATACCCTGCTGATCGAGTTTCGGGATGCGCCGGTCGCCGAGACGCGCGACCTCGACGACAACACGATCCTCGACCTCGACGGGTCGGGGCAGGTCTGCGCGATCACCGTGGAGCACGCGTCGCGCCATGCGGGTGCACCGGCATTTTCCTACGAGCAGGTCGCGGCCTGATCCGCGTGGTGCCGGCCGTCCGCGGGTCGCGGGGCTTCAGTAGGCGGCGATCGCGGGCGCCGTCGGCGGCGGGGCGAGTGCGCGTCGCAGCTCGGTGACGATCCGCGGGCCTTCGTAGACGAGCGCGGTGTAGAGCTGCACGAGGTCGGCGCCGGCGACGCGCATCTCGAGCGCGGCCTGCGGCGAGTTGATGCCGCCGACGCCGATGATCGGGAAGGCCGGGCCGAGGCGCTGGCGCAGCTGGCGCACCACGTGCAGCGACAGGTGGCGCAGCGGTGCGCCGGAGAGGCCGCCGGCCTCGTTGGCATGCTCGAGCCCGCCGACGTACTGGCGCGAGACGGTGCTGTTGGTCGCGATCACGCCGTCGAGGCCGCTGCGCTGGATCAGGCCGACGATCGCGGCGATCGCGGGCTCGGTGAGGTCGGGCGCGATCTTCACCAGCAGCGGCACCTCACGGCCGTTGGTCTTGGCGAGCTCGGCGCGGCGCTCGAGCAGGGCGTCGAGCATCGGTGCGAGGCGGTCGGCTTCCTGCAGGTCGCGCAGGCCCGCGGTGTTCGGCGAGCTGATGTTGACGGCGACGTAGTCGGCGACGGCGTGCACCGTGTCGAGGCAGGCGAGGTAGTCGTCGGTGGCGCGATCGAGCGGCGTGTCGGCGTTCTTGCCGATGTTCACGCCGACGATGCCGCGGTACTGGCGATGCCGCAGTCGCTCGGCGGCGCGCGCGGCGCCCTCGTTCGGGAAGCCCATGCGGTTGATCAAGGCCTCGGCCGAGGGCAGGCGGAACACGCGCGGCTTCGCCTGGCCGGGCTGGGGGCGCGGCGTCACGGTGCCGACCTCGACGAAGCCGAAGCCGAGCGCGCCGAGCCCGTCGACGCAGGTGGCGTTCTTGTCGAAACCCGCGGCGAGGCCGACGCGGTTCGGGAAGCGCAGGCCGAGGAGCTCGACCGGTGCCTCGGGCGGCAGGTCGGCGGCGCCGCCGCGCAGCGAGGCGAGCAGCGGGGCGAGCGCGGAGGCCTTGTGCAGCCGGCCGGATTCGAGCCGCTCCAGGCGGCGCAGGGCCTCGAGCCCCCAGCCGTGGGCCCGCTCGGGGTCGGCGAGGAAGACGAGGGGGCGCAGCAGCCGGTAGCTCATGGTGCAGATGATAACGGCTGGGCCCGGCCGGGCCGCCGTGCTCGGTGCCCCAGTTTCGTTGGCCGTTCCCGGAAAAGCCTACCGCGTCAGGGGCTTGGCCATCCCTGGCCTGGGGAGGGTGGGGCGCGGGCGGAGGACGTCGCGTTCGCCTTCGCCGCGCCGGCTCCCCGGGGGAGGCCTCACAGCAGCGCCCCGGACGCGCCCTGCGGCGCGAGCGCCGCCTCCTGCCGCACCGGTTCGTGGCCAGCAGGCGGCAACAGCTTGTACATCACCGGGGTGACGAGCCGCGCCAGCAAGGTCGAGCTGATCAGGCCGCCGATGATCACCCAGGCCATCGGCGAGTACAGGCCGATGTTCTGCACCGCGAGTGGCAGCAGGCCGCCGATCGCGGTGGCCGAGGTCAACAGGATCGGCAGGAAGCGGATCTCGCCGGCACGCTCGATCGCCTCGTCGAGCGGCACGCCCTCCTCGCGCAGCTGGTTGGTGAAGTCGACCAGCAGGATCGAGTTCTTGATCTCGATGCCGATCAGCGCGATGAAGCCGATGCTGGCGGTGAACGAGATGTCGTTGCCGGTGACCAGCAGCATCATCAGGCCGCCGAAGAGCCCGAGCGGCACCACGGTGAGCACGATCAGCGTCGAGCGGAAGCTGCCGAACTCGAGCACCAGGATCGCGAAGATGCCGAAGATCGCGACGATGATCGCCGTGCCGATGCCGCCGAAGGCTTCCGCGCCGGCCTCGGCATCGCCGCCGAGCACGTAGCGGTAGCCGCGCGGCCAGGGCATCTGGTCGAGCCGCTCGACCACCGCGGCGGTCACCTTGGCGGTGTTGAGGCCGCGCTCCACCTGCGAGTTGATGGTCACCGAGCGCTCGCGGTCGTAGCGCGAGATCTGCACCGGCGCGCTCTCGAACTCGAGGTTCGCGAGCTGCGACAGCGGCAGCGAGGCGCCGCTCGCGGTCGGCACGCGTACCATGCCGAGGGTCTCGAGGTCGGCGCGCGCGCTCACCGGCGTGCGCACCACGATCGCATACTGCTCGCCGCCCTCGTCCTTGAAGCGGCCCGCCTCGAGGCCGGAGACGGACAGTCGCACCGCGCGGTCGAACTCGACGGTGGGCACGCCTAGCAGGGCCGCCTTCTGCGTGTCGACGTCGAGGCGCAGGTTGGTGCGCGCGACGCGCAGCGGGTTCTTGACGTCGCGGGTGCCGGGCGTGTCCTCGATCAGCTTCTCGACCTGGCGCGAGAGGCGGTCGAGCACCTGCAGGTCGGGCCCGACGACGCGCACCGCGATCGGCGCGGTCACCGGCGGGCCGTTGACGAACTCCTTCACGGTGATGCGCGCGGCCGGGTACCGGTCGAGCTGGGCGCGCAGTTCGTCGAGGCGCTGCGGCGTGCGGCGGGTGTCGTAATCCTCGAGGATCGCGAACACCTCGGCGTAGTTCGGCGACTCGTTGCGCATCAGCTGGTTGTAGTAGATCAGCGGGTTGCCGTGGCCGAGGTTCGCGAACCAGCCCTGCATCTCGGGCATGGCCGCGAGTTTCTCCTCGACGAAGCGCAGGGCACGGTCGGTCTCGGCGAGGCTGGTGCCGTTCGGCGCCTCGACCTGTACCAGGAACTGGGGCGTGTCGGCCTTGGGGAAGAGGCTCGAGCCGATCAGCGGCACCAGCGCGACCGACAGCAGCAGCGTGCCGCCGATCGCGGTGAGGACCGTGGCCTTCGGCCGCGCGAGGCAGTAGTGCAGCGCCGGGCGGTAGTAGCGGTGGATCGCGCCCATGACCCGCTGCAGGAAGGCGTTGCCGTGCTCGTCGGTCTTCTCGTCGAGCATGCGGCTCGCGAGGAAGGGGATGATGAACAGCGCGATCAGCAGCGAGCCGACGATGGTCGCGACCACGGCGGTCGGCAGCACGCGGATGAACTTGCCGGCGTTGCCCGGCAGCACCAGCAGCGGCAGGAAGGCGAACACCAGGGTCGCGGTGCAGCCGAGCACGGCGACGAAGATCTGCCGCGTGCCGGCGATCGCCGCCTGCACACGGCCGTAGCCCATCCGCAGGTGCCGCGAGATGTTCTCGACCGCGACGATCGAGTCGTCGACCAGCAGGCCGAGCGCGACCACGAAGCCGGCGATCGACAGCTGGTTCAGCGAGTAGCCGACCAAGTAGAGCACCGTGATGCCGAAGGCGAGCGACAGCGGGATCGAGATCATCACGATGCCGGCGGCACGCCAGCCGAGCGGCAGCAGCGTCAGCATCACGAGCGCGATCGCGATCGCGAAATCGAGGTAGAGCCGGTCGAGGCGCGAGGCGACGTTGCGCGACTGGTCGAAGCCGAGCTCGAGGGCGATGCGCCCGGGCAGCGCGGCCTCGAAGCGCCCGACGGCGGTGTCGAGCGAGCGGCGCACCTCGAGGATGTTGAAGCCTTCCTTCATGTTGGCGCTGACGAACACCGCGCGCTTGCCGTTGTAGCGGCCGACGTGGCCCCACTGGCCCTCGTCCCAGCGCACCTCGGCGACGTCGCGGATGCGCACGCTGCGGCCGCCGGGGGCGCTGACCACGGTGTCGCGCACCTGCTCGAGGTCGGCGTAGGCGCCGGAGGTCTTGAGGCTGAAGCTGCGCGGCCCGAGGTCGACGACGCCGGCGGGGATCTCGGCGTTCTCGCTCTGCACGGCCTGGATCACCTGCGATGCGACCAGGCCGAGCTCGGCCATGCGCCGCAGGTCGAGCTCGATCCGCAGCTCGCGCGGCGGGTAGGCCCAGCTCTCCGCGGTGCGGATGCCGGGCACGGCCTTCAGCGTGTCCTTCAGGTCGCGCGCCAGGTCCTCGAGCTCGCGGTAGGGCGCATCCTCGGAGACCAGCGCGTACTGCACGATGTTGACCAGCGCCGGGCTGATCTTGCGCACCGTGACCTCGCGCAGCTCCGCGGGCAGCGTCGGGCGCAGCGCGTTGACCTCGCGGATGACCTCGTCGTACTTCTTGTCGGGGTCGGTGCTGGCCTCGAACTCGATCACCGTGAAGGACACGCCGTCGGTGATCACGCTCTCCATGTCGTGCACGTCGTCGAGCTCGGCGAGGCGGTCCTCGATCGGCTTGGCGACCAGGCGCTCGAGGTCCTTCGGTCCGGCGCCGGGCATGATCGCGGCGATCTGGAAGCCCGCCAGCTTGAACGAGGGGTCCTCCTCGCGCGGCACGCTGGCGAACGCGAACCAGCCGATCGCCACCAGCATCAGGAAGGCGACCAGCGTGAACTGGTAGCGGCGGATCGGGAACTCGAGCATCGACATGGTCGCGCCTCAGCCGACCGGCGGCGCAGGCGGCAGCACCGAGCCGACGGCCTGCGACGGGTCCTCGACGACCGCGATGCGCTCGTCATCCTGCAGGTAGAGCGCGCCGTCGGTCACGACCGTCTCGCCGGGCGCCAGGCCCTCGGCGAGCGCGACCTGGTCGCCGGTGATGAAGGCGACCCGCACCGGGCGGCGCTTCGCGCGATCGGCCGACGGCAGGAACACGCTGGCGCGGTCGCGGTCGCCCTCGACGACGGCGGCGATCGGCACGTAGGTCAGGCGCGTCTCGCGCGCGCTCGCGGGCGACAGCGTGACCTTGGCGACCAGGCCGCTCGCGAGCTGTGCCGGCGTGGACTCGAGGCGTACCTCGACCGGGAACAGGCGCGCCCGCTCGTCCGCGGCGCGCGAGATCTCGCTGACGCGCGCAGCGAACACCTTGCCAGGGTAGGCGTCCATGCGCACCTCGGCCGGGTCGCCGAGCTTCAGCTGCACGACCTCGCGGTCGGCGAGCGCGAGCTGCACCACGTAGCCGGAGTCGCGGGCGCCGAGCAGCAGCACGGTGGCGCCGGGCGCGACCTGCTCGCGCTCCTCCACCATCCGCCGCAGCACGACGCCGTCGCGTGGCGCGACGATGGTGGAGAAGCCGAGGTTGAACTGCGCCGAGCGCAGCGCCGCGCGGGCGACGCTCGCCTGGGTGCGCAGGTCCTGCAACTGCTCGAGGCTGATCACCTGGTCGTCGTGCAGGCGCTCGCCGCGCTCGAGGTCGCGCTGCGCCTTGTCGGCGAGCTGGCGGGCCTGCTCGACCTGCGCACCGACCTCGGCGAGCTCGATCTCGGCGAGCCGCTGGCCCTGCTGCACCTCGGCGCCCTCCTCGACGGCGATGCGGCGCACGACGCCGCCGAGCTTGAAGGAGAGGCGGATCTCGTCCTTGCTGGCGACCGTGCCGGTGGCGGCGATCGGCGGCGTCGCGGGCCCGTCGGTGGCAGCAGCGACGCGCACCGGCGTCGGCTTCTCGGCGGCCGTCGACCCGGCCTCGCTGCAGCCGGCGAGCAGCGCCAGCAACGCGGCGGTGAGTGCGATCCCCGCGGCGGCTCGAGGCGAGACCGGCGTGCGGCCGAGGTGCACGACGCGTCGCAGCGACCTCGCGCGGGGGGCGGCGGGAGCGGGGGTGGGGATGCGAGGGTGGTGCATGCGGTCGCTCCGCGCCTTACGGCTGCGGCACTCCGAGGTCGGCGGGCAGGGAGCCCGCGGCGGTGGCGTAGTCGAGCTCGGCCTGGCGGCCGAGCAGCTGGAAACGGACGAGGTTGAGGTTCAGCTCGGCACCGGTGAGTGCATTGCGCGCGTCGATGAACTCCACCTGGCTGATCGCGCCCTCGTCGCGCTTGCGGCCGGCGATGCGGAAGCCGGCGCGCGCGGCCTCGGCGCGCGCCTCGGCGGTGCGCAGCGAGTCGGCC
>JALORN010000003.1 GCA_025458905.1 Steroidobacteraceae bacterium
GCCCTCCGCGCGCGCGGAGGGCCCGCTGCGGCGCGCGCCTCGTGCCGCTGCCCGCCGCCGTTTCGCTCGTCGCGACGCCGATCGGCACCGGGCGGGCGCAGAATCGGCGCTCCAGACGTCGTCAGGGGCTCGTCATGACGCTCCCGCTCCCCGCCGATCTCGAGGACACCGTCGACCGCGCGCTCGCGGAAGACGTCGGCACCGGCGACCTGACCGCGCTGCTCGTGCCGGCGTCCGCTCAGTGCCGCGCGCGCGTGATCACACGCGAGAGCGCCGTGCTCTGCGGCACCGCCTGGGTCGACGCGGTGTTTCGTCGCCTCGATCCGGGCCTGCGCGTCCGCTGGGCCGCGCTCGACGGCGCGACCGTGGCGCCGGACCAGCTGCTGTTCGAGGTCGAGGGGCCGGCCCGGCCGCTGCTGACCGGCGAGCGCACGGCGCTCAACTTCCTGCAGACGCTCTCCGCGACTGCCACGGCGACGCGCCGCTACGTCGACACGGTGGCCGGCACGCGCTGCCGGATCCTCGACACCCGCAAGACCCTGCCCGGGCTGCGCGAGGCCCAGAAGTACGCGGTGCGCTGCGGGGGCGGGCGGAACCACCGCATGGGCCTCTACGACATGGTGCTGGTCAAGGAGAACCACATCCTCGCCGCGGGCTCGATCGCGGCTGCGGTCGCCGCCGCGCGCCGGCTGTCGCCCGGCGTGTCGGTCGAGGTCGAGGTCGAGTCGCTGGAGGAACTCGAGCAGGCCTTCGCGGCCGACGCCGACCTCGTGATGCTCGACGAGCTGGTCGACGCGGACCTGCGCGAAGCCGTGCGCCGCCGCGACGCCGGGGGACGGCGCGCCCAGCTCGAGGCTTCGGGGGGCGTTTCCCTCGAGACGGTACGCCGCATCGCCGAGACCGGGGTGGACTACATCTCGGTCGGCGGGCTCACCAAGCACGTCGCCGCCGTCGACCTGTCGATGCGCATCGAGTTCGTCTCCGGCCGCTGAGCCTGCGCGGCGGGCAGCCGCGGCGCGCGCCTCAGGTGTTGACGGCCTTCAGCACGCGCTGCGGCTGGGCGATGCCGTAGCCCTGGGCGTAGTCGACGCCGAGGCTGGTCAGCATCTGGATGATCTCCGCGTTCTCGGCGAACTCGGCGATCGTGAGCTTGCCCGTCAGGTGCCCGATCTCGTTGATCGAGCGCACCATCTCGCGGTCGATCGGGTCGTGCAGGATCTCGCGCACGAAGCTGCCGTCGATCTTCAGGAAGTCGACCGGGAAGTGCTTGAGGTAGCCGAACGACGACAGGCCGGTGCCGAAGTCGTCGAGCGAGAACTTGCAGCCGAGTTCCTTCAGCGCCTGGATGAAGCGGTTGGCCTGCGAGAAATTGGCAACGGCCGAGGTCTCGGTGATCTCGAAGCAGATCTTGGCCGCATCGATATCACCCAGCGGTCGATCGCGGGCATGATGTTGTAGCGCTCGGCCGCCGCCATGAAGTTGTCGGGCGCGACGATCTTGCCGTTCTCGTCGCGCATCCGCAGCAGCAGCTCGTAGTGCGCGCCGTGCTCGCTCTTCTGCAACGGCTGGATCGCCATCCGGTAGAGCTCGAAGCGGCCCTCCTCCAGCGCCGCGTTGATCCGCGCCGCCCACTGCATCTCGCGCCGGCGGCGCATCAGTTCGATGTCGTTCTCGGCAAAGCTGTGCACGCGGTTGCGGCCCGCCTCCTTCGCGGCCTGGCAGGCGCTGTCGGCCGCGGAGATGACCGACGCCACGTCCTCGTTGTCGGCGGTGATCGGCACCACGCCGATGCTGGCGCCGAGGCGGAACACGCGGTCCTCCCAGGTGAAGCGGAAGTTGCGCACCGCCTCGCGCAGCGTCTCGGCCATGCGCAGCGCGTCGTCGAGCGCGCAGGCCTCCAGCAGGATGCCGAACTCGTCGCCCCCGAGGCGCGACAGCGTGTCGCGCCAGCGCACCTTGGCCTTGAGCAGCGCGCCGACCTGGCCGAGCAGCGCGTCGCCGGCGGCGTGCCCGCAGCTGTCGTTGATGATCTTGAACTGGTCGAGGTCGAGGTAGCAGAGCGCGTACGAGGACTCGCGCGCCTTGGCGCTCTTCAGCGCCCGCTCCAGGCGGTTCTCGAACTCGCGGCGGTTGACGAGGCCCGTCAGCAGGTCGTGGCTGGACTGGTAGGAGAGCCGGCGGTTCAGCTCGCGGCTCTCGCTGACGTCGTGGAACACCAGCACGCCGCCCGAGACCTTGCCGGCGCCGTCGCGGATCGGCGCCGCGGTGCTCTCGACGTACAGCTCGTTGCCGTCCTTGCGGATCAGCAGCATCGGCCGCACCGACTTGATCGGCCGCACGCGCCGCACCGACTGCGTCAGCGGGTTCTCGAGCGGCTCGCAGGTCTCCTCGTGGAAGGTGCGGAAGATCTCGTCGACCGGCCGCCCCATCGCGTCCTCGAGCCGCCAGCCGGTGAGCTGCTCGGCCACGGGGTTGACGTAGTCGATGACCGAGTTGGCGTCGGTGGTGATCACGCCGTCGCCGATCGACTGCAGGGTGATCTGCGCGCTCTCCTTCTCGCGGAACAGCGCATCCTCGTAGAGCTTGCGCTCGGTGATGTCGAGCTCCACGCCGACCAGCCGCAGCAGGCGGCCGTTGGCGTCGAGGCGCGCCTTGGCGCGGCTCTGCACCCAGCGCCACTCGCCGTTGCGGTGGCGCATGCGGTGGATGCTCTCGAACAGCGGCGACTTGCCGGCGACGTGGTCGCGGATCGCCGCCTGCACCCGCGACATGTCCTCCGGGTGCACCAGGCCCCGCCAGTCGGGCGCGAGGTCCATGTCGGTGTCCGAATAGCCGAGCATCGCGCGCCAGCGCGGCGAGAAATACATCTCGTTGCGCTCGACGTCGAAGTCCCACAGCCCGTCGTTGGCCGCGTGCTTCGAAAGCTCGACGCGCTCCTCGAGCTTGGCGAGCCGCGCCTCCAGCCGCAGGCGCCCGAGCCCGGTCGCGAGGCTGGTGCCGAGCAGCTTCAGCAACAGCTGCAGGTTCACGTCCCAGGCGCCGCGCGGCAGCGAGTTCGCGAGCCCGAGGAACCCGGCCGGCGCGCCGCCGATGCGATAGGCCACCAGCAGCACCGAGCCGACGTGCAGTTCCGCGAGCCGGCGGGCCTCGACCAGCTGGTCGCGGCGCGGCGCCACGGTGTCGACGATCGAGGAGAGGCGCAGGTGGTCGAGGCGCCCGCGCAACCAGGCCCACTGCTCGATGCTGTCGCCGCGCAGCGCCTCGGGATGGCACTGCGCGAACGTGCCGCGCGAGACCGTGACGGCGTCGAGCATCAGGCCTGAGGAATCGAGCGCGATCGTGAAGGCGGCGTCGCAGCCCGAGGCCTCGCGCAGGAGGTCGAGGTTCTGCCGGATGCAGGCCTCCGCGTTCTCGCGCGTCAGGTTCTGGAAGTCGACCGCGATCTTGGTGCAGGTGACGTCCAGCCCGGTGTGCTGGCGCTGCGCACGCGGCGGCGTCCAGGCCTGCGGTGACAGGATGTCGGACGCAGTGAACTCGGTCGCGGGGTCGATCAGGGCCGGTCACCCGAGGTGTGCGCGCCACGCCCGGCGCGTGGCCCGATTGTGGCACAGGACTCTAGAAAAACAAGCTAACTGTCTGTTGCAAAAGACAGATCGGGATAACCCGGACGCGCCGTTCAGCCGATGGGGTGCGCCGGGTAGCGAATCGCGCGGCCAGCGTCGCCGCGCGCCGCGCACTGCGGCGCCGGTGAGTTGCTGACCAGCCACCAGGCCTCGCGCGAGGTGCGACCGGCCTCGGTGCGCGCCGAGGCCTCGAAGCACGGCGCGAGCAGCGCCTCGGGCACCAGCAGGATCCGCGATCGCGGTGCCTGCGCGAGCCAGGCTGCGGCGTCGTAGGCCTCGGCCGGCCCCTCGCGCCAGCGCCCATGCCCGAAATTCACGGTTGCGCGATCCAGGCCCAGCAGGAATTGCTCCTTGTAGGCGACCAGGCCGAGCTCGCGCCCGGGCGGCACCTGGCGCAGTACGCCGGCCACGAACGCCGACGCCGAGCGCTGCGGGTTCAGCTGCGGCGCGATGCCATGGCCCCAGGCGAGCGTCAGGCAGGCGAGCACGGCCGGCCAGGCGAGCACGGGCGCGAACCGCGCGGCCACGAGCCAGGCGAGCGGCGCCGCGAGGCCGAAGGCGAGCACCGGCGTCGCGGACTCGAGGCCCGCCTCGGACAGCAGGGACGCGACGCGCCCCAGGCCCGCGAGCTGCCCGACGGCCAGCAGCAGCCCGGGCAGCGCGAGCAGCGCCGCGAGCGCGAGGCTCAGGCGCCCGACGCTGCGGCGGCCGAGCAGTTCCTCGAGGTGGGCGGATGCCGCGATCGCGAACGCGGGCAGCGCCGGCAGCACGTAGATGCCCCGCTTGCCGGGACTCGCCGAAAAGAACAACACGACCGCCAGCACCCAGAACAGCGGCAGCCAGACCGCGCCGCGGCGCGCGGCGAAGTCGCGGCGCCAGCGCGGCACCAGCCAGAAGAGCAGCGCGCTCGCCGGCAGCCACAACGGCGGGATCACCTCGACGAGGAAGAAGTACCAGGGCTTCAGGTGGTGCCACGAGGACGCGTAGCGCTGCACCGTCTGCTGGAACAGGATCTCGTCGCGATAGGCCGCGAGCGCGGGGTCGGCGCTGCCGGCCACCGCGAGCAGCATCGGCACGAGCCAGAGGCTGGCGGCGAGCGCGAACCCCGCCGGCGCCAGCCCCCAGCGCCAGCCGCCGACGACGACCGGGGCGAGACCCCAGCGTGGACCCCGCATCGCGAAGTACAGCGGCACCAGCAGCAGCGGCAGGAAGCCCACCCCCTTGGTGATGGTGCCGAGCCCGGCGGCCAGGCCGCCGACGAAGTACGCGCGCCAGTCCGGCCCGAGCAGCAGGTGACGCGCGAAGGCCCAGAGCGCGAGCGTGCTGAAGAACAACAGCGTCGGGTCGATCTGCGCGCCGCGCATGACCTGCACGAACTGCACGCTGCAGGCGACCAGCAGCGCGGCGGCGAGCCCGGCGCGCCGCCCGTGCAGCCGCGACGCGAGCGAGTAGACGAGCAGCAGCGTGCCGGTGGCCGCCAGCACCGAGGGCAGCAGGAACGACCAGCGGACCGAGCCGACCGCGGCGTAGGACAGCGCCAGCAGCCAGAAGTAGACCGGGGGCTTGTCCTGGTAGAGGTCGCCGCCGACGCGCGGGAACAGCCAGTCGCCACTCGCGACCATGTCGCGCGCCAGCGAAGCGAAGCGTGGCTCGTCCGCAGGCCAGGGGTCGCGCAGCCCATAGCCGCTCGCGATCAGCAGCCCGACTGCGAGCAGGATCCATGCGACGTCGCGCCAGTCGCTGCGCTGCGCCTCGCCCGCCATGGCGCGCGCCTCAGGCCTCGGCCTTCTGCCGGCCGGTCTTCAGCAGCCAGAGGTTGCGCAGGTAGACGAACAGGCCGGCGGCCTGGCCGACGATGAACACCGGATCGCGCTTGTGGATCGCATACGAGAGCAGCGTCAGGCCGCCGAGCAGGCTGAAGTACCAGAAGGCCTGCGGGATGAGGCTGCGACGGGCGCGCTCGCTCGCGATCCACTGCACGATGAAGCGGGCCGAGAACAGCGCCTGGCCGAGGAAGCCGACCGCGATCCAGGTTGCCGATTCCGTCGAGCCCATCGCTTGCATCTCCTCGCCGCATCGCGGCACGTGCCGCATGCTGCGGCGTGAGCCGCCCCGTGGCGGCGACCGCGGGCCGCGGCCCGATTGCGGTGGCGCCTATTCCTCGCGCACCGCGAGACCGGCTTTGAAGCGGCGCTTCAGCCACATCACGCCGAGGATGTCGACGATGCCGACCCACAGGCGATCGAGCATCCCGTACTTCGACACGCCGCGCTCGCGCGGCCGGTGGTTGACCGGGACCGACACCACCCGTGCACCGGCGCGCTGGAACAGCGCCGGCAGGAAGCGGTGCATGTGATCGAAGCGCGGCAGGTCGAGGAAGGTGTCGCGATGCATCAGCTTGATGCCGCAGCCGGTGTCGGGCGTGCCGTCGCCGAGCAGGGCCGAGCGCACGCCGTTGGCGACCCGCGACTGCAGGCGCCGCAGCCAGGTGTCGCGGCGACGGCCCACGCGGTTGCCCATCACCAGTCGTGCGTCGCCGCGCGCCGCGACCAGGGCGGGGATGTCCGCCGGGTCGTTCTGCCCGTCGCCGTCGAGCGTGGCGATCCACTCGGCGCGCGCCTCCCGGACCCCGGTGCAGACGGCCGCGCTCTGGCCGTTGCGGAAGGAATGGCGCAGCAGGCGAACCTGGGGGATGCCACCGTCGCGCACCGCGCGCACCACGTCTGCGGTGCCGTCGGTGCTGCCATCGTCGACGAACAGTATCTCGAAGTCGCGACCGGCCAGCGCGCCCGCCACCTCGGCCGCCAGCGGCGCGACGTTCTCGGCCTCGTTGCAGACCGGGATCACCACGGAGATCTCCGGCCGGTGCATGCGGTCGGTGTCGGAGGGCGTGTCGCTCGGGCCGCCGTCCGGGCCGGTGTCGGTCATCGCGTGCAGGCAGCAGGCCGTCAGGGGAAGGGCCGCGATTCTCCGCGATCGGCCCCGCCGGGACAAGGACGCGGGAGCGCCCGCGTCCTCGTCCCGGCGGGGCCGATGCTGGGCGCGTCGATCGGCTAGAGTAACGAGCGCATGAACGCCCCGACGACCCTGACGCAGATGTTCGACGGCCTGCGTAGCCTCGACCGCACGCTGACCTACATCGAGGGCGAGGACCGCGAACGGGCCCTGCCGTTCGCCACGCTGCATGCCCGCGCACTCGGGCTGCTGCACCACCTGCAGGCGATGGGCGCGGCGCCCGGCGACACGCTGGTCCTCTTCCTGAACGACAACGAGCAGTTCGTCGACGCGTTCTGGGCTGCGATCCTCGGCGGCATCGTGCCGGTGCCGGTCGCTGTCGGCATCAGCGACGAGCACCGCCGCAAGCTGCTGCGCATCGCACGCCAGCTCGGCCGTCCGTTCCTCTACACCGACCGCAAGGCCTACGAGCGCATCAGCCAGTTCAGCGCCCAGGCGCCCGGCGCCGAGCCCTTCCCCGTCCCGCGCGAGCGGGTGTTCCTCGCCGACCAGGTCGACGACGTCTCGCGCCCCGGCCGCCCGCGCGTCGCCTCGCCCTCGGACCTCGCCTTCATCCAGTTCTCCTCCGGCTCGACCAGCGACCCGAAGGGCGTGCAGCTCACCCACGGCAACGTGATGGCGAACACCCTGGGCGCGATCCGGGCGGCACGGCTGCGGCCGGACGACGTCTCGCTGTCGTGGATGCCGCTGACCCACGACATGGGCCTGATCGGCCTGCACATCTTCATGCTGACCGCCGGCATGCACGTCGTGCAGATGCCGACCGACCTGTTCGTCCGCCGGCCGCTGCTGTGGATGCAGGCCGCCTCGCGCAAGCGCGCGACCGTCCTCTGCTCGCCGAATTTCGGATACCGCCACTATCTCAAGGTGCTCGGCGAGCGCGCGCTGGACGGCCTCGACCTCTCGGCCGTGCGCATCATCTTCAACGGCGCCGAGCCGATCAGCGCCTCGCTGTGCGAGGAATTCCTCGAGCGGCTGCGACCCGCGCGGCTGCCGCGCGAGGCCATGTACCCGGTCTACGGGCTCGCGGAGGCCTCGGTCGCGGTCAGCTTCCCCGAGCCCGGCAGCGCGCTGCGCATGCTATCGCTGGACCGTCACCGCCTCGGCGTCGGCGAACCCGCGCAGCGCGTGCCCCGCGCCTCGCGCGACGCGCTGACGCTGGTGGGCGTCGGCCGGGCGATCCCGAACTGCGAACTGCGGATCGCGGCGGACGACGATGCACCGTTGCCACCGGGACACATCGGCCACATCCAGATCCGTGGCGGCAACGTCACCGACGGCTACTTCGCAAACCCTGCGGCGAGTGCCGCATTGAAGACCGCGGACGGGTGGACCCGCACCGGCGACCTCGGGCTCGTCGACGAGGACGCGCTGTTCATCACGGGGCGCGCCAAGGAGATCCTGTTCGTCAACGGCCAGAACTACTATCCCTACGACCTCGAGGCGATCGCGATCGCGGCCGAGGGCATGGATCTCGGCAAGCTGGTCGTGGCCGGGGTGCGCCCGCCCGACGCCGACACCGACCGGCTGGTCGTGTTCGTGCTGCACCGTCGCCCCGTGGCCGAGTTCGCGCCGCTCGCCGCCCAGGTGGCCCGGCTGATCAACGAGCACACCGGACTCGAGGTGGCCGAGGTGGTGCCTGTCGGCCGCATCCCCAAGACCACCAGCGGGAAGGTGCAGCGCCACCTCCTGGAGGAGGCCTACCTCGCCGGCGAGTTCGATTCCGCGCTCGCCGAGTTGCGTGCGCTGCGCAGCGCGGGCGCCGCGGGCGCCGTGCCGGCGGCCTCGGAGATCGAGGCGCGCCTCAGGTCGATCTGCGACGCCGCCTTCGGCGGTCGCCCGATCGGCGTCGGCGACAACCTCTTCGAGCTCGGCGCGAGTTCGCTGAAGCTGATCGAGCTGCACGAGCAGCTTGACCAGGCATGGCCGGGAGCCGTCGACCTCACCGAGCTCTTCGACCACCCGACGATCGCGCAGCTCGCACGCTTCATCGAGTCGCGCCTCGCCGCACGCCGGGCCTGAGACGCGCGGCCGCGCGGCGGCTCAGCCGTAGAGCGGCTTGCGCAGGCGCCAGCGCTTGTGCGACCAGGGCCAGTCGGGCGGCGACTCGCGGATCTGCGCCTCCACCATGCGCGCGTAGCGCTCGGTGAACGCGCCGGGCGGCAGCGCCTCGCGGGCCTCCGCCAGCGGGACGAAGTCCACCACGTAGTGCCCGCGGGAGGTGCGGCGCATGGTGACGAACAGCGCCGGATAGCCGGTCTTGCGCGCGATCTCCTCGGCCCCGAGGTAGAACGCCGAGTCGCGGTTCAGGAAGCGCGTCCAGTGCTTCGACTCGCTCGCCACCGGTTCCTGGTCCGCGACCAGCGCGATCGCGCGCGGCAGGTTGCGCCGCCGCAGGATGTCGACCAGCAGCTGCTGCGCGGGCACGAGGCGCGCGCCGAAGCGGGTCCGCAGGCGCATCATCTCGCGCTCGGCCCACGGGTCGACCAGTGGCTTGTAGGCCGCGTCGAGCGGTGCGTCGAGCGTCAGCGACAGCGCGAGCAGCATCCACTCCCAGTTGCACTGGTGGGCGGCCAGCAGCAGCACCGGCCGGCCGGCGGCGATGCGCTCGCGCACCTGGGCGAGGCCACGCACCTCGACCCGCTGCAGCAGCTGCTCGGGGCGCAGCGCCGCGCTCTTGACGATCTCCACCAGCACGTCGGCGTGCCCTGCGTAGAACGCGCGCATGAGCTCGCGGCGCGCTCGCGCATCGAGCTCGGGGAAGGCGATCGCGAGGTTCTCCTGCACGACCTTCGGCCGGTAGGGAAAGACGCGGAAGGCCAGCCAGGCGAGCAGGCTCGCGAGCCCATACAGCAGCCGCATCGGCAGCGCCGCGAGCGCCCGCACCCACCACGCCGGCGCCCCGGATGGGGCCTCGGCCGGCACGGCATCGGCAGGCTGCCTCGCCGCTGCGCCCGGGCCGGGCGGCACGACGCCGCCGGCAGCGGCACGCGGCGCGTCCGGGGACGACGGAGGGCTCATCGTGGCACGGGAAGCGGGTGCATCGGGAAAGCGGGGCATGCTACGCGCTGCCCGCAAGGCCCACAATGCGCCGGACCGGGACCCGCATCCTGCGCGGGGTAGGGTGGTGCCGACTCACGGGATCGAACCGTGGACCCCATCATTACGAATGATGTGCTCTACCAGCTGAGCTAAGTCGGCGTGGGGACGCGCATTCTAGGGACCGCCCCGCGCCGTGGCAACGGACCGCCCTCCGGACCCCGCCTGCCGCTCGTCGGGCCGTCGCTGCCGGTCGTCGGGAAGCGCTGGCCGGTCGCGCGACAGGACATATATTTGCCGCCCATGGGGCACCCAGGCAACACGTCGCGGCCTCCCGCGCGGCCGGCGTACGGCGCCCGCCGGCGCGGTTTCACGCTGGTCGAACTGCTGATCGTCATGGTGGTGGCGGCCGTGGTCCTCGCGATCGGCGCACCCCAGTTCTCGGAGTTCCGGCGCAACAACCGCTTGTCGGGCGCGTCCAACGACCTGCTGGCCGCCCTGCAGCAGGCGCGCACCGAGGCCATCAAGCGCCAGCGCCCCGTCGCGCTGTGCGGCACGGCGGACCCGGCGGCCGCCGAGCCGGCCTGCTCGGACGGCGCGGTCGCCGGCTGGATCGTCTTCGAGGATGCCGACGGCGACTGCCAGCGGGCGGCCGGCGAGCCGCCGGTGATCCGCCGCGAGGGGCCGATCGACGGCGCGCTGCGCACCGCGGCGGACGGCAACTGCGTCACCTTCGCGCCGACCGGCTTCGCCGTCGACCTGCCCGACGGCGTCGAAGCGGGCCGCATGCTGATCTGCGACGACCGCGGCACCGGCCTGCAGGCCGGCACTGCGCTGTCCGCGGCGCGCGGCATCGCGATATCGCGTACCGGTCGCGCCTCGATCAACCGCGACCCCGACACCCTGAACGACTGGGACCTGCCATGTTCCTGAGCGCGACCCGGCGCGCAGCGGGCTTTTCGCTGGTGGAGGCGCTCGTGGCCCTGCTGGTGCTCTCGATCGGCCTGCTCGGCATCGCCGGCCTGTTCGTCGAGAGCGTGCGCAACAGTCGCACCGCACTGCTGCGCACGCAGGCGATCACGCTCGTCGGCGACATGGCGGACCGCATCCGCGCCAACGCGGCCGCCCGCGATGCTTACGACGTCGACCTCTACGGTGGCGAGCCGGCCGAGCGCGGCTGCGCGCCGACGCCGGACGACGCCGGCGAGAACTGCTCGAGCGCGGCGCTGGCCGAGGACGACCTCGCGCGCTGGATCGCCGCAGTGCGCGCTGCCCTGCCCACCCTCGACGACGCGCCACCGCAGGCCGAGGTGCAGTACCTCGAGCCGGCGACGCCGGGTGCGCCGGAGCGCTACCTCATCACGGTGTCCTGGCGCGAGCCGGGCGAGGAGCAGCCGCTGTCCTACCGCAGCGACGTGCAGATCGTGCCGCGGGAGCCGCTGTCGTGACGGCGCCGCTGCGCCGCGCGCGGGGCCTCAGCCTCGTCGAGCTGATGGTCGCGCTGGTGATCGGCTCGCTGCTGATCGTCGGCGCGCTGACGGTGTACGCGAACAGTCGCGGCACCTATGCGGTGAACGAAGCCGTCGCGCGGCTGCAGGAGCGCGGCCGCTATGCGCTCTCGATCGTCGAGCCCGACGTGGAGCTCGCCGGCTACTACGGCTTCACCAACTCCCCCGACACGCTGCGCCTGGTCAGCGGCGCGGCGCCGGAGACGGTGCTGGCGACGGCTACGGCGCTGCGCCAGGTGCCGCTGCCGCCGGCGCCGCCGGACCCGGTGCCGGCGCCGGGGCTGGGCGGTGGCGCGCTCGCCTGCGGCACCAACTTCGCGGTGGACGTGCTGCGCCCCGTGCAGGGCTCGAACGACGGCTTCGAGCTCGGGCCGGAAGCGACCGGGGACTGCGCGCCTTTCGGCGCAGGTGCGGCCGAGGACAGCGACACCCTGACCCTGCGACGCGCCTCGAGCGCACCGGTCGAGGCGGCTGCGGGACGCATCCAGATCCTCGCCTCGCGGCTCACCAGCCAGAAGTCGCAGCTGATCTTCGCGGACGGCGTCGCGCCGGCCGCGCTCGACGACGACCACCGGGTGCACGACCTCTTGGTGCGCAGCTTCTACGTCTCGCGCGATTCCGAGGGGCGGCCCGGCCAGCCCTCGCTGCGACTGAAGGCGCTGGCGGCCGAGGGCGGCGGGCCCGGCTTCACCGACACCGAGATCCTGCCTGGCGTCGAGGACCTGCAGGTGCAGTTCGGCGTCGACACCGGCGACTACGACGGCGACGGCGTGATCGACCCGCTGGCCGACGCCAACGAGGACGGCATCCCCGAGACCGACGGCCGCGCGACGCGTTACGTGAACCCCGACTTCCCCGGCCTCGACCGGCTGCAGGTGGTCTCGGTGCGCGTCTGGCTGCGGTTGCGGGGCGAGGAACCGGAGCCGACGCTCGATGATCGCCGCACCTACCGGTATGCCGACGTCGAGTACACGCCGCAGGGCGAGGAGCGCCGCTACCGCCGCATGCTGCTCTCGAGGACCATCGCCCTGCGCAACGCGAGGATGCTGTGAGACGCGACGTTCCCGCCCACCGCCCCGTCCGCGAGCGAGGCGCCGCGCTCGTGATCGCGCTGCTGATGCTCGTGATCCTGACGATCCTCGCGATCAGCGGCATCAACACCGCGACCACCGAGCTCGCGATGGCCGGCAACGAGCAGTACCGACGCAACGCGGCGCAGGCGGCCACCGCGGGCATCGAGCAGGCGATCACCCGCCTCGGCACCGTGCCGACCTCGGCGGTCGCCGCGCCGACGCTCGTCCCGGCGACGCTGCTGCCCGGGTCCACCAGCGACCGCTTCGCCACCGCGACGCGCTTCGTCGGCGACGAACTCGGGCTGCCGCAGTCGAGCGCGGACAAGTTCGTCGGCCTGCACTTCCAGATCGACGGCTCGGGCACGTCGCTGCGCAACGCCAGCGATGCCCAGTCGCAGGGTGTGATGGTGGTCGCCGCGAGCGGATCTTCGGGCGGCGCGAGCTTCACCCGGATCGGCGAGGGACTCGAATGAAGCGTGTCGGCCGTTTCCTGGCAGCACTGTCGCTCGCCCTGGTCGCCAGCCTCGGGTCGCCGACCACGACCGTCGCGGCGGAACCGCCGATCCGCGCGCTCGAGCAGGCGATCGAGACGCGCAGCGGCGCGCTGTTGCTGCCGGGCGGCGGGCTCGGCACCGTCACCGTGACACCCTGCAGCGGCTGCCGCCCGCTCGGCCTGCTCGCGGGCGGCACGACGGCCTGGATGATCGGCGAGCGCGCAGTCGGCTACGACGACCTGCGGCGCGTGCTGCAGTCGAACCCGCGCGTCCCGGTGCTCCTGTTCTACGACGGGCGCAGCCGTTCTCTGACCCGGCTGGTCGCGCGCGCCGGCGCGCAGGCCGCGCCATGAGCCGCGCGTCGCTGCACCGGCGCCTCCTCGCCCTCGCCTGCGGCGCGTTCGCGACCCTCGCCGGCGTGGCGCCGGCGCTGGCCGACGAGACCGAGGTGTTCCTGAACCAGGTCGACGCCCGCGGCGTGCGCCCGAACATCCTGTTCATCGTCGACACCTCCGGCAGCATGAACTCGCTGGTGCAGGTGCCGAAGGCACCGTACGACCCCACTGTGCGCTACGACGGTGGCTGCGTCGACGGTCGCCTCTACTACCAGCGTGCCTCGGACGGCGCCATCCCGCCACCCTGTGCCGCGGCCGCGTCGGTGGCGCTGGCGCAGAACCGCTGCGCCGCCGTGGAGGCCGCCCTGCGCGGCCGCTCGGGCTTCTGGACCGGCCGCATCGCCCAGTGGGACGAGGCACGCGTCGGCTGGCGCGGCCTGCGCAACGGCGAGGAGCAGCCGCTCGAGTGCCAGGCGGATGCCGGCGTCCATGGTGCCGACGCCGACTCGCCGCGGCGCTGGGCGCGCAACGGGGACGTGCGCAACCGCTGGACCGGCGACGCGGCCGGCGCGCTCTCCTGGGGCGGCGCCGACGTGTACACCCTCTACGGGGCCAACTACCTCAACTGGTACCACGCCGCGCCGGTGGCGGCGGAAATCAGCCGGCTCGACGTGGTGAAGTCGGTCGGTGCAGCGATCGCCTACTCGGTCGACAACGTCAACCTCGGGCTGATGCGCTTCAGTGCAGGCGCCCGGACCGACGACTTCTCCGAGGGCGGCATGGTCACGCACGAGGTCGCGGCGCTGCCCGGGGCGCGCGCCTCGATCGTCGAGCGCCTGTTCGACTACACGGCCGACGGGTTCACGCCGCTGTCGGAGACCCTCTACGAGGCGGGCCAATACCTCGCGGGCCGCGAGGTCGACTACGGCCTCGGCTCGACGATCGAGGACGCCGTGCCCTTCCCGAGCGTGCCCGAGTCGCGCCGGGCGGACGACCCGTCGCGCTATCGCTCGCCGGCCGAGTTCCAGTGCCAGCGCAACTTCGTGGTGCTGCTGACCGACGGCGAGCCGACCTCGGACTCGAGCGCGGACGAGAAGATCGCCGCCCTGCCCGGCTTCGGCCGGCTCGGCCGCGCCTCCTGCGACGGCGAGGGCGAAGGCCGCTGCCTCGACGACATGGCGCAGTACCTCAACGAGGCTGTCGACCTGGCACCGGCGGTGCCTGGACGACAGAACGCCATCACCTACACGATAGGCTTCGGGCCCGAGGTCGCCGGGTCGAGCTTCCTCGAGGCGGTGGCCACGCGCGGCGGCGGCCGCGCCTTCGCGGCCAACGACGTCGCGCAGCTCTCCGCGGCGCTGCAGACCATCTTCGGCGACATCCAGCAGTCGGGATCGACCTTCGTCGCACCGTCGGTGTCGGTCAACGCCTTCAACCGCACCCAGGCCAACAACGAGCTGTACGTCTCGGTGTTCAAGCCCGACGACACGCTGCGCTGGCCCGGCAACGTCAAGAAGTACGGCATCCGCGACGGCCAGATCGTCGACGCCACGGGCGCCGAGGTGGTCGACCCGGCCACCGGGTTCCTGCGCGACGGCACGCGCAGCCTCTGGTCCGAGACCCGCGAGCAGGACGCCGTCGAGTCCGGTGGTGCCGCCAGCCGGCTGCCCGAGCCCCCGCGCCGCCGTCTCTTCACCCACATCCCCGCGGCCGGCATCGCCGACCTGACGGCCGCCGCGAACGCCTTCGCGACCAGCAACACCACGGGCCTGACGGACGCCGTCCTGAACACCGGCGGCACCGGCCCGACCCGCGAGCAGGTGATCGAGTGGGCGCGCGGCATCGACCGGTCGGACGCCGACGGCGACGGCGATCGCGACGAGACCCTACGCCGCCTCGGCGATCCGCTGCACGCGCGCCCGGCGATCGTCAGCTACGGCGGCAGCACCGCGCGGCCGGACGCGGCGGACGCGGTGGTCTACGTGCCCACCAACGATGGCTTCGTGCACGCGTTCGACGCCCGCAGCGGCGAGGAGCTCTGGGCCTTCATACCGCCCGAGCTGCTCGGGCGCCTGGCCGACCTGTACCGCAACCCGAGCGTCGCACGCCGCAGCTACGGTCTCGACTCCGACGTACGGGTGCTCAAGTTCGACGTCGACCAGGACGGCGTAGTCGATGCCGCGGCGGGCGATCGAGTCTGGCTGTTCTTCGGGATGCGTCGCGGCGGCCGCCATCTCTACGCGCTCGACGTCACCGACCGCGAGCGACCGCGACTGAAGTGGAACCTCGGGCCGGCGCAGCTGCCGGGGGTCGGCCAGACCTGGTCGACACCGACCATCGCCCGCATGCGGATCGAGGGCGCGCAGCAGAACGGCGAGAACCTGGTGCTGGTGTTCGGCGGCGGCTACGACGAGGCGCAGGACGACTACGGCTTCACCACCGACACGTCGGGCAATCGCATCTTCGTCGTCGACGCCGCGAGCGGCCAGCTGCTGTGGTACGCCGGCGGCCCGGGGGCCGAGGGCACGCCCGACCTCGCCTTGCCGCGGATGACCCATTCGATACCCGGACGGATCGTCGCGCTCGACGTCACCGGCGACCAGTTCGCCGACCGCCTGTATGCCGCCGACATGGGCGGCAGGGTCTGGCGCTTCGACCTGTGGAACGGGCGGCCGCGCGCGCGCTTCGGCACCGGCGGCGTGCTCGCCACCCTCGGCGCCGGCGACACGGGCGCGACGTCGATCGAGGACAACCGCCGCTTCTACTCGGCGCCGGACGTCGCGCTCATCCAGCGGCGCGCCGCGGATCCCTACTTCAACCTCGCGATCGGGTCCGGCTACCGCGGCCACCCGCTGCACACGGAGACCCGCGACCGCTTCTACTCGATCCGCGACCGCAATCCGTTCGGCGCGTTCACCCAGGAGCAGTACGACGCGAGCACCCCGCTGACCGACTCGCGCCTGGTGGACATCACCGACGACCCTGTGACGACGCCGGTGCCGACGAACGCACCCGGCTGGAAGCTCGAGTTGCGGCTCAACGGCGGCTGGAGCGGCGAGAAGGTGCTCGCCGAGGCCACCACCGTCGGCGGCACGATCCTCTTCACCACCTATCAGCCGCAGTCGCGGGCCGACGTCGACCCCTGCCAGCCCGCGATCGGCGTGAACCGCGCCTACGCCCTCGGCGTCGACAGCGGCCGGCCGGTCATCGACTACAACGAGGACGAGGCGCTCGACGCCTCCGACCTGTCGACCCGGCTCGCGCAGTCGGGCATCGCCGGCGAGGTGAGCATCGCGCTCGAGAGCGTGCGCACGCCGGGCAGCGAGCCCGGCGGCGACGCTCAGGCCGGGCTCGACCCGCTCGGCCGCCGCGGCTTCTGCGTGGTCGGGGTCGAGGTGTTGCGGCGCTGCGTGATCCCGGGGGCCGTGGTGCGTACCTGGTGGCAGCGCGTGGCGGACGACGGCAGCGCGCCGTGAGCAGTGCGACGACGGCGCGGCCCGTCGCCGCGCCGCAGCACGGCGGCTTCACCCTGGTCGAGCTGATGATCGCGGTCGTCGTGGTCGCGATCCTGGCGGCGATCGCGATCCCGGGCTACCGCGGCTACGTGCTGCGTGCCGGGCGCGCCGAGGCGACCGCGGCCCTGCTGCGCACCCAGGCCGCGCAGGAGAAGTTCTTCGTGCAGTACGGGCGCTATGCCGCGGCGCTCGCCCCCGCGCCGCCTGCCGGCCTCGGGATCCCCGCGTCGACCGAGGGTGGCCGCTACGGACTCTCGCTCCTGATCGTCGAGGGTGGTGCCGGCTTCCGCGTCACGGCCACGGTGCGCCCCGGTGCGCCGCAGGCGGACGACGCGCGCTGCGCCAGCCTGACCATCGACCACAACGGGCTGCGCGGCGCGCGCGACTCGGCCGGCGAGGACAACGCCCGCGAGTGCTGGCGCTGAGGCGCCGCCGGCGCATCAACTGGCGCGCAGCGCCCGTGGCAGTCCGAAGACCACGTGCTCGACCTGGCCCGGCGTCTCGACCGGGCGCTCCGCTCCCCAGTCGACGAGGCGGGCCACCACTTCCTGCACCAGCACCTCGGGCGCCGACGCCCCGGCCGTGACGCCGATGCAGCGTCGCCCCTCGAACCACTCGCGCCGCAGGTCGGCAGCGCCGTCGACCAGGTGCGAGTCGACGCCGGAGCGCTGGCCGAGCTCGACCAGGCGGTTCGAGTTGGAGCTCGTGACCGAGCCGACGACCACGAGTACGTCGCAGTCCTGCACCAGCGCCTTGACCGCGTCCTGGCGGTTCTGCGTGGCGTAGCAGATGTCCTCCTTCAGGGGGCTCGCCAGCCCCGGGAAGCGCGCCTTGAGCGCCTCGACGATGTGCGCCGTGTCGTCGACCGACAGCGTCGTCTGGGTGACGAAAGCGAGCCTCGCAGGGTCGCGGACCTCGATCCGCGACACGTCCTCGACCGACTCGACGAGGATGATGCGGCCGCCGAACGAGGTGTCAAAGCGGCCGATCGTGCCCTCGACCTCCGGGTGCCCTTCGTGGCCGATCAGCAGCACGTCGCGACCCTCGCGCGCGAAGCGCCGCACCTCCATGTGTACCTTGGTCACCAGCGGGCAGGTCGCGTCGAACACGTTGAGGCCGCGGCGCGTCGCCTCCTCCTCGACCGCCCGGGACACGCCGTGGGCCGAGAAGATCACGGTGGCGCCGTCCGGCACCTCGTCGAGCTCCTCGACGAACACCGCGCCCATGGCGCGCAGCCGGTCGACGACGTGGCGGTTGTGCACCACCTCGTGCCGGACGTGGATCGGCGCCCCGAACAGCGCGATCGCGCGCTCGACGATCTCGATCGCGCGGTCGACGCCGGCACAGAAGCCGCGCGGGTTGGCGAGCCTGATCTTCATGCGACAGCCCTCTCTCGCCGCCACTCGAGGAAGGCGTCGAGCAGCAGCAGCCCGGCGCCTGCCGTGATCGCGGCATCGGCGATGTTGAACGCGGGGAAGTAGGCACGACCCCAGTGCACGTGGATGAAATCGACGACGAAGCCGTGCTCGATGCGATCGAGCACGTTGCCGACCGCGCCGCCGAGCACCAGGGCGAGCCCGGCGGCCAGCACCGCATGGCTGCGGGCCGGCAGGCTGCGCAGCCAGGCGAGGATGCCGATGCTGACCGCCAGCGCGAGGCCGGTGAACGCCCAGCGCTGCCAGCCACCGGCGCCGGCGAGGAAGCTGAACGCCGCACCCGGGTTGTGCAGCCGGGTGATGTCGAGCACCGGCAGCAGCGGCGTCGAGTCGTAGAGCGCGTAATTGCGCTCGATCCAGCCCTTCGAGAGCTGGTCCGCGACGATCACGCCGAGCGTGGCAGGCAGCCAGCGCCAGCCGCTCTCGCGTGCGGTGGGCCTGGTGACCCTCGCCTCGCGGCCGGCATCGCTCACGCGTGGTACCTCGCCTCGCCCGGGCCCTCGACGTTCGAGACGCAGCGCAGGCAGAGCTCGGGATGGCGACTGTCCCGGCCGACGTCGACGCGCTGGTGCCAGCAGCGGACGCACTTCGGCGCGTCGCTCGCGGCCACGCGGATCCAGGCCCCGGCGCGCGAGGCGGCCGCGACCGTGCCCTCCGGAGCGGCCGCGCCTTCCGGCAACGGGGTGACCCGCGCGCCCGAGGTGATCAGCAGGAAGCGCAGCTCGTCGCCGAGCGCGCCGGCGATCCGGGCCGCCTCCGGCGTGCACAGCAGCTCGACCTCGGCCTGCAAGGTCGAGCCGATCCGCCCCGACTCGCGCAGGCGCTCGAGCTCGCGCAGCACGTCGGCCCGCAGGCCGAGCAGCGCAGGCCAGTCGATCGCGTTCGCCGCCGGCGCGGGAATCGCGTGCCAGGTGGCGTGGAACACCGACGCCTCGCGGGAGCCGGGCAGGTAGCCCCACACCTCCTCGCAGGTGAAGGACAGCACCGGCGCGAGCCAGCGCGCCATCGCCTCGGCGACGTGCCACATCGCCGTCTGCGCCGAGCGGCGCGCGACGTGCGCGGCCGGCATGGTGTAGAGACGATCCTTGGTCACGTCGAGATAGCATCCGCCGAGATCCACGACGCAGAAGTTGTGCACCTTCTGGTAGATGAGGTGGAAGTCGTAGCTGCGGTAGGCCGCCACGACCTCCTCCTGCAGCTCGCGCGCCCGCGCCAGCGCCCACTGGTCGAGCGCCACCATCTGCCCGACCGGCACGGCATCGCTCGCCGGGTCGAAGCCCGCGAGGTTGCCGAGCAGGAAGCGGAAGGTGTTGCGCATCCGGCGGTAGGAGTCGGACATGCGCTTCAGGATCTCGTCCGACACCGCGATCTCGTTCGCATAGTCGGTCGAGGCCACCCACAGGCGCAGCACGTCGGCGCCGAGGCTCTGCATCACCTTCTGCGGCGCGATGGTGTTGCCGAGCGACTTCGACATCTTCCGGCCCTTCTCGTCGACCGTGAAGCCGTGCGTCAGCACGCCGCGGTAGGGCGCGCGCCCGTTCAGCGCCTCGGACATCAGCAGCGAGGAGTGGAACCAGCCGCGGTGCTGGTCCGAGCCCTCGAGGTAGAGGTCCGCGGGCTGGGCGACCTCGGGACGGGCCGCGCCGACGCACTCGAACGACAGGCCCGAGTCGGCCCACACGTCCATCACGTCGGTCACCTTGTCGTAGGCCGCGGCCTCGGCGCCGAGCAGGTCGGCGGGATCGAGCGCGAACCAGGCGTCGATGCCGCCCGCGGCGACACGCTCGGCGACGGCCTCGATCAGCTCGGCGGTGCGCGGGTGCAGCTCGCCGCTGGTGCGATGCACGAACAGCGGGATCGGCACGCCCCAGGTGCGCTGGCGCGAGATGCACCAGTCGGGGCGGTTCTCGATCATGCCGGTGATGCGCTGCTCACCCCAGTCGGGCGTCCAGTCCACGCCCCTGATGTCGCGCAGCGCATTCGCGCGCAGCCCCTTCTGGTCCATGCTGATGAACCACTGCGGCGTCGCGCGGAAGATCACCGGCGTCTTGTGGCGCCAGCAGTGCGGATAGCTGTGGCGGTAGCTCGCAGCGGCGAGCAGGCGGTCGCGCCCGCGCAGCAGCTCGACGATCGCCGGCACGGCCTCCTCGACCCTCTGCCCGGCGACGAACGGCGTACCCTCGAGGAAGCGGCCGTTGCCGCCGACGGGGTTCTTCACCGGCAGACCGTAGCGCTGGCCGACGACGAAGTCGTCCTGGCCATGTGCCGGGGCGGTGTGCACCGCACCGGTGCCGGTCTCGAGCGTGACGTGGCCGCCGAGGATCACCGGCACCTCGCGCTCGTGGAACGGATGACGCAGCCGCAGGTGCTCGAGCGCCCCGCCCTTGAAGCGCGCCACCACGCGCGTGGTGGCGAGGCTCGCGCCGTAGCGGCCGAGGCAGGCCTCGGCGAGGCCCTCGGCAAGCACCAGCCAGTCGCGGGTTGCGGCGCCCCGTCCGGCCGCCTCGTCGGCAGCCGGCGCAGCCGCGGCGGCCGACGCCCCGTGAGCGGCCGTGCGCGACACTTCGTAGACCGCGTAGTCGAGCTCGGCACCGAGCGCGACCGCCTCGTTCGCAGGCAGCGTCCAGGGCGTCGTCGTCCAGATCACGACGGCCACGCGGCCGACCGCCGGCGGAGGCAGCGGCGCGCCGGCGCGACCCGCGAAGTCGGCACGGTCGGCCACGACGAACGGCACGTCGACCGCGGTCGAGGTCTTCTCCTCGTATTCCACCTCGGCCTCGGCGAGCGCCGAGCGACAGTCGAGGCACCAGTGCACGGGCTTGGCGCCCTTGTAGAGGTGACCGTTGCGGACGATGCGGCCGAAGGCGCGGATCTGCTGCGCCTCGTACTGCGGGTCCATCGTGAGGTAGGGCCGGTCCCAGTCGCCGAGCACCCCGAGGCGCTTGAAGTCGGTGCGTTGCAGCGCGACCTGCTCGGCGGCGAACTGCCGGCACGCGGCGCGGAACTGCGTGGCGTCGAGCTTGCCGCCGGGCCGGCCGTGCTTCTTCTCGACCGCGAGCTCGATCGGCAGGCCATGGCAGTCCCAGCCCGGCACGTAGGGCGCGTCGTAGCCGTCGAGGCCGCGCGACTTGACGATGATGTCCTTGAGGATCTTGTTGACCGCGTGGCCGATGTGGATCGCGCCGTTGGCGTAGGGCGGGCCGTCGTGCAGCGTGAAACGCGGCCGGGCGCGGGCCAACTCGCGCAGCCGCGCATAGGTGCCCTCGTGCTCCCAGCGCTCGAGCATCTTGGGCTCGCGCTGCGCGAGGTCGGCCTTCATCGGGAAGTCCGTCTTCGGGAGGTTGATCGTCTGCTTGTAGTCGGCCACTGCGTTTCCTGTCGGTCGCCCGTCCGCCCCCTCAGGCGGCGAGAATGCGGCGCGCCGCGTGCGCGTCCCGGTCCATCTGTTCCACCAACGCGTCGAGGCCATCGAACTTCGCCTCGTCGCGGATCTTCTGCACGAACTCCACCTCGATCTCGCGCCCGTAGAGGTCGCCGGCGAAGTCGAACACGTGCGTCTCGAGCAGCGGCTCGACGCCCCCGACCGTCGGCCGCGTGCCGAGGCTCGCCACGCCGCGCAGCGGCGCCTCGCCGACCCCGTGCACCCGCACCGCGAAGATGCCGCCGATCGGCACACGCCGCCGCCCCATTCGCAGGTTGGCGGTCGGGTAGCCGAGCTGGCGGCCGAGCCGCTGGCCCGCGACCACGCGCCCGCGCATCGCGTAAGGCCGCCCCAGCAGGCGCGCGGCCTGCCCGAGGTCGCCCTTCGCGAGCGCCGCGCGCACCCCGCTGCTGCTCACCCGCTCCGCGCCGACCAGCACCGGCGGCATCACCTGCACCGCGAAGCCGCGCTCCCGGCCCGCCTCCCGCAGCATTGCCGCCGAAGCCTCGCCCTGGTGCCCGAAGCGGAAGTCGTAGCCGACCACCAGCGCCTCCGGCCGCATCGCCTCGTGCAGCAGGGCGACGAACTCGGCGCCCGGCATCGCGCGCAGCGCCTCGCCGAAGCGCAGCAGGCAGAGCGCGTCCAGCCCGGCGCGCTCGAGCAGCCGCCAGCGCTCGCGGAAGTTCGTCAGGCGAGCCGGCGGCGACTGCGGCTGCAGGAACTCCCGCGGCATCGGCTCGAAGCTGAGCATCAACGCCGGCCGTCCGAGGCGCCCGGCGAGCGCGAGTGCCTCCCCCACCAGGCTGCGATGGCCGAGGTGCAGGCCGTCGAACGTGCCCAGCGTGACGACACCTCCCCGGTGCCGTTCCCGCAGGTTGCCGAGACCGCGGACGAGCTCCATCGATTCATCCCGCCCAAACGCTTGAAAATCATAAAATTATAGGCGAATGCGCGCGCCATTCCCACGTCCGCCGCATGACCCTCGCGGCGGCCGGCTTGAGCCTCACCTCCGGCGGCGGGCGGCATCCGGCTCGCGGTGGCCGACGACCGTTCACGGCTGCGGGCCGTCCGCCTCGCTCCGGCCGCCGTCCGCTCGTACCGCGGGCGGGGCGGTGCGCAGGTGCGCCGGTCGCAGCCCGGCGGCGAACAGCACGGCGAAGTACACGCCGGCCCCGGCCAGCACCGAGAGCGCGAGCCGCAGCGCACGCTCCAGCGGCTTCGCTTGCAGCCAGCTCCCGAGCTCCCCACTGCTCCACCACAATACGACGGCCATCACCGCGCTCGCGACGAAGATGCGCGCCAGCAGCGGCCACCAGCCCGGTCCGGGCCGATAGACGCCCTCGCGCCGCAAGCCGCGCCACAGCAGCACCGTGTTGACGGCGGCCGACACGCAGGTCGAGGTCGCCAGCAGCACGTGCGGCACCGGGAAGCCGAGGTATTTCGCGGGTAGCACCACTGCGACGTTCAGCGACATGTTGGCGCCGAGTGCGATCAGGCCCACCCGCACCGGAGTCCGCGTGTCCTGGCGGGCGAAGTAGCCCGGCGCGAGCACCTTGACGAGGCTGAACCCCAGCAGTCCCCAGGAGTAGGCCATCAGGCCGTACTGGGTCATCCGTACGTCGCGGTCGCTGAACTCGCCGTAGCCGAAGATCGTGGCGGTGATCGGGCCGGCGAACGCCAGCAGGGCCACCGCTGCGGGCGTGACCAGCAGCATCACCAGCCGCAGCGCCCAGTCGAGGGTCGCCGAGAATCGCTCCGTCGAGCCCTCCGCATGGTGCCGCGACAGGCCCGGCAGGATCACGGTCGCGAGGGCGATGCTGAACACCCCGAGCGCGAACTCCATGAGGCGGTCCGCGTAGTAGAGCCAGGCGATGCTGCCGGTGACGAGGAACGAGGCGATCAGGGTGTCCAGCAGCAGGCTCACCTGCGCCATCGACGAGCCGACGATGCCCGGCACCATCAGCTTGCCGATCCGCCGCACGCCCTCGGCCGCCGGCTGCCAGCGCGGCCGGGCCAACAGCCCGAGCCGCGCGACGAACGGCAGCTGGAAGGCGAGCTGCAGCACGCCCGAGACGAACACGCCGATCGCGAGCGTGACGCCGGGGCGGGCGGTCTGGCTGGCGATGCCGACGGCGAACAGGATCATCACCAGGTTCATGATCACCTGCGTGAAGGCGGGCACTGCGAAGCGTCCGTAGCTGTTGAGCACGCCGCTGAACAGCGCCGTCAGCGAGACGAAGAACAGGTAGGGAAACGTCCAGCGCAGCATCGACACCGCGAGCTCGTACTTGTCGTCCTGCTGGGTGAAGCCCGGGGCGAACACCAGGATGATCAGCGGTGCGGCGACCACGCCGACGGCCGTCACCAGGGTCAGCAGCCCACCGAGCGTGCCGGCGACCCCACCGACGAGCTCGCGCACCTCCTCCGGGGCCCGGCGCACCTTGTATTCCGAGATCACCGGCACGAAGGACTGCGAGAACGCGCCCTCGGCGAACAGCCGGCGCAGGAAGTTCGGGATCTTGAAGGCCACCAGGAAGGCGTCCATCAGCGTGCCCGCGCCGAAGGCCTGCGAATAGACCATGTCGCGCAGCAGCCCGGTGACGCGCGACAGCAGGGTCGTGAGCCCGACGACCGAGGTGCTCTTGAAGATCGCGCGGCTCATGGGGCGGCAGTCATGGGGCGGGCAGCACTATACAGAACCCGCCCCGCGCCACCGCCGACGCGCCTCCCGCTCCGCGCCGCTGGCGCCGCCGCCCGACGCGCTCCGCGCCGTTGACAAGCCACCAGCCGGTGCGCAAACTACGCGCCCTTTTTGCGGCCGTACCGCGCGGCCGCCCTTGATTCGACCGGAGTTTTTCGTGGCCAACACCAAGTCCGCCGAGAAGGCCGCCCGCCAGGCCGACAAGCACCGCGCCCGGAACGTCACGCTCCGGTCCCGCGCCCGCTCGGCGATCCGCAAGGTCAACGAGGCGATCGGCGCCGGCAAGAAGGACGACGCCCAGGCCAGCTACCGCGAGGCCGTGGCGCTGGTCGACTCCCTGGTCAACAAGCGCATCGTCCACCGCAACAAGGCGTCGCGGCACAAGAGCCGCCTGGCCGCCAAGCTGAAGGCACTCGGCTGAGCCCAGCCCGGTCTGGCCCAGCCCGGTCTGGCCCAGCCTGGCCCGCCGGGGGATCCGTCCGAGGGGTCCGAGTCGCTCAGGAGCCGGCCTTGCGCCGGCTTCTCGTTTTTCGGGCCGGTACGACGCGCGACGCGGCGCCCGTCGCCGCCTCCCCCTCGTCTGCCTCGGGCGCGTCGGGGACGCCAGCCGTGCCGCCCGGATCCACCGCATCGTCGAACGGCAGGCCAGGCGCCCAGGCGCCGAGCACGGGGTGCGCCCCGCCAGAGGCGCCGCCCGTGCCAGAAGGTGCGCCGCGACCGCCTCGGCGCCTTCGCGGTGACCGCGCCTGCCTGGATGCCGGCGGGCCGCCCGGCTCTGCCGCGTCGACTGCCAGCAGCAGCGCCAGACGCTGCTCGCCGGCGGCCACGTCGCGCCAGTCGCAGCCCTCCGGCCAGGGATCGAGCGCGCCGGCCATCGCCCAGAGCATGTTCAGCGAGCGCGTGGCCCCGATGCGCCGCAGGGCCACGTAGGCCTCGACGGCACCGCGGCGACGCAGGGCCTCGACGCTGCGCACCCCGATCCGCTCGAGCAGGGTCTCGCTGCGGGGCCCGAGGTTGCGCAGGTCGCGGATCCGCAGGCGCAGCTTTCCCGCCGCGATTCGCCGGCGCACCTTGGAGTTGCGCATCAGGCGCGAGGCTTCGGCTGTCGCGTCCGCGCCGGGGCGGGCGCCCTGGCCCTGCCGTCGCGCTCAGCCGCGCGTCGACGGGCCGGCCGGGCCGCACCCGCCTCGCCGCCGGCGGCCTCGCCCTCGGCCGGGAGGTCGCCGCCAGCCTCCGCCTCGCGGCGCCGGGCGGCCTCGGCCTCGAGGAAGCGCATCACTTCTTCCGCGAGCTCCCGCGTACCGATGCCGGTGGCACCGGAGATCAGGAACCAGGGCCCCTTGTGGCGCAGCCGGCGCACCATCGCCTTGGCGGCCGCCTCGGCCTCCTCGTCGGGCAGCAAGTCGCGCTTGTTGATCACCAGCCAGCGCGGCTTGCCGAGCAGGTCGTCGCTGAACTTGCCGAGTTCGGCGACGATCGCGCGCACGTCGCGCACCGGATCGGCATCCTCGTCGGGCGGCGCGATGTCGACGAGGTGCAGCAGCACGCGGGTGCGCTGCAGGTGGCGCAGGAAGCGGTGCCCCAGGCCGGCGCCCTCGGCCGCGCCCTCGATCAGCCCCGGGATGTCCGCCATCACGAAGCTGCGATGCTCGCCGCAATAGACCACGCCGAGGTTCGGGTGCAGCGTCGTGAACGGATAGTCGGCGACCTTCGGCCGCGCCGACGAGACCGCGCGGATCAGCGTGGACTTGCCGGCGTTGGGCAGGCCCAGCAGGCCCACGTCCGCGATCACCTTCAGCTCCAGCTCGAGCAGCCGCTTCTCGCCCGGAAGCCCGGTACCGAACTGGCGCGGCGCACGGTTGGTGCTCGACTTGAAGCGCGCGTTGCCCCACCCGCCCTTCCCGCCCTGGGCGACCTGCAGCACCTGGCCCTCGCGCGCCAGGTCGCCCAGCTGCTCGCCGGTCTCGGCGTCGCGCACGACCGTGCCGACGGGCACGGCCACGTACAGGTCGTCGCCGCCACGGCCGGTGCAGTCGTTGCCACTGCCGCCCTCGCCGGATTTCGCCTTGTAGTTGCGCTCGACCCGGAAGTCCGCGAGCGTGTTGATGCCCTCTGCGGCGCGCAGGAACACGCTGCCGCCATGGCCACCGTCGCCGCCGTCGGGCCCGCCGAAGGGCACGAACTTCTCGCGGCGGAAGCTGACGCAGCCGCGCCCGCCGTTGCCGGCCTGGACCCTGACGCGTGCCTCGTCGACGAACTTCATGCTTGCGACCCCGGTTCGCGGATCATCCCGACACGGCCCCGTCGCCCGGCGGCCTCCCAAACGAAAACCCCGGCGCGAGGCCGGGGTCTCGAGGCGAACGCCGCGGCGACGCTCAGTCCGCGACGACGTTGACGAACGTCTTCTGGTCGGCGCCCTTGCGCTGGAACTGCACCTTGCCGTCGCTGAGCGCGAACAGCGTGTGGTCCGTGCCGATGCCGACGTTGACGCCCGGGCGGTACTGCGTGCCGCGCTGGCGGATGATGATGTTGCCCGCGACGACCTGTTCGCCGCCGAACGCCTTCACGCCGAGACGCTTGCTGTGGGACTCGCGGCCGTTCTTGGTGCTGCCGCCTGCCTTCTTGTGTGCCATGAGGGTGTGCTCCGGATAGGGTGCCGAGGACGCGGGGACGGGCGATCAGCCCGCGCTGATGCCCGTGACCTTCACCTCGGTGAACTTCTGACGGTGGTTCTTCATCCGCAGGTAGTGCTTGCGGCGGCGGAACTTCACCACGCTGACCTTGTCGCCCTGGCCGTGCTTCTCGACCGTGGCGCGCACGGAGGCACCGCCCACCAGCGGCGCACCGACCTTGACGGACTCGCCGGAGCCGACCAGCAGCACCTGGTCGAACGTGACCTCCGCACCCGGCTCGGCCGCGAGCTTCTCGATCCGCAGGACGCTGCCCTGCTCGACCCGATACTGTTTGCCGCCCGTGGCGATGACCGCGTACATGCTGCGCTCCAATGCGAAAAGGCCGCGCATTCTACGGCTTGACCCGGCCCCGGTCAAACGTTGATTCGCTTTTCTTTCAACGACTTGCGCCGCCGGCAATGGCGGGGCCCCCGGAGGGTCCGCACGGGAGCCGCGGCCGGGTCCGGGGCATGTCCGGTAGCGCCGGCCGGGCGTCGGGCACGCACCGACGCGTCGCCCGGCCGGGGCGCGCACCGGCATTCTCCCGGCCGCCGCGCTCCGCTAGGATGCGCGCGGCATGACACTCAACGAGATCAAGGACCTGGTGCGCCCGGACCTCGGTGCCGTCGACGCGGTGATCCGCGTCCGGCTCAAGAGCGCGGTGGGCCTGGTCGACCAGGTCGCCGAACACATCGTCGCGGGCGGCGGCAAGCGCCTGCGGCCACTGATCGTGCTGCTCGCGGCGCGCGCCTGTGGCTACGGCGGCAGCAGCCACATCGACGCCGCTGCCTTCATCGAGTTCATCCACACCGCCACGCTGTTGCACGACGACGTCGTGGACGGCTCCTCGCGCCGCCGTGGCCGGCTCACCGCCAACGCGATCTACGGCAACCAGGCGAGCGTGCTGGTCGGGGACTTCGTCTACTCGCGCGCCTTCCAGATGATGGCCGCGATCGGCTCGCAGCGTGTGATGGAGATCATGTCCGAGGCGACCAACGTGATCGCCGAGGGCGAAGTCCTGCAGCTGATGAACGCCAACGACCCGGAGACCACGCAGCAGCGCTACCTCGAGGTCATCTACCGCAAGACGGCCAAGCTGTTCGAGTCGGGTTCCGAAGTGGCCGCGGTGCTCGCCGGGGCGAGCCCCAGCCTGCAGCGCGCGCTCGCGACCTACGGCAAGCACCTCGGCACCGCCTACCAGCTGATCGACGACGTGCTCGACTATCGCTCCGACCCGCAGGAGCGCGGCAAGAACCTTGGCGACGACCTCGCCGAGGGCAAGCCGACCCTGCCGCTGATCCAGGCGCTGCGCCAGAGCGACGACGCCGCCGCGCGCGAGCGCATCCGGCGCGCCATCGAGCAGGGCGGGCTGGAAGAGATGGACTCCATCCTCGCCACAATTGAATCGACTGGTGCCCTTGAGTACACTCGCCGGCTCGCTCAGGACGAGGCGGATCAGGCTCTGACGGCGCTGCACGCGCTGCCCGAGTCCCCGTACAAGAAAGGCCTCGCCGCGCTCGCACGGTTCACCGTCGAACGCACCTCCTGAGACCGCTTCGGGGTGTAGCTCAGCCTGGTAGAGCACTACGTTCGGGACGTAGGAGTCGGAGGTTCAAATCCTCTCACCCCGACCAACTATTTCAGGAACTTGCGCAGCTTTTTGAGCACTGAGAAAGCCGGCGCGTAGCGGATTAACTCCAAGGTAACTCCGCTCGATCGGCGCGCTGAGGACCCGCATGGCCACCGAGTCCGCTGAACCTAAAGCGTCGAAACCGGGCAACCCTGCCTCGCGCGTCTATGCCGTGTTGCTCGCAGCCGAGCAGCACTCGCCCTACCCGATGTTTCCTCGCTAGAAGGGTGGGCATTCGTCGCCGGAGCGCAGAATGCCCTTGCGCAGCCGTGGTAGCGCGAGGAGTTGGTCACGTCATTCCTCGGCGACCTTCGCGGACAGATCGCCCTCGTCGAGCGGCAATGCTCCCTCGACGTCCGCATACCCGACATGCGAAGCGCGGTTGACCAGGCACGCACGCTGACCTCGCCGTTGAACCTCGGGGTTCTGTGGAGATCGCTCAAAGGCAATTACCTGCGCCCCCAGGACCTCACGCACTGGCAATGGGCTGGCGCGATGGTGGCGCCAGAGCAGGCGCCGCTTGAGCAGGCGGACCTCGACGATCTGGTACGCGCGATCGATGAGCTTGAGGCAGCGGCGAACTCCCCTGGCGTACCGCTTGAACTGCAGGCCTTCTTCCTGCGCAACGCTCTCGAGCTGCGGCCGGCGGTATCGCGTTACCGCGTTCTCGGAGCTCGCGCGCTCGCAGATGAAATCGATCGGTGGCTGGGCGAAATATCGAGGCACGGGGCGAGGCTCGCAACCGCCGCGGAGCGCGCACCCGAGGCCTCGCAGACGGTAGTCGAAAAGGCGCAGGCGGCGTTCGACAAGTTCGCCAGCGTCTGCGGTAAGGCCGAGGACATCTACAAGTGGGGCGAGCGCGCCTATCTCTTCGTACTCACGCACGATGCGAAGATCGCTCCGCTCATGAAGATGATCGGGCAGCTCACCGGCGGCTAGGTGAGCTAGCCGGGTGCCTGAGCTGCCGCAGCGTCATAAATGCACGTACCGAACTCGATCACGTACTCCCGCACATGCGGCGAGCTCCACGGATCCAGGTGCTGAAAATCCAACTCCAACGGGATCAGCGCTTCGAGCTCCGACTTCCATGCATGAGAAACGTCCGACCAGTGCCATTCGCCCGGGCCCATGGGCCGCATTCCGCAGTCCATCCGCTGCGGAGGATCGCGAAACGGTTCCGTGAAGAGGACGGCGACGTCCAAGTCGCTATCCAGGCGACTCGTGCCTTTCGCTCTGCTTCCGAACAGGTACACCCGGAGAACGTCCGGCTTCGCACGGGCCCAAGCAGCGATCACTCTGGCAGCTTCATCGGCTTCCAAGTAGTACCCTCTAGGCCGCAACGACGGCGGCCGGCCTATTGCAGCTGGAAAGCTGGCGCCGGTGAAGGTCAGGAATTCTTTCCCTGCGCTAAAGCCGCGGCGAGCGCATCGGCCAAGGACGCCTCGTTTTCGAGCGCCTCCGGAAGACCGCTCAAGGGATCGCTGACCGCCGTGCTCAACAGTTCCGCCACAGCCATGTCAGCGTTGCAAGCCTGCTCCTGCAGAGCCAACGTGCAGACCCACAGCGAACGCATTTCCTTGTCGAGCACCTCAATTCCGGTTTGCCGTCAGGCGACTTCCCGCGAGCGCGACAATCGCATCGATCTTCTGGTTGCGGGAGGAGTCCACACATGACGCTAGGCGGGCACGATGCCGAATCCGGACGAGGGCGGCACCTACCTAACAGTCCTCCTCTTGCCCCAGGGTCTCCAAGAGCGCTACTTCTAGCCCGGCGGTGCTAAGGTCGTTAAACACCTTTAGCTGCTGCTCGGAAGACACTCCAGAACATACGCCGCGAACAACGGCAATCTTCTTGCCGCGAATAAGATCGGGACGGTCCCGGAGATAAGGCACCACATCCTTGCATACCATTCGATCTAGCCCGACTTCGCAGAGTCCCGCTCGAGCGAGCAAATGCACATCCACTCTCTTGTCGCTCGTGGGGTACTGCCACCCTGTCGGTCCTTGCAAACCGTGGAGTCTTTCGAATAGCAGTACAGGCATGAGCAACAGAAGCGAGAAAACCCAGAACGACCAAGGCGCCGAGCGCCGTGCTGACACCCAGAACGCTGGGGCCGTGAAGAGCACACCCGCTACCACGGTCAATGAAGTCGGCGCGCGGACCACGAAGGTCAGTAGGCAAAAGAGCGGTACTCCGCAAAGGGCGGGCCAGTACCTCTCAATCGCGACGTTGAATGGGACTCGCTCCTGACGCATCTACAACCCTAGCGCCAAACGCTGAGGTCAACGGCCGGCTGCCGTCGCCTCGGTTTGCACTTTATCCCACCCGGTCCGTTGCCCGACTCTGGGCGACGTGCCGTGACCATGCTCGGGCCCGTTGTCCAAGGGTCACGTCGAAAAGTTTCCACTCGCTAAGGCAACCCACGCGGTCCAGTCCATTGATCGAATGTGCCTCGGTACATCGTCTCTGGCATCGGCGGGTAGGGATGTACCCCGCTTGGCGCCAATGCAGGCAAGACTTGCGGAGACGCACCAAAATCCTATTGCCTCGTCCTCAGATCGCGTGTCGCGCCCTGCGTTGCTGAAGATCCAACGGGTGATGCCCGAAGGCCTAGGTTGACACAGTTTAGTCGAAACTATTTGTCTCTAGATCATAGGCTTGCACGTGTTTTCATAGGCCTTGGCGCAGTAGTCTGAATTCTCTCACCCCGACCTTACCGGCGATCTAGGGTGCCCTTGGGGGACCATGGCCGCGGGATCGGGTGGTTCGCGTTTATGGCACCGCGCTCGATCCGCGCCTCGATCGCGACCTCCCGCCCCGCCCTGCAGCGCGGCGGCTCGCCACTACGCCGTCTCCGACGATCCGGGTTTCGAACCCGGCCCGTTCCAGTCGCGTCGCGACCTCGCGCGGCACGTCGCGTCCGCTGGTCAGGCGATTGGGGGTGCCCGTGTAATGGAACAGGCGGCCCCTGGGCCCCAGCAGCCGCGCGAACGCGTCGTAGACGCGCTGTGAATAGAGCTCGCCCGCGATGCCGAAGCGCGGCGGGTCGTGCAGGATCGCCTCGTAGCCCGCATCCGGCAGGTCGGCCAGCCGCGCCGTCACATCCGCCTCCTCGAGGCGCAGCCTGGCGCCGTCTGCGGCAGGCGACCAGGGGTTGAGCGTGCGCAGCCAGAGGACGGCCGGGCTCTTCTCGAACGAGTGCACGGAGGCGGCGCCGGCCTCGAGACAGGCGGCCGCGAAGTAGCCGAGGCCGCCGCAGGTGTCGAGCACCCGGCCACCGCGCGGCACGACCAGCGCGACCTTGCGTCTGGCGTCCTCCCACGGGGAGACCTGCGCGGTCGGCAGCATCTTGATGCCGTCGATCTCGAAGGTCGGCGGACCCCAGTCGGTCGGGACCAGCTTGACCAGCGCCCCGTCATACCGCGCCACGGGCTCGAAGGCCGAGCCCGTGAAGCGATAGACGGTGCGCTCGCGGCAGGGATCGATCCATTCGAAACGTCGACCGGCGAGGCACCAGCCGGCCGCGTCGACCTCGACACGCGCCTGCGTGCGGCCGAGATCGAGCGAGCACATCACCTCGCGCTCGCCCGCCGCGGCGGCGGCGCGCAGGCGGGCCTGCAGGGCGGCGGTCAGGAGCGGCAGCATCGACGACTTGTGCCACAGCCACGCACCGGCCGTCCATCCGCCGCCGATCGCGCGAACCCCGGGCTAGAATCGGCCGCGCCGGCGCCGTCTCGCTGCGACGTGCCCGACATCCCAGCAGGAGGCTCCAGATGCGTCTTCCGATGCCCGCGCTCGCCGCGTCCCTCGTCGCCCTCGCCACCCTCCCGGCCGCCACGCCGGCGGCCGCCGCGGACGGCGCCGCGCCCGGCAAGCCGGTGATCGCCTGCGAGGGCAACGAGAAGAACCTGCAGACCTACCTGCAGATCCACAAGGTGCTCTTCATGGAGCGCGACGCGTCGCGCGTCGGCGAGTTCTATGCCCCGGAGGTCATCTCGCACAACCTCGACAGTGGTGGCGGCGGCGCGCGCAAGGTCAAGAACTCGGACATGGCGAAGATGTGGGCCGCCTCGAAGAAGTACAACCCGGACCGCGTTCTCGCCGACGACCTCATCATCTGCCAGGGCCCCTACGTGGTGGTGCGCACCACGTTGATCAACAGTGACACGACGGGCTACGAGGGCAACGCACCGACCGGCAAGTCCTACTCGATCAGCGCCACCGACATCTATCGCTTCCAGGACGGCAAGGTCGTCGAGCGCTGGGGCAATGCCGACCTCGTCAGCATGTACAAGCAGCTCGGCTACACGCTGACGCCGCCGGAGTCGGCGCGCCGCAAGAGCGCGGCGAACTGAGCGGCTCGCCGCGTCGCGGGCCTGCACCGGATCGTGGCCCCCGGGCGCCCGGCGGCCACCCCGGTGCGCAACCGACGGGCGACAGGACACGACCGCCCTGCGACGCGGATCACGTCCGGCCGACCTCCCGCATGCGGTGACCGTGGCAACTGTGCGGTCGCGCAGCACCCCATCTGCTCGACGGGCATAACCTGCCGCTCGGGCGGACCGGGCTGTGCCCGGCACGAGGATCGCGACGGTGAATTCGGCGGCATGGTTGCCCATCGGGGCAGATGAACTGCGGGTCGGGCACTACGTGCGGATCGGCGACCGCTGGTTCGAGCATCCGTTCCTCAAGAGCACGTTCATGATCTCGAGCGCCGAGGAGATCGCCGCGATCCGCGCGGCGGGCCTCGCGCAGGTGTTCTTCGACCCCGGCCGCTCGAACGTCGCTCCGCCCTCGATCCCGGTGCTGCAACCGGCCGTGTTGCCGGAACCCCCCGTACTCCAGCCTGCCGGACGGCCGGCGCCGGAACCTGCAGCCACTACCTCCGCCTCCGCGCCCGAACCTGCCCCGGAGCCCGCTCCCGGTCCCGCTCCCGCGCCCGAACCCGCGCCTGCGCTCGAGCCCGCTACCGCCCTCCCGCCCGCCCCGCCCCCGGCTCCTGCACCGGCCCCGGCGCGCGCCGTCGCGACGCGGGTGCCTCCGGGGCCGACGCCGCTGGCCTGGCACGCACCCGTGGACCTTGGGGCGCTGCGTGCCAACCTCGCGCAGTCGCGTGAGGACTATCGGGCGGCCGTCGACGGCGCGGCACGCGCCCTCGCGATGCTCGATGCCGGCGACGCCCTCGGCCAGGAGGCGACGCTCGGCGCCGTGCGCCAGGTGCTCGCGCTCGCGGCAGGCCGGGAGCGCCCCCTGACGCTCGCCCCGGTCGCGGCCCCTGTGGGCACGCAACGTCGCCAGGCCTTCCTGTCCATGGATGCGGCCGCACTGGCCGCTGCGGTCGGCCGGCGGCTGCGCCTCGACGCGGCCGACCTGCAGGCCCTGACCACGGCCGCGATGGTGCATGCAGTCGGGCTAGCCAGGCTGCCCCCGCGACTGCGCGACGAATCGCGCGTGCAGGGCCGTGACGAGCTGGCCGAGTTCCGGCAGTACCCGCGACTCGGCGCGACGCTGCTGCGCGAGTACGTCGGTTTCGCGCCGGAAGTGATCCGCATCGTCGAGCAGCATCGCGAGCGGCTCGACGGCAGCGGCTTCCCCTCGGGGGCGCGCGGCGACCGCATCCACCCCCTGGCGCCGGTGGTCGGGGCGATCCGCGAGTTCCAGGTGCTGGCCTGCCGCGACGGGCCGCCGATGCCCGCCGCGGCGCTCGCCCAGCTGTACCTGAAGCTGCGCGGCGCGTATGGCGCGGCCATCGTCGAGCACGTGATCGCCGCCCTGACGGTATACCCACCGGGAGCCTTCGTTGCGCTGTCGGACGGCCGGATCGCACGCGTGGCGCGCGTCAGCGACCGCGCGCGGCTCGCGCCCCTGGTGTGGCTGTACGACGCAGCGACACCCCCGAACCAGGCACAGCTCGTCGACCTGTCGGAGCCGGGTGGCGCGAGCATCGAGCGGGTGCTCGATCCCCGTACCCTCCCCGAGGAGGTCCGAGGCCGCCTCGGCGGCGACTGGGCAGGCCTCACCTTCCCGGCACCCGTCGCTCCGCCGATGGGCGCGCGCCCGCCCGCGCTGCGGGTCGCCGGCGATGCGCGCTGACCACCGCGCGCGACCCGTCCCGCACCGACGCCGCGCGAATCGCCGTGGCCGGCGAACGGGCCGGCGCCGAGGCAGGGAGGTCGCGCGAGGCCGCGACGGCTACAGTCGTGCCTTGCGCGCCGCCGCCGCGTGCGGCGCACGGCCCTGCGGGAGACCTCTGTGCCCAGCCCCCTGATCCGCGCCGCCCTGATGGTCCGGGACCTCGAGCGCAGCCGTGCGTTCTACGAGGCCGTGCTGTCGTTGCACGGCCTCTACCTCGACGCCGACCTCACGGCGACGCTCTCCTGGAAGCTGCTCGGGCTCGCGCCCGGCACCCGCATCCGCGCCGCGATCCTCAAGCCGCGCCGCATCGACGACCGCCCGGCACCGGACTTCGGAATGCTCGGCCTGTTCGAACTCGCCGATGCACGGCCGTCCGCGGCGGCGCCACCGGACGCGGTCCGCTTCGGCGAGGCCGTCCTCGTCTTCTACGTCGCCGACCTCGACGCGGCATTGCGCGCGGTGGTGGCCGGCGGCGGCCGCGTCCTGTCGGGCCCGGAGCGTTTCCGCATGCCCGAACTCGACGTCGACGTCGCCGAGGCGATCGTGCGCGATCCGGAGGGTGTGGCGCTGAACCTCGTCCAGACTCCCGAGTCGCTCGCCTGGGAGACGACCGAGCGCGCCTGAGCGGTGCGCTTCGCGGCGACTCGAGGCTCGCCCGACCGCCTCGCTGCAAAGCTTGCGGCCTCGCTGAAAATCGTGCGCGCGGCGCGCGGGTGGCCCCGGGCGTCGGCCACCGCGGAGCGCCGCAACCCCGGGCCCTGCCAGGCAGGGACGCACCCCGACCGCGCGACCCTCGATGGCATGCGCATTGCAACACCCTGCACCCGACCCAGCGACCGCGCAGGAGACTCCCATGTCCCTAGACCTGTTCGCCGAACGCGGCATGCCGCTCGCGCGCCAGCGCTTCACCTGGCGCGAACTGGTGCAGTCACCGATCAGCAAGCTCGACGACGACGCCTTCACGCGGGTGCGCGTGATCCTGATGAACGGGATCGAGCTCGAGGCCGTGCGCTTCGGTCACGCGTGCGCGCGGCTGGACGGGCCGCTGCGGCTGCCGCTCGCCGAGGTGCGCAGGGTCGAGCAGCACCAGGCGACGATGATCAACTGGCTGCTCGGCGCCGATCACTCGCCGCTCGAGACGACGATCGCCTACGAGCAGGTGGCGATCGAGGTGACCGCGGCCGTCGCGCGCCTGGAGCCCGACCCGTACCTCGCGCAGGTCTATCGCTTCGGGCTGCTCGAGGACTTCGACCACATGCACCGCTTCTCGGCCCTCCTCGACCGCCTCACCGGCATGGACGCGAACAACATCCTGCAGTGCTACACCGACATCCTCCCGGGCCGTCCGACGATGCTCGAGCACCGCGCGCCGCAGGACGACCTGCGCCGCCCCTTCGACGCCGGCCGCGCGCACATGCTGAGCCGGCTGCACGCGCTGACGATCACCGCCAGCGAGCAGCAGACGCACGACTTCTACATGAACATCGGGCCGATGTTCGCGGACCCGCTCGCCCGCCAGCTCTACGCCGAGATCGCCTCGATCGAGGAGCAGCACGTCACGCAGTACGAGTCGCTGCTCGACCCGCGCCAGGCCATGCTCGAGCAGTGGCTGATGCACGAGGCCAACGAGGCCTGGCTCTACCACGGATGCGCCGCGCAGGAGGCCAACCCGCGCATCCGGGCGATCTGGGAGCGGATGCGCGACTACGAACTCGGGCATTTCCAGGCGGCCGCCGCGGTGCTCCACGAATCCACGGGCCGCGACCCGCGCGAGCTGTTCCCCGCGCCGCTGCCCGAGCCGTTCCCCTACGAGAGCAACCGCGGGTTCGTGCGCGAGGTCCTCGGCCGCGAGGTCGGCTACCGCGCCATCGGCACCGATATCGTCACCGATCCTGGCCAGGAGAGTGCCGCGACGCTCGCCTACCGCACACACCTGAATTCGGAAGGCTCGCCCAGCGCGATCGTCGCGCAGGACTGGCGCTGGCAGCCCGGTACCGAGCTCAGCCGCCGCGCCGCGGCGGCTTGAGCGCGGGCCGACCCGCCCCGGCCTCGCCGCGCCCCGCTGCCGCGGAGCCGCATCCATCTGACAGAGGAATCCCAAGATGCAGCAATCCAGCCAGATCACGCTCAGGAACCGCACCGGCATGCAGATCTCGCCGGTCCAGGGACGCGAACTGCTCGAGTCGCTCGAGATCGTCGTCACCGACCCCGCGCCGGATGCCGATGGGGCGCCGGGCGACGGCAACCCCGGCATGCGCGACGACGTGTCGATGCGGCGCGACTACATCCTGGCTGCCGGCCCTCTCGGCACGATCCCGCCGCCGCTGACGGTCAAGGGGATGGCCAAGAGTGCCGCGAAGATGCTGACCGGCAACCGTCCGCAGGTGCTGCTCGACAAGCTCGCCGAGCGCGCCGTGTACGAGCGCGGCGGCACCCGTCTGTATGACGCGGTGCTGGTGAAGTACGTCGCGACTCGCGCGACCCCGGCCGCGCAGCAGGCTGCGGACGCTCCACCGCAACCCTCGGCCGTCGACGCGCTCAGCGAGGGTGCATTGCTGGAGATCCGCAACCAGGAGGCCGAGCACTACCAGCTGCTGGTCGAGTGCATCGGTGAGCTCGGGGGCGACCCGACCGCTGAGACACCCAGCGCGGACCTGGTCGGCGTGCAGACCCTCGGCCTGCTGCAGATCGTCAGCGATCCGCGCACCACGCTGACGCAGAGCCTGCACGCGGCGCTGGCCGCGGAACTGGTCGACGTCGCCGGCTGGGAACTGCTGATGGACCTCGCCGAGGCGATGGGCCAGGACGCGATGGTGCAACGCTTCCGCGTCGCGCTGGACGAAGAGGAAGAGCACCTGCGGCTGACCCGGGCCTGGTACTCGGCGCTCACGATGGCCGAGAGCGGCAACCCCGTGAGCTACGTCGAGCGCTGAGCGGCACCTCGCGGCGGCCGGGGAGCGGCGCGGCCTCAGACGGTCGCTTCCGCGCCGGCTTCCGGGACGACCACCTGCCATCCGAGTTGCGACTCGAGGCGGCCGGCCAGCGCGAGCGACGCCGACGCCTCGCCGTGGACCACGAAGGCGCGCTGCGGCGGTGGGTCGAAATGACGGGCCCAGCCGAGCAGCGCCGGCTGGTCGGCATGTGCCGACAGTCCGCCGAGCGTGTGGATCGAGGCGCGCACCGTGATCTCCTCGCCGAAGATGCGCACCCGGCGCGCACCGTCCACCAGCCGCCGGCCCAGCGTCCCCTGTGCCTGGAAACCGGTGATCAGCACGCAGCATTCCGCGCGTCCGAGGTTGTGCCGCAGGTGGTGGCGGACCCGGCCGGCGTCGCACATGCCGCTCGCGGCGACGATCACCGCACCGCTGCGGACGTCGTTGAGCGCCATCGACTCCTCGGCGCGTTCGACGTAGCGCAGCCACGGCGTACCGCCGCCGAGGCGGCGCCAGCTCTCGAGCTCCCGCGCCTCGGCGTCGAACAAGGCCGTATGCCGCATCGTGATCGCGGTCGCGGCCACTGCCATCGGCGAGTCGACGTACACCTGCATCGGCGGCAGCCTGCCGAGACGCGCAAGCTGGTGAAGGTGGTAGAGCACTTCCTGAGTGCGGCCCACCGCGAAGGCCGGCACGATCACGTTGCCACCCCGGCGCAGCGTGCCGGACATCACCTGCTCCAGCTCCACCAGGGTCGCCGGCAGGTCACGGTGCGGACGATCGCCGTAGGTGGACTCGATCAGCACGACGTCGGCGGAGCGGACCGGCGTCGGATCGCGCACGATCGGCCGGCCGGGCTGGCCCAGGTCGCCGGAGACGACGAGTTTCCGCATGCGCCCGGCCTCGGTCGCGACGATCTCGAGGATCGCCGAGCCGAGGATGTGGCCGGCATCGCGGTAAGTGCACTCGATGCTCGCTGCCGGGTGGAACGGCCGGTCGTAGTCGACCACCCGCAGCAGTCGCAGGCACTCCTTGGCCTCCTCTGCCGTGTAGAGCGGCGGTGGTGCACGCCGTCCGTCGCGACCCTTGCCGCCGCGGCGCGCGGCGCGCCGATGCTCCGATTCCTGGATGTGCCCGCTGTCGGTCAGCATCACGCCCGCGAGCTCGACCGTCGGGCCGGTCGCGTACACCGGACCCGTGAACCCTTCGCGCGCGAGGCGTGGCAGCAGGCCACTGTGGTCGATGTGCGCATGGGTGAGCAGCACGAAGTCGATGCCCGCCGGCTCGAACTCGAAGCGCCGGCGGTTGCGCCCCGGCGCCTCGCGACCGCCCTGGAACATGCCGCAATCGACCAGGAAGCGGCACCGGTCCGTCTCGACCAGCACGCACGAGCCGGTCACCTCGCGCGCGGCACCGAGGAAGCGGATCTTCATGGCAACGAGGGTCGCGCGCTCAGCGCGCGCCCGACAGGAAAGCCGTCACGACCTCGACCCAGGGGCCGGGCTGCTCGTCGACGATGTCGTGCGTACCGCCCTGGAGCTCGGTGTACGCGAAGAACCCGGGCCGCAACTCGCGCGAGCGCCGGGTGGCGTCGTACAGGTCCTCGCCGGTGTTGGTCAGCAGCAGGGTCGGCACCTGCAGAGCCTGCAGCAGCCCGCCGAGGTCGACCCCGATGATCAACGGGAACGCGCGCCAGTTGGTGTCACCGCGATGCAGCCCCTCGACCGTGTAGCGATGCATCAGGCGCAGGTCGGTCCAGCCGGGCGTCGAGCGCAGCCGGTTCTCCCAGGCCGTCAGCAGGTGCCTGCCATCGGGCACCGGCGCCTTCGGCCCGAAGTAGAAGGTGCCGAAGTGCTCGCGCTCGGCCTGGGTCAGCAGCGGGAAACCGTTCAGCACCAGCCGGCGGACGCGCCCTGGCTGCGCGACCGCGAACACCGTGCCGACCACCGCGCCGGTGTGGTGCCCGACGAGGTGCGCGTCGGCCCAGCCCAGCGCATCGAGCGCGGCAGGGAGGATCGAGGCGTAATCGTCGAGCGTGGCGCGCTCCGGGGCGTCGTCCGACATTCCGAAGCCCGGCATGTCGAGCGCGACCGCGTCGAAGCCCGCAGCCTGCAGCCCCGGCAGCACCGCCTCGAACTGCACCGAGGACAAGGGCGACTGGTGCAGCAGCAGCAGCGGCACGCCGCCCGGCGTGGCCGCCCGACGGTAGTGCACCTGGCCGGTCGGGGCCTCGAGATATCCTCGCGGGATTCGCTGCATGCTCGCTCCGGTCGCGGGTCGACGCCGGCCGCGCCGGCGCCGTGCCCAGTGTAGCCGAGCGGCTGCGATCAGCTGCCCGGGGGACGGTCGCCGGAATCTCCGGGAAACGCCGGAACGTGCCGGCCGAGCAGCCGGCTCTTGATGCGGAACGCGCGATCGCGCAGGAACTGGAAGAGACGGATCGCACGGTCGGCCGCGACGACGAGGCCGTCGCCGACCGCGGTGCCGGGCAGCACGCGCGAGACGTGGCCACGCCGATGGGTGCGGATGCCTCCGAACCCCCCGTAGCGCGCCTGGTGCTCGCGCATCTCCGCCGCCGCATCGACCCCCATCGCCTTCAACTTGACGTAGAGCGGCCCGCCCGACCAGTCGACCGGGCGCAGGTGATCGACGCGGATGTCGTCGACGACGTGGATCGCCGAGCGCCCGGCGAGCAGCGCCCCCCAGGCCCAGTCGATGCCGAAGGTGCTGACGGAACCGCCGAAGGTCGGCACCAGCTCGCGCAACGTCGCGGCGTCGAAGCACGGCGTCATGACCTCGACGAACGACACGTTGCGCACGCGCGCCATCGGGTTCCACTGGGTCACGACGTGGTTGACGTGGGTGCCCCAGCGCAGCGCCGGCTGGCTGAGGCGCAGCGCCTGGCGCTCGCAGATCTCGAAGTAGCGCGACAGGTCGCCCGGGCGGAAATAGACGTCGTCGTCGGCCAGCAGCACGTAACGGTAGCCCCAGTCTTCCCGCAATGCGCGCGCGAAGAACGCCGCGAACCCGTCGTACTTGTTGTGGCCCCCTTCGAACGCGAGTTCCTCGGGCGCGGGCGAGCCGTCGTCCTCGGGCGGCTGCCACCAGTTCACCGCACAATCCCAGTTGCGGCCGGGATCCTCGGCGAGGATGCGGCGGTGCACGCTGCGGCGGGCGGCCCGGAACACCGCGAGGTACGGACGGCGCGAGGTCGCCGCCGCCGTCGAAGGATCCGCCGGTCCCGGGTCCAAGGTGCCTGTCTCCTGCCGCGCGACGACCCTACGGCAGGAGCGCACGGCCACCCGATTCTGCCTAGAATCCGCCCGATCCGTCACCCGAGTCGCCGATGAGCCAGCCCAGCAGCGTCAGCCGTCACACCGAGACCGCCCCGGTCGCGACCACCCCAGGCGCGACCGAGGAGGGGGCAGTCACGCCGATGTCCCGCGTCGTGCTCGCCGCCTCCACCGGCACGGTCTTCGAGTACTACGACTTCATGCTCTACGGCACGCTCGCCACGTTCTTCGGGTCGCTGTTCTTCCCGGCGGGCAACGACACCGCGGCCCTGCTGGCGAGCCTCGCGACCTTCGGCGCCGGGTTCGCGGTGCGCCCGCTCGGCGCGCTGGTCTTCGGGCGCCTCGGCGATCGCGTCGGCCGCAAGCGCACCTTCCTGGTCACGATCCTGCTGATGGGCGCCTCCACCGCACTCGTGGGCGTCCTGCCGACCTTCGAGTCCATCGGCTGGTGGGCGCCCGGCCTGCTGGTCACGCTGCGGCTGGTCCAGGGGCTTGCGCTCGGCGGCGAGTTCGGCGGCGCTGCCGTGTACATTGCCGAGCACGCCAGCAAGGAGCGGCGCGGCTACTACACCAGCTGGATCCAGACCACCGGCACGCTGGGACTGGTGTCGTCGCTGCTCGTGATCCTCGCCTGCCGTGGCGTGCTCGGCGACGAGGCGTTCCGCGCCTGGGGCTGGCGGATCCCGTTCCTGGTCTCGGTGGTGCTGCTGGCCCTTTCGGTCTACATCCGGCTGAAGCTGCACGAGTCACCGCTGTTCGCCGAACTGCAACGCACCGGCCAGCTGTCGCGCTCGCCGATCGTCGAGAGCCTGTTCAGGCGCGAGAACGCACGGCGCATGGTGGCGGCGATCGTGGTCGCGGCGGCGATGGCGATCAGCTGGTACACGGCCCAGTTCTACTCCATGGTGTTCCTGCAGACGGCGCTGTCGATCGACTCCAGCACCACCTCGGTGATGATCGTGTTCGCGCTGCTGCTCGGCGTGCCGATCTACGCCGCGGCCGGCGCGCTGTCCGACCGCATCGGTCGCCGGCCGGTGATGCTGGCGGGCATGCTGCTCGCGACGCTCGCGGTGATGCCCGCCTACCGCGGCCTGCTGGCGATCGGCAGCCCGCAGCTCGCGGCCGCACAGCAGTCCGCGCCAGTGGTGGTCCGCGCCGAGCCCACCCGCTTCGACCCGTTCGCCGACACCGCCGCCCTGGATGACGCGACGCGCGCGCGGGACTTCCTCGCCAAGCGCGGCATCTCCTACGAGAACGCAGCGCCGCTGCCGGATGCGCCGCTCACCATCGAAGTCGCGGGCCAGCGCATCACGGGCTTCGACCGCGAAGCGCTCGCGGCGGCGCTCGCCGGCGCAGGCTACCCGACCACCGCGGCGACGCCGCGGATCGACTCCCTGGCCGACCTCGGGGCGACCCACTTCAAGCTGATCGCCTTGATCGTGGCGATGATCGTCGGCGCGGGGCTCACCTGCGGTCCCGGCGCGGCCTGGCTGTCCGAGATCTTCCCGACCCGCATCCGCTATACCGCCCTGTCGGTGCCCTACCACCTGACCAGCGCGTGGTTCGGGGGCTTCATGCCGCTGACGGCTGCCTGGCTGGTCGCCCGCACCGGCAACGTGCTCTCCGGCCTCTGGTACCCGATCGTAGTGATGGGCACCTGCTTCCTGCTGTCGCTGTTCCTGATGAAGGAATCGCGCGGCAACGACCTCTGACGGCCGCCATGCTGGACGCGACCAACCGCCAGTGGGTGCTCGCCGGGCGCCCCAGCGGCCCGGTGCGCGAGAGCGACTTCCGCCTCGTCGAGACGCCACTCGCGCCACTGCAGCCCGGCCAGTTCCGCATCCGCACGCTCTACCTGGGCGTCGCCGCCGTGATGCGCGGCTACATGCTGAACACCGAGAAGTTCGAGCGGCCGCTGCAGATCGGCGACGTCATGCACGGCCGGGGCGTCGGGCGAGTCGTCGAGTCCCGGCATCCCGACTACGCCGTCGGCGAGATCGTGCACGGCAAGCTCGGCTGGCAGGACTATGCGGTCGCCGATGGTTCGGCCTACTACCTGATGTACAAGGTGCGCCAGCGCGTGGCGCCCGTGTCCACGGCCCTCGGCGTCCTGGGCCTCACGGGCTTCACCTCTTACCTCGGCCTCGTCGACGTCGGCGCAGTTCGCCCCGGCGACACCGTGCTGGTATCCGGGGCGGCCGGCGGCGTCGGCTCGAACGTCGGGCAGATCGCGCGCAACCTCGGCGCCTCCGCCGTCGGGATCGCCGGCAGCGCGGCCAAGTGCCGCCTGCTGACCGAGAGCCTCGGCTACCGTGCGGCGATCGACTACCGGAACGAGGACGTCGGGCGCCGCATCGGCGAGCTGTGCCCGGAGGGCATCGACGTGTACTTCGACAACGTCGGTGGCCAGATCCTCGATGCCGGCCTCGCGCACCTGCGCCGGCACGCCCGCGTCGTGCTCTGCGGGGCGATCTCGCAGTACGTCGACGGGGTCGAGCGCCCCTACGCGCTGCAGAACGCGTTCGCGATCTTCAAGAGGATGGCGCGCATGGAGGCCTTCTTCATCTACGAGATGGCCGAACACTTCCCGCGCGCCGAACAGGCCTTGGCCAGCTGGATCGCCGCAGGCCGCCTGCACTACCAGGAGGACGTGCTCGAAGGGCTCGGGCAGATGCCGCGCGCGTTGATCCGCCTGTTCGAGGGCCGCAACGTCGGGAAGCAACTCGTCAAGGTCGCCGACTGAGGCCTGGATCGTGGACCTCGCCGAGCTCCCCTTCTCAGAGGCCTGCGAGCGAAACCGTGGGCCGATCCTCGCGATCCTGCGCACGGCGTTCGCCGATCGCAGCCGGGTTCTCGAGATCGGCAGCGGCACCGGCCAGCATGCCGTCTACTTCGCCGCCTCGATGCCCTGGCTCCAGTGGCAGCCGAGCGAGCGCAGGCCGCTGCTGAAGGACCTCGGCGCCCGCATCGCGCTGCAGGGCACGCCCAACCTGCTGCCGCCGCTCGAACTCGACGTGGCCGACCGTGCCTGGACACGCCCCACGGACGTGCCGCCGCCCGGCTGGGATGCGGTGTTCACGGCCAACACGCTGCACATCGTGTCGCAATCCGAGGTGGAGCAGTTGTTCCTCGGCGCGCGCCGGGCGCTCGGGCCTCGGGCCCTGCTCGCCGCCTACGGGCCCTTCCGCTACCGGGGCCACTACACCAGCGACAGCAACGCGCGCTTCGACGCCATGCTGCGCGCCCGTGACCCCGACAGCGGCATCCGCGATGCGGAATGGGTCGACTCGGTCGCCGGCGGGCAGGGCTTCACGCTGCTCGCCGACCATGCGATGCCGGCCAACAACCAGCTGCGGCTCTGGCGCCGCGGAGCCTGAACGCGCAGGGGATGCCGGCAGGCGTGCGGCCGACCGGGAGCCTACCCCAGGACCGTGACCCGAGGCCCCGCCCAAACGAAGAAAGGCCCGTCGCGAGACGGGCCTTCCTATGGAACCCACGGTCAGGTTCGATGGGCTTACCAGCGGCCACCGCCACCGCCGCCACCACCGCCACCGCCGCGATAGCCACCACCGCCACCGCCGCCGCTGCCGCCGCGATAGCCACCGCCACCGCCGCCGCCGCCGCCACCGCCGCGATAGCCACCGCCGCCGCCGCCCGGACCACCGGTGCGGGGACGATCCTGGGCCTCGTTCACGCGCAGCGGGCGACCCTGCATCGAGTAGCCGTTCAGCGACTGGATAGCCCGGGCGGCGTCCGCCTGGGACATCTCGACGAACCCGAAGCCGCGGGGACGGCCCGTGTCACGATCGACCGGCAGCGACACGGACTCGACCGTGCCGTGCTGCGAGAACAGGTCACGCACCGCAGCTTCGTCAGCCGAAAAAGGCAGGTTGCCTACGTAGATTTTCGCCATCTCTGAGAACACCAAATGTAGAACACAAACACGGCCGGACTTCGATCGGGGCCGCGCGAACGGCGTGAGGCCGAATCGCGAATCCCCGGGCGGCGTCCAGGCCACCTGATCGATGACGATTCGGCGATGCAGACAGGCGCGGGCGGCGCCAGGAGATGCAGACGGAAGGGCAACGATCGGCCACGAGAATAGCATAGGGCGCCAAAAGGCAAGACCCTTTCAGCGCCGCTACCACCCGTCTTGTGTACTGCACCGCACGAAGGACGGTGTAGGCCAATTCTTACACGAGCCCGACGCCCCGCGAAAGGACTTGGTCGGTGCCGTGCGCAGCCCGCATGCCGACCGGCTCCCCCCTCAGCCAGTGGCAGGGCGCGCAGCGGATGCCGGGCTGTTCAACCGGCCGGCCGCACCGCGGACCCGGGCGAACCGCCTGCGTCTCTTCGCCCGGCGCCGAGCAGCGCCCCGAGCCGGGGGCCGAGCCAACGCTCGAAGTCGTCGACCAGCGTGAACAGTGCCGGCACGATCACCAACGTCAGTGCGGTCGACGTGATGAGCCCGCCGATCACCGCGATGCCCATCGGGGAGCGGAAACCGCTGTCGCCGCCGGTGCCGAGCGCCACCGGCAGCATGCCCGCCACCATGGCGACGGTCGTCATCACGATCGGACGCGCTCGCTTGTGGCCGGCCTCCAGCAGCGCGGCCGTTCGCGAGCGTCCCGCCCGGATCTCCTCGATCGCGAAGTCCACCAGCAGGATCGAGTTCTTGCCGACGATCCCCATCAGCATCAGGAAGCCGATCACCACCGGCAGCGAGAACGGCTGGCCGACCAGCATCAGCGCGATGATCGCGCCACCGATCGACAATGGCAGGGCGGAGAGGATGGTCAGCGGCTGGAACACGCGCTGGAACAGCAGCACCAGCACCGCGAAGACCATCAGCACCCCCGAGGCCATCGCGAGCAGGAAGTTCTCGAACAACTCGCGCATGAACTCTGCATCGCCCTTCTCCACCAGCCGCACGCCGTCCGGCAACTGGCGGATCGCCGGCAGCGCATTGACCTTGTCCATCGCCGGCCCGAGTTCCACGCCGTTGAGGTCGGAGGTGATCATGACCCGCCGCTGCTGGTTGTAGCGGCGCACGGCCGAGGGACCCTGCGCGAAGGCGATGTCCGCCACCGCCTTCAGTGGCACCGTGCCGCCGGCCGCGGTCGGCACCGGCAGGTTCTCGAGGGTCGCGATGTCGCGGCGCGACCCCTCTACGAGGCTGACGCGTATCGGGATCTGCCGGTTGCTCAGCGAGAACTTGGCGGCGTTCTGCGGGATGTCGCCGATGGTCGCGATGCGTATCGTCGAGCCGATGCTCGCGACCGACACCCCGAGGTCGGCCGCGAGGTCGAGCCGCGGGCGCACGACGATCTCGGGCCGCTGCAGGTCGCCGTCGATGCGCGGCTCGCGCAGCTCCGGCAGCGTCTGCATCGCGGCCACCACGGACTCGGCGGCCCGCTGCAGCGCGACCGGGTCACTGCCCGTAAGATAGAGGGTGATCGGACGGCCGCCGCCGCCGGCGCCCTGCCCGCCCTGGAAGGACACGCGCGCATCCGGCACGCGCGCGAGCTCGGGGGCGACCCGGTCCTCCCATTGCTTCTGCGTCAGCCGTCGCTGCTCGCGCGGCACCAGGGTGATGTACAGCGTCGCCTTGCGGACCTCGCCGTCCTCGCCGCCCCCGATCGACTCGACGACGTCGGACACCTCGGGATGGCGCGAGACGATGCCCGCGGCGATCTCCGTGATCCGTGCCGTCTCCTCGAGGCGCACGCCGGGCGGCAACTCGACGTTCAGCTGCGAGGTCGAGAAATCCGGGTTCGGTACGAACGACTTGGGGATGACGACGAAGAGACCCACCGACACCAGCAGGAAGGCGACCCCGGCGGCGAGCGTCGCGCGCCGGTGGTCGAGGCACCAGCGCAGCATCTCGAGGTAGCGCGCCATCATCGGCCCGTCGGCAGAGCGGATCTCGTCGTGCGGCTTCAGCGCGTACGCGGCCACCAGCGGGGTGATCAGTCGGGCCACCAGCAGCGAGAAGAACACGGCGGCGGCCACCGTCAGGCCGAACTGCTTGAAGTACTGTCCGGTGAAGCCGCCCATGAAGCTCACCGGCAGGAACACCGCGATGATCGTCGCGGACGTGGCGACGACCGCCAGGCCGATCTCGTCGGCGGCGTCGATCGCTGCCTGGTAGCCCGACTTGCCCATGCGCATGTGGCGCACGATGTTCTCGATCTCCACGATCGCATCGTCGACCAGCACGCCGGCCACCAGCGACAGCGCCAGCAGGCTGATGGAGTTGAGCGTGAAGTCCATCGCCTGCATGAAGGCGAAGGTCGGGATCGCCGACAGCGGGATCGCCAGCGCGGAGATCGCGGTGGCGCGGAAATCGCGCAGGAACACGAACACCACCAGCACCGCCAGCACCGAGCCCTCGAACATCGCGATCAGCGCCGAGCGGTAGGCACGCTCGGTGTTGTCGACGGTGGTGAACACCCGCCGCACCTCGATGCCCGGGGTCTCCGCGCGGATCTTCTCGATCTCCCGCTCGACGGCGCGCAGCGCGCTGACGTCGGAGAAGCCGCGCGCGCGGTAGACGCCGAAGCTGGTAGACAGCCGGCCGTTCAGGCGCGACATCGAGCGCACCTCGCCGACGCCGTCGCGCACCTCGGCGATGTCCCGCAGCCGCACCAGCCGCCCGCCCGGCAGCGCCAGCTGCGTCTCGGCGAGCGCCGCCGCCGAGCGGGCACCGCCGAGCACGCGGATCGCCTGCTCGCCGCCGCCGACCTGGGCACGGCCGCCGGCGACGTCGAGGTTCAGCTGGCGGATCTGCTGGTTCACCTCGACCGCGGTGAGCCCCAGGGCCTGCATCCGCGCCGGGTCGAGCTCGATGCGGATCTCGCGATCGACGCCACCGGTGCGCGACACCTGCGCGACGCCCGGGATCGAGGCGAGGCGCCGGCTGATGGTGTCGTCGATGAACCAGCTGAGCTGCTCGGGGGTCTTGGCGGAGGTGGTCACCGCGTAGAACGCGATCGCCCCGCCCTCGACGTCGATGCGGCGGATCTGCGGCTCCTGGATGCCCTCCGGCAGGTCACCGCGAACCTTGGATACCGCGTCGCGGACGTCGCTGACGGCCCGGTCCACCGGGGTGCCGATCTGGAACTCCACCGTGACGTTGGTATAGCCCTCGATCGCGCGCGAGGTGAGGCTGCGGACACCGCCGACGCTCGCGATGGCGCCCTCGAGCTTCTGCGTCACCTGCGTCTCGATCTCGCTCGGTGCCGCGCCGGGCTGCGACACCGAGACGTTCACGACCGGGAAGCTGACGTCGGGGTTGAGGTTGATCGGCAGCCGCACGAACGAGACGATGCCGACGAAGGTCAGCACCACGAACAGCACGATCGGCAGGGTCGGGTGGCGGATCGCCCATGCCGAGATGTTGTTCACTGCGGCGCCACCGCGCGCACGGGCGCCGCCGCCCCGCCGCCCCCGGTGAGCGGCACCGCGTCGATCTTCTCGCCGAGCCGCAGGAACGGGCCTGCGGTCAGCACGATGCGCTCGCCACCCTGCAGTCCGGCGGAGATCACGAGGCCTTCGCGCTCCGAACCCGCGACCGTCACCGGGCGCCGTGCGACCGTGTCGTCCGCACCGACCGTCAGCACATAGGTGCCCTCGACATCCGAGAGCACGGCGCTCTGCGGCAACACGGGACGGCGAGCGCGACCGATCGCCACCTCGGCGCGGGCGAACGCGCCGGGCCGCAGGTTCGGATGCGGCTCGAGATCGACCCGCACGCTGCCGAGCCGGGTCTTGGCGTCGATGACCGCGCCGAGCAGCCGCACCTGGCCCACGAACGGCGCCTCGACGCCGGTCACGCGCACCCGCACCGGCTGGCCCGGGGCGAGGCGTGGCAGGTCCTGCTCGGCCACCTGCCCGCGCAGCTCGACCTGCCCGCCGCGACTCAGCCGGAACAGCGGTTCGCCGGAGCCGGTGGCGGTCTGCCCGACCTCGGCCGCCCGCGTCAGCACCAGCCCCGCCTCGGGCGCGCGGATCTCCGTGCGCCTCAGCCGCGCGCGCGCCTCCTGCAACTGCGCGGCGGCTACCTTGACCTTGGCGTCGGCACCGATCGCGGCCGAGCGCCGGCGCTCGATCTCCTCGGCCGACAGTGCGCCCGAGGCGGCAACCGCAGCCGCCCGGCGGTAGTCCGCCCGCGCGAGCTCGGCACTGGCGCGTGCCTCGTCGAGCGCGGCGGCGAGGCTGCCGACCTGCGGCTGCAGCACGGAGGTGTCGAGGCGCGCCAGCACCTGGCCGGCGCGCACGCGCTCGCCGACCTCGACCAGCACCGCGGAGATGCGACCGCCCTCGCCCTCCACGGTGATCGGCATTTCGTCGCGCGCGGCGATGGTGCCCGTGAAGGACACCGTGTCCTCGATCTCGGCGACGGCGGGCGTCACCACGGTGACGCGCGGCGGCCCGCTCGCCTGGCGCGGCGCACCCGCACTGCCGAGCGTGCGCCAGAGCGCGAACGCGACCAGCACCGCGAGGACGCCGGCGATGACCAGAAGGCCGTTCGGCGGACGCCGGACGCGGGGGCCCGCAGGCCGCGCCGCGCCACCGTCGGTGTCGTCGGCCGCCGGCGACGGGTCGCCTGCAGGTGGGGAGTCGTGGAAGGAATCGGCCGGCATCGCCAGGTAGCCTCGCGCCCTCGGCCCGAAAGGGCGCGCATTGTACCCGGTTTCAGCCGCGCGGCTGGGGTGCCGGCATGACCGTCCCGGGCGCTCGCCGGATGCCGCGGATCAGCAGGTTCGGCAGGTAGGAATTGTCCCACTCCTGCCCGGGCTTGCGCGGCGGCGCCTCGCCGACGCGCAGGATCACGAGCTGCTCGGAGGGCACCACGTAGACCACCTGGTTGGCGTTGCCGTCGAACATGAAGAGGTCGGCGGCGAGGTACGGCTCGGAGTGCAGCACGCGCCGGGCCTCGGGCTCGCGCTCGGGATTGGCGAAACCGCGGCGCGCGGTGTAGGGACCCGCGACATAGACACCGAGGCCGTAATACGGATTCTGCGGCGTCCCCCTGCGCATCTGCGCGACGTAGCCGGGCGACAGCAGGCGCCGCCCGTCCCAGACGCCATCCTGCAGCAGCAGGATGCCGAGGCGCAGCCAGGTCTCGGCCGGCAACATCAGGCAGCAGCCGGAATGCGCGACGCCGCCCGGACGGTTGACCCAGACCTCCCCACCGAGCGCGCCGAGGGGCCGCAGGATCTCGGTGGACAGGAACTCCGCGTAGCGGCGTCCCGTGGCGCGCTCGATCAGCAGCGCGACCAGCTCCGAGGTCGCATTGTTGTATTCGTAGCGCGTGCCCGGCTCGTCGACGACCGGGTACTCGCGGACGATGATGTCCTCGTGCCGCGGATGCAGGTAGGCGCGGTTGAGGATGTCGCCCGCGGTCGGCGCGAAGGCCTGCGGCAGGAAGCCCGAGCGCATGTCGAGCAGGTGCCGAACCAGGATCTTCGAGCGGCGTGCGTCGCCACGCCACTCCGTGAAGAAGTCCGCCACCGGCTGGTCGAGCGAGCGCAGCTTGCCGAGCTCGAGCGCCCGCCCCACCGCGACGGCGGACATCGGCTTGGCCAGCGAGCGCGACGGGAAGGTCGCCGTGCGACCGGCATCACCGAAATACGCCGCCTCCTCGATGCGGCCGGCCCGCCAGACGACCAGCGCGCGCGAGTTGTTGCGCGCCGCGTAGTCGCGAGCGGCCGCGAGCGCGTCGTCCGACACGGTGCGCTCGCCAGGTGCGGCGACCGGCAACGGCCGGTCGCGCGGCGCACCCGGCACAGGCTCCAGCGGCTCGTAGTACTCGAGCGCGCCGGCGCCCTTGAACGCCTGCTCGAGGCGGCGGAAGCGCTCGAGGTACACGGCCTCCTCGGCCGCGGTGTAGTTCGCGGGTGCGGTCACCGGGCGCGCCCCATCGGCGGCGAGGCCCGCACCCTGGATGCACACGCCCGCCGCGACGAGCAGCGCGCCTGCGGGGCCTCCCAGCTTTTTTCTCGCGACCATGCCCGCGAGACTAGCCGTCGCGCGCCGCCGCGGCAATGCGGCCCGCGCCGCTGAAGCTGCGGCGCGCCTGCGCTAAGCTGCGCGCCCGCCGCGAACCGCGGCGCTCCGCCGGGGCTCGCCTTGCGCATCGCCAAGCCCATCCTGATGGTGTCGACACCGGTCGGCGTCGGCTGGGGCCTGTACGAGGCGGCCAAGGTGCGCTGGTGGCTCGCCGTGCTCATGGGACTGCTGGTCGGGGTGATCGGCGCGTTCTTCTGGATGACGGTGCGGCGGATCCGAGCGGAGCGTGTTCCGCCGGCCTAGCCGGTGCTCTGCAGCCCCTGGGCGATGCCGCTGATGCTCGCCTGCAGCGCATCGAACAGGTCGCGGTCCACGCGCCCACCGTCGCGCCAGCGGCGCAACAGGTCCACCTGCATCAGGTTCATCGGGTCGACGTAGGGGTTGCGCAGCTGGATGCCGCGCTGCAGCGTCCGGTCGCCGTCGAGCAGCTCCGCCTGCTGCTTGATCGCCAGCACGTGGCGGCTGGCGAGTGCGTGCTCGGCGCGCAGTTCGTCGAAGAAGCGGTGCAGCGGGACCGGCGCCAGCGCGTTGTAGGCCGACGCGACCTCGAGGTCGGCGCGCGCCAGCATCGTCTCGACGTCGTCGACCAGGCTGCGCAGGAACGGCCACCCGGAGAATGCGGTCTGCACCCGCGACGGGCCGTGGGCCTCGAGGGCCGCGGCGAGGCCCGCCCCGGCCCCGAACCATCCCGGCAGCAACACCCGCGTCTGCGTCCAAGCGAACGCCCAGGGCACTGCGCGCAGAGCGTCGATGCCGTCGACCTCGGCGCGCGAGGCCGGCCGCGCCGCGATCTGCATCCGCTCGATCACGTCGATCGGCGTGACGCGCCGGAAGTATTCGTAGAACTGCGGCTCCCCCCAGACCAGCTGGCGGTAGCGGCGGCGGCTCGCCTCGGCGAGCGTAGCGCCGACTTCGAGCACCTCCTGCGAAGGCTCGACGGCCGCCGTGCCACGGCCCGCCTGCGTGGCGAGTGCCAGGGCGCTGAACGCCCGCTCCAGGGTGCGCATCGCGATCGGTGCCAGCCCGTAGTTCTGCGCCAGCAGTTCACCCTGCTCCGTCAGCCGCAGCAGCCCGTTGACGGTGGTCGGCGGCATCGCGCGCACCAACGCGTCGATGCGCCCGCCGCCACGTGCGATGCTGCCGCCGCGCGCGTGGAAAACGAGGTGCTGCTCCCCGGCCGCGGCGAGCGAGGCGGCGATCGCGCCCTGCGCGCGGTACGCCGCATGGCGCGACGCGCACATGCCGCTCTCCTTGCTGGTCTCCGAGTAGCCGATCAGCACCACCTGGCGCCGGCCGCGGCGGTCGACGTGCCGACGGTAGAAGGGGTCCGCGAGCAGGTCGCGCATCACGTCGCCGCAGCGCTCCAGCGTCTCGACCGAGTCGAACTGCGGCGCGAGGTCGAGCGCGATGGTGTCCTTGCGCTTGTCGTAGGCCTCGGCCCACTGGGCCAGCAGCAGGGGCGCCAGCACGTCGTCGGGGCTGCGCGCGCCGCCGACGCAGTACAGGCCGACCGCATCCGGCCCGTACCGGCGGCGGCACTGCAGCATGGTCTCGAACACCGCGAGCGTGCGCTTGCCGAGCGCGTCGAGCTCGCCGCGCGGGCCGAGGTCGCGCTGGATCGCGTCGACGAGCAGCCGCTGGCGCTCACCAGGGGCGCGGCGCGTCCAGTCCGGGTCGTCGAGCCCGCGGGCGAGCACCTGGTGGTGGACGTCGGAGTGCTGGCGCACGTCCACGGTCGCGAGGTGGAAGCCGAAGGTCGCGATCCGCCGCAGCAGGCGCTGCACGGAGAAGTAGCCGGCGTTGCGGCCGCGGTTGGCGAGCAGGCTGTCGGCGATCACCTGGATGTCGCGCCGGAACTGGTTCGGGTTCTCGTAGCCGTTCGGCCGACCGTCGTAGGTGTAGCGCAGCCGCTCGGCGACCTGCCCGAGGAACACGCGATAGGGCATCCGGTCGTGGCGCGACGGCGTGATCGCCTGCGCACTCGGGATCAGCGTCGCGTACTCGTCGATGCGCTGCACCAGGGCAGCCGAGACGCCGATCCGGCTGGCGCTCTGAGAGAGACCTTGCGCCAGCGACTGGCAATCGGTGAAGTACGCGTTGACCACCACCTGCTGCTGGCGGGCGAGCGTCTCGCGCAGCGTCTTGGCGTGCACGTCGGGGTTGCCATCCATGTCGCCGCCGACCCAGCTGCCGAAGCGGATGATGGTCGGCAGGACCAGCGACTCGGCCTGCACCCCGTAGGCCTTCTCCAGCGCCTGGGCGATCTCGTCGTAGAACGCGGGCACCAGCCGGTACAGCACCTCGGCGAGATAGAAGATCGCATGCTCGCGCTCGTCGGCCACGGTCAATCGCTCGCGCGGGTGCTCCTCGGTCTGCCACGCCGTCGTCAGCTCGGTGCGCAGGCGGCCACGGATGCTGCGCCGCTCGTTCGGTGCCAGCGTCGGGTCGAGGCGGTCGAACAGCAGGCCGGCGACCCGCTGCTGCTTGCGAAGGATCGTGCGGCGCGCCGACTCGTTCGGGTGGGCGATCAGTACCGGCTCGATGCGCAGGCCGTCGAGCAGCGAGAGCACCTCCTCGAGTGGCAGCCCCGCGGCCTTCAGCTGCCCGATGGCGTCCTCGACGCCGCCCGGCTGGGGCTTGTCGCCATCGCTCAGGAAATACTCGCGGCGGCGGCGGATGCGATGCACCTGCTCCGCGAGGTTGACGGACTGGAACCACATCGAGAAGGCCCGCTCCAGGTCGCGCGCGACGCCCGGCGGGCGGTCCCGCACGCGCAGGGCGAGCTGCGCGCCGGCGGCTGCATCGCCGTTGCGGCGCCGGATCGCGAGGGTGCGATCCAGCTCGACCATGTCGAACAGGGTCTGCCCGCCCTGCTCGAGGAGCACCTCGCCGACCAGGCCACCGAGCAGGTGGACGTCGTCGCGCAGTGCCGCGTGCTTCGGCGGGAACTGGATGTCGTTGCGGTTCATCGTCTGCCAGTGCGCCACGGCGGGGGCGGGCTCGTCCGCACCGCACGGGTCCGGTCGCCCACCCCGCCCGACGGCGGGAGCCGCAACGGAAAGCGCCGGCACGAGGCCGGCGCTTCCCGCTCGAGCGGCCGAGATCAGCCTACCATCAGAACCGGTAGCCGACCTCGATCGAGACGCGGCGTTCCGCGCCCGGGTGGATGAACGCGCCGCCGAACTCAGGGGCCGGGATGACCTCCTGGAGGAACTTCTCGTCGGTCACGTTCCGGCCGACCAGGGCCACCGACCAGCTGTCCGAGACGACGCCGAAGCGCGCATCCACGGTGCCGAAGCGATCGCGCTCGGCGTTGGTGTAGTTGCCGACGCCGAAGGCCACGGTGTTGTTATCCTGCGCCTGGATGACGTGGAACCACGTCGGCCCGACCAGGTTGTAGTAGGCGCTCGCCTGCAGCCGCCAGGCCTCGCCGACCGGCACGTCGAGCTCGGCGCCGAGGGTGGCGGTGTAGTCCGGCGTGTACGGCGACTCGTTGCCGACCGAGGCCGGGCGCGAGCTGTTGGCCTTGATCTCGCTGATCACGCGGCTGTAGCCGGCGACCAGGCGCAGCTCGTCGGTCACCTTGAAGTTCGCCGCGAGCTCGGCGCCCCGCAGGTTGACCTCGTCGATGTTGTTGACGACGCGCAGCAGGCCGAACTGGCCGACCAGGAACTCGAAGAACTGCATGTCGTCCACCGACGTGTAGAACAGCGCGGCCTCGAGCGACAGCCGGCGGTCGAGCAGGTTGGCCTTGAAGCCGAGTTCCGCGGCGCTGGAGCGCTCCTTCTCGTAGTCGTCACGCACCACGACCGACCGGAACTGGGGGCGCGGGTTGGCCGCCGAGCAGTTGTTCGACTGGCCGGCCGGGCCACGGCCCGTGATGCAGTTGATGAACAGGTCGACCGTGGCCGCGCTGCCGGTGTTGTTGAAGCCGCCGCTCTTGAAGCCGACGCCCCAGTTCGCGTACCACGTCCACTCCGCCGTCGGCTCCCAGGTGAGCGAGACCTTGGGCTGGAACTGCGAGAACGTGCGCTCGCGGTCCGGGATGACGCCCGAGGGGTTGATCACCGGGTTCAGCGCCGGGTTCAGCGGGGCATTGCCCGTGAACACGCCATCGAACGGGTTGTAGTCGAAGAACGTGGTGCGGGCCGTGGTCGGCACCAGGTTGCTGACCTGCCGCTCCTCGGTGTCGTAGCGCAACGCGACCGCGGCCTCGACCTCGTCGGTGACGTCGTAGGCGAAGTTCGCGAAGCCTGCGTACACGTCGCTCTTGAAGTTGTCCCACACCAGCTGCTCGGTCGAGTTCGGCAGGCCACGCGGGATGAACAGCGACGGGATCACGCGCCCGGCGTTCTCCACGCCGGTGGCGATGCCGACCTCGCGGTCGATGTTGAGGTAGTAGAGGCCTGCCAGCCAGCGCAGGCGCTCGTCGCCCGACGACGCGATGCGCAGCTCGAAGCTGATGTCCTCCTGGTTGCGGACCTGGTACTGCGTGCCGTCGCACGACGTCGCGGTGTACGGGCCGAGCACCGAGCCGGCGGGCGTCGGGCCGTAGAACTGCGGCGCCGGCGCCGAGAAGCCGGCTACGCCGTTCGGCGGCGCGGTGCGCAGCGAGTTCTGGCAGGTCGGCTCGCCCCAGAAGAAGCCGTACGTGGCGCTGGTGCCGTCGGAACCGAACTCGTTCTGGATGTCGCTGTAGAGCGTCCAGGCGGTCAGCTTGCCGAAGGACAGGTCCTGGTCCCACTTCAGCGAGACGTCGAGCGCCTCCTGGTTGTTGTACGGATCGATGTTGTTGACGAAGTTGAAGTTGTGCTGGTTCACGTCCTCGTTGAACAGCGGGTTGCGGAACGCCGCCGCCACACCGGGCACGAGGAAGTTCGCATTGAAGGCGATCGAGGCCGCCTCGACCTCGCCGTAGTGCGCCTTGAAGTCGAGGGTCGAGCTGTCGGTCGGCTCGAAGATCACGCGCGCATTGACGTTCCAGCCCTCGAAGTCGTCGACGTTGTTCTGGCGGACGAACGAGTTGAAGAAGAAGCCGTCCGTCTTGCGGTAGTCGCCCGTGATCTTCCACCCGGCGCGGTCGGTCGCCGGGCCCGACAGCACGAACGAGCCGATCTGCGTGTTGTCCTCGCCGAAGCCGACCTTGGCCGAGCCGCCGAACTCCTCGCCAGGCTTGGTGGTCGTGACGATGATCGCGCCGGCCGCGGCATTGCGGCCGTAGATGGCGCCCTGCGGGCCCTTGACGATCTCGATCTGCTGCAGGTCGGCGTACTCGCGGTTGAACGCGGCAGGGTTGGTCTGCAGCACGCCGTCGATGATCAGCGCGAAGCTGTTCTCGGCGTCGCGCGCGCCGTTGATGCCGCGGATGTTCACCTGCGCGTCGGCGACCTCGGCGGTCTGCACCAGCGAGACGCCCGGCGTCAGGCGGATGAAGTCGCCGGCGCGGTCGACGGCCGCGGCCTCGAGGGTGTCGGCGGTGAGCGCCGTGATCGACGCCGGCACGTCCTGCAGGTTCTCGGCGCGCTGGCGCGCGGTGGTGACGACCACTTCCTCCAGTGCCTCGCCGGCGGCGTCGGCTTCCTGCGCGAACGCGACCTGGCCCGACGCGGAAGCCGCGGCCGCCGCCAGTGTCAGGCTGACAAAACGCGAGACCTTGCTCGCCCGGATGGTGTACATCGATGCTTCCCCAGGATGTGGTTGGTTGCCTCGGGCTGCGACCCTGCTGCCCGCCAGCGCGCGGATCCTAACATGGGTGGCTTGGGCGCAACCAATAAGCCGCGGCAATCCGTGTTTTGTTGCCTGAAAGCTACACTTGCGCCTGCAGGCTTTGGGCAGCCCTCCTCGGCAACGGGGCTTTTGCGGCCCGAGTTCGGCATCATCGCCGCCTGTCCACGCCGAGGAGCCCGAACGTGACCGTCCCTGCCATGCCTCCCGTCCCCGCGATCGACATCGTCTCCGGCATCTGGACGCAGGAGGCACTGTCGTTCCGCCCGGGCTGGCAGGAACAGTTCTTCGCAGGGAAGATGAAGTCCAAGACGGACATGGGCGGCGTCACGCTCGAGCAGCACCTCGCGCAGATGGACGCGGCGGGGATCGAACGCGCCTTCTTGTTCGCCCCGAAGGTGGGCCGCAAGGGACTGCCCGGCAGCTTCCACCTGCCCTACGAGATCGTCGCCCGCGCCGTCGAGCGATACCCGGGGCGCTTCCATGCGATGGCCGGCATCGACCCCTACGAGGGCATGAACGGCGTGCGTGCGCTGGAGGACGCGGTGCGCAACTTGGGGTTCATCGGTGCGCACGTCTACCCGCACTGGTACGACCTGCCGCCGGACCACGCCAAGTACTATCCCTTCTACGCCAAGTGCTGCGAGCTCGGCGTGCCGATCCAGATGCAGGTCGGCCAGTCGATGGTGTACTCGAAGGAGGCACCGATGCGCAGCGTCGGCCGCCCGATCCTGCTCGACGGCATCGCCTGCGACTTCCCGGAACTGAAGCTGGTCGGCATCCACGTCGGCATCCCCTGGACCGACGAGATGATCGCGATGGCCTGGAAGCACGAGAACGTGTTCATCGGCTCGGATGCGCACAGCCCGAAGTACTGGCCCGAGTCGTTCGTGAAGTACATCGACTCGTACGGCCAGGACAAGGTGCTGTTTGGCACCGACTTCCCCGTGCTCGGTTTCCGGCGCACGATGGACGAGGTGCTGGCTCTCGGGCTGCGCCCGGACCCGCTGCGCAAGTTCCTCCGCGACAACGCGCTGAAGGTCTACGGCATCGTGCCCTGAGCAGCGTGCCGTCAGTCGCCGCCCTCGGCGACCGTGCCCGCGGCCTGCTCCGCCGTCATCGCCGCGCCGCTCGCGGTCAGTGCGGCCACCTGCTCGACGCTGAGGCCCGCCTCGCGCAGTACCTCCTCCGTGTGCTCGCCGAGGCGCGGCGCGTGGCGCCGGATCGAGGCGGGCGTGGAACCGAAGTTCACCGGGAACTTCGGCATCCGCAGCGTGCCCTCGGTCGGGTGCTCCACGGTCTGCCAGAACCCGGTCGCCTGCAGGTGCGGGTCGACGGCGAGATCCTCGAGGGAGTTCACGACGATCGTCGGCACGCCGGACTTGTCGAACAGGTCGAGCCACTCGCGGGTGGTCCGCGTCGCCATGATCTCGCCGGTCTTGGAGTAGGTGTCGTCGATGTTGCGGACGCGGTCGGCGAGCGTCCTGAAGCGCGGGTCGTCGATGAGCTCCGGGTGCCCGGTGAGCCTGCAGAACTTCTCCCAGTGTGCGTCGAGGTACGGCAGGATCGCGATGTAGCCGTCAACGGTCCTGTAGGGCTTGCGGTGGTGGCTCATCAGCCGCGTGTAGCCCGGCGCACCCTTGGGTGGCTCGAAGGTCATGCCCCAGAGGTGCTCGGCCATCACGAAGTTCACCATCGTCTCGAACATCGGCACCTCGAGCTCCTGGCCCTCGCCGGTGCGCTCGCGGTTGAACAACGCGGCCAGCACGCCGTAGACGACCGTGAGCGCCGTGGTCTTGTCCGCGACCACGGTCGGCAGGTAGCGCGGCTCGCCGAGCAGCATCTTGTTCAGCATCGCGATGCCGCTGACGGCCTGGATCGAGTCGTCGAGCGCGCCGAGCGCACCATAGGGCCCGTGCTTCGAGTAACCGTAGGCCCCACAGTAGATGATCCGCGGGTTGACCTTCTTCAGGTCGGCGTAGTCGAGCCCGAGCTTGGTCATGACCTGCGGGCGGTTGTTGTGCACGAAGACGTCCGCGTCCTTCACGAGCGCCAGCAGCGCGTCGCGCGCGCCCGCCTTGCGCAGGTCGAGCACGAGGCTGCGCTTGTTGCGGTTGCAGGTGAGGTAGAGGGCGGACATGCCGGGGTTGCGGCTCGCCCCGAGCGTGCGGTTGCTGTCGCCGCGGGGCTGCTCGATCTTGATGACCTCCGCACCCATGTCGGCGAGCATCTGGCAGGCCCAGGGACCGAGCACGACGCTGGTCATCTCGACGATCTTCACCCCATGCAGCGGACCTGGCATCGGCGGACTCCCGTTCCTGTCGAAAGTGCGGAGGATCAGGCAAAGTAGCCGCCGCCTCCGCAGGGTGGCAAGGGTATTCCACGGCCGCCGGCACGGTGCGGCCAGAACCACGATGTGCGGCCGCGTCGCGCGACTCGGGCCGCCAGGGAGCGTCCGATGTACACCAACCTGTTCCTGGTCCAGGCCCTGGTGCAGCTGCTGCTGCTCGCCTGGCTGGTGCGAATCTGGCGGCGCACCGGGCTCGCGGTCGCGCTCGCGCTGCTGGTGCCGCAGTTCGGGCTCGTCTGGGACAACCTGGTCGTCGGCCTCGGCGCCTACATCGGCTTCGGCGACTTCCTGGAGGCGATCTCCTGGCCGCGCTTCTGGATCCACTGGTTCTTCGGCGCCTGGCTGATCATCGCCTGCGGCGCGATCCTGCGGCTCGCCGGCATCCCCTGGGCGCAGCACCGCGGTGTGATGGTCGCGTTCTGCGCGCTGACGACCGCGATGATGGTGATCGACCTGCCCTATTTCTGGACCCTGACCGAGCTGCATCCGGTCTGCGAGTTCGACCTGGTGCGCTATTCCGTGCAGGTGCCGCGCGAGGCACTGTGCCACCCGGACCAGCAGCCGGTGCCGGGACAGGGGCCGCCCATCCCGCAGATCGTCACCTGCCTCGTCGTGATCGCCAGCGGCGTCGTGCTGATGGTCAAGCGCCGCTTCCCTTGGGTGTTCGCCGGCGGCCTGCTGATGCTGCTGTCGGCGATGCCGCCGCTCAGCACCTACAAGCTCGACAACTTCGGCGAGATCCTGATCGCCGGCGGCTGCATCTGGGGGATCGCACACTTCTCCAGCGGGCGGCGCGCGTGGGTGTCGCGGGCTGCCTGACGCCGGAACGAGCCCTTGCAGCACGACCCGCCGCGCCCCTCGCCGGGGTATCTCGTCGTCGGCGCACTGCTGGTCGCCGGCGGGGCCATGCTGTTCGCCTCCAAGGGCATCATCGCCAAGCGGCTGTACGCGATGGACGTCGGCTTCGAGGCGCTGACGGCGATCCGCGCCGCGATCGCCATGCCGTTCTTCTGGGCGTTCGCCGCCGCCCGCGAGGGCGTGGCGATCGTGCGTGCGACACGCGGCCGCGCGGTGCTCGCAGCGGCGCTTGCGGGCTTCGTCTGCTACTACGTCGGCGCCCTGCTCGACTTCGCCGCCCTGACCATGATCGACGCCAGCATCGAGCGGGTGCTGATGTTCAGCTACCCCGCGATCGTCGTGCTGTTCGTGGCCGTCCAGCAGCGGCGTTGGCCCCAGGGCCCGGTGCTGGCCGCGGTTGCGCTGACCTACGTCGGCATCTTCCTCGCCGTGGGCGGCCTGGACCACCGCGACTTCCGCGCCGATCCCCTCGGTGTCGCCCTGGTGCTGGGCTCGGCGGTCACCTACGCGATCTACTTCATGATCGGCGCGCGCTACACCCGCGAGATCGGCAGCTCGCGCTTCACGCTGTTCGCGATGTCGGCCGCCGCCGTGGCACTGGTGCTCCACCACGTGGCCCGGCACGGCGTCGAGGTCGTCACGCGCATTCCGCCGGACGGCTGGCTGTGGCTCGCGGTGCTCGGGGTGTTCGTGATGTTCTTCCCGGCCCTGATGCAGGCCGAGGGCATGCGCCGCATCGGCGCGCAGCGCGGGGCGCTGGTGTCCACCGCCGGTCCGCCGACGACGATCCTGCTCGCCTGGCTGTTCCTCGACGAGCGGATGACGGCCTGGCAGCTCGGCGGCGTGGCCCTGATCGTCGGCGGCATCCTGGTGCTGGACCTCGCCCGCGGCGCCAGGCCCGCCTGAGCGGGCGCTGCGCGCCGCGCACCGCCGGCGCCATCAGCGCGGGGCCTCCGCCGACGCCACCGCGGCCGGCGCGCCGCCGGCCTCGACCCGCGCCACCAGCGCGAGCACGCGCTGCGCCTTGTAGACGATCGGGTAGTCGATGAACTGCCCGTCGAGCTGGATCGAGGCCGACCCCTGGGCCTCGGCCTGCTCGAACGCCCGGATCACCGCGCGCGCGTGCTCGACCTCCGCCCGCGTCGGCGTGAACGTCTCGTTGCAGGGCAGCACCTGGTCCGGGTGGATGCACAGCTTGCCCGCGAAGCCCATGCGCCGTCCGTTCTGCGCCGAGCGTCGGAAGCGCTCGATGTCCCGCACCTGGATCACGACCGTGTCGACCGGCGGCTCGATGCCCGCGACGCGCGAAGCGTGGGCGAGCTTGGCGCGCGCGTACGCGAGTTCGTGCTCCTCGGCGGTCCACTCGAGGTCTAGGTCGTTGGTGTAGTCGCCGCCGCCGAACGCGAGCCGCCGGACGCGCGGTCCCGCCGCCGCGATCGAGGCACTCGCCTCGACGCCGCGCGCCGTCTCGACGATCGGCATCAGGTCGAGGGTGCCGGGCCTCATCCCCGCCCGACGCTCGCACTCGCTGATGCGATCGCCGACCGCGCGCAGCTGCTCCCCCGACTCGGTCTTCGGCAGGACGATGCCGTCGAGCCACGGGCCGACCACCGCCTCGAGGTCGCCCATGCACCAGCGCGACTCGAGGGAGTTGACCCGCACGTAGCCGAGCGAGTGCCGCGGGGCCTTCATGGCGGCGGTCACCACGGCACGCGTCGCCTCCTTCTCGGCCACGGCGACGGCGTCCTCGAGGTCGAGGATCACCACGTCGGCACCCGCAGCGAACACCTTCTCGACCTTGCGGGGATGGTTGCCCGGGGCGAACAGGAAACTGCGCAGCCCCGAGGGCTGGACTCGACGACTCTCCACTCGATGTTCCTCCGTTGCGCGGCGTTCAACCAGCCGTCCAGCCCTCGCCGGAGCCCCAGCCACGCCGCAGTTCGAGAGAGTAAGTGAAACGACCGGCGGGATGCTCGGACACGGAGACCTCGAACACGCGCCGGTTGCGGCCCGTGTACCGGCGTACCACGCTGAGCGAAGGCGTGCCGGGTTCGACACCGAGCGGCCCTGCACGATCCTCGCCGATCAGGCCGGCGAACAGATCGACGTTGACCGTCGCCACGCGCTCGTCGAAGCGTTGCTCGATCAGCTCGTAGATCGGCGGGGCCCGCCGGCCGACGGCATCGACGATGCCGGCGTACTCCGGGAGCACGTAGATGTCGGACCAGCAGATCGCCGCGCCGTTGGCCTTCAGCCGCCGGATGCTGCGGATGCGGAACCAGCGCGTACCGGTGGTGCAGCCGAGCAGGCGCGCGGTCGCGCGGTTGGCGACGACCTCGCCCGACGACAGCAGCGCCAGCCGGCTGTCGGGGGGGTACTGCATCAGCTGCTCCGGGGAGCGCACCCGATGCACGTAGGACTCGGTCGACTCCCGCGCCGTGACCACGGTGCCCACGCCCTGCTGGCGGGCGATCAGGCCGAGCTCCTCGAGCATGCGCAGCGCCTCGCGGACGGTGTGGCGGCTGACGCCGAAGGCCTCGCCGAGCTCGAGCTCGCCCGGCAACGTCTGGCCGATGCGCAGGCGACCGGCGCGGATCTCGCCGATCAGCTCGTCGGCGAGCTGCCGGTAGCGCGGCGGCTGCGCAGGGCGTGACTCGCGCTCTTTCCTCATGACCGTCCGGGACTTCCTCGCGTTGACACCCGCTTCCCGGAAACCTAGCATTTGTCCGGACATTTGACCATCTCGGAGCCCGCATGAGCCAGAGCGCCGTCCAGGTCGGCCCGCAGCGCTACAGGGAGTCTTTCGGCCGCCACTACGAGGACTTCGTCGTCGGCGACGTCTACGAGCACCGTCCGGGGCGCACCGTCACCCAGAACGACAACATCTGGTTCACGCTGCTGACGATGAACACCCATCCGCTGCACTTCGACGAGGAGTACGGCAAGGCATCGGAGTTCGGTCGCTGCATCGTCGCCTCCCCGCTGACCGTGGCGATCGTCGTCGGGATGAGCGTCACCGACGTCAGCCAGAAGGCGATCGCCAACCTCGGCTGGAAGGACATCCGCATGCCCGCACCGGTGTTCCCGGGCGACACGCTCTACGCGGAATCCGAGGTGCTCGACAAGCGCGACTCGGCCTCCCGGCCCACCGCGGGCATCGTCACGGTGCGCACCATCGGGCGCAACCAGCATGGCACCGAGGTGTGCCGCTTCGAGCGGACGATCCTGGTCGCGCGCCGCGGCCACTCGGTCGACGACAAGCTGGCGCAGCAGAAGGCGCCGGCATGAGCGCGCCCGCACCCGGCACCGGCCCCTCGGCAGACGAGGAGCGCGAGATCCTCGAGGCGATCGAGCGTTGGGCCGAGCGCGAGCTGCGCCCGGTCGCGAGGCGGTTCGACCACGCCGACGAGTACCCGCAGGAGATCGTCGAGCAGATGAAGGAGCTCGGGCTCTTCGGCGCGACGATCCACGTCGAGCACGGTGGCCTCGGCCTCTCGGCCTCCACCTACGCCCGCCTCGTGATGGCGATCTCGTCGGTGTGGATGGCACCCGTCGGCATCTTCAACAGCCACCTGATCATGGCCGCCTGCGTGCAGCGCCACGGCACCGAGGCCCAGAAGCGGCAGTGGTTGCCGCGCTTCGCGAGCGGCGAGCTGCGCGGCGGCATCGGGCTGACGGAGCCGAACGCCGGCACCGACCTGCAGAGCATCCGCACCGTGGCCCGCCGCGATGGCGCGCACTACGTGGTCAACGGCACCAAGACCTGGATCACCAACGGTGTCCATGGCAGCTGCTTCGGCGTGCTGGTCAAGACCGACCCGGAGGCACAGCCGCGACACCGCGGCATGAGCATGCTGGTGTGCGAGAAGGGCGAGGGCTTCCGCGCCGCGAAGAAGATCCGCAAGCTCGGCTACAAGTCGATCGACAGTGCCGAGCTGGTGTTCGAGGACTACCGCTGCCCGGTCGAGAACCTGGTCGGCGGCGTGGAGGGCCACGGCTTCAAGCACGCAGTCGGAGGCCTCGAGCTCGGGCGCATCAACGTCGCCGCACGCGGCGCCGGCATCGCGTCGGCCGCGCTGCGCGACGCGCTGCGCTACGCGCAGGAGCGCCAGACCTTCGGCAAGCCGATCGCGCAGCACCAGGCGATCCAGCTCAAGCTCGCCGACATGGCGACCCGCCTCGAGGCGTCCAAGCTGCTGATCGAGCAGGCGGCGCGCAAGTACGACACCGGCGAGCGCTGCGACCTCGAGGCCGGCATGGCCAAGCTGTTCGCCTCGGAGGCGGGGGTCGAGAACAGCCTCGAGGCGATGCGCATCATGGGTGGCTACAGTTACTCGACGGATTTCGACGTCGAGCGCTACTACCGCGATGCCCCGCTGATGTGCATCGGCGAGGGCACGAACGAGATGCAGCGCGTCATCATCGCGCGGCAGCTGGTCGAGCGTAATCCGATCTGAGGGGAACGGGCCGGCGATGAACGACCTGCTGCTGCCGCTGCGCGGCCTGCGCATCCTGACGTTCGAGAACTTCGGCGCCGGGCCGTTCGGCTCGATGTACCTCGCCGACCTGGGCGCGGAGGTCGTCAAGGTCGAGAACCGCGACCAGGGCGGGGACGCCACCCGCGGCATGGGCCCGTTCTTCCTCGGGGAGCACGACAGCCATTTCTTCCAGACCTTCAACCTCAACAAGCGCAGCATCACGCTCAACCTGAAGACCACTGAGGGCCTCGACCTGTTCCGCCGGCTCGCGGCGACCAGCGACGCCGTGCTGAACAACCTGCGCGGCGACCAGCCCGACAAGCTCGGGCTCACGTATGCCGCGCTCGCGCCCTGCAACCCGCGCATCGTCTGTGCCCACCTCTCGGCATACGGCCGCGACAACGAGCGCCGTGCCTGGCCCGGCTACGATTACCTGATGCAGGCCGAGGCCGGTTACCTGCACCTCACCGGCGAGCCGGGCACGCCACCTTCGCGGATGGGCCTGTCGATCGTCGACTTCATGACCGGCATCACCACGGCGCTGGCGCTGGTCTCGGCCATCTGGGGCGCGCAGCGCGCGGGCCACGGCCGCGACGTCGACGTCAGCCTGTTCGACGTCGCGCTGCACCAGCTCTCCTACCCCGGCACCTGGTTCCTCAACGAGCGCCATCCGACCGAGCGCATGCCGCGCAGCTCGCACCCCTCGGCGGTGCCCGTGCAGCTGACGCGCACCCGCGACGGCTGGATCTTCCTGATGTGCATGACGCAGAAGTTCTGGCAGGAGCTGGTGCGCATCACGGCAGCACCCGAGCTCGCCGCCGACCCGCGCTTCGCGAGCCCCGAGCTGCGCCGCCGGCACCGCGACGAGCTCACCCCGGTGCTCGACGCGGTGTTCCAGCGCGACACCACCGCGCAGTGGCTCGAGCGGCTGCAGGGCTCGCTGCCCGCGGCGCCGGTCCACGACATGCCGCAGGCGCTCGACAGCGATTTCCCGAACCGTACCGGCATGATCCGCAACGTCCCGCACCCGGTGCGTCCGGACTTCCGCTCGTTCGCCAACCCCATCAAGCTCGACGGCGCGCGCCTGCCGAGCAGGCCGGGCCCGGCGCTCGGTGGCGACACCGAGGCGTTGCTGCGCGAGATCGGCGTCGACCAATCGCAGTTCGCCGGCCTGCGTGCCCGCAACGTGATCTGAAGCGCCTGGCAGTCACGCCCAGCCTGAGCCGCCGCCGGCACACCACCCTCCCGAGGCCTGCAAGATGAAGCTCCAGGGCATCCGCGTCGTCGACCTGTCCATGTTCCTCCCCGGCCCCCACCTGACGATGATGATGGCCGACCACGGTGCCGAGGTGATCAAGGTCGAGCCGCCCGGAGAAGGCGAGCCGAACCGGCACCTCGGCCCTCGGGAAGGCGACTTCTCGGTCTATTTCCGCAACACGCACCGCGGCAAGCAGAGCCTCTGCCTGAACCTCAAGGCGGAGGCGGGCCGCGAGGCGCTGCTGCGGCTCTGCGAGACCGCAGACGTCTTCGTCGAGGCCTTCCGGCCGGGCGTGGTCGACCGACTCGGCGTCGGCTACCGCGCGGTCGTCGCACGCAACCCGCGCATCGTCTACTGCTCCATCGCAGCCTTCGGCCAGTCGGGCCCCTACCGCGACGTCCCTGCGCACGACCTCGCCACCGAGGCGCTCGCGGGGGTCGTGAGCCTGAACCTCGGCAACGACGGCGAGCCGGCCATGCCGCACGTGCCGGCGGCCGACATGGCGGCATCCCTGCTGGCCTTCGGCGGAATCATGATGGCGCTCTACCGGCGCGAGCGCACCGGGCGCGGCGACTACCTCGACGTGGCGATGCACGACTCGATCCTCGCCTGGACGCCGAACGTGGTCGGCGAGGTCTTCACGAACAAGCGCGCCCCGGTGGTCAAGCACGAGCGCACCTTCGGCGGCAGCGCGATGTACAACATCTACCGCACGCGCGACGGGCGGCACGTCGTCCTCGGCGCCCAGGAGATCAAGTTCGCGCGCAACCTGCTCCAGGCGCTCGGGCGCCCGGACTTCCTGCCGCTTTGCGAGCGCGGCCCGGGCCCGCACCAGCAGCCGATGATCGACTTCCTGCGCGCGACCTTCGCGCAGAAGACGCGCGCCGAGTGGGTCGAGTGGTTCCGCGGGCGGGACATCAGCTTCGCGCCGGTCAACGACCTGCGCGAGGCGTTCGACGACCCACATGCCCGGGCCCGGGGCATGCGCCTCGTCGACGAGGCGGGCCGCGAGCACATCGGCGTGCCGATCCGCTTCAGCGACGAGCCGGGCCACCCGAAGTTCTCGTTGCCGCGGCTCGGCGCCGACAACGGGCGCATCCTGGCGCAACTGGGCTACTCGGATGCCGAGGTGGCGCGGATGGCGGCGGAGGGTGCGATCGCCTCCGGTTGAGACCCATCGTCCGTGCCTTCCGCCGCGACGATGATCCGCGCCGAGCGCTGGTAGGTCCAGTACGACCAGGCCCAGTCGATCAGCACGACGAGGCGGTTGCGGAAGCCGATCAGGAACACGATGTGGGCAGCCAGCCAGAACCACCAGGCCGGCCAGCCCCAGAGTTTCCAGCGACCGAACTCCACCACCGCCGAGCGTCGCCCGATGGTCGCGAGCGCGCCCTGGTCGCGGTAGCGGAACGGCGGCACCGCGCGGCCGGCACGACGCGCGCGGATCGCCCGCGCCACGTGCCGTCCCATCTGCTTGGCCGCCGGCGCCACGCCCGGGACCGCACGACCGTCCTGCACCGATGCCGCCAGGTCGCCGGCGACGAAGATCTCCGGATGTCCCGGTATCGTCAGGTCCGGACCGACCAGCACCCGCCCCGCGCGGTCGAGCGGCACGCCGAGGTCCGCGCCGAGCGGTGAGGCCGCGACACCCGCGGCCCAGAGCACGGTCCTGCTGGGGATGCTGCGCCCACCCGCCTCGACCACGCCCGGCGCGACCCGGGTGACCGCCGTGCCGGTGCAGACCGTGACGCCGAGCTGCAAGAGGGCCTGGCGGGCGCGCTCCGACTGTTCCGGACTGAAGGCGGGGAGCACGCGCGGCCCGGCCTCGAGCAGCAGCACACAGGCGCGGGCTGGATCGATCCGGCGGAACTCGCCGCGCAGCGTGTGCCGCGCGATCTCGGCGAGCGTGCCGGCGAGCTCGACGCCCGTCGGGCCGCCGCCGACGACGACGAAGTTCAGCAGGGCATCGCGCAGCGCCGGGTCGCGCGACGCCTCGGCGCGCTCGAACGCCGACAGCACCCGCGCGCGGATCCGCAGGGCGTCGTCCAGCGTCTTGAGCCCGGGCGCGACCTCGCGCCAGTCGTCGTGCCCGAAGTACGAGTGGGTCGCGCCCGCCGCCAGCACCAGCTGGTCGTAGGGCAAGGGCCGGCCGTCGACCCGCACCTCGCGCCGGGCGACGTCGATGCGCTCGACCTCGCCCAGCAGCATCGTCGCATTGGCCTGCCGGCGCAGGATGTAGCGCAGTGGCGCGGCAACCGAGGGTGCAGCCAGACCGGCCGTCGCGACCTGGTAGAGCAGCGGCTGGAACAGGTGGTGGTTCCGCCGGTCGACGAGGGTCACCTGTACCGGCGCGTCGCGCAGCCCGCGCGCCGCCCAGAGCCCGGCGAAGCCGCCGCCGACGATCACGACGTGGTGGATCGGCGCTGCCGGGTCGGCGCCGCCGGCCATGGCGCCCCGCGGGGTCTGCTGTCGCATGGATCTGCCTCTTGCGTCGCCGCAGACCCATCTTGCCAGCCCGCCGCGGCGGCGGTGGCCGCCCGGGCATCGCAGCGCGCGCCGGCCCACACTGCTGGCAGGGCGGTGGCCCGGCGCGGCGTTCGCGCCGGGCCGCCGGGGCTGCGATAATGCCACCGATGAATTCGCCCGACACCGCCAACCTCGCCCTCTTCTGCGACTTCGAGAACGTCGCGCTCGGCGTGCGCGATGCACGCTTCGCACAGTTCGACATCAGCAAGGTGCTCGAGCGCCTCCTGGTCAAGGGCAGCATCGTCGTCAAGAAGGCGTACTGCGACTGGGAGCGCTACAAGGAATTCAAGGCGGGGATGCACCAGGCCTCGTTCGAGCTGATCGAGATCCCTCACGTGCGCCAGTCGGGCAAGAACTCCGCCGACATCCGCATGGTCGTCGACGCACTCGACCTCTGCTACACCAAGTCACACGTCGACACCTTCGTGATCATCAGCGGCGACTCGGACTTCTCGCCGCTGGTCAGCAAGCTGCGCGAGAACAACAAGACGGTGATCGGCGTCGGGGTCAAGAACTCCACCTCCGACCTGCTGATCGCCAATTGCGACGAGTTCATCTACTACGACGACCTGGTACGCGAGCAGAAGGCTCGCGCGCCGCGCCGGCGCGCCGAGTCGCGGTCCGGCGCGGCCGAAGTCGCCGCGCGCGGCCAGGCTGCCCGCGGGCGGGCACCGGCGCCCGAGGACCGCGCGCAGGAGGCGATCGACCAGGTGCGCGAGACGTATGACGCACTGGTGGCCGAGCGCGGGGCCGAGGAGAAGATCTGGGGCTCGATGCTCAAGCAGGCGCTGAAGCGCCGCAAGCCGGGCTTCAACGAGGGATACTACGGCTTCGGCTCGTTCAACAAGCTCCTGGAGGAGGCGCAGTCCCGCCAGCAGCTGACGCTCGAGCGCGACGAGAAATCCGGCGGCTACATCGTCCGCGCCAGCTCCGACTGAGACGACCAGGCCGACCCCTACCGACGAGGCACCCGATGTTCGAGACGCTACCCCGTGTACCCGACGACCCCATCCTCGGCATCAGCGCCGCCTTCAAGCGCGACACCACGCCGCTGAAGGTCGACCTCGGCGTCGGGGTCTACAAGGACGACCAGGGCAACACGCCGGTGCCTGCGGCCGTGCGGCGCGCCGAGGCCGAGATCATCGCGGCGCAGAAGACCAAGACCTACCTCACGCCGGTCGGCAACCCGGGCTTCAACGCCCAGGTCGCGGAGCTGGTCGCCGGCACGGACCTCGCCGGCCGCAAGGGAGACTGGGCGACGGCCCAGGCGCCGGGCGGCAGCGGCGCGCTGCGCCTCGGCGCCGAGCTGCTGCGGCTCTCCAGCCCCGGCTCGAAGATCCACGTCAGCGACCCGACCTGGGCCAACCACGTCCCGCTGCTCGGCAGCGCGGGCTTCCAGCTCGAGCGCTACCCCTACTACTCCGCGACGCGACATGCAGTCGAGTTCGAGCGGATGCTGGCGCATCTCGAGGCCTTGCCCGCGTCGGCCGTGGTACTGCTGCACGCCTGCTGCCACAACCCGACGGGACAGGACCTCGGCATGACGCAATGGGAAGCGATCGCCGACGTCTGCGCCCGTCGCGGCTTGCTGCCGTTCGTCGACATCGCCTACCAGGGCCTCGGCGACGACCTGGAGCGGGACGCCGCCTCGATACGGCTCATCGCCCGGCAGGTGCCCGAGATGCTGGTCGCGGTGTCTTGCTCGAAGAACTTCGGGCTGTATCGCGAGCGCACCGGCCTGCTGATGGTGCTCACCTCCTCCACCGAGCGCGCCGCCATCGCGACCGGTCAGCTGGGTCGCCTCGCGCGCACCATCTGGTCGATGCCGCCGGACCATGGCGCGGCGCTCGTCGACCGCGTGCTGTCGCAGCCCGAGCTGCGGCGCTCCTGGAGTGACGAGCTCGCGACGATGGCGGCGCGCATCAACGGCCTGCGCCAGCTGCTCGCCGACGCGCTCGTCGCCCGCACCCATGGCACCGACTTCTCGTGGATCACGCGCCAGCGGGGCATGTTCTCGAGGCTCGACCTCACTCCCGCCATGGTCGACACGCTGCGCGAACAGCACCACGTCTACTGCGCACCGGACGGCCGCATCAACATCGCCGGCGTCAGTGCCGGCAACGTGGGGCACGTCGCGGCCTCGGTGGCCGCCGTGCTGGGCTACGCCTGAGGTCGGCGTGAGCACTCCCGCGCGGCTGCACCCGGACGCCACGGCCACCGACCTGAGCGCCTGGTGGATGCCGTTCACGCACAACCGCCTCTTCAAGGGCCAGCCGCGACTCATCGAGTCGGGTCGAGGCGCGTACTACACACTGGCCGGCGGCCGGCGGGTGTTCGACGGCCTGTCCGGGCTCTGGTGCTCCCCGCTCGGCCACTCGCCGCAGCGCGTGGTCGAGGCGGTCCAGCGCCAGGTCGCGACGCTCGACTTCAGCCCGAGCTTCCAGATGGGCCATCCGGCGGCGTTCTCGCTCGCCGCGCGGATCGCGGCCTTCGCCGGCCGGCCGGACGACAAGGTGTTCTTCGTGAACTCCGGCTCGGAGGCGGTCGACACCGCGCTGAAGATCGCGGTCGCCTACCACCGGGTGCGCGGCGAAGCCTCGCGCACCCGCATCATCGGCCGCGAGCGCGCTTACCACGGCGTCGGCATGGGTGGCATCTCCGTCGGCGGCATCCCGGCGAACCGCAAGATGTTCGCGCCGCTGATGATCCCCGGCGTCGACCACCTGCCGCACACCTGGGACCCGTCGCGGATGCGCCATTCGCGCGGCCAGCCAGCCTGGGGCGCGCACCTCGCCGACGAGCTGGAGCGGATCGTGGCGCTCCACGACCCCTCGAACGTGGCAGCGGTGATCGTCGAGCCGATGCAGGGATCGACCGGCGTGATCGTGCCGCCGAAGGGCTACCTCGAGAGGCTGCGCGAGATCTGCACGCGGCACGGCATCCTGCTGATCTTCGACGAGGTGATCACCGGCTTCGGGCGCCTCGGGGCGCCCTTCGGTGCCGATGCACTCGGCGTGCGCCCCGACCTGATCACCTTCGCCAAGGCAGTCAACAACGCCACGGTGCCGCTCGGCGGCGTGCTGGTGTCCGACGCCCTCTACGAAGCGTTCATGACCGGCCCCGAACACCTGATCGAGTTCTTCCACGGCTACACCTACTCCGGACACCCACTGGCCGTGGCCGCAGCGCACGCGACGCTCGACGAATTCGAGGCGAGCGGCCTGGTGGCACGGGCGCGCGCGCTCGCGCCCGTGCTCGAGGAGGCGATCCACGGCCTGCGCGACGAGCCCCACGTGACCGACGTGCGCAACCTCGGTCTCGCGGCCGCGATCGACGTCGCCCCCGTCGCCGGCAAGCCGGCGCTCAAGGCCTTCCAGGTGTTCGAGCGCGCGCTCGAGGAAGGCCTGCTCGCACGCTTCACGGGCGAGACCCTGGCGCTCGCGCCTCCGTTCATCGCTACCGAAGACGAGATCCGCGGCGCCGTCGAGGCGCTGCGCCGGGCGCTCCGCGCGGTGCCGCAGGGCTGAGGGTCCGCCCGCGACTGCAGGCGGCGCCGCCCGCGCACGAGCTTCGGAGATGCACCCGCAAACTGTCGTCATGCGACGACAGGTGCCGGATTCGTGCCGTGGCTGCTTGACGCCCGCGGCCGCTTGTCCGCAAATGCGCACGGTCGCGCCGGATCCCGCTCCGGCCTTGCTCAACATCAGGAGTCCGAGAATGAAACCCACTCCCGTCCGGCGTGTGCTGGTGTCCCTGTGCGCGGCGCTCGCGCTGGTGCCAGCCTCGCTGCCCTATGCCCAGGCGGAGATCGTCGACACGCCGGCCGTGCTCGCCGCCGCCTCGCGCGCTGAACGACTCGACAAGGTGCAGGCGACGCTGCAACGCGCCGAGGTGGCTGCGCAGCTGGAGCAGCTCGGCGTGAACCCCGAGTCCGTCGGGCAGCGCGTGCAGGCCATGACCGATGCCGAACTGCAGGCCTTCGCCGAGCGCCTCGACCAGGCCCCGGCGGGTGGCGACGCGTTCGCGCTGATCGGCGCCGTGTTCGTGGTCCTGATCATCCTCGAGGTCGTCGGCGTCATCGACATCTTCAAGAAGGTCTGATCCGGGGCACGGATGCCAGCGGCGCGTCGTGGCGCCGCGATCCGCCGGATCGCGGCATCGCTGTTCCTGCTCCAGGCGCTGGCCGCCTGCGGCAGCCTGCCGCGTGGCGCGCTCGCCGGCGACCCGACGCCGGCCGATCGCGTGACCGTCACGGCCGGCCCGCTGGAGTCGGTCCCCTTCCATCCCCAGCTCGTGCACCACTGCGGCCCGGCCGCGCTGGCCACGATCCTGGCGGCCTCGGGCGTCGATGCAGACCCGCTGCTCCTCGCCGAACGCGTTTACGTGCCGGCGCGGCGCGGCAGTTTCCAGGTCGAGCTGGTCGCCGCGACGCGTAGCGCCGGGCGCATCCCGTGGCTGGTCGACGGCGCGCTGGAAGCGGTGGCGGCCGAGGTCGCAGCCGGTCGCCCCGTGCTCGTGCTGCAGAACCTCGGCCTGCCGGCGGCGCCGCGCTGGCACTACGCGGTCGTGGTCGGGATCGACGCCGACACGGTGACCCTGCGCTCGGGGAGCAGCGCGCGGCTGCGAACCTCGTCACGCAGCTTCCTGCGCAGCTGGAACTGGGCGGGGCGCTGGGGACTGGTGGCGCTTCGACCCGGCGAGTGGCCGGCACGTCCCGAGCCGCGGCGCTGGCTCGCGACGATGTCGGACCTCGAGCTCGTCGGCGCGTCGCAGCTCGCCACCGCGGGCCTCGAGGCCGCGACGGCACGCTGGCCCGGGGAGTCGCTCGCGTGGTTCGCACTCGGCAACGCACGCTATCGTGCCGGGCGCCGCGCGGACGCCCTCGCCGCCTGGCACCGCGCGACCCGCCTCGATCCGGGCTTCGCCGCCGGCTGGAACAATCTCGCGCAGGTGCAGGTCGATCTCGGCTGCGCGACCGAGGCACGGACGAGCCTCGCGCGTGGGCTCGCCGTCGCTCGCGACCCGGCGGAGCGGCGCGCACTGGAGGCCACCGCGCACGGCGTCGCGGACGTTCAGCCCGCGAGCAGCACCGCCTCGGCGTGCTCGAGCGCCTCGGGCAGCCCGTAGAGCACGACGACGTCGCCTTCGCGCAGTCGCATCTGCGGCGAAGGCTCGCGGCCCAGGATGCCCTGGCGACGCACCCCGGTGAACGCCACTTCTGCGCCGCGCGCCCGCACCTCGCCGATCGACCGCCCGACGGCCCATGCGCCCGGGGGCACGACCACGGACTTGAGTTCCTCGCGATAGGCATGCGTCTCGTCGATCGGCAGCGCGTCTTCGCGGCGGAAAAGGCTGCGCAGGGTGGAGTAGCGGTTGCTGCGTATCGCGCCGACGGTGCGGACCACCCGCGACACCGGCACGTTGAGCAGCATCAGGGTGTGGGAGACCAGCATCAGGCTCGCCTCGAAGGTCTCCGGCACGACCTCGGTCGCGCCCGCCTCGGTCAGTTCCTTGAGGCCCGTGTCGTCCTGGGTCCGCACCAGGATCGGCACGTCCGGGCGCAGCAGCCGCACGGAGCGGATGATCCCGACCGAGGTGGCCGGGCTGGCGAAGGTGACCACCACGGCGCTGGCGTTCTCCACGCCCACCTGCCGCAGCAGTTCGTCGTCGGACGAGTCGCCGTAGACGACCGGATCGCCGGCCTGCCGGGCATTGCGCACCCGCGCCGGGTCGAGGTCCATCGCGATGTATTCGAAACCCTGCGACTCGAGCACCCGCGCCACGTTCTGGCCCACGCGGCCGAACCCGCACAGGATCACGTGCTCGCGGCGGGCCACGTCCGCGGTGGGGTCCGACTCCGGTGGCGCCGCTGCGGCCCGCGGCCCGCGCTCGCGCAGCACCAGCCGCGCGAGCTGCCGGTTGTTGCGCAGCAGGAACGGGCTGGTGACCATCGACAGCACGATCGCGACGAACAGGGGCTGGACCAGCTCCGAGACCGGCGGCGCTGCGTCACGCAGCAGGATGGTCAGCAAGGCGATGCCGAACTCGCCGCCGATCGAGAGCACGACGGCGGAGCGCACCGCCTTGAACCAGGGCAGGCCGTAGGCACGGACGATCGTCGCGACCAGCAGCGCCTTGAGCACCGTCAGTGCCAGCCAGAAGGCCGCGATCAGCGCGAACTCGCGCCACAGCATGCCGAGGTCCAGCAACATGCCGACGGTGATGAAGAACAGCCCGAGCAGGATGTCCCGGAACGGCTTGATCACCGCCTCGACCTGGTGGCGGTACTCCGTCTCGGCCAGCATCACCCCGGCGAGGAAGCCGCCTGCCGCCATCGACACGCCGGCCGCATGGGAGGTCCAGGCCGAGCCGAGCGCGACGAACAGCACCGCGAGCGTGAACAGCTCGCGCACCCGGCTGTGCGCGATCTCGTAGAGCAGCGGCCGCAGCAGGTAGCGACCCGCGAGCACGACGACCCCGACCGCGAGGACGCCCAACCCCAGCGTCGAGGCGAGTCGCTCCAGCGTGAAGGCCTCGCCGCGCACCGACAGCACGCCGACCAGCACCAGGAAGGGCACGACCGCGAGGTCCTGGAACAGCAGCACGCTGAAGGCGATCCGGCCGTGCGTGCGGTTCAGCTCCGACATCTCGGTCAGCTGCTGCAGGATGATCGCGGTGGAGCTCATCGACACCGCGCCGCCGATGACCACGGCCTGCGGCCAGGCGACCCCGGCCGCGTGTGCAATCGCGGCCACGAGGCTGGTGGTCAGCACGACCTGGGCGGTGCCGAGGCCGAAGACCTCGCGACGCATCGCGACCATCCGCGGCCAGGAGAACTCCAGGCCGAGCGTGAACAGCAGGAACACCACGCCGAGCTCCGCCAGCAGCCGGGTGGTGGCGGACTCGTCGATCAGGCCGAACGCGAACGGGCCCAGCGCCGTGCCTACTGCGAGGTAGCCGAGGATCGCGGGCAGCCCGAGGCGCCGCGCCAGCGCCACGACCAGCAGCGCTGCCGCGAGCAGCAGCAGGACCTGCGTCAGCGGATCTTCGACCATGTGGAACGAAGGTATTGCGCGGCGCGCCCGGTGCGCAAGGGCGTCGGGCAGGGCCTGCCGCACCGGGCGGCGCCGTCACGTCGGGGTCGACCCCGGGCGGGCGGGCCCGGGGGACCGGTCAGGCAGGGAAGAAGTCGATCGGCTTGGTCGCGGTGATCGGTTCGACGTCCTTCGATTCGAAGCGGAACAGCTTGACGCGCGCGACGATCTTGCGCTCGAGCTCGGGGTCGTTGAGCTCGCTCGACACCACGCGCGCCATCGTCACCTCGCCGGCAGCGGAGATCGTGATCTCGAGCACCAGCTTGCCCTGGATCTCGGGGTTGTCCCGCTGCGCGCGCGTGTAGAGCGCGTACAGAGCGCCCTTGTTGCGATCGAAGACCGTCTCGATCTCCTCGCGGCTGCGCGACGCCTTGCCGCTGGAACCGCTGCGCTTGACGTCGCCACGCCCCTTGCCGGAGACACTCGCCGGGGCCGCGACCGTCGCGGTCGTGTGGGTGCCGATCGCGCCGGCGCCGCCGCCGTAGCCGCGGCTCAGGTTCGCGGTGTTGATGCCGCTGCTGGCAGCACCGACCTTCGAGGTGATGAGGTTGCGCTCCGAGCGCACGTTCTCGGCGACGGTGTCGAGGTCCGTCTTGGCGAGTTCCTTCGGGTCGATGCTCTGGCGCAGCTCGGCGAGCTGGTCCTGCATGGCGAGCAGGCCGACCTGCCGGACCCGCTCCTTGACCTCTGTCGGCTTGGCGTCGGGCTTCACCGGCGCGGGCCGGGGTTCCGTCAGCTCCTGCGGCTTCGGCGGCGGGGGTGGCGGGGGCGGTGGTGGCGGCGGCAGCGGCTTCTCCACGATCAGCTGCACCACGCGCTCGGGCAGGTCCTGCACGGTGCGCCTGGCCGGCTCGGTGCGCGGCAGCAGCGGGATGATCAGGCCGACCACCACGAAGACGATGAGCAGCACGCGCAGCAGCTTGCGGAAGCGGCTCTCGTCCGCGGGATCCCACGGGAGTTCGTAGCGACGGAAGTAGGGGGCGATGGCGATCTGCATGGGTCGCTCCGGCGGCCGCGCTCAGCCGGCTCCCGGGGTGCCGCCCTCACGCTCGATCACCGCGAGCGAGACCTTGCCGTAGTCGGCATCGGTGCAGGTCGCCATGATCCGCTTGAGCACGCGGAAGGGTACGGTCTTGTCGCCCATGATCGTCACTTCGCGCTCGACGATGTCCTCGCGAGCCGCCTCGACGAGGATGCGGTCCGCCTGCTCGCGCAGCGCTGCCCGCAACGGTTCGATCACCGGGGCGTCGGAACCCATCACCTCGTCGACGCGGGCGATCGGCCGGCCGTTCACGTACATCGTGTCCCGGGTCACCATCACCACCACCGTCGGCCGCGGCTTGGTCTCCGCGACGGACAGCGGGATGGAGATGTTCTTGGTGTTGGGCAGGATCTCGGTATCCGAGGTGTGCACCAGCAGGAACACCACCAGGATCGTCATCATGTCGATGAACGGCACCAGCACCATGTGGTTTCCGCCATGGGCCGCCTTGACGTGGCGGCGACCGCGCAGCGACCTCACTTGGCACCCGCGGCGGCCGGTACCGCGAGGGAGCCGGCGAGCGCATCGCCGACGAGCGGCGCCTCGCCCACCGAGATGTCGGGGAAAAGCTCGGCCTTGCGATAGGTGCCGTCGTCGACCACCCAGACGCGAACCGTGTCCATCACCTGCACCAGGGTGTCGTACGGGATGTCGGGCGCCAGCAGCACGTTCGAGTCGAGCTTTTCCGGGAACTTGGCCTTCACGGCCTTGAGGTAGTCGGACAGGCCCGCGAGGTCGTAGCCGGTGGGCAGGTTGGGCAGCGACTTCAGGATGCCCGTGCGACGGTCGGCGACCTCGATGCGATCCTGCCGCACGATCACCTCGAGTTGCAGCCCCTCGGGCAGGTCCGGCACCGAGGCATTGGGCGCCGGCAGGTTGAGCTCGAGGATCGTGGTCTTCGAGAACACCGCGGTGAAGATCAGGAAGAACACGAGGATCACCATCATGTCGATCATCGGCACGATGTTGAGGTCGTTGCGGCCGCGATAGCGCGCGTGGTTGCGCAACGCGCGCCTCGCGAGCTTGGAGTGGGCCATGGCGGCGCCGCCTCGGGGGCGTCAGGCCGGGCTGCGGGCAGGTGCACCCGGGGGCGCCGCGCGCGGCGGGGCCTGCGGCGCCGCCGCGGCGGCGGGCGCGGCCTCGACCTGGCGTTCCGTGATCGCGTTGAGGAACTTGACCACCGCAATCTCCAGGCTGTCGATCAGCGACGTGGTCTTGGTCTCGAGGATCATGTGCGTGAACAGCAGCGTGATCGCGACGAACAGACCCGAGGCGGTGTTGTTCATCGCGACCGAGATCGCCGCGGACAGCAGGTTCGCCTTCTCCGCGGGGTTCGCGGTGGCGACCGCCGAGAACGCGGCGATCAGGCCGATGATCGTGCCGAGCAGGCCGACGAGCATGCCGATGTTGGCGAGCGACGAGAGGTAATGCGTGCGCTTCTCGAGGCGCGGCACGATCTCGAGCAGGCTCTCTTCCATCGCCTTCTCGATGTCCTCGCGGCGGCGCGCATGCTGGATGCGGGCGATGCCGTACTTCAGCACGGTCGCCACCTGCGCGTCGGAGCCCTGGGCCACCTGCAGCGCCTGGCGGAAGTTGCCCTGCTGGATCAGCGGGGTGATCTCGTCCCAGAGGGCGCGGTTCTTGGAGGTCTCGCGCGACAGGTAGATCCAGCGCTCGACCGAGATCGCGACGCCGACCACCAGGATCAGCGCCAGCGGGTACAGGAAGAATCCGCCATCGCGGAAGAAATTGACGGCGAGGTTGAAGAATTCCACGGAAGGTCACTCCTCTGGCGGGACAGGGGGCAAGCGGGCGCCCTGCCGGGAAAGCAAGCGTTTCAAGCATGCCCTCGAAGGGGGCGAAAAACCAAGACTCATTTCTCAGGACCATCCGCGGCGGGCGGGCCGCCGTCGGCACCGGGCGACTGTGCCTGCAGCGCGTCGAAGTAGCGGTTCTCGCGGCGGAAGACGTCGCGATCGACCGGACGGGTGAGCTCGTAGAGCAGGCTGTTCACCGGCCTGCCCTCCAGGTCACCGGCCGCGGGGGCGCGCCAGGGCACGATGTACAGCACGCGGGGCAGCTCGCGGTTGCCCGTGATCTGCGACGACTCGAGATCGACGCGGTCCATCGCCCGCGTGGCGCGTCGCGCAGTCGACTGATCGCGCACCGCGGCGGCACGTGTCGGCGCCGGATCGCCCGGCGCGGTCGCGGCGGCGCGCGTCGGCGCAGCCGTAGGCGTCGGCGCATCGCGTCGGGCGGCCGGCGCGCGCGCCGAGGTTTCGACGGCCGGCTCGGGGTCGCGCGACGGCGCCGCGCCCGCCGCGGGCACCGGGGCCGCAGGCTGCGGCGACTGTGCCAGGGCCACGGGGCCAGCCAGGGCGGCTGCGAGCAGCGCCGAGCAACCGTAGTGGCAAACCGAGGGCGGCTTCTTCATCCGGGATTCCTCGATGCAGCGACTTCTAGGCGGGCAGCCGGCGGGGCGGCGCCCGCGGGCGCGTCGGCCGGTGCCGCAGCGCCACCTTCGGGAGCCGGCGCCGGCGGCGTACCCTCGCCTGCCGGTGGCGCGCCCGCGTCCGGCGCGGGGGCGGCGGCGCGGCCCGCGCGCTGGCGCACGTCGGCGATCCAGGCGTTCAACTGCTTGTCCTCCGGGACGACCGCCTTGTACTGCTCGAAGTACGGCAGTGCCCTGGCCGGGTCGTCCATGTAGACGTCGAGCAGCACGGCGAGGTTCCGCAACGCCGGGGCATAGGCGGCATCCACGGAGAGCGCGCGCGCGTACGAGCCCATCGCGTCCTCGAGCCGCGCGCGCTCGCGCTGCACCCGGCCGAGCTCGGTCCAGAGCGACGGGTCCGAACCCGCCCGCTGCGCCGCCAGCTGCAGCCCCTCCTCGGCGGCCGCGAGGTCCCCTGCGGCGCGCTTCGCCAGCGCGTCCCCGGCCTGCGCGCGCACCTCGGGAGCGGCGGCGGCGAGCCGCGCCGCGACGTCGGTCGGGACCTCGGTCTTGCCATAGCGGACCGGCTTGAACTCGGCGAGGGCCGCGAAACTGCGGCGGACCGAGTCGTCGACGTAGCCGTCGCGGACCCGCGCCGCATTCACGGCATGCAGCTCGATCGCCTGCTCCTCGAACGGGAACGCCTGCTCCTCGAGCAGCGTGTCGTACTGCTCGCGCTCGTCGGCGCTCAGGCCCCTCGGCCGCTCGGACGCCATCACGTCCTTGCCGAGCGTGCGATACAACTCGGCCATCTCGTAGGTCGCGGCCGCGGTGACCTCGCCGACCCGGTAGTCCACCGCCTGGCGGTAGGCCTTCAGTGCGACGTCGAGCGCCTTGCGCTTGGCCGCGAGGCTGCGGTTCAGCGGGGCGACCAGCCGCACCCTGCGGAACGCGTCGCGCGTCGGCGTCGCCAGTGCGAGCTGCGACTTCGCGGCGAGGTAGCGCGTGCGGTCGGTGCGGCCGGCACCCGCCGTGGCATCGGCTTCGATGATCTGGCGCTGCCAGAACTCCACTCGCCCGGCGTTGCCCGCGAGCGCGGCCTGGTCGGCGAGCTTCTGGCGCGCCTCGACGGCCGCCGCGACCGGGGCCGGGAACTGGTCCACGAAGCGCTCCAGAGCGGCCGTCGACCGCTTGCGGTCGCCGGCCCTCTCGAACAGCTCGGCCGCGGCCTGCAGGGCCTCGCGCCGCACCTCGCGGTCCTCGGCGACGTTGGTTGCGATACGCTCGAACTCGACTGCGGCGTCGCCAGGCCGGCCCGCCTCCGAATACGCCACCGCGAGGTTGCGGGTGACGTCGGCCTGGCGCGCGTCCTTCGGGTAGCTGCGCCGGTATGCTTCCAGCACGGGGATCGCCCGGCCCCACTCCTTCAGGGTGAGCAGCTGCGCCGCCGCGTCGAACTCCGCGGTCGCGCGCACGGTGGGGTCCGGCGACAGTGCCGCGACGCGCAGGAACGCGTCGACCGCGCCCGCGCCGTCGCCCTCGCTGCGTCGCGCCTCGGCCTGCTTGTAGACGGAGGCAGCGAGGCGCTCGGAGAGATCCTTGCGCAGCGCGTCGTTGGCCGGCGCGAGCTCGCGTGCCTTCTGGTACGCGGACTCGGCGCGCTCGAAGTCGCCTTGCTCGAAGTTCGACTGGCCGATGATGGTCCAGGCGATGCGCTGGCGTGCCGCGTCGACCGGCGGCTGGTGGGCGAGCACCAGGTTCGCCACCTCGATGGCGCGCGGCAGGTCCTTGCGGTCGAACACGTCCTGTGCCGCGCGGGTGATCACGCCGCCACTGTCGGGATGCTCCGGGAACGCCTGGGCGAAGCGGATCCCCGCCTCGACCTGCCGCGTGATCACCTCCGGCAGTTCCCCGGGCGCAGCTGCCGCGCGCTGCTTCTGCAGCGCGCCCAGCGCCGCATACGCGGCTGCGGCCGAGCGCGGGCCCCGCGGATAGTCGTAGGCGGTGCGCGTGTACTCCGACGCGGCGTCGGCGAAGCGGCCGCTCTCGAACAGTGTCTCCGCGAGCAGGTAGTTGGTGGCCGCGGACTCCGGGTCGTCCGGGAACGACGCGAGATAGTCGCGGTACCAGCGTGCCGCGACCTGGTAGTCGTCGATGCGCTTCGACTTCTGGGCCGTCGCATGGAAGTAGGTCGCGACGTCCTTCATGTTCGTCTTCAGCTCGGCGACCACCTGTGCATGGGCAGCGCGATCGCGGCCTCGCCAGAAGCCCCCGGCGAAGTTGTAGCGCTCCACGTAGTCGCGCTTGCCGTCGAGCACGAGCTGGTCGAAGCCACCCTTGCGGTAGGCCTCGATCGCCTGCATCGCCAGCGGCGGCGCATTCTCGTCCGCGGGGTCGCGCGCCACGAAGGCCCGGTAGGCGTCCGCGCCATCCTGGTAGCGCTGCTTCTCGACGTAGAGGTCGCCGAGCCTCGAGTACAGCAGGTAGGCGTAGGGCGGCTCGTTGCGGCGCGCCACGAACCGGTCCAGCGACTGCGCCCCGTCGAGGTAGGAGAAGGTGATGCTCATCACCCGCAGCGTGTCCTCGACGAGCTCCCGGTCGGGCCGCGACATCCCTTCGATCGGCCGCAGCTTGCGGCCGTCCGCAGGGTCGGTGAGGTTGGCATCCAGGACGCCGGCGAACGAGGGCAGCGACTCTTCGTTCCGGCCCTGCTTGAACAGCGACCAGCCGTGCTTGTAGAGGCTCTGCGAGTAGAACGCGCCCTCCGCGCCCTCCGCCAGCGCCCGCTCGTAGGCCTTCTCGGCCTCCGCATAACGCTTCGCGGAGAACAGGATCTCGCCGCGGCGGAAGTCCACCTCGTCGCGCTGAGCGAGTTCGGGGTGACGCTCGACGATCCGGTCGAGCGTGGCGAGCGCCTTCTCGGGCTGGCCGGTGGTCTCGTAAGCGCGCGCGAGCTGGTAGAGCACCTGGTCGTTGCGCGGATGGTCCGGGTAGGCCTTCAGCAGCGAGGTGTAGAGCTCGATCGCCTCGGCTCCCGACCGGTCGATCGCGCTGGCCTCCTTCTCGATCCGCTCGACCTCTCCCACCTCGAGGTTGAGGTCACCCAGCCGGCGCAGCGCCTCGGCGCGCAGCTCGGGATCGGCATCGTCCTGCTCCAGGTAACGGCGATAGTTCTCGATCGCGCGCGCCGCACTGGAGTCGACCCGCTGCTGCGGGCGGATCTCGACCGCGCGCGGCTTGAGGTCACCGATGGTCGCCGGTCGCGATGGTTGGTCGGCGGCGGACGCGGCGCTGGAGAGCGCCGCGGCGACCGCGACGGCGACCAGCACGCGCGCGGCGGGGGCCGCGCGGCTCACGGAGCACCCCCGCCGGCCGGCGACGATCCGGGCCGCGCAGGCGCGGACTCCGTGCCGCCCTCGCCCGCGCCGCCCGCGGGCGTGGTGGCCGCGCGGTCGTAGATCCCGGCCAGCGCGAAGCGGGCCTGCACCTGGTACGCGCCGAGGCGCTGCTTCTGCGCGTCGAGCTCGTCGATCGCGATCCGGGCGAGGTACTGGTTCTGGCGCTGCTTGGCGGCCGCCAGGCGCTGCTGGATGGACTGCAGCCGCTCGCGCGCCGCATCGAGCCGAGCCCCGAAGCCGCCGGTGCTGGCGGGCACGCTGCCCCGCGCCCGTCCGAGCCGCTCCCAGCGATCCTGCGTCTCGCGCAGCAGCCCGTCGACCTCGCGCAGCGCACGACGCTGGCCAAAGAGCGAGGCCCGGTAGCTCTCGGCGAGGCGCCAATAGAGCGCACCCTTGACCAGCCGCAGGCGGTTGCGCAACGCGTCGGTCTCCTCGCCGGGCGCCGCGGACTCGAGCGCCTGCTCGGCACGCTGGATGCGTGCCCACTGCTCGCGCTGCGCGGGCGTGCCGAGCGCCGCCACGTCGCGCGAGGCCTCGACCTCGTCGAGGCGCGACTCCAGCGCGCCGCGCCGCTGCGCCAGCGACTCGACGGCGCCCTGCGCCAGCAGCGCGTCGGTGCGCGGGAGGCGCTGCTCGAAGGCTTGCTCGCGCGTGTCGATCATGCTGCGATAAGCCTCGAAGTCGCCAGCCCAGCGCGCGAGCGTCCGCTCCAGGTAGACGATGTCGCGATAGTTCTTCAGGCCTTCCTGGAAGTCGTGCCCGGCCAACACCGCGTACAGGTAGCGCGACTCCGGCGCATCGGGCAGGTCCTTCAGCTGCCAGAACCACCCATAGCTGCCGCCGGTGGCCTCCCGCTCGAGGATGCCGTCGAGCAGCCCGCCGTTGCGGATCCGCTCGATCGACTGCTCGATCCGCGCCCGTTCCTGGCCAAAGGCCTGCATCGCGCCCTCGTAGTACTCGGCGGCCTGCGCCGGCGCATCCAGGCGGGCGAACGCATACGGCACGGCGAGCCACGACTCCTGGACCGCGGCATCGAGGAGGTTGCGGTCCTTCAGCTCCAGCCACGGGGTCAGGGCGGCCCGATAGTCGCCGAGCTCCGCCTCGGCCCAGCCGAACCCCAGCAAGGCACGGTTCGCATACGAGCCGTCGAGGCGCACGCGCCGCAACACCGGCTTGGCGCTCGCCGCTTCGCTCGCCTGCAGGTAGGCGAGCCCGAGCGTCAGGTTCGCGCGATCGCGCAGCGCGAGCAGCTCGGGATCATCGGTCTGCAGCTGGCCGACGGCGTCGAGGTAGCGTGCACCGACGTCCAGCTGGTTGTCGCGGATCAGTGCGGCCCCCAGGTTGAAGCGCGCGAACGCGGCCCAGTCCTGCGGCCCCTGCCAGCCGTCCAGCAGGTCGGCCGCCTCGGCGAAGCGCCCCTGGCGCATCAGCACGTTCGACAGCAGGTGCACGCGCTCCGACTCGAGTTCCGCAGGCAGCACGCCGGCGAGCCTGCGGACGGCCTGCTCGGCGCGCTCGTCGTAGCCGCGGACGTACCAGACCTTGGCGAGGTAGAACCAGGCGCGATTGCGGACCGCCTGCGGCACGTCGTCCGTCAGCAGCCTCTCGAAGCGCTCGCCGGCCTCGTTGTGCAGGCCGAGCTCGAGGTAGAGCCCGCCCAGCAGCAGCTGCGCCTCGGCCTCGTGGTTCGGGACCCGCCCCCACTGCGAGAACGCGGCGAGCCGCGTCAACGCCTCGAAACTCTCGTCCTGGTAGAAGTAGAACAACGCGTCGCCATAGCTGAGGTCGCGGATCCGCGTCGCCGGCAGCTTGTCGGACGGCGTGCCGGGCGGCGATGCGGCCATGCCCGCGGCCGGCGCGAGGGCGGCGCAGATCGCGAGCGCCAGCGGTTTCAGGAAGGACGGACGGTGCACGGCGAGTCCCAGGTCACTCCCAGTCCTTGATCTCGAACTCGGGCTGCGCGCGACGCTGGCGGTCGGTGATCTTCAGCTCCAGGTACTTCGCGCCCACGGCCTTGTCGAACTTCAGGGTCGCACCGCGGCGATAGTCACGCTGGTTCGGGCCCTTCCCGGTGAAGATCGCGACCAGCTCGTGCGCGCCCACCTTCAGGTTGCCGAGGTAGACGCGGTGCACGCCGCCACGCAGCAGCGCCTCGGCCTCGCGCTCGGTGTAGAGGTAGTTCGCGACCTCGCGATCGTCGACCTTCAGCTGCACCGAGTCGAGCGCGAAGAACTCGCCGACGTCCATCGAGACGAACACCGCGACCTGAGTGTTGGCGGGGAACAGCAACTCCTCCTCGAGCATGAACAGCTCGCGGTTGAGGTCGACGGCGTCCTTCTTGAGCTGCTGCGTCTCCTCGTCGATGCCGCGCGTGTCCGCCGGCGCCACCTCGTCGGGCACCCCCGTGGCGGCGGCCGCTGCAGGCGCGGCAGCCACGTCGGCGGCGGCGGGAGGCGCCGTCCCCTGGGCGCGGGCGGCGGCGGCGCCGAGCAGCAGCATCGCGGCGAGCAGCGCGAGCGCCAGCAGCGGCGCCCGGCCGCCCTCGGGGCGGGCGGGGCGGGCAGCGACGCGGACGTCGGTACGGAATCTGGGTTTGCGCATGGGGCGTGTGCTCATCATTCGTCGATCAGCGTGCGCAGCGCCGGGACGTAGCTGGCGGCTGCGGTGGGACGGTCGTTGCGGCTGACGAAGCGCACCGTGCCGAAGCGGTCTATCGCGACCAGCATCGGCAGCGCATCGACGCCGTAGGCACGGGCGACCGACTTGGAGGGGTCGAGCAGCATCGGGAACTGCACGCGCAGGGTGCCGGCGAACTCGCGTGCCGCGGCGACGTCGTCGTCCACGTTGACGCCGAAGACGACGAAGCCGGCCGGGCGGTAGGTCGCGAACAGGCGATCGAGCTCGGCGAGCTGCGCGCGGCAGACGTTGCAGCGGCTCGACCAGAACGACAGCACCACCACGTCGCCGCGCTGTTCGGAGAGGCGCAGGTTGGGACCGGCGACCGACCGCAGCGCGAAGTCGGGCGCGGGCGCCGCAGCGCGCGGCTCGGCCGCGCGCGCAGGCGACGCGGCTGCGCACAGCACCGCGAGCACGAGCATCGCCGCGACGCCACGGGAACGCCGGTATGTCTTGAATGCGCCCATCGTCTGATGCCGCCTGGAGTCGGACCCTCGCGGTCCCGGTTGGTTTCGCAACGGACGCAACCACCCGCCGGGCCGCGAACGTGGCGGCGGCAGTCGGCGATTCGACCCGCGGTGCAAGCGACCAAACTCACCCGCCGATCGGCAACCCCGCTGTCCCCGGCGCGACGATGGGTCGCGCCCTGGACCGGAAGCTTTGCGTCCCCGCCTCGCAGCGGGTTTGCCCGGAACTTACATCTGTAAAACTGGCACAGCGCGCTCCGGAGTGTCAACGAACGGAGCCCCCAAAAGAACGGCGGCGTGTCGGCTGCGTCACAGAATCGCGCGCGCGGCCCGCAACTGTCTGCAGGACGCGACGCGGGAAGCGCGAGCGCGATTCGTCCGTCGGCGCGCGCCGCGCCTCAGAAGCGCGCGCGCCGCTGGCTCTCCTCGTAGAGCGCCACCAGGAAGCTGCGCACCGCTGCCTCGGCCTCGCCGGGCAACAGCAACTTCTGCCCGACCAGGTGCGCCGCGATCTGCTCCGTGCTGCGGCGTCCGTCGATCAGCGCGAAGGTGTACGCGACGACGCGGTTCGCGAGCGCCTGCGTCTGGAAGTGCGGCAGCAGGGGCACCGGACGCGCGGCATCGCCGAGCCAGTCGGGCAGGTTGTCGAGCGGCGGCGGCTCGGCCGCCGTGCGGCGCAGGCGCGCAGCGAAGCCGAAGACGGTCTCGATGCGCCCGTGGCGGCTCGCCGGGCTCTGCAGGTAGGGCAACTGGCGATCGAGCGTCTGCAGCACCTCGAAACCGGCGCCCTCGAGGATCGCCACGATCTCGTCGGGCCCGTGCCAGGACGCCGGGTCGCGCTGGTTGAAGCTCAGCGAGCCGAAGTTCGCCCAGGTGCCGCCCGCGCGCAGCATCGCGGCGACCTGCGCAACCAGCGGCGCGAACGCGTGCGGCACGATGTCCACGAACCAGGGCGTCAGCACCGCGTCGAACGAGCCCGGTCGCAGTGGTGCGCGCAGCGCATCGCCGATCGCGAACTCGAGGCCGGCGCTCGCCGCATGCGGCGCCCGGAGGCGCCGGGCGACGGCCACGTCGCTGCCGCACCTGGGTGCCACGGGGAACTCGTGCAGCGCCACCTCGCCGCCACCGGCGACGCGGGCGGCGATCCACGCGAGCATGGGGTTGAGGTCGAGCCCCAGCGTCAACTCGGGCCGCAGCGCGTGATGCAGGTCGAAGGCGAGCCGCCCGGCGCCGCACCCCGGCACGAGCACGCGGCGCGCCGGCGCGCCGGCCAGCAGGTCCGTGGCGAGCTGCAGCGCGGCGGCGTTCTCGCGCTCCCCCCATGCCCAGTCGCGATGCACGTTGACGTAGTAGGAATTGAGGTCCTGGGTCAGCGGGGTGCGGGTGCGCAGCGCGAGCAGCGTCTCGAGACGCGCGATCGAGGCTTCGGGCTCCAGTGGCGCGAGCAGCTCGCGCAGCTCCTCGACCTGCGCCGCCTGTGCGGCGCGCAGGCGCTCGAGGCGCGCCCGCGTCGCAGCCAGCAGCCCGCCTGCATCGAGCCGCTCGCCGATTGCCGCCCGCGCAGCCTCGAGCTCGCGCTCGAGCAGGCGGAAGCGCTGGCGCCACTCCACGCGGCGCGCCTCGGGCGCGGGCAGCAGCCATGCCAGGCCGCCGAGCCGTGGGTAGGCGGTGTCGCAGCGGGTGCAGCGCCAGCCGTCGGCCGCGGGATCGAGGGCGGCATCGCCGAGGCATTGCGGGCAGCGCAGCAGCGCCAGCGGCGGGCCGGCTGCCGTGGGGGACGACGTGGACATGCGGACGCTACTCTAGCCGTCCACGCGACCCACGGCGATGCCGCGCGCCCCAGGGCGGCGCGCGGCCCGCCCGGTTCAGCTGATCGTGCCGTTGACGATCGGGTTGAACGCCGTGAGGCTGTCGCGCAGGGCGACGCTGCCGAGGCCGTGGCTCGGGAAGTAGTTCGCGGTCGAGAACAATCCCTGCTCGCCGTGCAGCGCCATGTAGTTGAGCACGACGGTCTCGACCAGCAGGTTGACGTTGTTCGCCGCAGGTGTGCCGGAGGTCTCCACCGAGCCGTCGGGACGGAAGTACCCGATCTGCTGGTGCCTCGCGGCGGGCACGCTGTCGCCCGAGAACAGGGCCGGTCGACCGCGCGGGTTGAACACCAGGAAGAACGACGCGGCAGTCGACTGGTTGTCGCTGGTCCACATGAACTTGCCACGGCCGTCCACCGTGTTGTCCACCTGCCCGCCGGCCGAGATCGAGCCGTCGCTGAACACGTAGAGCATCAGCGGCACGCCCTTGCGGGCGGCGTATTCGAGGCAGGCGCCCATGCACCGGCCGGCACGGAAGTCGCGCACCTCTCCCGTGGCACGGCCCTGGCCGTGGTAGTCGTAGCCGCCCATCGTGATGGTGCCGGCGCCCGCGTAGCCCTCGAGCACGAGCTTCATCACCGCGGCGGTCTTGCGGAACTCCGCGTCCGCATCGAACTCGGCGCGCGTGAAGATGGGTGCGCTCGCACCCGGCGCTCCCTCGAGGATGAACGGATCGAGCTCCGGGTTCAGCGAGCTGGGGTTGCCGAAACGGTCTGTGAGGTCGGCGGCCTTGACGTAGTTGCAGCGCACCAGCTCCTTGATCACCTCGTCGCGCGTGACCGTCTTGGGCTGCGTGTTGGCGAGCTTCTGGTCCGAGATCCGCTGGATCGCCTCCATCACCGCGACCGCGTCGCCCTGGTCGAGCAGGCCGACCAGCTTGCCGGTGTCGACGAGCCCGGTCACGTCGCTGGTCCGGTCGACCTTGGTCGGCGTCGCCGACGGGTCGATCATCGCCATCGGAGCCAGCGAGTTGCCGCCGGAGTCAGACGCCCGCGAGCCGATGAGCGACAGCAACGATCCATCGGCACCTGCCTTGAAGATGCCGTACATCGGGTTGTGCGGATTGTTGCCGGTGTCGTTCTCGGAGCGCGCCGGGATCACCGCCCCGTTGATGTTGGCCGCGGTCGTCGCGGACACCTTCGAGAGGATGCCGCGCAGGAAGGCACTGTCGGAGTGGAAGGACAGGCCGAGTGCGCTGTTGATGAAGTTGTTGGTCGGGCTCTGCGGGTTGGGGGCGTTCGGCACCATGTCGCCGGGCAGGCCCATCTTGGCGTAGGCCGCGGTCTGCAGGAAGTCGAGCTGCCCGCCCTGCCCGCCCACCAGCACGTTCGACCCGGTCATGCAGGCGCCACCGGCGAGGTCGAATGCGATGAAGGGGATCTTGCCGGCCCCCTGCACCGCGAAGCCGCAGGCCGCCTTCAGTGCCTGCAGGTCCGGCGACAGTGCCGCCTGGGCGGCGCGCGGGTTGCCGAAGAGGCTGAACACCGAGGCGCCGGCCAGCGCGATGCCACCGCCCTGGAAGCCCTGGGCGATGAAGTCGCGCCGCGTCACCGGGCGCTTGTGGGTGTCCCGGTGCAGGATCGGTTCGTCGAGCCCGAGCTTGCGGGGGGTCGGCTTGCGGATCAGCATGGTGGTGTCCTCGAACCTGTTTACTGCAGCAGGGTCGCGGCGCTGCCGAGCACGGCGGCGCAGCTGGCCTTGACGACGGTGCGGGTGCGGTCCGGCGCGCAGCCGGCGCCGCACGACGTGAGGCGCGCGGCGAGCGCGTCCAGCTCGGCGCGCGCCTGGGCGCGGTTCGGCTGGGTGCCGACGTTGACGCCGAGCATGCGGTCGAGCAGCGGGTTGAACGCGAGGTCGCGCGCCGCCGGCGAGCCGAAGGCCGCGCTCGCCGGCGCCGCGAAGTCCATCCCCGGGAAGTAGGCCGCGCGCAGCGTCGGATCCTCGACCAGCGCGTTGCAGTACTCGATCGCGAGCTGCGCGACCCCGGTCTGCTGCGAGGCGACGAAGCCCTCGATCGTCTCGCGCACCGGCATCGCCTGCTTCACGAGCTCGTACGTCGCGCGCACCTCGGCCCGGGTCGCCGGCACGGTGGTGACGGTCGACATCGTGGCGTTGATCTCCTCGAAGGTGCGCATGCCGACGTCCGACGCGACCTCGGGCGGGTCGACCGCCGGCGCGGGTGCCGGCGCCGGGGGCTCCGCCGGGGCGTGGGTGCGGCTGCCGATCCGCTCGAAGCTGACGAAGAACAGGTCGCTCTCCGGTCCCTTCTCGAGGGCGACGACGGTGCCCACGTCCGAGAGGCGCTGGCCGGCCGTGGCCGAGTAGTTGGCCGCGGTCACGGTCGCGTTCAGCGGCACGTAGGCCTGGCCGATCTTCGCCTCGTTGCCGTTGATGCCGATGCGCAGGCCGCGGATCGGGATGTTGTCCGGGCGGGCGGCCGGATCGAGGCTGATGAACGTCGGCTTGTCGAACAGGTAGCTGTAGCTGTCGTACTGGCTCGCCTCGAACATCAGGTAGCTCTGCGGGACGCTCACCAGCTCGCTGACGTTGAACAGCATGAAGTAGCGCTCGCCGACGCCGGCGGCGAAGTTCTGCTGGATCTGCGGCGCCGACAGCGCCCGGTTGTGGATCGCGACCAGGCGCAGCACGCCGGACCACGAGCGGTTGCCCGAGGTCTCGTTGCCGAGCACCAGCGCGAAGCTGTCGTCCCAGTCGGCGAGCGATCCGCCGCCGAGCCGGTCGGCGTCGCCGGTGTAGTTGCCGTTGACGTAGATCCGGCGCCCGTTGACCGGGTCGTAGGTGACGACGACGTGTTGCAGCGAGGCCTGCGCGTCGCGGTCGGCGGCCGCCGTGAGCAGCGACGGGTCGCCGTTCGAGTCGGTCTTGCTGCTGCGGTTCATCGCCTGGTACTGGTACTCGCGCTGGGCGAGGGTCATGTTCCGGGCCATCGTGCCGCCCGAGTAGCTGACGATGTACGCGTCCTCCTGCACGACGTTGCCCGGCGCGGCCCAGGCCTCGATCGTGTACTCGCCCGTCGACTTGATCATGTCGGACAGCTTCTTGCTCGCGGCGGTCGAGCCCTGCGCCTTGCCGCCGGCACCGACCTTGATGCCCCAGCCGCCCATCCAGGTCACGTCACCGGAGAAGTTGAGGTTGATGGCAGGCTCGACGCCGCTGGTGTCGAACGCGACCGTGCCCATGCCCGTCTTGAACTCCCAGAGCGCGATCACGTTGGTGTCGAAGCGGTTGCCGCCGGCCGCGACCGTGCCGTCGTAGAGCGTCAGCGCCTTGGAGACCACCAGCGAGGGGTCGATCTGCGTCAGCGGTATGCCGTTGGAGAACGCCTGGATCGCCGCCTGCATCTGGTTGGCGCTGCCGGCACAGTCGTTGTTCCAGCAGTTGTGGAACTCCTGGCGCAGGCGCACCACGAGCCGCGACAGCGCAACGGAGTCGAGGTTGATCTTGGCGCGCGCCGCGGCGTAGGCCGCGTCGGCGCTGGCGTCGGCGAAGAACGGCGACTGCGGCGAGCCCGCGTTGGAGGCGTGGCAGCGCGCGCAGTACTGGCGCAGCACCGGGTGCACCGTGGTCGCGAACAGCGAAGAGTCGGCCGGGAAGGTCTTGCTGTTGCCGACGTCCCTGACCGGCGGCGCCTTCAGGGCGATCTGCTTGCCGCCGCTCGAGACCGAGCCGGCCCAGTTGCGCACCCAGACGGTCATCGTGTCGGAACAGGCCGAGTTCTGCGACAGCCAGCAGTTGTGCCCGGCCGCGACCTTGGTCACGAGCCGGGACTGCTCGGGCTGCGCCAGCGTCACGAGCTGCACCGCCTCCTGGTAGGCGAGGTTGACGTCGTCGGTGCGCGCGAAGCGCGGTGCCTGGCCGGACGCGGTGTGGCAGGAGCCGCAGCGGCTGCTGGCCTTGAGGTTGTCCCAGACGTTGATCTTGAACGCCTGCACGTCGGCCGTGGCCGGCGCCGGCCCGGTGTAGTCCGCCACCGGCGGTGCCTGCGTCACCGGCTGCTCCTGCGTCGGCGCGCCGCCGCCCGAGCAGGCGGCGAGCGTCGCGAGGACCGCGAGCGTGGCGTAGCGGCGGAGCGCCAGGGCGCCCTTGACGATGATCGAGTTCATGTTCGATTGCCTCTCCTGCGCCCGGTCAGTCGCCCATGCAATAGACGGCGGTCTCGGCGAAAACCCGCCTCAGGCTGTAGTTGCTCGCCCTGAACGCGCCCTTGATCGTCTGGATGCGGGCACGGTCGGCGGCACTGCCAGGCGTCCGGAAGCAGACCGCCCGGAACACCTTCTCGACCTGGCACTGCGCGAAGGCGTCGCTGCCGGCCAGTTCCTGGCCGAGCGACTTCGCTCCGTTGCCCCCGCCCGGCGACGCCGAGTCCCAACCCAGCAGCTGGTTGTTTCCCCGGCGCCAGTAGTTGTCCCAGCGATCGTCCTTGGTGACGAAGCCGGGCTTGAAGTTGTCGGCGTTGTTGAAGTACTTCGGCTGCACCTGCCCGGCCGTGTACACGACGCGCGCCTGCTGCTCGTCGTAATGGTAGTAGGCGTAAGCCTGCGCGAGCGGGTCCATGCCGCTGTGGCAGCCGACGCAGTTGTTGAGGAACACGCGGGCGTCGCCGCCCGGGGAGCGGCTGACGTCCTGGCGTATGCGGTCCGGCGGGCGCGTGGTGTCCATGACCTGCTCGAGGTCGCGGCACATGTGGTTCATCAGCGTGAAGCGCAGCATGGCCCGGTTGGTGCCGGCGACGAAGAAGGCCTGGGACGCGGCGCGCGAGGTGACCACGCCGGCGGTCGCGGCGGCCGGCAGCCCGTTCAGCGAGGACTGCTGCTGTTTGACGAGCACCGTCCGCAGGTCGGCGCCGCGCTGCTCCAGTTGCTCGTAGTGATCGTTGCTGGACGGCGAGTAGGGCGCGACGCCCGCGACGCCCTGACCGGTGTAGAGCACGTCCGCCGACAGCACGGTGTTGAACGGCTCGTCGTCGCGGACCATGCCGATCACCGTGGCGGTGTAGTCGTTCAACGGCACGAACACGCTCTGCTCGCGGTTGGTCCACGGCGCCGCGAAGTTCTTCAGCGTGACGTTGTAGAACGAGCTCGCCTGCAGCGCGCGGTTCGCCGCGTCGAGTGGCCGGCCGGCGACGATGTCCGCCTCCATCTGGCCGAGCACCTGCGCGCTGGGTGGCACGCCGGCGATGCGATCGTGGATCCGCTTGGCCTGCTCGCGCGGGCCCGCGACGAGGCTGGCCGAGGCTGCGACGGCGAGCAGCGCCACCGCGACGGTGACTGGTGCGCCACCGCGACGCACGCGCGGTGCGGCAGCGATGGCCAGGTGGTCGATTCGATGTCCGCTCATGTGTCTCCCTTCCAGGTCGGTCGCCGAAGCGCAGGTCGACTATGGCGGGACGGAGCGCCACGCGCCGTTGTCTCGACCCGCCGACGTCGCCGTGCGCCGACAGGTTGCTCCGTTACGTCGCGAAGCTAGCCTGCCGGCAGCGAAGTGCGATGCCGGTCACGTCGATCGAGGTCGCGCGGAACTACCTCTGCACCTGCGACCGCGCAGAGGCTCCATACCCGCAAGCAAGCGGTGCGAGGGAACCTCTTCGCCGGTCGCGGTGCTGTGACGGCGTCGGCAGATCACCGAAGGGGATTGCACGACGATGGCATTACGTTACATGCGCGTCCCGCTTGCACGCGCCAGACGTTCGAGGAGAGCTCGATGATCCATCCGAAGGAAGGCGCGCCCGCGACGGGCGCCGGCCGCCGCTGCGCCGCCGCGCTGCGCGCCGCACTGGTGGCGACGCTGGGCGCCGCGATGCTCGCGGCCTGTTCCGGCGGCGGCAACGTCGACATCGGCAGCGGGCAGCGTGCCGACCCGTCGACGATCGACTTCCCGATCGCCTACGTGAAGCGCACCGTGCCCGACGCCACGACCGACGACGCCCGCGACATGCGCACCTTCAACGTCGACGCGGACCTGTTCGTCAAGGATCGCGCCGACGCCAGCGTCCCCGAGCGCAACGTCACCGACCGGGTGACGCGGACCGGGATGTGGGACGTGCGCGACCTCGACGTCTCCGCGGACGGCCGCAGGCTCGTGTTCGCGATGCGCGGCCCGATGGTGCCCAACGGCGACGAGGAGGACCAGCCGACCTGGAACGTCTGGGAGTACACCTTCGCGACCGACGCGCTGCGGCGCGTGATCCCCTCGGACATCGTGGCCGAGGAAGGGCACGACGTCGCGCCGCACTACCTGCCCGACGGCCGCATCGTGTTCTCCTCCACCCGCCAGCGCCAGGCGAAGGCGGTGCTGCTCGACGAGGGCAAGCCGCAGTTCGAGGCCCAGACGGAGGACGGGCGCGAGCCCGCGTTCGTGCTGCACGTGATGAACGCCGACGGCACCGGGATACGCCAGGTGTCCTTCGGCCAGAGCCACGACATGGACCCGACGGTGCTGATGAGCGGGCGACTCTTGTGGAGCCGCTGGGACACCGCACCGGGTCGCAGCGCGATCCACCTGTACACCGCGAACCCCGACGGCAGCGACGTGCAGCTGCACTACGGCGCGTTGTCGCACGCGACCGGCACCAATGCGTCCGAGGTGCATTTCTTCGACCCGCGCGAGATGCCCGATGGCAAGATCCTCGCGCTGGTCCGGCCGTACACGGACGCCGACCTCGGCGGTGACCTCGTGACGATCGACACCCGGAACTTCGTCGAGAACACCCAGCCGGTGCTCGCCAGCGCCGGCCTGCAGGGCCCGGCGCAGGTGCCGGCGACCGGCAACCAGGTGCGCACGTTGCCGGGAGTCTCGCCGGGCGGACGCTTCTCCGCCGCCTATCCCCTCTGGGACGGCTCCGGGCGCATCGCGGTGAGCTGGACGCCCTGCCGCGCCCGGATCGGCGGCCAGGAGCGGGCCTGCACCGACGACGTGCTGCGCGATCCCGCGGTGCAGCTCGCGCCGCCGCTCTACAGCATCTGGATGTACGACACGGCCCGCCGTGCCTTCCTGCCGCTGATGCCGCCGGAGGCCGGGCGCATGATCACCGACATCGTCGTGGCGCAGCCGCGGCCGGCGCCGGTGGTGATCCTCGACCGCGTGCCGGGGGTCGACGTCAACGCCGACTTCGTGGCCGAGGGCGTCGGCGTGCTCGACATCAAGAGCGTGTACGACTTCGCCGGCGTCGACACCGCGACGCCGAACATCGCGACCGTCGCCAACCCCGCGCAGCGCACTGCCGCGCAGCGCCTCGCGCGCTTCGTCCGCCTCGAGAAGGCGGTGGCGCTGCCGGACGACGACATCCTCGACATCGACGGCTCGGCGTTCGGCGCCAGCAACTTCATGCGCGAGATCCTCGGCTACGCGATGGTGGAGCCCGACGGTTCGGTGCGCATGAAGGTGCCGGCCAACGTCGCGTTCCAGATCTCGGTGCTCGACGGCGAGGGCAAGCGCTACACCCCGGTGCATCGCAACTGGCTGCAGGTGCGCCCCGGCGAGGTGCTGAGCTGCAACGGCTGCCACGTACGCAGCGCGCAGAACCCGCGCAGCCACGGGCGCAGCGGCCTGTTCGCCGCCGCCTATGCCGGCGCGACCGGCGGCAGCTTCCCGGGAGCCGACCCGACGCTCGCGCCGCAGGCGGGCGAGACCATGGCGCAAACGCGCGCGCGTCTCACCTGCCAGCTGGCCGGCCCGGACAAGTGCCGCTCCATGCAGCCGTCGGTGGACGTCGCGTTCGAGGACGTGTGGACCACGCCGGCGGCCTCGGGCCGGCCGAAGGAGCCTTCCTTCGCGTGGCGCTACGCCGACCTGACCACGCCCTCGCCGACCACGGCCGACTGCGCCACGCGCTGGACGCCGCAGTGCCGCATCACGATCAGCTACATCCGCCAGGTGCACCAGCTCTGGGCGGCGCCGCGCACCGCCACGGTTGCCGGCGTCCCGAACACGAGCGTCGTGTGCACCTCCTGCCACAGTCCCGTCGACGCCGCCAACGCGCCGCGCGTGCCCGCGGGCCAGCTCGACCTCAGCGACGGGCCGTCCGAGGACGATCCCGACCAGTTCAAGGCCTACCGCGAACTGTTGTTCACCGATAACGCCCAGGAAGTTAACATGGGGGCCCTGCGGGATATTCTGGTGACGACCGGAGTGGACCCGGTCACGGGGCTGCCGCAGCAGCAGACCGTGCCGGTCGCCCCCTCGGCCCTCGCCGGCAACGCGCGTGGATCCACCCGCTTCTTCGGTCGCTTCGGGGCGGGCGGCACCCACGCGGGTTACATGAGTCCGGCGGAACTGCGCTTGCTTGCAGAATGGCTGGACATTGGAGCCCAGTATTTCAACAACCCCTTCGACCCCGCGGTCCCGCTCGACTGAACTGCCCATGTCGCGCCTGGCCGGGATCCTGGGACGCGCGTCGCGCGCGCTGCTGGCGGTGCTCTGCACCGTCGGTGCGCCCGTGGGCGCGTCCGCCGCGACGGACACCGCGGGCGAGGATCCGCGGCACCTGCAACTGTTCGTCGCGGCGCCCTACATCGACCTGCGCACCGGCCCGGGCCGCGGCTATCCCGTGACCCAGGTCGTCGCGCGCGGCGAGAGCCTCGACGTGATCTTCCGCCGCACCGACTACTTCAAGGTCCGCACCGTGCGCGGCATCGAGGGCTGGGCCGCGGCGCGCGACCTGCAGGACGCCCTGCTCGCCGACGGCTCGAGGTTCACCCTCGACCTCGGCGACCGGACGGGCTTCCAGGCGCACGACTGGGAGCTCGGCGCCTTCGCGGGCGACTTCGATGGCGCGAGCCTGGTATCGCTGTACGGCGCGCGCTCGATCAACGAGCACCTGAAGGTCGAGCTGTCGGCCTCGCAGTACCTCGGCGAGCAGCGCAGCGGCTGGATGGTCGAGGCGGGTGTCACGCACGTGTTCGCGCCGGAGTGGCGTCTCTCGCCGTTCATCACCCTCGGCGGCGGTGTGTTCCGCGTCGACGAGGATGCACAGCGACCCAATCTCGTCGATCGCACGGACGAGTCAGCGTACGCGGGCGTCGGTGTCCGCTTCTACCTCACGCGCCGGTTCTTCCTGCGCGGCGAGTACAAGGAGCGCATCGTGTTCACGAGCCGCAACGACAACGAGGAGCTGAAGGAATGGAAAGTCGGTCTCGCGTTCTTCTTCTGACGCGCCCGCTCGCGCTCGTCGCCGTCGCGGCCTTCGGGCTGAGCGGCTGCGCCGCGCTGAAGTGGCCCTGGTGGGGCCGCGACGCGGCAGCCGCCGACGCGCAGCTGCCGACCGCGGTGCGTGCGGCCGAGCAGGCGGAGGCGCGCGAGGCCGCCGCCGCGCCGCCGCGCGTGATCGAGCCCGAGGTGGAGCGGCGCACGATCAAGCGTGCCAGGATCGACACCGAGAACTTCGAGGTGGGCCCGTGGTACGGCGTGATGAGCGTCGAGGACTTCGGGACCAACCCGGCCTATGGCCTCAAGGCGGCCTACCACATCACCGAGGACTTCTTCTTCGAGGGCAACTTCGGGCGAACCACCCTCGGCAAGACCAGCTTCGAGCTGCTGAACCCCGGCGCCGACCCGCTGAACCTGGGCAGTGAGAGGCGGCTCACATACTACTCGCTGTCCTTTGGCTACAACTTCCTGCCGGGCGAGGTCTTCATCGGTCGCAACCTCGCCATGAACAGCGCCTTCTACGTGCTCGGGGGCATCGGCAGCGTCAAGTTCGCCGGGGACCAGAAGTTCTCCGTGAACTTCGGCGCCGGCTACCGCGTGCTGCCGACCGACTGGTTGAGCCTGCACATCGACGTGCAGGACCGGTTGTTCGAGTCCGACGTGTTCGGGACGAACAAGCTGACGAACAACCTGGAGGCGCGGATCGGCGTGACCGCCTTCTTCTGACGGCCCCTGCGTCGGATACACGGAGCAGAGCCAGTGAAACACATCATCCCCCGCCGCGCCCTCCCCGCCCTCGCCCTCGGCCTGGTGGCCGCCACCGGCCTCGTGCTGCCGGCACCCGCGAACGCCGATGCGGCGGCGCCGGCACTCGGGAATGCCAGGCCCGCACCGGACTTCACGCTGCCATCGGCCGGCGGCAAGAGCCTGTCGCTGTCCCAGTACAAGGGGCAGGTCGTCATGATCAACTTCTGGGCCACCTGGTGCGGGCCGTGCCGGCAGGAGATGCCGCTGCTGGACGCGATGTACCGCAAGTACAAGGGCATGGGCTTCACGCTGATCGGCGTCAACGTCGAGCCGGATACCGCCGCAGCGGAGAAGTTCCTCAAGGAGTTGCCCGTGAGCTTCCCGGTCGCGTTCGATGCCGACAGCAAGGTCTCGAAGCTGTACGACGTGAAGGGCATGCCGAGCACCGTGATCGTGGACCGCAAGGGCAATGCGCGCGTGCTGCACAGGGGCTATCGCCCCGGCGACGAGAACACCTACCTCGACCACGTGCGGACGCTGATCCGCGAGTGAACCCGGAGACCATCATGAACCGACCGTCCGCCATCGCGTGCGCCGCCGCTCTGTTGCTGCTGGCCGGATGCAAGCCCATCGAGCCCTGGGTGAAGCCCTACGAGCGCGAGAAGCTGGCGGACCCGATCATGGCGCTGGAGCGCGACCCGGTCTCCGGCTCCTATCTCGACCACGTCTTCGAGCTGCGCGAGGGCGCCCGCGGCGCCATGGGCAGCGCCGGCGGCGGCTGCGGGTGCAACTGACCATGGCCTGCGCCCGCCCCGGCCGACGCGCGCGGGTCTTTGCCGCGGCCCTCGCCCTGCTGGCCGCGTTCGCGGCGCCCGGCTTCGCGCCGGACGCGGCCGCCGCGGTGCTGCCGGACGACCGGGCGGACATCCTCTACCACCGCTACGAGGGCGACAACGTCATCGTGGACGGCCCCTCGCTGCTGGTCCGCAAGAAGTTCGCGGACAAGGTCTCGGTGGTCGCGAACTACTACCTCGACATGGTGTCCTCGGCGTCGGTGGACGTGCTCTCGACCGCGAGCCCCTACACCGACGAGCGCACGCAGATGAGCCTCGGCTTCGACTACCTGCGCGGCAAGACCACCTACAGCGTCGGCTACATCGACGGCGACGAGTCCGACTACCTCGCGCGCACCGCCTACCTGTCGATCAGCCAGGACATGTTCGGCGACCTGACGACCATCTCCCTCGGCTTCCGGCGCGGCATGAACGACGTGTTCCGCAACGTGAAGGACCCGGCGACGGGCGCGAAGCGCCGCGACCCCACCTTCGGCGAGGAGATGGACTCGCGCGCCTGGAACGTCAGCCTCACGCAGGTGCTGACTCGCGACCTGATCGGCGTGCTGTCGTACGAACTCGTCTCGGACGAGGGCTTCCTGAACAACCCGTATCGCCAGATCCGCTATGCGGACCCCACCGCCCCGCGTGGTTTCTCGTTCGCGCCCGAGGTCTATCCGCGCACCAAGACCAGCAGCGCGGCGGCGGGCCGGCTCAAGTATTCGCTGCCGTGGTGGCGCGCCGCGGTGGACGGCTCGTATCGCTTCTACTCGGACACCTGGGGCGTCCGCGCGCAGACCTTCCAGCTCGGCTACGCGCAGCCGGTGTTCGGCAACTGGCTGTTCGACGTGCGCTACCGCTACTACACGCAGGACGCCGCCGACTTCTACCGCGACCTGTTCCCACGCCGCAATACGCTGAACTTCCAGGGCCGCGACAAGGAACTCTCCACCTTCGCCGCGCACACGGTGGGAGTCGGCGCCACCTGGCAGTTCCGCATGAACCGCATGCCGTGGCTCGAGCGCGGCACGGTCAACCTGCGCTACGACTACATGATGTCGAGGTACGACGATTTCCGTGACCTGACGGCCGGCGGCCGACCGGGCGCGGAGCCGCTGTTCGAACTCGACGCGAGCGTCGTGCAGTTCTTCGTCTCCGCCTGGTTCTGAGTCCCCCGTCGCCTGGCGCGCCCGGCCGGGCGGCAGCCCCCTGTCGCGAACTGCGGACGCCCGGCGGCGTCCAACCTCTGGTCGGCATGCGCTAAGCTTGCCGCCCTCTCGCGTCCACGCTGGCGCGACCGACCACGCCCCGCCACCGGACCCGGCCGTGGCCACTGGCGCGGGAAGCCGGCGGCAGGACACGGGCCGCAGGACACAGACCGCTGCAAATAGGGGACAAGCGATGCTTTCGATTCTCGCCCGCCATTGCGGGACCACTCCGACACGAACCGTCGCCCGTTCGACGCTGCTGGCGCTGCTGGCACTCGCATGGCTCGCGCTCGCGACCCCGGGCCCTGCGCTCGCCCAGGGGCGCAGCGAGGCGCGCGTCATCATCTCGACCCAGGTCATGGAAGAGCTGCGCGGCCAGCGCGACCAGTACATTCCCGACCTGCTGCTGGATCGCGCTTTCGGCATCGCGATCGTGCCCGAGGTCAAGAAAGGCGCCTTCGGCATCGGCTTCCGCGGCGGCAAGGGCGTGATGCTGGTGCGTGACCGCCAGGGCAAGTTCAGCAACCCGGTGTTCATCACGCTCGCGAGCGCGAGCTTCGGCTGGCAGGTCGGCGTGCAGTCGACCGACCTCGTGCTGGTCTTCACGACGCGTGCGGGCGTGGAGGGCATCACGGACGGCAAGCTGACCCTCGGCGCCGATGCCTCGGTGGCCGCCGGCCCGGTGGGCCGCTCGGCCTCCGCGGCCACCGATGCGACCTTCACGGGCGCCGAGATCTATTCCTATTCGCGCAGCAGCGGCGTATTCGCCGGCGTCGCGCTCGACGGCACGGTGATCTCGATCGACGGCAAGTCCAACGCCGACTTCTACGGCCAGCGCCGCGTCGGAGCGGCGGACATCCTCAGCGGCTCGGTCACCAAGGACTCGGAGTCGGTGCGCAGGCTGCTGGCCTCGGTCGGCACCGCGGCGGGCGGCACCCGCGCCGCAGGGGGAGCGCCGGGCCCTGCGATCCCGGCATCGACCGCCTCTCCCGCAGCCTCGGACGCGACGTCCGCGCCCGGCGGCGAGGCGAAGACCTTCCCGATGGAAGACGCCACGCCGGGCCAGGAACCGCCCCGCTGAGAGGCGGCGCCGACCGCGGCCGCTCCGCACACCGTCAGGCGGCTGCGGTACCCGTCCCGACCGGGCAGCTGACGCCCGTGCCCGCGAGGCCGCAGTAGCCACCCGGGTTCTTTTCGAGGTACTGCTGGTGGTAGCCCTCGGCGTAGTAGAAGGGCGGCGCGTTGCGGATCTCCGTCGTTATGGTCCCCAGCCCGGCGGCCGTCAGCCGCGCCTGGTAGGCGCGCTTGCTGGCGTCGGCTGCGGTGAGCTGCCGGGGAGAGGTCGCGTAGATGGCGGAGCGGTACTGCGTGCCGACGTCGTTGCCCTGGCGCATTCCCTGGGTCGGGTCGTGCGCCTCCCAGAACGCCCGCAGCAGCACGTCGTAGGCGATCCGCGTGGGGTCGTAGACGACCAGCACCACCTCGGTGTGGCCCGTGCGACCGCTACAGACCTCTTCATAGGTCGGATTCGGCGTGAAGCCGCCGGCATAGCCGACGGCCGTCGACACCACCCCCGGCAAACGCCAGAAAAGCCGCTCGGCTCCCCAGAAGCAGCCGAGGCCGAACACGGCCGTCTCGAGGCCCGGTGCGAACGGTGGCTGGATGCGCTCGCCATTGACGTGGTGGCGCTCCGGGACGCGCAGCGGCGTCGGCCGGCCGGGCAGCGCGTCGGCCTCGCGCACCATCTCGCTCTTGCGGCTGAACAGACCCATCTCGAGACTCCTTTCCTTGGGACGGGAAGGCCGATTCTCGGGACCACGGCGCGGGACTTCAAGCCGTGGCGTACGCCGGCCGCTACAATCGCGGCGCCTCCATGACCACCTCCGCCAGCACGCCCCGCCTGCGCCTTACGCTGCTCTGGTACCTGGGGTTGGTCGCGGTCACCGCGGTGAACCAGCCGGCGTCCCTGCCAGCGCGTGCAGCCGCAGGGCTGGACGCGCTGGCACTGCTCGTCGTCGGTGCCGCCGTGCTCGGGCGCATCTGGTGTTCGGTCTTCATCGCGGGCCGCAAGGACACCGAACTGGTCGTCTCCGGCCCCTACTCGGCCTGTCGGCACCCGCTCTACCTGCTCTCCGTGCTCGGCGGCACCGGCCTCGGCCTGGCGACGCACTCGGCGACGCTCACCACCGCCACCGTGCTGCTGCTCTGGCTGTTGTTCGGCCGGGCCGCGAGCGCCGAGGAAGCCTTCCTCGCGTCGCGCCACCCGCGGCAGTTCGCTGAATATGCCGCCGGCACGCCGCGCTTCTGGCCGCGCTTCGACCGCTACCGCGTGCCCGGAGCCGTCGAAGTGCGCCCGCCGGTGCTGTGGAAGGCGTTCGTCGACGCGGGTGCGTTCCTGCTGCTGCTGGCCCTGGTCGTGGCGATGCGGCAGCTTCGCGGCGCCGGCGCCTGGCCCGCCTGGCTCGTGCTGCCCTGAGCGCCCGTGTCGACGACGCCGCCGCTGCTGCTCAAGCGCGACCTGTTCGGCACGGTGCGCCTGGAGACCGCCGCGGACGGTTCGCGCCGCGTGGTCCGTGACACCGCGGGGTCGCGCTGGTGGGCGCGCCGGCTCGCGGGCTGGCTCGCGAGGCGCGAGGTGGCGGCCCTGCGACACGCGGCCGGGACGCCGGCCGTGCCGCGCGTGCTGGAGTCCGGACACGGCCGCGTGGTGCGCGAGTGGATCGAAGGCGAGCCGATGCAGCGTGCCCGGCCCCGCGACCCGCGCTACTTCCGCGAGGCGCTGCGGCTGGTGCGGCGGCTGCACGCGCGACGCATCGCGCACAACGACCTCGCGAAGGAGCCGAACTGGCTGGTGACGCCGGACGGGTTGCCGGCGCTGGTCGACTTCCAGCTCGCGAGCGTGGCACGGCGCCGCGGGCGCCTGTTCCGCCTGCTGGCCCACGACGACGTGCGCCACCTGCTGAAGCACAAGCGCAGCTACCTGCCCGAGCGCCTGACCGCGCGGCAGCGGCGCATCCTGGCGACCCCGTCGCTGGTGACGCGCGCGTGGCGGGCCACCGGCAAGCGCCTCTATGTGTTCGTCACACGGAGGCTGCTCGGCTGGCGCGACCGCGAGGGCGCCGGCGACCGGCAACTCTGACGTGCCGCCGTGCGCACCGGCACTTGTCGAGGCCCGCGGCGCTCCTTAACCTTGGCCGCATGGCCCAATGTCACGAACACAACCTGCGCGAGCTCGATTCCGGCATGCCGCGCCCCTTCGGCGTGCGCGTCGCACTGCGCCCCGACGACCCTTTCCGAAAGCTGCTCGGTGCGGACTGGAGCCGCACCCACTGGTACGAGACGCTCGAGGAGCGTGACGCCGCCCTCGTCGAGATGAGCCGCAAGCACGAGTATTCGCGCCCTGGTGACCGGCCCGCGCTGGTGTTCGAGAAGGTCGAGAAACTCGCCGAGCGGCGCCGCTGAGCGCTCCAGGGGCGCCTGCCGGGGCCGGCGGCGCGGGCCGCGCCGACGCCGGCGGTCAGAACGTGCGCCCCAGGAACAGGTAGAAGGCGTTGTCGCTGTCCTCGCCGATGCCTGCGCCGAGGTAGACGGGGCCGAGCAGCGTATCGAGCCCGAGGAACAGGCTGCCGTGCTGGCGCGCACCCGAGAAGCCCGCGTCGCTGCGCGACTCCCAGACGTTACCCACCTCGTACGACAGCCCGAGGTACGCGGGCACGTTGAGGAAGCCCTCGCCGCCGCTGCCGACCTTGCGGTAGTACAGCATCCGCGCGATCGCGAAGTCGTTGCCCGAGATCGAGTCGGGGGCGATCCCCGAGAGGTTCAGGAAGCCGCCGAGTGTGAAGCGGCTGCGCACGTCGACCACTTCGGTCTCCAGGTTCGTGCCGGCGGAGCTCCAGAACACCAGCGTGTTGCGCCCGCGCGAGCGCGCGACCAGCCAGTCGGCGGTCAGCAGGTCGCTGGAGCGGCCGGAGCCGAGTTCCGTCCGCTCGCCACGCCATTCGAGCAGGAAGGACTGGCCTCGCCGCGGGAAGTTGACGTTGTCGAGCTTGTCGTAGGAGAGCCGAGCGAAGTAGCTGCGGGAGTCGAACTCCGCCGGCGAGAGCTGCGGGTCGCCGACGCGCACCCGGGACTGCCCGGTCTGGCGGCGCACGCCGATGCGCGCCTCGCCCCAGTTACCGAACTCGCGGCCGAAATCGACGCCGGACTCGAAGGAGCGGACGCGGAACTCGGCGAGCCGCCGGTCGCCGACCAGCAACGGCACGTTGCGCGCCTCGAAGCGCGCGAGCGGCATCAGGAACCAGCCCATCGAGTAGTCGAGCGGCAGGAAGACCTCGGTGGCGAGCCGCGGCGATTCGCCGATCTGCAGGTCCCACACCCACTCGCCCCCGGTGGGCGTGATCTCGGAGAGCACGAAGCGCGCGGCGGCGTTGTAGCTGCTGTTGCCCTCGAAGTCGTCCTGCAGGTTCAACCCGAAGCGGACGTAGTTCGGGCCCCAGGAATTGCGCCGCGCCGCGAGCGTGAGCCCGTAGCGTCCGCCCTGCTGCTCGAACCCGTAGTCGAGCGTCTCGAGGTTGCCCTGCCCGTACAGCGCGGTGATGCGTCGCTCGAGTGCGGCCCCGTCCGGCGCGGTGCCGGAGAGCGGGCCGAACAGCGCCTCGAGCGAGCGGCCGTAGCGCTGCTCGCCTTCGGCGACCCGCACGTAGTCGATCGTCGGCACGCCGCGCCGCGCGGACTCGCGAGCCGCGAGGTAGCCCCGGTAGGCTTCCGGCGACAGCGCGAGGTCCGCGAGCCGGGCCGCGCTGCCGCGCGCGGCGCGCTCGCCGACCTCGATCGCGCGCGGGATCAGGCCGAAGTCGAACGAGGAGGCGTCGCCGAGCGCGGGGTCGAGCAGCACGTCCTCCGGCCGCAGCAGGTCGCGCTGGGCGTTGCTGCCACGCCGGATCAGGATCGCCAGCATCTGGTTGGAGACCGTGCCCACCGAATCGAGGCGCTCGCGGGTCTGCAGCGGGAACCCCACGTCGACGACGATCAGGCGGTCCACGCCCATCGCGCGCGCCACCTCGACCGGCAGGTTGTCGGCGAGCCCCCCATCGACGAGCAGCCGGCCGTCCTGCTCGACCGGTACGAACACGCCCGGAGCGGAGAGGCTGGCGCGCATCGCGGTCACCAGGTCGCCATCTCCGAGCACCACCGCCTCGCCGCTCTCGAGGTCGGTGGCGACCGCACGGAACGGCGTGGGCAGGTCGTCGAAGTCCCCCGCCGCCGCCACCGGCAGCGTGAGGCGCCGCAGGATCTGGTTGAGCTTCTGCCCGCTGATCAACCCCTTCGGCAGGCGGAAACGCCCGGACTTCAGCCCGACCGGGAATCGCACCAGGAAGTTGAGGTCTTCGGCCTTGCGCCGGAAGCGCAGGTCGGAGCGCGCCGGACGGTCGCGGAACGCGTCCTGCAGGTTGCCGGAGGTGAGCGCCGACTCGATCTCGCGCGCCGTGAGCCCGCTGGCATAGAGCCCGCCGACGACCGCGCCCATGCTGGTGCCGGCGATCGCGTCGATCGGGACGTTCAGTTCCTCCAGCACCTTCAGCACACCGACGTGCGCGGCGCCGCGCGCACCGCCCCCGGAGAGCACGAGCCCGATGCGCGGACGGCCGCCCGGCGCGCGCCGGGCCGGAGCCGCCGGCACCGCTGCCGCGGCCGCGGCCTGCCCGCCGGCGCCCGCCCCGCTGGGCGCCGCGGACGGAGCCGCGACGCTCACCGTCCCGGCGACGCAGGACGCGACGAGGCATACCAGCAGGCGAGACAACCGGGGCGGCGGACGCACGCGCGAAGGATAGCAGCCTCCTCCGCGCAGCCTGCCGCGCGCCCGCGCCGCCGCGCGGGCGCAATTGGCCCATGGGGCGACGAGGCGGATGCGGGATAATGGGCAGATGCGCATCCGGGGCCTGACGATCCTGTTCGGCAGCGCCTGGCTCGCTTGCCGGGCAGTCGCCGGCGACGCATCTCCGACCGAAGTGGTCGTGACGGCTTCCAAGCGCGCCGAGGCGCGGCTCGACGTACCGGCGAGCATCACCCGGCTGGACGCGGACGAGATACGCCTGCTCGGTGCGTCGCACGCCTCGGAGGCGCTGAACCGCGTCGCGGGCGTGATGATCCAGCGTGGTAGCGGCCAGGAGAGCCTCACGGCGATCCGTTCGCCGGTGCTTTCCGGTCCGGGTGCCTGCGGCGCCTTCCTGCTGCTGGAGGACGGCATGCCGTTGCGCCCCGTCGGCTCGTGCAACGTCAACCAGCTGTTCGAGGCGAACACCGGCCAGGCGGAGTCGATGGAGGTGATCCGCGGCCCCGGCACCGCCCTCTACGGTGCGAACGCCGTGCATGCGATCGTCAACGTCGTCAGCCCGACGATCGACGAGCTGGCCGCCGCGCGGGTCGGGTTCGAGGCCGGCTCGTTCGGCCTGCGCCGCGTGCAGTTCCGCGGCGCGACCGGCGGCAACGATGCCGGCACCGGCGCCTGGGGCAGCTTCGCCCGCGACGATGGCTATCGCGAGGCCTCGCCGGTCGACGACGGCAAGCTGAACCTGTTGCACCAGCGGCGCTGGCGCGGCGGTGACCTGCGACTGCGCCTCGCCGGCAGCGTCCTCAACCAGGAAACCGCCGGCTTCGTGCGCGGCTTCGATGCCTACCGCGACCCGGCGCTCGCGCGCAGCAACCCGAATCCGGAGGCGTTCCGCGACGCCTGGAGCACGCGTGCGTCGGCGAGTTGGAGCGCCGATGCCGGCTGCGCCGGCTGCACGACCGACCTGCGCGTGATGCTGCGCCGATCGCAGATGGAGTTCCTGCAGCACTTCCTGCTCGGCAAGCCGCTGGAGCGCAACGGCCAGGACAGCCTCTCCGCCAGCGCGCTGCTCGCCAGGCCCTGGGGCGACGGCGATCGGCTTCGGTGGCGGACCGGCCTCGACCTCGAGGTCGCCGACAGCTGGCTGCAGGAGCTCCAGGCCGGCCCGACGCTGGAGGGCAGCCCGGCTGCGCGCGCGATCCGCCCCGCTGGGCGCCACTACGACTACGCGGTGAGTGCCGCCACCGGGGCAGGCTTCGCGTCGCTCGACTGGCGACTCGGCGCGCAGCTGGTCGCGGCGGCCTCGCTGCGCGTCGACGCCACGCGCTACGACTACGACAACCGCATGCGCGACGGCAACACGGCAGAGGACGGGACGCCCTGCGGCTTCGGCGGCTGCCTCTACAGCCGGCCGGCGGATCGGCGCGACCGCTTCATCAACCTCACGCCGCGGCTGGCACTGACCTGGTCGGCGTCGGACACCGATCGCGCCTACGTCGCGGCGACCCGCGGCTTTCGCCCGCCCGAGGCGACGGAACTGTACCGCCTGCAGCGCCAGCAGCGGGTCGCGGAGCTCGACTCCGAACGGCTCGGCAGCGTCGAGCTCGGCTGGCGGCGCGACACGCCTCGTCAGGCATGGTCGCTGGCCGCCTATGCGATGGCCAAGTCGAACGTGATCCTGCGCGACGCCGACGCGTTCAACGTCGGCAACGGGCGCACGACGCATCGCGGCATCGAGTACGAGTACCGGCTGGACCTGGCGCAGCGCTGGCGCCTGAGCGCCGCGGGCAGCTACGCCCGGCACCGCTACGACTTCACGCGCAGCGTCGAGGGTGGGGAGACGATCCAGCGCGGCCGCGACGTCGACACCGCGCCGCGGCACCTGCACCGGGTAGCCCTCGCGTGGCGCGCCGCGGCACGCTGGGAGGGCGAGCTGGAACTGCAGCACGTCGGGGCCTACTTCGCCGATGCCGCCAACCTCGCCCGCTATCCTGGCCATACGCTCGCGAACCTCCGCCTCGCGTGGACCCCCGTGGCGACGCTGCGCACGACGCTGCGCGTGACGAACCTCGCGGACCGTGCCTATGCGGACCGCGCCGACTTCGCCCAGGGCGACTGGCGCTACTTCCCCGGGCGCGGCCGCAGCGCGTTCCTCGAGGTGGAATACCTGCGGCCCTAGCGCCGGCCCTGCGCCGCGGGACAATGCCGGCCCGCGCTGCTAGGCTGCGCGCCGTGATCGTCGCGCGCCACACCCCGTCCCGATGAACGCGAGCCTGAAGCCGCCCGGCGGGGAAGTCGCGGTCGCACCGGATCCGGGGATCGCAGCGCTGGCGCTGGCCAACTGGCCGGGCGAGGTCGCGCTGCTGGGCACCGACCTGCGCGTGGAGTGGGTGAACGCGCGCTGCGCCGCGCGGCTCGGCGTGGCGCCGGCGGACTGCGTCGGGCTCGAGTGGCTCGCGCTGCACCCGACTGCCGCCGTCCACGTCGCCGAGTACCAGCGCGCGGCCCGCGGCGAGGGCATCGAACTGCCGCCCGCGCCCTTCGCGGGCCCGGGTCGCGCCGGCTTCGGTTCGGCGACGCTCCAGCCCCTGCTGCGCGACGGGGCCGTCGCCGGCCTGCTGGTCGTCGAGCGCGAGCTGCCGCTCCCGGCGCCCGGTGCGAAGCTCGCGGACCGGCGCGAGGCGCTGCTGCGCGCGGTGGCCGAGGCGAGCCGCGACGCCATCGCGCTGCTCGACGCGCGCGGCGCGATCAGCTTCGTCAGCGACGCCGTCCTGGCGATGACCGGACGCGCACCGCAGCAGTACCTGGGCCGCAGCATCTTCGAGTTCATCCATCCGGACGACCTCGGCGAGGTGCGGGAAAAAATGGCCTCTGGCGACGTGCTGCGCACGCCGCTGCGCATGCGCCACGTGCGCTACCGCTTCCGGCACGCCGACGGGCAGTGGCGCTGGCTCGAGAGCCTCGCCGTCAATGCCCTGCACGACCCCCTGCTCGAGGCGATCATCGTCGACTCGCGCGACGTCTCGGCCGAGGTGGCGCTGGAGGAGGCCCTCGGGCGCTCGCGCGAGCGCTTCCGGCTGGCGCTCGAGTGTGCGCAGATCGGCTACTACGAGTGGGACGTGATCGGCGACACCCTCACCGGCCTCGACGAGTGGTGCGCGACCCGCGGGGTGCCGCCCGAGAACGGCCGGCCGGGGCACGACGCGCGCTGGGAGACTCTGGTACACCCCGACGACCTCGGGGCGCGGCGTCGCAGCTTCGCGGAGCACTTCCGCGGGGAGACCGAGTTCGCCGAGATCGAGTACCGGATGCGCGCCGGCGACGGCCGCTGGCTCTGGGTGTTCGACCGCGCCCAGGTCACCGAACGGACGCCGGAAGGCAGGCCGCATCGCGTCGCTGGCGTGTGCATGGAGATCGACCGCCGTCGGCAGGCGGAGCTCGCCCTGCGCAAGAGCGAGTTCCTGTACCGCACCGTGGCCGAGTTCACGCCTGGCTTCGTTTGCGAGATCTCGATCGAGGCCAGCGGGGGGATGCGGCTGCTGTGGGCGAGCGAGGGCTTCGGGCAGGTCTTCGGGGTGCCGGCCGCGGAGTTCCACCAGCGTGGATTCCGCGCGTTCTTCGAGCCGTCGCAGCTCGAGGCCGGCCGCGAGATGCTGCAGAGGCTGTGCCGTGGCGAGCAGCTCGCCGAGCAGGTCCGCGTACGCCATCTCGACGGGTCGCACCGCTGGCTGCACCTGACGCTGCGGCCCTTCCTCGACCATGCGACCGGCACCGCGCACGCCGCGATCGGGCTCGCCCACGACATCACGGAGCGCAAGCTCGCCGAGGATGCCTTGCGGGACTCGCAGCTGCGCCTGCGTGCGCTCGCCGAGAACTCCACCGACTGGCTGCTGCTCGTCGATCCGGAGCACCGGATACTGTTCGTGAACCGCCCGATCGCGGGCATTCCGCCGGAGCAGCTGCTGGGACGCTCGATCGTCGAGTTCACGCCGCCGCACGACCTCGAAGGCTCGCGCGGCTTCGTCGACGCCGCGCTCGCCGGCCGCGATCCGCAGCCACAGCGCGAGCAGCTGCTGGAGGACGGGCGCGACGGCCCGCGGGTGCTGCTGTTGCGCGCCCAGCCGGTGCGCGCCGGTGAGGCGATCGTCGCCGTCGTGCTGACGATCACCGAGATCACGCGCCAGCGGCGCGACGAGCGCATGCTGCGCCTGCAGGCGCGGATCCTCGAGACGATGAGCGAAGGCGTGGTGCTGGTCGACTCGCGCGGCGCGATCTGCCTGACGAACCCGGCGTTCGACGAGCTGTTCGGCTACCGGGCCGGTGAACTCGCGGGTGGCCCGATCGAGCGGCTGTTCCGGCTCGACGCCGCGGCGCGGCGCGGCGCGGACCGGCGCCTGCGGGCGCAGCGCGCGGGGGACCGGGCCGAACCGATCGAGCTCGAGTGCCTGCGGCGGGACGGCACCGCGTTCGCCGCGGCCTGCGTCGTCACGCCGCTGTCGATCGATGGCGCGGAGCACTGGCTCGCGGTGCTGAACGACGTCACGGAGCGCAAGCTGCTGGAGCGCCAGATCCTGGAGGTCAGCAACCGCGAGCAGCAGCGCATCGGCAACGACCTGCACGACGGGCTGGGCCAGGAGCTGACCGGCGTCGCGCTGATGCTGCGCGGACTGGCGACCCAGGTCCGGCGCGCCCATCCGGAGGCGATCGGCGAGGTCGACGAGATCGTCGGGCTGCTGAACCAGTCGATCCACAACGCCCGCACGCTGGCCCGGGGGCTCTCGCCGGTGTCCCTTGAGCGCGGCGGGCTGGTCTCGGCGCTGCGCACGCTCGCGGCGCGCACCCGCGAGACCTACGGCCTCGCGACCACGCTGCGCACCCGGCTCGCCCAGCCGCTGCGCCTCGACGAAGGTGCAGCGAGCCACCTCTATCGCATCGTGCAGGAGGCGCTGAGCAACGCGATGCGCCACGGGCGCGCGACCCGCGTGCGGATCCAGCTGAGCTCGGACGAGGCGGCGATCCGGCTCTCGGTGCACGACAACGGCCGCGGGCTGCCGCCCGAGAGCCAGCGACCGTCCGGGCTCGGCCTACGGACGATGCGCTACCGGGCGCACGTGGTCGGCGGCGACCTGCTGGTCGCCAACCACAGGCTGGGCGGCACGATCGTGCGCTGCGTATGCCCCCAGGGCAGTCGCGACTAGACGATGCGGATGCCGCGCGCGTCGAAGGCAGGCTTCGGCCAGCGCAGCGGCAGCCGCTCGAGTTCCTGACGGAGCAGCTGCGAGACCGCAAAGTCACGGAACCACTTGCGGTCGGCGGGTATGGCGTACCACGGCGCCGACTCGGTGCTGCAGCGCGACAGCGCCGCCTCGAACGCGACCCGGTAGTCGTCCCACCGCGCACGCTTGTCGAGGTCGCCCGGGTCGAACTTCCACTGCTTGGAGCGCTCCGCCAGCCGCTCCTCGAAGCGTCGCTTCTGCTCCTCGCGGCTGATCTGCAGGAAGACCTTGACGACCCGCGTGTCGTTGGCCACCAGCATCGATTCGAAGTCGTTGATCTGGGCATAGCGCCGCGACCAGACGGCCTCCGGAACCAGGTTCTCGACGCGCACGACGAGCACGTCCTCGTAGTGCGAGCGGTTGAACACGGCGACCTCGCCGCGCGCAGGCACGCGCCGGTGGATGCGCCAGAGGAAGTCGTGCCGCCGCTCCTCCTCGCTCGGCACCTTGAACGCCGTCACGCTGCAGCCCTGCGGGTTGAAGGCCGAGAACACCCGGCGGATCGTGCTGTCCTTGCCGCCACCGTCGATCGCCTGCAGCACGACCAGCATCGAGAAGCGCCCGTCGGCGAACATCTTGTACTGCAGCTCGGAGAGCCGTGCGAGGTTCTCGCGGGTGGCGAGCTCGACCTCCTCGCGGGCCCAGCCGAAGGTCCGCGACGCCTCGGGGTCGCGAAGCCGGAAGCGCGTGCCGGGGGCGACCCGGAGCGCGTCCGGCAGGTCGCGTCGGGCGATGCGCCGCGCGGCCATCGGGCAGCCCGCCCTCAGCGCCCGGCGCGGCCGCGCCCGCGCGCGCCGGCCGGCACCTGCTGGGTGATGCAGTGGATGTTGCCGCCACCGAGCAGGATCTCGCGCGCGGGCACGCCCACCACCTTGCGGCCCGGGAAGAGGCGCCGCAGCTTCGCCAGCGCCGCCGCGTCGGTCCGCGGATCGAGCAGCGGCACCACCACGCCACCGTTGGCGAGGTAGAAGTTGACGTAGCTCGCCGCGAGCCGCTCGCGGGCATGCCGCGGCTTCGCCCCGGCGCGCGTCTGCAGCCCGGCGGCCTCGGCGCGCGTCATGTACAGCGGCCCCGGCATCGGGATCCGGTGGACCTTGAAACGGCGGCCACGGGCGTCGCGCGCGTCGTGCAGTCGCTCCCAGGCGTCGAGGCAGATCACGTGCTGCGGGTCGCGCTCGTCGTCGGTCCACAGCAGCGCGACCTCGCCCGGCGCGACGAAGCACGCGAGGTTGTCGACGTGGCCGTCGGTCTCGTCGTTGAACACGCCGTCACCGAGCCAGACGACCTCGGTCGCACCGGTGTAGGCCTTCAGCAGGGCCTCGATCTGCGCGCCGGTGATCTGCGGGTTGCGGTTGCGGTTGAGCAGGCACTGCTCGGTGACCAGCAACGTGCCCTCGCCGTCGGAGTGGATCGCCCCGCCCTCGTTGACGAACGGCGCGCGATAGCGGTCGAGGCGCTCGATCTCGAGCACCTTGCGTGCCACCAGGTCGTCCTGGTCCCAGGGGAAGTACAGCCCGCCGCGCAGGCCGCCCCAGGCGTTGAAGCGCCAGTCGACGCCACGCACGCCGCCGGCACGGTCGACGACGCAGGTCGGTCCGACGTCCCGCATCCACGCATCGTCGCTCGACATCTCGACCACGCGCACCGCGGGCGGCAGCGCGCCGCGCGCGAACTCGTACTGGGCCCCGGAAGCGCCGACCGTGACCGGCTCGAAGCGCGAGATCGCCTCTGCCACCGCCGCGAACGCCCGTTGCGCCGGCAACGCGCCATCGCGCCAGTTGTCCGGCCGCCAGGGCCAGAGCATCCAGCAACCCTGGTGCGGCTCGAATTCTCCCGGCATGCGGAACCCGTCGGCGGCGGGCGTGCTGTCCAGCGTGATCGACATGGTCCGCCGATTGTATGCGAAGCACCGCCGCCGGCGCCGCCGGGGCGAAGGTCCGGCAACCGGCCCCTGTGATACGATCGCGGCCCCGAAACGCGGCTCGCGCCGCGCCCGAAGCGGCTCCGCCGTACACGCGGCGCCGATGGCCCCACGCGGCCCCGCCGCGCCGATTGAATGGAGACCCCGCACGATGTCGACGGCAGCCAAAGTCACCCTCACCCCGCCCGCGGGCGGCGCGAAGATCACGATCCGCGACGGCAAGCTGGTCGTCCCGGACAACCCGATCATCCCGTTCATCGAGGGCGACGGCACCGGCCCGGACATCTGGCGCTCGAGCGTGCGCGTCATGGACGCGGCGGTGCAGAAGGCCTACGGCGGCAAGCGCAAGATCCACTGGATGGAGGTCTACGCCGGCGAGAAGGCCAACAAGCAGTTCAACACCTGGCTGCCGGACGAGACCGTCACCGCCTGCCGCGAATACCTGGTGTCGATCAAGGGACCGCTGACGACCCCTGTCGGCGGCGGCATCCGCTCGCTGAACGTCGCGCTGCGCCAGCTGCTCGACCTCTACGTCTGCCTGCGCCCGGTGCGCTGGTTCAAGGGCGTGCCCTCGCCGGTCAAGGCGCCCGAGAAGGTCGACATGGTGATCTTCCGCGAGAACACCGAGGACATCTACGCCGGCATCGAGTTCGAGCAGGGCACCGAGGAGAACCGCAAGTTCAAGGAGCTCTTCAAGCAGCACTTCCCGAAGAGCTACGCCAAGATCCGCTTCCCCGACACCTCGGGCATCGGCATCAAGCCGGTGTCGAGCGAGGGCACGGAGCGCCTGTTCCGCGCCGCGGTGGAGTACGCCATCGTCAACAAGCGCAAGAGCGTGACGATCGTCCACAAGGGCAACATCCAGAAATTCACCGAAGGCGCGTTCCGCAACTGGAGCTACGCGCTCGCCGAGCGCGAGTTCCCGGGCCAGACCTACACCTGGGAGCAATGGGAGCGCACCAAGGCCGCCAAGGGCGAGAAGGCCGCGAACGAGGAGCAGGATGCGGCCAGGAAGGCCGGCAAGATCATCATCAAGGACGCGATCGCCGACATCACGCTGCAACAGGTGCTGACGCGCCCCGACGAGTTCGACGTGCTCGCCACCTGCAACCTCAACGGCGACTACCTCTCCGACGCGCTCGCGGCGCAGGTCGGCGGCATCGGCATCGCGCCGGGCGCCAACATCAACTACGTCACGGGGCACGCCGTGTTCGAGGCGACGCACGGCACCGCGCCGAAGTACGCCAACCTCGACAAGGTCAACCCGGGCTCGGTGCTGCTCTCGGGCGAGATGATGCTGCGCTACATGGGCTGGACCGAAGCGGCGGACTCCATCATCACCGCGATGGACCGCACGATCGCGCAGAAGACCGTCACCTACGACTTCGCGCGCCTGATGGATGGCGCGAAGGAAGTGAAGTGCAGCGAGTTCGGCGACGCGCTGATCTCCAACCTCTGAGGCCGGCGCCCGCGCCCGCCACCGATCGCCCGCCCCGGTGACCACGCCCGCCGAACGCTGCAGCCGCCTGATCGCGGAAGCCTTCGCGGCGTACAACGGGGAGTTCCGGGCGATCACGCGACGGGCGCCGCTGCGCTTCGAGACGCTGGACTGGAAGGGCGCCCAGCGCGACGCGGTCGAGCGCATCGAGCTGTACGACCGGGCGGTGGACCGCACCGTCGCCGAGCTGCGCGTGCAGCTCGGCGACGTCGCGCTGGACCGGGGGCTGTGGCGCGAGGTCCGCGCCCGCTTCGCCGCGCAGATCGACGGCGTACCAGACGCCGAGTTCACCAAGACGTTCTTCAGCTCGATCAGCCGCAGGCTGTTCGGCACCGTGGGCGTTGCCCCCGAGATCGAGTTCGTCGCGACCGAGCTCGACCCGCTGGCCAACGTCCGCACGCAGGTCGTCACCAGCACCTACGTGAACCGCGGCAGCCTCGCGCTGCTGGTCGAGGACCTGCTCGGCGACCTGCGGTTCCGGGCGCCCTGGCGCCATTTCGAGAAGACGGTGCAGTACGTGGTCTCCGAGATCGGCGCTCACCTGCTGGGCACCGGCGAGCGGCGCAGCGTGCAGCAGGTGGAGGTGATACGGCCGGTGTTCTACCAGGTCAGCCGCGCCTACGTGGTCGGGCGCATCACCGGGCGCGACTTCGCGCGGCCGCTGGTGCTGGCGCTGAAGAACACCGACCAGGGTCTGTACGTGGACGCGGTGATGCTCAGCGAGGACGACGTCAGCATCGTCTTCGGCTTCACCCGCTCCTACTTCCACGTCGACCTGGAGCGCGTCGGCGAGGCCGTCGTGTTCCTGCGCCAGCTGGTGCCGCGCAAGCCGGTCAGCGAGCTCTTCACGGTGCTCGGGCGCGCCAAGCAGGGCAAGACGGAGCGCTACCGCGAGATCATGCGGCACCTGGCACGCTCGCAGGACCAGTTCGTGCACGCCGCGGGCGAGCGCGGGCTCGTCATGGTGTGCTTCACCCTGCCCTCGCTCGACGTGGTCTTCAAGCTGATCCGCGACCGCTTCCCGCCGCCGAAGACGGTGCTGCGGCAGGACGTGCTCGACAAGTACAAGTTCGTGTTCCGCCACGACCGTGCCGGCCGGCTGGTCGATGCGCAGGAGTTCAAGCGCATCCGCCTGCCGCGCGCGCGCTTCGCGCCCGAACTCGTCGAGGAACTGTTCGCCGAGACGGCCGCCACGGTGCACGAGGACGGCGACGACCTGGTGTTCGACCACATGTACATCGAGCGGCGGATGGTGCCGCTGAACCTCTACCTGCGCGAGGCGTCGCCCGGGGCGGCGGCGCGCGCCGTGCTCGACTACGGCCAGGCGATCCGCGACCTTGCCTACACCAACATCTTCGCCGGCGACCTGCTGCTGAAGAACTTCGGTGTCACCCGCCACGGGCGCGTGATCTTCTACGACTACGACGAGCTCTGCCAGGTGACGGACTGCCGCTTCCGCGACGTGCCCCAGGCCAGCAACGACGAAGACGACTGGCGCGGCGAGGCCTGGTTCTACGTCGCCGAGAACGACGTCTTCCCGGAGACCTTCATCAACTTCCTGGCCTTCAGTGACGAGCAGCGGGAACTGTTCGTGCGGGTCCACGGCGACATCCTGACGTCCGACTTCTGGCGCGGCATCCAGGAGAAGGTCGCGGCCGGCGAGTTGATGGAGGTGCTCCCGTACCACCCCCACCGCATCCGCGTCGCCAGCAGCACCTGAAGGGAAAAAGGGGACAGATTTATTTTTTCCGGGGAGGGGCCATGGCCCCTCCCCGGAAAAAATAAATCT
>JALORN010000104.1 GCA_025458905.1 Steroidobacteraceae bacterium
AGCAGCAGCCGGCGGCGCGACACCGCGTACGAGACGACCGGGCCGCCGCGCCCGCCGTCCTGCGACTGGTCCCAGCGATCGCCCTCGAAGAACAGCGCCGGCTCCGCGCCGTGGCCCGCGAGCAGGTGGCGGTCGACCTCGTTGAAGCAGGCGTTGGTCAGGCCACCGGCGAACCAGCGGTAGAACGGCGCCTCGCGATCGTCGAAGGCGCGCTCCCAGGGCTCGTGCCGCGCGTCGTAGGGCACCTCGAGCGGCGCGGCAGTGCGCGCATCGAATCCCTGCCAGCGCGTGGCGCCGTCCGGCAGCGTGATCCAGGCGCCGTGCGTGCCGAGGCGGGGGTCGAACCAGTGGAGCTCGCGGCGCGCGATCGAACCATGGAACGCGCCCGCATCCTGCAGCACGGCGTCGCGCGCGGCCTGCCAGTCGGCGCGTGTCCGCAGCGGGTTGTGGCGCGCGGGCGGCGGCGCGACCGCCCGGGGCGCGGCGCCGGCACCGGCGGCAGGCTCTTGTCGCGAGGCTTCCATCGAGGCGTCCCGCAGAAAGCCCCGAACGTAGCACAGCAGCGTCGGCGCAACATCCGCGCCGCGGTCCGGTGCAGCCCGGCGCGGTGCGCAGGCCCGGGGCTTGGTTTGCCGATCGTCCGCGATCGAGAGTACCTTCCGGCAAACAACGACAACGATCAGGGGAGTGCGATGGTCAGGATGCCTTCCCGCGCAGGCGGCCGTGGTGCGCTGGCCATCGCAGTGCTGCTGGTGGCCGGGTGCGGCAGCCGCGACGTCACCGAGCACAGCGTCGCGCCCGCGGCCGCCGCAACCGCCCCGTCCTCGAGCACCGCGCCCGACCCCAAGTCCGGGTCCGCGATGCAGATTTTCCTCGACCCGGTCACCGGCCAGCCGCGCGAGCCGACGCCGGAAGAACTCGCCGGTCTCGCGCGCCGCGAAGCCGCGGCACCGGGCAATGCCAAGCCGGCCGTCGCGCCTTCGGCATCGCCTGCGCCGTCGCAGGAATTCCGGCTGCCCGACGGTACGGTGGGCATGAGGCTGCCCGAGAATGCCTCGCAGCCGCTGATGGCCTGCCGCCGCCTCGATGGCCAGGTCGACGAGCACTGCCACCTGCCGCCTCTGCCGGTACCTGCACCCGGACCGACATCGGCACCGGCCCGTGTGCCCTCGGCGGCCGCCGGCGGAGCCGCGAAATGAAGTCGTGGTCGCGCCTGACCGTGCTGCGTGCCGGGCTCCTCGGCGTGGCGGTGGCGCTGGCCGCGCCGCTCGCCGGCGCCGCCGCGACCATCGTGATCCAGGTCGGTGACGGGCCCGGCGAAGGCCTCAACGACCCGACGCCGTTCACGCCGATCGGCGGCAACACCGCGAGGACGCTCGGCGAGGCGCGACGCCGGGTGCTCGAGGAAGCCGCGAGGGTCTGGGGCGAGCTGCTGGACAGCAGCGTCCCGATCAAGGTCGAGGCGCGCTTCGATCCGCAGACCTGCACCGCGACCAGCGGCGCGCTGGGCGTGGCCGGCCCGAACCTGGTGTACCGGGACTTCCCCGGCGCGCCGGTGGCGGGCGTGTTCTATCCGTCGGCGCTGGTCGACGCACTGGCGAACACCGACGTGGCCGAGCTGGTGCCGTCGACGGCGGGAGCCCCGGACATCGTCGCGCGGTTCAACAGCGCGCTCGATTCGGACCCGATCTGCCTCGGCGGACGGCGCTTCTATTACGGCTTCGACCACCGGCTGGACCAGAACGGCGACGGCACGCGCGAATACGCCGCCGACCTGCTGCGCGTGGTGCTGCACGAGTTCGCGCACGGGCTGGGCTTCTTCAGCCTGGTCAATCCGGCGACCGGCGAGGCACCGTCCAGCGGGGACGGCATGCGACGCCTGGCGATCTTCGACACCTTCGTGGTGGACGAGACCACGACGCTCGACTGGCAGCAGATGACCGCGGCGCAGCGCCTCCAGGCGGCGCGCAGTGGCAGCGGCCTGGCATGGAACGGCGCGCGGGTGAATGGCCGGCGCAACCGCCTGACCGCCGGCGTCACCGGCGCCGGACGCGTGCGCCTGTACGCGCCGCCCAGTGGCGGGCCGGGCGGCCCGATTTCGCACTGGGACGTGGCGGCGCGACCCGACCTGCTGATGGAACCCTTCGAGACCGGCGCGGGGACGCGCTCGACCGACCTGACGACCTGCCTGATGGCAGACATCGGCTGGGGCATCGCGAGCGGTCGCTGCCCCGACTCGCCGAACGGCCGCCCGGTCGCCACCACCCAGACTTTCGTGGGCACCGAGGACACGGCGCTGCGCCTCGCGCTCGCGGGCTCGGATCCGGACCGCGACGCGATCCGCTTCGCCGTCGCCACGAACCCCGCGCGCGGCACGCTCAGCGGCACGGCGCCGAACCTCACCTACACGCCGAACGCCAACGCCAACGGCACCGACAGCTTCAGCTTCACGGTGGCCGACGACTTCGACAGCTCGCTGCCGGCGACGGTGACCCTGCAGATCGACGCGGTCAACGACGCACCGCAGGCGACGGCCCGCAGCGCCACCGCAGCCTCGGGCCAGGCGACCTCGATCGGGCTCGAGGGCACCGACGTCGACGGCGACCCATTGACGTTCCAGGTCGCGACACCGCCCGCCAACGGCCAGGTGACGCTCGCCGGCGCGAGCGCCACCTACACGTCGAACGCCGGCTTCACCGGCCAGGATTCGTTCACGTTCCGCGCCAGCGACGGCAGCCTGGCGTCCGCGGCCGCCACCGTGACGATCACCGTGAATGCGCCCGTGCCGTCCGCGACCGACGCGGGCGGCGGAGGTGGTGGCGGGACGACGTCGCCGGGGGTGCTGCTGCTGCTCGCCGCGACGCTCTGGGCGCGCCAGCGGCGCGCGTCAGGGACCCAGTGCGCGGCGTCGGTCCTCGGACGGTGCGTCGGCGGCGAACGGCACCGTCCGGTCGACGACCGGCACCGCACTGCCTTCGATCACGCGCCAGCCTGAAGGCGTCGCCGCGGGCGCGCCCGGGGCCGCCGCTGCCGCACCGACGACGGGGGCCGGCCGCGCCACGTCGGCCGGCTGGTCGACCACCACGCCACCGCGGATGTAGATGCGGCGCTCGCAGCGCTCGGCGAGCTCGCGGTCGTGGGTCGAGAGCAGGAAGGTGGTGCCGGTCTCGCGCTGGATCTCCTGCATCAGCGCGAACGCCTGGTCGGCGTTCTCGCGATCGAGGTTGCCGGTCGGCTCGTCGGCGAGCACCAGCGCCGGCTGGTTCATCAGCGCGCGGGCGATCGCGACGCGCTGCTTCTGGCCGCCCGAGAGCCGCGTGGCGCGGTAGTACATGCGCTCCTTCAGGCCGACCCGCTCGAGCAGCATCGCCGCGCGCTCGCGCCCGGCGCGGGTCTCGCGCCCGACGCGGCCGGCGTGCGGGAACAGCACGTTCTCGAGCGCGGTGAAGTCCGGCAGCAGGTGGTGGTACTGGAAGATGAAGCCGATCTGCTGGTTGCGGAAGTCGGAGAGTTCCTTCTCGCCGAGCTTCGTCAGCTCGCGGCCGAGCATGCGGAAGCTGCCGGAGGTCGGGCGCATCAGGGTGCCGAGGATCGACAGCAGCGTGCTCTTGCCGCTGCCCGAGGGGCCGAGCATCGCGACCATCTCGCCGCGGCCGAGCGTGAACTCGACGCCCTTGAGGACCGGGGTCTGGAAATCCTTGTCCACGAACACCTTGCGGATGTCGCGGACCTCGAGCAGCGGAGCGTCCATGCCCACCTCCTGCGGCGCGCGGGCGTTGCCGGCGACGATGTCGTTCATCGGGAATCGTTCACTGGGAAATGGCCTCGACGGGATCGATGCGCGACGCAGCGCGCGCCGGCCAGATCGAGGCGGCGATGCTGGCGGCGGCCGCGAGCAGCAGTGCCACCTGGTATTCGCCGAGGGCCGGATCCACCGGCAGCGGCCGGCCGCCCGCGCCCGTGAGGCTCAGCAGCAGCGTGCTGAAGCCCCAGCCGAGCGCGCAGCCGACGATCGAGCCGATCACGCCGATCAGCGCGCCCTGCTGCAGGAACACCGACAGCACGAAGCGCTGCGAGATGCCGAAGCTGCGCATGATGCCGATCTCGGGCCGGCGGCGGAACGTGGTCAGCAGCAGCGCGCTCGCGACGCCGACCACGATCGTGATCAGCGTGAAC
>JALORN010000073.1 GCA_025458905.1 Steroidobacteraceae bacterium
GGCATGCTCGATCGTGAGGTAGGAGATGCAGCGCCGCGCGTCGAGCTCGTAAGGCGCGACGATCGCGCGCGTCGGGCACACGTCGATGCACGCCGTGCACGTGCCGCAATGTGCGGAGACCGGCGCGTCGAGGGGCAACGGCACGTCGGTGAAGACTTCGCCGAGGAAGAACCACGAGCCGTCGTGCCGGTCGAGCAGGTTGGTGTGCTTGCCGATCCAGCCGAGCCCGGCGTCGCGCGCCAGCGGCTTCTCGAGCACCGGCGCCGAGTCGACGAACACCCGGTAGCCGAAGGGCCCGATGCGCCCCGCCATGCGATCGGCGAGGCGCTGCAGTGCCGGCCGCATCACCTTGTGGTAGTCACGTCCGAGCGCGTAGCGCGACACGTAGCCGAGGCGCGGGTCGCCGAGCACCGCGCCGGCATCGGCCGCCTCGGGCGGCCAGTAGTCCATCCGTACCGAGATCACGCGCAGCGTACCGGGCACGAGCTCGGCCGGACGGCTGCGCCGCCGCCCGTGGCGCTGCATGTAGTCCATCTCGCCGTGCATCCCGGCCTCGAGCCAGCGCTCGAGCTGCGCCTCGTCGGCCGCGAGGTCGATGCCGGCGACGCCGAGCGCCGCGAAACCGAGCTCCTGGGCCAGGGGCCCGAGCTCGCGTCGCAGCGCCTCGAGGTCGGGGGGCGGGGAGTCCGGCATGGGCAATGCCGGCCAGTATAATGAAGCGATGGCCCTGCCCACCGCGATCTACTCCACCCGGCAGGTCCGCGAGCTCGACGAGCACGCGATCCGCGAGCGGGGCGTCGCGGGCTACACGCTGATGAAGCGCGCCGGCGAGGCGAGCCTGCGGATGATGCGCACGCGCTGGCCGATGGCGCACCAGGTCGTGATCGTCTGCGGCGCCGGCAACAATGCCGGCGACGGCTACGTGCTGGCGCGCTTCGCGCAGGCCGCGGGCCTCGAGGTGCGGGTGCTGGCCGCGGCGGATCCGCAACGCCTGCGCGGCGATGCGCGCCGCGCCTGGCAGGACTTCGTCGCGAGCTCGGGCGTGGTGCAGCCCTTCGGCGATGCAGCGGCGCTCGCCGCGGGCGACGTGGTCGTCGACGCGATCCTAGGGATCGGCCTCGAGGGGCCGGTGCGCCCGGACCTCGCCGTGGCGATCGAGGCGGTGAACGCCTGTGGCCGGCCGGTGTTCGCGCTCGACATCCCTTCCGGCCTCTCGGGCGACACCGGGCTGCCGATGGGCGTCGCGGTGCGTGCCGACTGCACGGTCACCTTCATCGGCCTGAAGACCGGGCTGTACCTCGGCGATGGCCCCGAATACTGCGGCACGGTGTTCTTCGACGACCTCGAGGTCGAGGCCCCACGGCGCGACTCGCTGGTGCCGCGCCTGCACCGCATGCTGGAGAGCGAGATCGCGGCCGCCTTGCCGCGCCGGCCGCGCGCGGCCCACAAGGGCTCGTTCGGCCGCGTGCTGGTGATCGGCAGCGGCGCCGGCATGCCGGGCGCGACGCGGCTCGCGGGCGAGGCTGCACTGCGCGTCGGCGCGGGGCTCGTGACGGTGCTGGCGGCGCCGGAATCGGCACTGGCGGTCGCCGGGGGCCGCCCCGAACTCATCGTGCACGGGCTCGAGGATGCGCGCGCGGTCGACGAACACGTGGCGCGCGCCGACGTGATCGCAGTCGGTCCCGGCCTCGGCCGCAGCGACTGGGCGCGTGCGGTGTTCGCGCGGGCGCTCGTCACCTCGAAGCCCGTGATCGTCGATGCCGATGCGCTGAACCTGCTCGCCGAGCAGGGCCTCGCGGCGCGCGACAACTGGGTGCTGACGCCCCATCCGGGCGAGGCCGGCCGGCTGCTCGGCCGCGACACCGCCGCCGTCCAGTCCGACCGCCTCGGGGCGCTCGAGGCGCTGGTGGCCCGCTATGGCGGCATCGTCGTGCTCAAGGGCGCCGGGACGCTGGTGGGCGGCGCGGGCCGCGTCGCCGCGATCTGCGAGCGCGGCAATCCCGGCATGGCCGCGCCGGGCATGGGCGACGTGCTGACCGGGGCGATCGCGGGCATCGTCGCCCAGGTCGGCGACCCGTGGTGCGCCACGCGGGTCGGCGTGTTGGCGCACGCGATGGCCGGCGACGCCGAGGCGCGCAACGGCGAGCGCGGCCTGCTGGCGAGCGAGGTCGCGCAGGAGATCCGGAACTGGGTCAACCTGCAGTGAACGCCGCGGCCGGCGAGGGCGCCGGATCGACGCCCGCAGCGCGGCGTCGCGAGTTCGTCTCGCGGTCGGAGGCCGACACGCTGCGGCTCGGTGCGAGGTTCGCCACCGCCTTCCGGCCGGACGCCCGGCGCGCGCTGCGTGTCGGGCTCAGCGGGGACCTGGGCGCTGGCAAGACCACGTTCGTCCGGGGGTTGCTGCGCGCGCTCGGCGTCGAGGGGCCGATCCGCAGCCCACCTACAGCCTCGTCGAGCGTCACCGAGCCGGGGTACACGAGGTGGTGCACGGCGATCTCTATCGCCTCGAGGGCCCCGGCGCGCTCGCGGCGCTGGCGCTCGACGAGTTCGACCGCGGCGGCACGCTGTGGCTGATCGAATGGCCCGAGCAGGGCGGCTCGGCCCTGCCGGCCAGCGACGTCGCACTGTCGCTGTCCGTCGCGGGTGCCACCCACCACGTCGTTGCCGTCGGTGTCTCGCCCCAGGGCGACGCCTGGCTCGATCGCCTCGGCGACCTCGCGGCGCTTGAAGTCGGGCCGGCCTCACCGTAGATTACGCGCCAGCTCCTGCCCGGAAGTCACTGATCCCAGTGAAATTTGGTCTCCGCCGTATCCTGCTCGCCCTGGTCCTCCTGGCCGGCGGGTCGTCCACCCTCGGCGTCGCCAGCCCGGCTCGCGCCGCCAACCAGGTCCGCGACGTGCATCTCTGGAGCGGCGGTGAGTCGACGCGCCTCGTGCTGCAGTTCGCCGAGGCGCCGCGCTACCGCTTCTTCACGCTCGATGGGCCGCGCCGCGCAGTTTTGGACATCGAGCAGGCGCGGCTCGCGCCCGGTCGCAGCCTGCCCGCGCCGGCGGGTCTCGCCCGCGGACTGCGCGCAGCGCCACGGCCCGACGGCGCATTGCGCCTGGTCGTCGAGTTGCCCGAAGGCACCACGGCCCGCGCGCTGCCGGTCGACGCCGACGAGCGCAATCCGCCCCGGCTGATCCTGGACCTCGGGCCCCCGGGCGGGTCCACGGCGGCGGCCGCGTCCCCGTCGTCGACGGCCCAGGCGGGAGAGGCCGGGGAGACCGGCACGCCGACCCCGCGCGTGCGCGCGGCGCATGCCCCGGCGCCGACCGGCCGGCCGGTGATCGTGGCAGTCGACGCGGGTCACGGTGGCCAGGACCCGGGTGCGATCGGCCGCGGCGGCACGCGCGAGAAGGACGTGGTGCTGGAGATCGCCCGCGAGGTCGCGGCGCGGATCGATCGCGAGCCCGGAATGCGCGCCGTGCTGACCCGCCAGGGTGATCACTTCCTGACGCTGCGCCAGCGCATCAAGCGCGCGCGCGACGCCAAGGCCGACATGTTCGTCTCGATCCACGCCGACTCGGTGGTCGACCGGGGCGTCTCCGGTGCCTCGGTCTACGTGCTCTCCGAGAAGGGCGCGAGCGACGAGCAGGCACGCTGGCTCGCCGAGCGCGAGAACGCGGCCGACCTCAAGGGCGGCGTGTCGCTCGACGACAAGGACGACATGCTCGCCTCGGTGCTGCTCGACCTGTCGAATTCGGCCAACATCGCCTCGAGCATGCAGGCGGCCGAGCGCGTGCTGCGCTCCATCGATCGCGTCGGCGTGGTACGCAAACCGCGCGTGCAGCAGGCGGGATTCGTCGTGCTGAAGTCGCCCGACATCCCCTCGATGCTGGTCGAGACCGCCTACATCTCCAACGCCGCCGACGAGCGGATGCTGCGCCAGTCCGAGCGGCGGGCGCGGCTCGCCGAGGCGATCTTCCGCGGCGTGCACGACTACTTCCAGGACCATCCGCCCGAGGGCACCCGCTTCGCGCTGGCGCGTCGTGCGCCGTCGCCGACGGCCCAGGCGGCATCGCCGGCGCGCACGCTGCGCTGAGAGCGTCGCACCCGGGGACGCCGGTGCCTGCGGGCGCTGCCTGCAGGCGTCCCCGCCGGCCATCCTTTAGACTTGCCGGCCCGGGCGCGGTCCGCCCGCGAGCCGCCATGCCCATCCGCTTGCTGCCCTCGGAACTCGTCGACCAGATCGCCGCCGGCGAGGTGGTCGAGCGACCCGCGTCGATCGTCAAGGAACTGGTCGAGAACAGCCTCGACGCCGGCGCGCAGCGCCTCCAGGTCGACGTCGAGGGCGGCGGCATCGCGCTGGTGCGGGTGCGCGACGACGGGCGCGGCATCGACGCCGCTGAGCTCGGGCTCGCGGTCCAGCGGCACGCCACCAGCAAGATCGCCACGCTCGGGGACCTCGCCGCGGTCCGCAGCCTCGGCTTCCGCGGCGAGGCGTTGCCCTCGATCGGCTCGGTCGCGCGGCTGCGGATCGCCTCGCGGCCCCGCGGCGCGGCGCGGGGCGCCGAGATCACCGTGGACGGTGGCGTCGTGTCCGGGCCGATCCCCTCCGCCCAGCCGGACGGCACGCTCGTCGAGGTCCGCGAGCTGTTCTTCAACGTGCCGGCGCGCCGCAAGTTCCTGCGCAGCGAGGGCACGGAGCTGTCGCACGTCGTGCGCATCGTCGAGCGCTTCGCGCTGGCGCGTTTCGACGTCGCGATCCGGCTGCGCAGCGGCAGCCGGGTGCTGCTCGACGTGCCGGTCGCCGACGGCGCAGCCGCGCAGCGCGAGCGCATCGCGACGGTGATGGGCCGCGAGTTCGCCGCTTCTTGCCTCGAGCTGCGGCACGAGGCCGGCCCGGTGCGGCTCGCAGGGTGGGTCGGGCAACCGGAGGCCGCGCGCGCCCAGAGCGATCAGCAGTTCTTCTACGTCAACGGCCGCACCGTGCGCGACCGCCTGCTCGCGAGCGCGGCGCGGCTCGGCTACCGCGACGTGCTCTACCACGGCCGCCAGCCGGCGTATCTCCTGCACCTCGAGCTCGATCCGCAACTGGTCGACGTCAATGCCCATCCGCAGAAGCTCGAGGTGCGCTTCCGCGACGGCCGGCAGGTCCACGACTTCGTGATGCGTGCGGTCTCGCGGACGCTCGGTGTACCGGCAGGTGCGCGCCTTCCGGCCGCCGCAGTCGCCGCGCAGCTCGCCGTCGCCGAGGCCCGGGCACCCCGCGCCGCGAGCGATCATGGGCCGCCTGGCGCCGCGCAGGGCGCCGGCCCCGCGGCAGCTGGCGCGGGGGCGCTCGCGCTGGCGTGGGCCGACGAGGCAGCGACGGGCTCGCGGAGCTCGTCGGACCCGGGATCTGGGGCGTGGATGGGGCGCAGTCCGCCCGAGCGGTTCACCGAGACTGCCTGGTTGGCGACGCCCTGGGCGGTGGCCGAAGCGATGGCGGCGGCGCCCGCGGCCCCCGCGCCCCTGCCCGCCGACGGGCTCGGAACGGCGATCGCCCAGCTGCACGGCATCTACGTGCTCGCCCAGAACGCGCAGGGCCTGGTGCTGGTCGATGCCCATGCAGCCCACGAACGCGTGCTGTACGAGAAGCTCAAGCGGGAGTTCGGCACGCGACCCGCATCCCAGTCGCTGCTCGAGCCCCTGGTGGTCGAGCTCGGCCCGCACGAGGCCGAGGCGCTCGAGGCCGTGGCGGCGGACTTCGCCGCCGCCGGCTTCGAGCTCGACATGCTGGCGCCCGGCCGCATCGCGGTGCGCAGCGTGCCGGCGATGCTTGCCCGGGAAGACGTCGCGGCACTGGTGCGTGCGGTGGTAGGCGACGTGCTGGCGGAGGAGGGGGCCCATCACCTCGAGGCGACGGCCCATCGCCTGCTCGGGAGCCTCGCCTGCCGCAGCGCCATCCACGCCGGGCGCCGGCTGGGGCTGGCCGAGATGAATGCGCTGCTGCGGCAGATGGAGCAGACCGAGCGCGCGGGGCAGTGCAATCACGGCCGCCCGACCTGGACGGTGCTCTCCCTCGCCCAGCTCGACCAGCTGTTCCTGCGCGGTCGATGAACGCGGGCGGCGCGCCGCCCGAGGCCGTGCTGCTCGCCGGCCCCACCGCGAGCGGCAAGACCGACTGGGCGCTGGCGCTCGCCGAGCGCGTCCCGCTCGAGGTCGTCAGCGTCGACTCGGCCCAGGTCTACCGCGGCTTCGACGTCGGCTCCGCCAAGCCGGGCCCCGAGGTACGCACCCGCGTCCCGCATCACCTGCTCGACATCCGCGACCCTGCCGAGGCCTACAGCGCCGGGGAGTTCGTCGCCGATGCGCTGGCGGCGATCCGCGCGATCCGCGCGCGCGGTCGCCTGCCGCTGCTGGTCGGTGGCACGATGCTCTATTTCAGGGCCCTCGTACATGGCCTGGCGGCGCTGCCGACCGCCGAGCCGCGGATCCGGCGTGCGATCGACGCCCGGGCGCTGCAGCTCGGGTGGCCGGCGCTGCACGCCGAACTCGCTGCACGCGACCCCGAGGCGGCGCGTCGCATCCACCCCAACGATGCGCAGCGCATCCAGCGCGCACTCGAGGTGCTGCAGTCGAGCGGCCGCCCGATCTCCGACTGGCAGCGCGGCACCGCGCCGGTCCATGGGCTCAGGCTCGCGCGCTGGGCCCTGGTGCCCTCGGACCGTGCCGAGCTCGCGCGGCGCATCGAGGCGCGCTTCGAGGCGATGCTGGCCGGTGGCTTCCTGGAGGAGGTGCGCGCCCTGCATGCGCGAGGCGACCTCGGCGAGCAGACGCCGTCGCTGCGTGCGGTCGGTTACCGACAACTCTGGGACTGCGTCGTCGGCCGCACCGACCGCGCCACGGCGGTCGAGCGCGCCAAGGCCGCCACGCGGCAGCTCGCGCGCCGCCAGCTCACCTGGATACGCGCCGACGGCGGCTGGCAGTGCGTCGATCCAATGCGTCCCGGAACGCGCGAACAGTGGCTCGAGGCCGTCCTCGGCGCGTTACGTCAACGTGGCCCGGGCCCGGGCTGACGTGATAACATCCGGGATGTCAAGACTCCGGGTGGAGTCCGCTTGCTGAAGTCGCCCGCCACGGAAGGCAAAAGCGACGGCGCGAAGAAAACCAACGACGAAAGAACAAGGAGAAATCGATGGCCAAGGGTCAGTCGCTTCAGGATCCGTTCCTCAACCAGCTCCGCAAGGAACGCGTTCCCGTCTCGATCTACCTCGTCAACGGGATCAAGTTGCAGGGGCAGATCGATTCGTTCGACCAGTTCGTCGTCCTCCTGAAGAACAGCGTCAGCCAGATGGTCTACAAGCACGCGATCTCCACGGTCGTGCCCGCGCGCAACGTCCGCGTCCCCTCGGCCGAGGAAGCGGCGGGCGCCACGGAAGCCGCGGCGGACTGATGGCGCAGACGGCGGCCCCGGGGTAACGGCGGGTGTTCGAGAGACCCCGCGGCGGCGAGCGAGCGGTTCTGGTTCGCGTGGGCCTGGGCGGCCCGGTCGAGCAGGAAGACCTCGACGAGTTCGCGCAACTCGCGGAGTCCGCCGGCGTGGAGCCGGTCGCCACCGTGACGGGGCGTCGCGACCGCCCCGAACCCAGGTTCTTCGTCGGCAGCGGCAAGGCCGAGGAGATCCGCCAGGTCGTCGCCGACACCGGCGGCGACGTGGTGCTCGTCGACCATGCGCTCTCGCCGAGCCAGGAACGCAACCTCGAGAAGCTCGTCGGCCGCCGCGTGCTCGACCGCAACGCCTTGATCCTCGACATCTTCGCGCAGCGCGCCCGCAGCCACGAAGGCAAGCTCGAGGTCGAGCTCGCGCAGTTGCGGCACATCGCCAGCCGCCTGGTGCGGGGCTGGACCCACCTCGAGCGCCAGAAGGGCGGCATCGGCCTGCGCGGCCCGGGTGAGACCCAGCTCGAGACCGACCGCCGGCTGCTCGGCGAGCGCGTGCGCGTGCTGACGCGACGCCTCGAGAAGCTCAAGCAGCAGCGCGAGACCGGGCGCCAGCGGCGCGTCGAGATCCCCATCCCCTCGGTCGCCCTGGTCGGCTACACCAACGCCGGGAAGTCGACGCTGTTCCGCGCGCTGACCGGCGCCGATGCCTACGTCGCGGACCAGCTGTTCGCGACGCTCGACCCGCTGGTGCGGCGCGTGGTGCTGCCCGGCGGCAGCCCGGTCGTCGTCGCCGATACGGTCGGGTTCATCCGCGAGCTGCCCCACGAGCTGGTTGCGGCCTTCCAGTCGACGCTGACCGAGGCACGTGAGGCGACGCTCCTGCTGCACGTGATCGACGCCAGCGACCCGCGGCGCGACGAGCGCATCGACCAGGTCAACTCGGTGCTGGAGGAGGTCGGCGCGGGCACGCTGCCGCAGGTCCGCGTGTACAACAAGATCGACCGCCTCGGGGCTGCGCCGCAGCTCGAGCGCGACGCCGCCGGCCAGCCCGTGGCGGTGTGGGTCTCGGCCGCGAAGCGCGAGGGTCTCGCGCTGCTGCTGCAGGCGATCGCCGAGCGCCTGTCGCGCTTCGCGCGCCCGGTGCGCCTGCGCATCGAGCCGGCGCGCGCCGGGGCGCTGCGCGCGCGGCTGTTCGCCTCGGGCGTGGTCCGCGAGGAGCGCACCGCGCCCGATGGCACGCTCGAGCTGGTGGCCGCGTTGCCGGAGGCGCAGCAGCTCGAACTCGCCCGCATGGCCGGGGTCGAAGTGTCCGAGCTGCCGGCCCCGGTGCAAACTTGTGCGCCCGGCGATGGCTACCTACAATCCGGCGCTCTGCGCGCCTCCTGACTCCTTTCTCCCGGCGCAACCCATCACCTATGGCATGGAACCAACCTGGCGGTAGCGGCAACAACCCCTGGGGCAAGCGCCCTGCGAAGGACGGCCGCAACGTCGACGAAGCCTTCAGGAACTTCCAGCGCAAGCTGGAGGCGCTCGTGAAGGGCGGCGGCGGGCCGGGCGGCCAGGGCGGTGCCGGCGGCGGCGACGACGCGGGCGGCCCCGACAAGCTGACCGTGCTCGCCGGGGTCGCCATCGCGGTCGCGATCTGGACCTACATGTGTTTCTTCACGGTGGCGCAGGCCGAGCGCGGCGTGGTGCAGCGCTTCGGGGCGTTCGTCTCGATCCGCGAGCCGGGTCTCGGGTGGCACTTCTGGCCGTTGGAGCGGGTGACCATGGTCAACACCCAGCAGGTCAGCAGCGTCGAGTACAAGGCCCGGGTGCTGACCCAGGACCTCAACCTGATCGACATGGCGCTCGCCGTCCAGTACCAGCTGCGCGACCCGGCGCGGTTCCTGTTCCAGGTCAAGCAGCCCGAGCAGACCCTGCGCGAGGTCAGCGAGAGCGCGATCCGCGAGGTCGTCGGGCGCAGCAACCTCGAGACCATCTTCGTGTCCAACCGCGAGCAGGTGACGACCCGCACCCGCGAGCTGATCCAGCGCACGCTCGACCAGTACAACACGGGAATTGCCGTCACCAGCGTCAACCTGACGGACGTGCAGGTGCCCGAGGCCGTCGTGCCGTCGCAGCGTGACGCCAACAAGGCGATCGCCGACAAGGAGCGCCTGACCAAGGAGGCCGAGGCCTACGCCAGCGGCATCCTGCCGGTCGCCGAGGGCGCGGCGCTGCGGCAGATCCAGGAGGCCGAGGGCTACCGGGCCCAGGTGGTCGCGATCGCCGAGGGCGAGGCGGCCCGCTTCGACCAGCTGGTGGCAGCCTACGAGAAGTCGCCGCGCGTCACCCGCGAGCGGCTCTACATCGACGCGGTCGAGAGCGTGATGACCCGCTCGCGCAAGGTGATCGTCGACACCAAGGGCGGCAACGGCCAGATGCTCTACCTGCCGCTCGACAAGCTGGTGGAGCGTGGCGCAGTGTCGCGCGAGAACGAGGCGACCGTCTCGGCGCAGCGGCCCACGCCGGAGGAGTCGCAGGCCCAGGATTCGCGCCAGCGAGGAGAGCGCTGATGTCCCGAGGTTTCCCGATCGCGGTGCCGCTGGTCCTGCTGCTGATCCTCGCCAGCACCTGCGTGTTCACGGTGGGCGAGAACGAGCTCGCGATCCGCACCCAGTTCCGCGAGATCGTCCAGGCCAACTACGCGCCTGGCCTGCACTTCAAGACGCCGATCGACACGGTGCTGAAGTTCGAGCGCCGCATCGTCTCGCAGAGCTTCCAGGGCGAGACCTTCCTCACCAACGAGAACCGCGGACTGATCGTCGACTACTACGTGAAGTGGCGCATCCGCGATGCCGGCCGCTATTTCCAGGCCTTCGGCAACAACGAGGGCGCCGCCACCCAGCGCCTGTCGGACATCGTCAAGGACGGCATCAAGAACGCGGTCGCCCAGCGCACCCTGCAGGAAATCGTCTCGGCCGAGCGTACCGCCTTCACCGGCGCGATGTTCGGCCGGGCGGACAAGGCCGTGCAGGAGCTCGGGCTCGAGCTGATCGACGTGCGCGTGCAGCGCATCGACCTGCCGGAGGACGTCGCCAACCGCGTGTATGCCAGCATGCAGCAGAGCTTCGAGCGGCTGGCGCGCCAGCTGCGCAGCGAGGGCGAGAAGGACGCCCTGCGGATCCGCGCCGAGGCCGATCGCAAGCGCACCGAGATCCTCTCGGCTGCGGCGCGCGACTCGCTGAAGATCCGCGGCGAGGCCGATTCGCAGGCTGCCGCGGTCTACTCCGGCGCCTACAACAAGAACCCCGAGTTCTACGCCTTCTACCGCAGCCTCCAGGCCTACAAGAACTCCCTCGGCAAGGACGGCGACGTCATGGTCGTCTCGCCCGACAGCGAGTTCTTCCGTTATCTGCGCGATGCGGGTGGCCGCTCGCGCTGAGCGGGCCGCCTGTCGCTGCATGTTCGAGTGGTCCGACCTGCTCGCCGCGCTGGCGCTGTTCCTCGTGCTCGAAGGCATCGTCCCCTTCCTCGACCCTGCCAGGATGAAGCGCGCCCTGCTGCAGCTGATCCAGGTGCCGGACTCCCAGCTTCGCATCGCCGGCCTCGGCAGCATCGCCGTCGGCCTCGCGTTGCTCGCATTCGTCAGGGCGTGACCATGGGCAAGTTCGTCGTCGTCATCGGCACCCAGTGGGGTGATGAGGGCAAGGGGAAGATCGTCGACCTGCTGACCGAGCGGGCCGCGGCGGTCGCCCGCTTCCAGGGTGGCCACAACGCGGGCCACACGCTCGTGATCGGCGGCGAGAAGACCGTGCTCTCCCTGATCCCGTCGGGCATCCTGCGCCCGCAGGTCACCTGCTACATCGGCAACGGCGTGGTGCTGTCGCTCGAGGCGTTGTTCCGCGAGGCGCAGATGCTGCTCGACCGGGGCGTCCCCGCGCTCGAGCGGCTGCGGGTCTCGCCGAGCTGCCCGCTGATCCTGCAGTCGCACGTGGCGCTCGACCATGCGCGCGAGAAGGCGCGCGGCGCGAACGCCATCGGCACCACCGGCCGTGGCATCGGCCCGGCGTACGAGGACAAGGTCGCCCGCCGGGCCGTGCGCGTCGCCGACCTGTTCCACCGCGAGCGCTTCGCGGCCAAGCTCGGCGAGATCCTCGACTTCCACAACTTCACGCTGCAGCACTACTTCAGGCTGCCGCCGGTCGATTTCCAGCGCACCCTCGACGAGCACCTCGCGTTCGCCGAGCGGCTGCGGCCGCTGGTGGTCGACGTCACCGGTGCGCTGCAGCGATTGCGCGACGCGGGCGCCGACGTCATGTTCGAGGGCGCCCAGGGCGCCATGCTGGACGTCGACCTCGGCACCTATCCCTACGTCACCTCGTCGAACACCACCGCTGGCTTCGCCGGTACCGGCACCGGTCTCGGGCCGCGCAGCTTCGACTATGTCCTCGGCATCGTGAAGGCCTACACCACGCGCGTCGGCGCGGGCCCGTTCCCTACCGAGTTGTTCGACGAGACCGGCGAGTACTTGCAGCGCGTCGGCCACGAGTTCGGCGCGGTCACCGGCCGGCGGCGGCGCTGCGGCTGGTTCGACGCCGTGGCGCTGCGCCGCTCCATCATCCACTCGAGCGTCACCGGCCTCTGCATGACCAAGCTCGACGTGCTCGACGGCCTCGACACCATCCGCGTCTGCGTCGGCTACCGGCGCGGCACGGAGCGGCTCGCCGAACCGCCGATGACGGTCGATGCGTTCTCCGAGGTGGAACCGGTCTACGAGGAACTGGCGGGCTGGAAGGAGTCGACGGTCGGCATCAGCCGCATCGAGTCGCTGCCCGCCAACGCCCGGGCCTACCTCGCGCGCATCGAGGCACTTGCCGGCGTGCCGATCGACGTCATCTCGACCGGCGCGGACCGCGACCACACGATCGTGCTGCGGCACCCGTTCGGCTGAGTCGCGCGGCGTCGCCGCGCGCACCCGTCAGGCCGGCCTGGGCCGATCGCCTTCGAGAGTCGTGTGGTAGCCCTTCCTGGGCTCGAGCGTGACGTGCGTCGTGAAGCGGCCGGTCCGTTCCGCGACGGGCCCCAGGTCACGATCCCAGACCACCGGGAACCAGTCGTCGGGCGGCGCCTCGCCCGGGGCGAGCGGGCGTGGATGGGTCGAGGCCTCGACCTCGTGATAGAGGCTGCCCTGCCACGTCACGTCGTCGCCTAGCCAGCGCGACGAGAAGCCGATGCGCAGCCGCGCCTGCCCGTCGGAAGGCTGGTGCAGCGAGGCGTGGATCGTGTAGGGATTCACCATGATGACGTCGCCCTTGCGCGCGACGTGGATGCGCTTCTCGTAGCCGCCCTCGGCGAGGTAGTCGGGGATCTCGCGCGGCTCGCGGTAGCCCGGCAGCAGCGGCAGGCCCGGCTTCTGCGCGGGCGAGCGGAAGCGATGGCGGAAGTCGCCCTGCGAGCCGGCGTAGGTGACGAGTGGCGCGTTGTCCATGTCGACGTCCGTCAGCGCCAGCCAGAAAGACGGCAGCTGCGTGCCCTGGAAGCCGAACGCGGGCACGTCGTGGTGCAGCTGCGTGCCGTTCTCCTCGCCGCGGCCTTCCTTGATGAAGAAGTTGTCGAAGTAGAAGCGCACCCGCCGCGAGCCCGTGACCTGGGCGACGATCGAGGCGACCGGCGAGCCCGTGGCCCACCTGCGGAAGAACGGGTCGCGCAGGATCACGTTCTGGATGCCCATCGCGCCGTTGCGCCGCATCACCGGGAAGGCCTGCGAGCCGGCCTCCCAGTCGTGGACGATGCGCTCGACGCGCTCGATCATGCCATCGATCCAGTGCGCGCCGAACGGCTGCGGGATCAACACCGCGCCCTCGCGGGCGTAGGTGTCGATCAGCGACTGCGGGACGACGAAGGTCTCTGCCATGGCGAGCTCCAAGCCGGTGGATGAAGAATGGCCCCGCCGGTCGGGACCCGTAGCGCCTGCAAGGATTCACGAACGCCGCAACGCCCGGGCGACGAAAACTCCATGGCAGATGCCCGGGGCTCATCGCCCGGCGGGCCCTGCCGAGCCTGCCGGGACGCGGCGCGCCGTGCCTCAGCGCGCACGCACGGGGATCTTGGCCGCGATCACCTTGCTCCATTGCTCCGGGCCGCTCTGGTGCACCGACGTGCCCTGCGAGTCGACCGCCACCGTGACCGGCATGTCGCGCACCTCGAACTCGTAGATCGCCTCCATGCCGAGGTCCTGGAAGGCGACCACGCGCGAACCCTTGATCGCCTTCGAGACCAGGTAAGCCGCGCCGCCCACGGCCATCAGGTACGCCGCCTTGTGCCGGCGGATTGCCTCGATCGCGACCGGGCCGCGCTCCGCCTTGCCGACCATCGCGATGAGGCCGGTCTGCGCGAGCATCATCTCCGTGAACTTGTCCATGCGCGTGGCGGTCGTCGGGCCCGCCGGTCCGACCACCTCGTCGCGCACTGGGTCTACGGGGCCGACGTAGTAGATCACGCGGTTGCGGAAGTCGACGCCCTCGGGCAGACCCTGGCCGCTCGCGAGCAGGTCCTGGATGCGCTTGTGGGCGGCATCGCGGCCGGTCAGCATCCGGCCGTTCAGCAGCAGCCGCTCGCCAGGCTTCCAGCTCGCGACCTCGGCAGGCGTCAGCGTGTCGAGGTTCACCCGCCGCGACTCCGCCGACGGCGCCCAGTCGATCCTCGGCCACTGAGCGAGGTCCGGCGGTTCGAGCTTCGCAGGTCCCGTGCCGTCGAGCGTGAAGTGCAAGTGGCGCGTCGCCGCGCAGTTCGGGATCATCGCCACCGGTTTCGACGCGGCATGCGTCGGGCAGTCGATGATCTTGACGTCGAGCACGGTGGAAAGGCCGCCGAGGCCCTGCGCGCCGATCCCGAGAGCGTTGACCTTGTCGTGCAGCTCGATGCGCAGTTCCTCCAGCGGCGAGCGCGGCCCGCGAGCCTTCAGCTCCGCCATGTCGATCGGCTCCATCAGCGCTTCCTTGGCCATGACCATGGCCTTCTCGGCGGTGCCGCCGATGCCGATGCCGAGCATGCCCGGCGGGCACCAGCCGGCACCCATCAGCGGCACGGTCTTCACGACCCAGTCGACGATCGAGTCGGACGGATTGAGCATCACGAACTTCGACTTGTTCTCCGAGCCGCCGCCCTTGGCGGCGACGGTCACGTCGACCTGGTCGCCCGGCACCATCTCGACGTGCACGACCGCG
>JALORN010000026.1 GCA_025458905.1 Steroidobacteraceae bacterium
CGTCACCGGCGCGCCGCGGCAGCGACCGACGAGCGTTGTTGTGCCGCGGCCCCCGCCGTGCGTGAATGGGCTCCATGGAACACCCCCCCGATCCCGGCTCCCGAACCGCGCGCCTGTGGCGCGCCTTCGGCACGCTGAGCGTGGCGATCGGCCTCTTCAACGCGTTCGTGCCGCTGCTGCCCACCACCGTGTTCCTGCTGGTCGGGCTCTGGGCGTATGGCAAGGGCGCACCCGATCTGCGCGAGCGCCTGCTTGAGCATCCGCGCTTCGGGCCGGGCCTGCGCCTGTGGCAGGAGCGACGCTCGATGACGCGACTCGCGAAATGGCAATGCATCGGCACCATCGCCTTCGGGTACCTCGTCACCGTGTGGCTGGCCGGCTTCTCGGCGACGACCGCGCTGCTCGGCATCGGGCTCGCGGGTCTCGCGCTCTACCTCGCGCTGCGGCCGGAGCCGGCCGCCTGTCCGCTCGGCGCGCCGCAGCGCTGAGCCCCGGGACCGGTGTCCCCGAGCCGCGCCGGCCGGTGGCCTCGTCCGCCGCCCGTGACGTGACGCATCTCCGTCCCCATCGGTGACACGGGCGGCGCATCGATCGTCGTTCGCACGCTGGATGACACGCGGATGCGGTCGTCGCTGACGACGGCGCTCCGGCACGGCACGGCATCGTCGGCGCTCCCGCCCCGACCGCCCGAGGCCCGATGTCGACACCGGACCCTGCCGACCTCCTGCACCGCTTCGTCCGCGAATCGGCGTTCGCGCAGCGCGGCGCCGTGATCACCGACCTCGACGGCACCGCCGTGCACGAGGACGCCGGCCGCGTCGTGATCCCGAAGACGGTCAGCCACGGCCTCGGGCAGGTCCACGCCCTGGCCCGGCCGATCGTGATCAACACGCTGCGCTTCCCGCTGAACGTGATCCGCACCTTCGGCCGCGAGTGGTACTCGATCACCCGTGCGCCGCTGCCGCTCGTGTCGCTGAACGGCAGCCTCGTGGGCCACCTGCACGAGACGCCTGCGGGCGAGATCGAGTTCGAGGAGGCGCTGGCCTTCCCGCTGGCGACGGCACAGGTGCGGGCGGTGCTGGACGACGTTTCCACGCTGCTCGCCGCGGGTATCGAGGACCTCGCGCTGTTCCACTACCCTCGCGACTGGCGGGCGGGCGAGATCGTCTGGACGCCCGACCCCGCGCGCGTCCCGGCCTTGCGCGAACGCTACCGGAGCGCCTCCGAGGTGTTCGCGGCCCCGCTGCGGGAGCTGCGCGAGCGCTTGCTGGCACGTGAACTGTGCATGCTGCTGCTGCTGGTCGAGGCGGAGGCGGGGCGGCTGATGGCCTACCAGCACGTGCAGCCGCGGCGCTTCCACACCGCACCGGGCGTGGACAAGCTGCACGGCGCGCGCGTCGTCGCCGGGCTGCTCGGCGTCGAGCTCGCCGAGTCGGTCGGTGCCGGCGACACGCCGATGGACAACTTCCTCGACGGCGTCGGCCTCGCCGTGCAGGTCGGCGAGCTCGACCTGCCGTTCCACGGGCGGCGCCACACGCTGCGGGTGGGCAGCTCGCTCGAGCTCGGCGAGCTGCTGTTCCGGCTGGCCGACCTGCACCGGCCGGCCGCCCAGGCATGAACGGTCGCCCGGACGGCGAGGCGCGCCGTGCGCGCGCCGCGGCGCGCCGGATCATCTCCCACCATCTCGGCGACGGCGCATACCGCGTCTGCGCCCGCGGCGGCGGCGCGACCAACCACGTCTACGAGGTCGCGCACCCGGAAGGCACGTTCATCGTCCGGCTGTCGCTCGACCCGGCGAAGATCCACGACTTCCAGAAGGAACAGTGGGCGATCGCCCAGGCGCGCGAGGCGGGCGTGCCGGTGCCGCAGGTGCTCGAGGTCGGTAACCAGCCCGGGCCCTTCGTCTACATGGTCTCGAACCTCGCACGCGGCGAGGAGGCGACCCGGCACCCGCAGCGGATGGAGCTGCTGGAGCAGCTCGGTGCGCTGGCCGCGCGCATACACCGGGTCGCGACCCATGGCTTCGGCAGCACCTTCGACTGGTCGCACAACCAGCTGTCGCGCTGCGAGACCTGGGATGCCTACCTCGGGCGCGAGCTCGCGCTCGAGGCACGGCTCGAGACCCTGGCCGAGCACGGCGGCGTGGACGAGGACCGGCTGGCGCGCATGCGCGAGCGTCTCCAGGAGATCGGCGGGCTCGCCGGCGAGCCGCGCCTGAACCACGGCGACCTGCGGCTCAAGAACGTGCTCGCGACGCGCGAGGGAAGGATCACCGCGCTGATCGACTGGGAGTTCGCCACCTCGAACGCCGCGCCTTTCTGGGACACCTCGCTCGCGCTGCACGACCTGTCGATCGACGAGAAGCACGCCTACCTGGCCGGCTACGGGCTCGATGTGGCGCGACTGGCCGAGATCGCCCCGCACCTGAAGGCCCTGAACCTGCTCAACTACGCACCCTACCTGCAGCGCGCGGTCGAAGCCGGCGATGCGGCACAGGTGGAGCGCTGCCGGACGCGCCTGTCCGGGGCGCTGGATCTCTACTCGCTCTGAAGGCGAGTGGCCCGCGATCGGCCGTGGCCTCGGTCGCAGGTGATGCGGCCCGCGGGCTGTGGCCAGGGCCGCAGGGCGCGCCTGCCGATCCGTCAGCGCCGGCCCGTCTTCGGCATGTACTCCGGCTTGACGATCTTCTTCCAGTTCTCGAGCACGCGATCGGGCACGACCAGCTGTTCGTCGACGGCGTGGAAGATCACGTTCATGCAACGCGGGTTGTCCAGGCAGTCGCGGGTCAGGCGGGCGAGCCCGTCCCGCGTGACGGCGCCGACGACGGTGCGGTCCGTCGACAGCCGCGCCTGGCCCGACTCCCTGAACTGCACGGGCAGCAGCGTCAGGTGGCGGATGATGGTGTACGGCACGCCGCTGGCGACCAGGATGCCCTCGGCGACGGTCTTCGACTCGATCGCCTTGCGCTGGACCTCCATCGCCTTGCCGACGTCGATCAGGGCGGCGCTGTCGCCGGCGCCGATCGCCCCGTGCAGGATCAGCTGGCGGACGCCGCTCGCGGCGGCCCACCGGGCGACGATCCGCTGGCTCTTCTCGTAGAAGTCCTGCGGCGCATCGAACGGCGCGTTCGACGCGTCCACGACGACGCGATACGACCGGGCCTCGAAGACCCGCTTCATGTCCGCATCGGACAGCATGTCGCCGCTCACGAAGGTCACCGGCAGCCCGTCGAGCCGCGCACGGCTGGACGTCGGGCGCGCCAGCACCGAGACCCGCTCGCCTGCCGCGGCCAGCGACCTGACGACCTCCGCCCCGAGCTGCCCGGTCCCGCCGAGGACGAGCACCCCGCCATCCGCGGCTCGCGCCGGGCCCGATGCCGCGAAGACGATGGACACGAGGCCGAGCAGCGTGCGGGCGAGCCATCCGGTCGCCCTCGCCATGCGTCTCGCGCGTGCGGCAGGTGGCCGGTACACCGGAACGTGCTGGGACTTCACGGGTTCTCCTCTCCGGGGCCGACGGACTACAGACGCTGGCGGGGCTGGAAGCGGTAGCGCGCCGTGATGCCGTAGCGGCGCTGCACCGGCAGGATGCTGACCGAGGTGAAGCCCGCCGAACCCGCCAGGTTGGTCTGGCCCGCCTGGTTCAGCTGCTCGGGGGCATCCTGGTCCGTCAGGTTCTCGATCCAGAGGTTGATGTCGTAGTTCTCGCGCTCGAGGCCGAGGCGGAAGTTCGCGATGGTCCGGCCCGGCGCCCAGCTGGCGTTGATGAAGTCGGCGTACTGCTTGGAGCGGTAGGACGCGTCCAGGCGGGCCACGATGGCCGCGTCGGTGAGCACCTTGTGCGAGTACTCGATGCCGACGTTGCTGGTCACCTTGGAGGTGCGGGGCAGCTGCAGGCCGCTGATCTTCGGCTGGGTGCGCGAGATGCCGCCGATGCTGCGCGCCACGCAGTTCACCGGTATCTGCGGCACCGCGGTGGCGGTGCCGGGAAGCATCGGGCGACACAGCGGCTCGAGCGAGGCGGCGAAGGTGTCGTCGCCGAACTTCGGGTCGGAGTAACCGACCGCCGCGTCGATCCTCCAGCTCTCGGTCAGCCGCGCCGCGAGCGAGATCTCCGCACCGCGGCTCTCGACCTCGCCGACGTTCAGCGTCGCGGTCACGAGCGTGCCCGTGCCGGTGCTGCTCGGCGCCGTCTGGCGGAACTGGGCGTCCTTCCAGTCGATCTGGAACACCGACGCGTTCAGCTGGATGCGGCCGCCGGCGAGCGCCGACTTGATGCCGAGCTCGTAGGTGTTGTTGGTCTCCGGGTCGAAATTGATGAATGCCGGATCGGTGATCAGCGCGTTGATGCCGCCGGAGCGGGTGCCGCGCGCGGCAGAGCCGTAGATCATCAGGTCCTCGCTCGCCTCGTAGCGCACCGTGAAGCGCGGATCGGTGAAGCTCGACGACGAGGTGAAGCGCCCGCGACCGCCGAAGTAGATGTCGAAGACGTTGTCCAGGTCCTGCTCTTCGTTGGTGTAGCGCAGCTCGAAGGTGCCGGTCAGCTTGTCGGTGAAGTCGTACTCGAGCGAGCCGAACACCGACTCCTGCACGTTGACGAGCGGCGTGTAGGTGACCACCGCCGTGCCAGGGCCGTTGAGGAAGGCCGCCTGCGGCGGGAAGGCCGGCGGCGGGAAGGCCACCGCGTAGCCCCGCGGCGCGAGGCCCGGGATCACGCCGCCGCTGTCGAGCAGCACGAACTGGATCTGCGACAGCGGCAGGCCGAGCGTGCGCACGGCCTCGCTGGCGTCGATGCCGACGCCCGTGGTGTCGTCGTTCTTGCTGCGGAAGTAGAACAGGCCGCCGAGCCAGCGCAGCCGCGACTCACGGGGGCCCTGGAACCGCAGCTCGCTCGACCAGTAGTCCTGGTCGAGCCCCTGGGTGTTGAAGAAGGTGTTGAAGCTGGCGCCGCGCACCTGGTTGAACAGCGGCGCGTTGGCGGCAGGGTTGGGAGAGCAGGGCCCCGCCGGCACGAAGCCGGAGCAGATGAAGCCCATGCCGTTGGCGAAGTTGAACGTCGGCGAGCCCGCGGCGACGTAGGCGGCGCGCGGCAGGTAGCCGTAGCCTGCCTCGCCGGCCTGCGTGCGATCGAGGTCCGTCTTCGAGAAGCTGGTCGAGGTGGTGTAGGCGGTCTGCGAGATGATGGTCACCCCGGGCAGCTCCCAGTCGAACGACAGCGTGGCGCGCTTCGTGTCGTTCTGGAACGCGAACGCCTCCGGCGAGATCGACAGGGCGCCACCCTCCAGGGAGCCGCCGGCACCGCAGAAATAGAACGGCGTGCGCAGGTCCCGGCTGATCAGCGAGGCGTTGGCGGGCGCCATCGGGTCGAGCGGGCCGCAGTTGTTGGCCTGTGGCGCGAGCGGTCGGCTGGCGCCGAACTCGTCCGACCAGAGCCCGCTGACGGCGATCTTGAGGTCGTCCCGCGGCTGGAACTGCAGCGTCAGCATGGCCTGCTTGAAGTCGCCGCCGCCGATCCCGGCGCCGACCCCGAGTGGTCCGCTGTTGCGATAGGTGCCCCTGTCGTCCTCGAGGCCGACCGCGAGGCGCGCCGACATCCAGTCGGTCAGCGCACCGGAGAGGCTGCCGTTGAAGCGCTGCAGGGCGTCCGAACCGAGGGTTGCCTCGGCCAGCCCGGTCACCTCGTCGGAGATCTGGCGGGTCACGTAGTTGATGGCGCCCGAGAAGGTGTTGCGGCCATAGAGCGCGCTCTGCGGACCCTTGATCACCTCGACGCGCTCGAGGTCCAGCATGCCGACGTTCTGGGCGGCACGACCGGAGAAGAAGATGCCGTCGATGAAGAGCCCGACCGGGTTGTCGAAGCCGCGGCCGTCGATCAGGCCGATGCCGCGGATCACCGGCACGGCGGCGCGGCCGTCGGCGCCCGACGTGAACGTGAGGTTCGGCGTGAAGTTCGCCAGGTCGCGCGCGTTGCGGATGACCTGCTTCTCCAGGTCCTTGGCGCTGAACGCCGTGATCGAGACCGGAACGTCCTGTAGGTTTTCCGAGACGCGTCGCGACGTCACGACGATCTCGTCCAGGGCCATGTCCTGCTGGGCCTCGGCTGCGCCGGCCAGCGCCGCGAAAGCCAGACTCACGATCGCTCTGCGTCGATTCATCGATGCTGCCCCCCAGGACGGCGTTTTGTTCGCAAAGAGCCTGCCTAGAGTTGCAAACGTTTGCAACAGGCCGTCACGGCTGCGCCGGGTCGGGCAGGGGCGGCGACGGCGCACGCCGGCCCCGTGCCGGGGGCCGCGCTGCGCGCTGTTGTTGCGTCGCAGCGACGCGCGTCAGCACTCCGGCACGTTCACCGCCAGGCCACCCTGCGAGGTCTCCTTGTATACGGTGGACATGTCCTCGCCGGTCTGGCGCATCGTCGCGATCACCTGGTCCAGCGACACCTTGTGTGCGCCGTCGCCGCGCAGCGCGAGCCGCGCGGCGTTCACCGCCTTCACCGCGCCCATCGCGTTGCGCTCGATGCAAGGGATCTGCACGAGCCCGCCCACCGGGTCGCAGGTGAGGCCGAGGTTGTGCTCCATGCCGATCTCGGCGGCGTTCTCCACCTGCTCGTCGGTACCGTTCAGTGCCGCCACCAGGCCGCCGGCGGCCATCGAGCAGGCGACGCCGACCTCGCCCTGGCAGCCCATCTCGGCCCCCGAGATCGAAGCGTTGCGCTTGTAGAGCAGGCCGATCGCGCCCGCGACCAGCAGGAAGCGCACGATGCCGTCGTCGCCCGCGCCCGGTTCGAAGCGCAGGTAGTGGGCGATCACCGCGGGCACGATGCCGGCAGCGCCGTTGGTCGGCGCCGTGACCACGCGACCGCCTGCGGCATTCTCCTCGTTCACGGCGAGGGCACAGGCATTCAGCCAGTCCACGGCGAGCATCGGGTCGGACGCCGCCGCCTCCCGCAGCTGGCGGTGCAGGCGCGGCGCGCGCCGCCGCACTTTCAGCGCGCCGGGCAGCAGTCCCGGGGAGCGGAAGCCACGCTCCATGCAGCTCGACATGACCTGCCAGGTCGCGAGCAGTGCGCCGCGCGTCGCCTCGGCAGGGCGCCAGGTCAGCTCGTTCTCGAGCATCAGCTCGTGGATCTCGAGGCCCGCATCCCGGCAGCGCGCGAGCAGCGCCGTGGCCGAGTCGAACGGGTGCGCCACCGTGACCGGCGCGCCGCCGGCCTGCGCCGAGTCGGCTGCGCCGGCGCGCACCACGAACCCGCCGCCGACGGAGTAGTACTCCTCGCGCCGCAGCACGGCCCCGGCGGCCTCGAGCGCCGTGAAGCGCATGCCGTTGGGGTGCGCCGGCAGCACCTGCTCGCGATGGAACAGCAGGTCCAGCGGCTCGTCGAACCCGACCTCGTGCTGGCCGAGCACGCGGAGCCGGCCAGTGCCACGGATGCGCGCGAGCGCCGGTTCGAAAGCGTCCGGGTCGGCGCTCGCCGGCTCGACCCCCTCGAGGCCGAGCAGAACCGCACGGTCGGTACCGTGGCCGCGGCCGGTGAGGGCGAGCGAGCCGTACAGCTGCACCGCCAGCCGCGCGGTGCGCGGCAGCAGCCCCGCATCGCGCAGTCCCAGGGCGAAGCGACGGGCGGCGTTCATCGGGCCCATGGTGTGCGAGCTCGACGGCCCGACGCCGATCTTGAACACGTTGAGGACGGACAGTTGCATGGGTCGGCTCGGCTCTCTCTGGCCCGCGCGAGGCCCATGGTGTAACGTCGCTTGCATTCGAATGCAAGCGCATCGTCCATCGCCGGCCCCGGCCCCGGCCCCGGCCCCGGCCCCGGCCCCGGCCCAGGCCCGTCGCAGCCGCGGCGCCCGCGCCCCGTCGTGGCAGCGCTCGCTGCTCGGCACGCTGCTCGCCGGCGCCGCGTCGTGTGCGGTTGCGGCCGGCGGCACCGCGATCGCGACCGGCGACGGTGCCGCACCGCGCGTGGCGCCGCAGCGGATCGACCAGCTGCGGCGGCGCGTGTTCACTACGCGGCTCGTGTTCGAGCGCGAGCTCGACGCGGGTGCCGCCGGGCCTCGGACGCGACTGGTGTCGTGGGAGCTCGACGGCCTCCGCCAGTACGCGCTGGTGGCCGTGCCGCGCGGCCCGCGGCCGCCCGGCGGTTTCCCGGTGCTGGTCGCGAACCATGGCACCCATCCGGACCCGCCGCGCTACGGCTTCACCGCCGCCGGCGTCGATGCGCGGCCCGGCGACTACTACCGGGCCGTGCCCGTGCTCTACGCGGCCGCCGGCTTCCTGGTCGTGATGCCCGACTACCGCGGCCACAACGCCTCACAGGGCGCAGCCTATGCGCGCGGGCACCTCGCGCCGGCCTACTTCGCCGCGGATGTCCTCTCGCTGCTCGCGGGACTGCGCGACCTGCCCGAGGCCGACACCGGCAACGTCTTCCTCTGGGGGCATTCGCTGGGCGGCGAGGTGACGCTGCGCACGCTGCTCGCCCTGCCGCGCGATGCAGCCGTGCGCGTGCGCGCAGCGGCGCTCTGGTCGACGGTCGGTGGCAGCCTCTGGGAGCGCGCCGCCTACTTCGGGCGCTCGGGCGCGCTGCCCGTCGATCCCGAGCGCGAGCTCGGCGCGCGTTCGCTGGCCGCGGTCGACGCGCTGCGCGGCGAGCTCACGGCCCTCGCGACGCCGTACGACTGGCGAGCGGACGAGACCCTGCCGCGCATCGACACGCTGGACGTGCCGCTGCTGCTGCAGCACGGCCTCGGTGACCGCACGACTCCTTACGAGTGGTCGGAGCGGGTGGCGGTCGCGGCCCGCCTCGCCGGGCAGGCCGTGCAGCTGGTGGCGGTGCCCACGGCCGAGCATTTCTTCGCGGGCGCCGAGCGCGAGCGCGCGGTCGCGCGTGACGTGGCCTTCTTCCGTGCAGCGATGCAAGGGGTGATGCAAGCTCGCGCCCCGGCCCGCGGCGCGCCCAGCCGGGGCGGAGACCGCGAATGAAGTCCTCCAGCCGCAAGCCCGTGCTCGCCGTCCCGGGGCGCGCCACTTCCTATGACGTCGCGCGCGTCGCCAAGGTGTCGCAGTCGGCGGTGTCGCGCTGCTTCAAGCCGGGCGCCTCGGTGTCGAGCAAGATGCGCGCGCGGGTGATGAAGGCGGCCGAGGAGCTCGGCTACCGCCCCAACGCGATCGCGCGCAGCCTGATCACGCGGCGCTCCAACATGGTCGCGGTGGTGATCTCGCAGCAGACGCACCGCTACTTCCCGGAGCTGCTAGACGAGCTCAGCCGCGGCTTCTCGGCGCGCGGCATCCGCGTGCTGCTGTTCACGCTCGAGAAGGAGAGCGACATCGACGTGGTGCTGGAGCAGATCCTGCAGTACCAGGTCGACGGCGTGGTCGAGGCCGCGCGGCTCTCGGGGGAGCAGGTCGACATGCTCGAGAAGCGTGGCGTGCCGTTCGTGTTCCTGAACCGCTCGCTGCGCGACCGCCCGGTGAATGCCGTCTGCTGCGACCAGGCGGAGGGTGCGCGCTGGCTGGTCAACCGGCTGGTCGAGGCGGGGCATCGTTCGTTCGGCATCGTCAGCGGCCCGGCGGATTCGGTCGTCAGCGCCGAGCGCACCCAGGGCGCGCTCGAGCGGCTCGGCGAACTCGGCATCCGCCAGGTCGCGGTCGTGCCGGGCAACTACAGCTACGAGAGCGGCGCGGCGGGGCTGAGGCTGCTGGAGTCGAAGCTCGGGCGGGTGCCCGAGGCCGTGATCTGCGCCAACGACGTGATGGCGCTCGGCTGCATGGATGCCGCGCGTCACGACCTGCGGCTCGGGGTGCCGGCCGACCTGTCGGTGGTCGGTTTCGACGGCGTCGGCCCGGCGCGCTGGAAGAGCTACGACCTGACCACGGTGCAGCAGCCGGTGCGCCGCATGGCCGAGGCGGCCGTGTCGATGATCGTCGAGCGCATCGAGGACCCCACGTTGCCGCCGGAGAAGCGCACGTTCTCCGGGATCCTGACCCACGGCAGTTCCGCCCGCCTGCGCAAGCCATGAACCGGACCGAGGAGGCCCCCCGCATGACCGCGACCGACCCCGCCGCCACGTTCCGCGCGCGCCTGCGCGAGCGCCAGCGACTGGTGGGCACCTTCGTCAAGACGCCCGCACCGGTCGTCTGCGAGGTGCTCGCCGGATCCGGCCTCGACCTGCTGACGCTCGATGCGGAGCACGCGCCCTTTGGCCGCGCCGAGCTCGACGGCTGCCTCGCGATCTGCCGCGCGCTCGGGATGCCCACCCTGGTGCGCGTGCCGGCGGCCGAGCCGGCGCAGCTGCTGAACGCGCTCGACTGTGGCGCGAGCGGCGTGCTGGTGCCGCACGTGCGCACGGCCGCCGAGGCCGAGGCCGCCGTGCGCGCCTGCCACTACGGCGCCGGCGGCCGCGGCTACTCCGGCTCGACCCGCGCTGCGGGCTTCGCCGGCCGCACGATCGCCGAGCAGCTCGCGCGCGGCCGCGAGGGCAGCGCAGTGATCCTGCAGGTCGAGGACGCCGAGGCCGTCGACGAGGCGGGGCGCATCGCTGCCGTGCCGGGCGTCGACGCGCTGTTCATCGGGCGGGTCGACCTGACGGTATCGCTCGGTTGCACGCGCACCGACGCGCCGCTGGTCGTCGAGGCCGTCGAGCGCATCTGCGCGGCCGCGGCCCGCGTCGGCACCGCGGTCGGCATGTTCGTCGCCGACCCGGCGGAGGCGCGGCAGTGGACGGCGCACGGCGCGTCGCTGTTCATCCTCGGCAGCGACCAGGGGTTCCTGCTGTCGGGTGCGCGCGCGCTCGTGGAGGCGGTCCGATGAGTGCGGCGGGCGAGGGCGAGCGCTGGCTCGAGGGCACGCGCGGTCCGTGGCGCGACCTGCCGGACTACATCCTCGGCATCACGCACGAGATCTGGGAGTCGCGGCAGGTCGCCAGGATTCACGCGTACTACAGCCGCGACTGCCTGCTCTACACGCTCGGCGGGCTGATCCGCGGCGCCGACACGGTGGTGCGCAACACCCGCGAGACGCTCGAGGCCTTCCCCGACCGGCTGCTGCTCGGCGACGCGGTCGTCTGGAGCCGCGAGGGGCCCGGTCGCTTCTACAGCTCGCACCGGATCTCGAGCCCGATGACGCACCTCGGGCCGGGGAGCCTCGGCCCGCCGACCGGCCGCCGGGTGCACGTGACCACGATCGCCGACTGCCTGGTCGAAGACGGCCTGATCACGACCGAGTGGCTGGTGCGGGACAACTATGGACTGGTGCGCCAGCTCGGTCTCGACCCGCTCGCGCTCGCGCGCCGCACCGTGACGCAGCCGGTCGATCCCGAGCACGCGCGCTGGCTCGCCACGGAGATCGCGCGCGTCCGCGCAGCCGGCGCGGCTGCCGCGGACGCGACCGCGTGGGCCGCCCCCCGGGCCGCCGAGTTCGCCCGCGACGTGCTGCTGAACGCCTGGACGGGACGCTCTGCGGCGGCCTTCGAGCGTCATTACCAGCCCTATGCGGTGCGCCACCATTCGCGGCCCGTGAACTCCGGCCGCGCGCAGATCGCGGCGGCCGCCGAGCAGGCCGCCACCGTGTTCGCGGACGTCGCGCTGACCGTCGATCACGTCTGCCTGCGGCCCGACGACGACTCGCACCAGGTCGCGGCGCGCTGGTGCCTCGCGGCGCGGCACGCCGGCGACGTCTGGGGAGTGCCGCCGACCGGGCGCGACTTCCTGATCCTCGGCGTCACCCACTGGAAGCTCGTCGCCGGGCGGATCGCGGCCGAATGGTCGATCTTCGATCGCATGGCCGTGCTCGCGCAGCTGCTGCGCGCGCCGGCGTGAACGGCCGGATGTCGCTGCCACCGTTCGTGGATGCCCACCATCACCTGTGGGACCTCGGCGCCTTGCACTACCCGTGGCTGATGGCGCGCGGCGTGCGCCGCTTCTTCGGCGACCCGACGCCGATCCAGCGCGATTACCGAGTCCACGACCTGCTCGCCGACGCAGCCGGGCTGCCGCTCGCGAAGTCGGTGCACGTGCAGGTCGGCGTGGCCGACACGGACGTGGTGGCCGAGACGCGCTGGCTGCAGCGCTGCGCGGACGAGCCTGCCGGGCCCGGGCTGCCGCACGCGATCGTCGCTTACTGCGACCTCGCCAGCCCCGCGGCGATGGAGGTCGTCGCGGCGCACCGGCAGAGCGCCAACCTGCGCGGCATCCGCCAGATCCTCGGACGGCGCGACGACGAGGACCGGGCCACGGGTTCCGACCGCCTGGTCGACGAGCCGCGCTTCGCGGAGCACCTGGCCGCGCTTTCGGCCCTCGACCTCGCCTTCGACCTGCAGCTCGTGCCGCGCCAGATGCTCCGGGTGGCGCGCCTGCTGGAGCGCGTGCCGGGCCTGCGCGTCGCGCTCTGCCACTGCGGCTCGCCCTGGGAGCGCAGTCGCGAGGGTCTCGCGGCATGGCGCGACGGACTGCAGGCGTTGGCCGCGTTGCCGCACGTGCACTGCAAGCTCTCCGGCTTCGGCATGTTCGACCCGGACTGGACCGATGCGTCGATCGCGCCGCTGCTCGAGGCCTGCATCGAGGCTTTCGGTGCGCGGCGCTGCATGTTCGGCTCGAACTTCCCGGTGGAGAAGCTCGCGCGTCCCTACCACGCCCTGTACGCGGCCTACGACCGCCTCACCACGGGCCTCGGGAGCGAGCAGCGGCAGGCGCTGTTCGCCGGCACGGCCGAGGCGTTCTATCGAATCTGATCGCCGGTCACGATGGCGTCGCGCCTGCTGGCAGGGCGAGTCGCACCGTGACCTTCAGCAGGATCCCGTCGAAGCGATTCGGCGGTGGGTGACGACCCGCGATCGGCGCGCCCGCATTCAGCCCGCAGCGCATGCCCGCTCCGGCGGAGTAGAGCGGCCAGAGCCGTGGCACGACACCGGAGCCGACCTGCGCGGAATCCACCCACAGGCTGACGTCGGCACCGGCTCCGGCGGCGCCGTGGCGGCGCATCGACATCCGCAGCCGCGAGGGGCCTGCCGGGATGCGCCGCGACGCGCGGATCGTCGTGAGTTCGTCGCGGGCCCCGGCGTAGTCGTAGACCAGGTAGCCGTCCTCGATCGACAACTCGTACCCTGCGAGGCTCGTGCCGAAGGCGAGCAGCACGCCGCGAGCCTGCGCCGTCGGTACGTCGACCGCCGCCTCGATCTCGTGGTCGAAGCGTGCCACATCCGGGCAACTGAGCCGGTCGAGGCGGGCCATGCCCGGGAAGAACACGTACTCGGGCCGCGGCGGCTGCACGTTCGCCGCGAAGAAGTGCACGGTGCGTGAGTCCAGCGGCAGCACGGCGTTGGCGTCGGCCTCGCGGCTCCACAACTCCTGCAGCGCGGCCAGGCGACGCGGTTCCGCCGCCGCCCGGTCCTCGAGCTCGCTGAAGTCGGCGGTCGTGTCGTAGAGCTCCCAGACGTCCGAGTCGAAGGGTCGGTCCGGCAGGTGGCGCGTGACCGCCTTCCAGCCATCCGCCCAGATCGCGCGGTCGCCGGTCGTCTCGTAGTGCTGCACCCGCTTGCGCGTGGCCGCCGTGGCGTCCCGCAGGGCATAGGTCATCGACACACCCTGCAGCGGCACGCGGGACGGACCGCCGGCCGCCGAGGGCGGCGCCCCCGCGATCTCGAGCAGCGTCGGCACGATGTCGATGGCATGGTGGTACTGCCGGCGCAACCCGCCGGCCCCGAGCCCCGCCGCGGGCCAGTGCCAGATCAGCGGGGCCCGTGTGCCGCCGCCGAAGGTCGTCGACTTGTACCACTTCAGCGGCGTGTTGCTCGCCTGGGCCCAGCCTTGTGCATAGGCGGGCCAGGTCGTGGACGAGCCGAGCTCGTCGATCGCGGCGAGCAGCTCGGGCAGCGGCTGCACCCCGACGTACTGGCTGCGGCGCAGGTCGGACGCCCCGAGCCGGCCGCCTTCGCGGCTGGCACCATTGTCCGAGAGCACCAGCAGCACGGTGCGCTCGAGCCGACCGAGGGCCTCCAGTGCGGCGACGAAGCGCCCGACCTGCTCGTCGGCGTGGCTCAGGAAACCGGCGTAGACCTCCTGCACGCGCGCCGCGAACCGCTGCTCCTGCGCGCCGAGCGACGACCACGACGGCACGCCCGGGTTGCCGGGCGCGAGGCGGGTGCCTTCCGGAAGCAGGCCCAGGGCGACCTGGCGCGCGAACCTGCCGGCGCGCACGCTGTCCCAGCCGGCGTCGTAGCGGCCTCGCTGGCGCGCGACGTGCCCGGGCGGCGCATGCAGCGGCCAGTGGCAGGCGCCGAGCGCGAGATAGGTGAACAGCGGCCTGTCGGGCGCCGCGGCGACGTGGTCGCGGAGGTACCCGATCGCGTGCTCGACGAGGTCTTCCGTCAGGTGATACCCGTTCCCTCGTGGCGGCGCCACAGGCACGGTTCCCTCCCACAGTTCCGGGTGCCAGTGGTCCGCGACGGGACCGTGGAAGCCATACCACTTGTCGAAGCCACGCCCGGTCGGCCACTGCCCGAAAGGCCCGGAAGCATTGGCCGCCGCGACCGGCGCCAGGTGCCACTTGCCGATCGCGACGCTGGAATAGCCGAGTTCGCGCAGCATCTCCGGCAGGGTCGGGACGTCGGGCGCGATCACTCCACGGTAGCCCGGCTGGTCGCGGGCCCATTCGGCGATCGTGCCCGCGCCGACGCGATGCGCGTTGCGCCCGGTGAGCAGGCAGGCGCGCGTCGGCGTGCACAGGGCCGTCACGTGGAAGTTGGCGAGGGCGACGCCACGCCTCGCGAGGCGATCGATCGCCGGGGTCTCGATCTCCGAGCCGAAGCAGCCGAGGTCGGCATAGCCGACGTCGTCGAGCACGACGAGGGCGATGTCCGGACGCCCTGGGCCGGCGCCGCGCCGCGTGGCCGCCGCAGCCGCGCCGGCGGGTGCCGTCGGGGAAGGAGCGGCGCGCGGGTCCCCGTCCGCTCGCCCGGACGCGCCACCGGCCACCGCACCGCCCGCCATCGTCTGCAGCAGTTCGCGGCGGCTGAGCCGTTCCATCGGGGCGCCTAGGAGAACTGCGGCGCTGCCGGCGCGTCGCCGCCGCGCACCACGTACACCTCGGTCGGTGTGTCGCCCGCCGCCAAATAGCGGCGGGGCAGGCCGACGGGCACGGTGAGGGTGTCGCCGACGCCGAGCGTCAGCGCACCGCCGGGCCACTCGAGGCGCAGCGCGCCGCGGTGCATCAGCAGCACCTCGGGCTCCAGGCGGCGGTGCTGCGCGATCGTCGCGCCCGGCGCGAGGTGCAGCGCCCGCAAGTGGAAGCCGTGAGGCCAGGCCAGCCGCCCGGCGGGCATCGACTCGGCCGGGTTCGCCGCCCCGACGATCGGGCACTCGGCGACGCCGGGGAAGCGCGCCAACGGCGAGCCGGCGGCGGCCGCGAGGTTCGTCCGCGCCACGGTGCAGGCGGCGATGCCCGCGGAGTCGATCACGGCGAGACGCGCGACCTCCTCGCGGCTGGTCGGGGCCATCGGCACCGCATCCGGTGGAACCTCCTCGCCGCGCCGCGTGTCGACCAGCCGGCCGTCGGCGAGCAGCACCAGCCCGTGCCGGCGCGCGGCCTCGAGCACGTAGGGCGCCCAGAGCACGCGGCCCGGGTCGTCGCCGCCGAGCACCGAGAACATGAAGCTCTCGCGCTCGCCCAGCGTGTCGAAGCCGCGGAAGGCGCGCGTCGGGATCGAGATCACGTCGCCCGGGCCGAGGTCGACGTGGCCGGCATCGCCGTGCTCGCCGGTCTTGAAGCGGAACGCGCCGTGCTGGATCACGAACACCTCGGCGGTCTCGTGGCTGTGCTGCGAGTTGGTGCAGCCCGGCGGCTGGCGGGCGCCGCCGATGTTGAAGCCGTGCGGGATCCGGATGTGCACGTGCTGGTCCGGGTTCTCCGCGACCCCCGGCCCGATGATCGTGAAGTTCTCCTTGCGGTCGCTTCCCGGGGTGCGCGTGTCGATGAACGCGTTGGTGCAGGGGCGCAGCGCCGCGTAGCGGACCAGTCGTGCTTCCATCTCGGCCTGGGTGATCGACACGTTCGCGGTCCTGTATCCGTCGTCCGGGGTGGGGTGCGTCGCCGGGCTCAGCGCCACAGCCGCTCGCTCGCGAGCCGCGCGCCCTCGGCCATCGCGGCGAGCTTGGCATAGACGATGCCCGGGTCGACGACGCCGAAGCCGGCGAACGTCGAGAAGCCGCAGTCGGTGCCGGCGATCACGCGTTCGCGGCCGACGATGTTCGCGAAGCGCTCGATGCGCTCGGCGACCAGTCGCGGGTGCTCGATGAAGTTCGACACCGAGTCGAGCACGCCCGGGATCAGCACCTTGTCGTCCGGGATCGGCGTGTCGCGGAACACCGTCCACTCGTGCGCGTGGCGCGGGTTCGACGCCTCGAACAGCAGGCCCTGTGGCCGGGCGCGCAGCGCGATCGGCAGCACCACTTCCATCGGCACGTCGTGGTGGTGGGGCCCCTCGTAGTTGCCCCAGCAGACGTGCATCCGCAGGCGCTCGGGTGGACAGTTGCGCAGCGCGTGGTTCAGCACCTCGACGTGCTGCTCGGCGAGGCGCCGGTACTCCTCGAGCGGCCGGCCCTTGAACAGCGTGTGCCCGCCCAGGCCGAGGTCGGGCGAGTCGATCTGCAGCACGAAGCCCGCGGCGACGATCGCCTCGTACTCGGGCCGCATCGCCTCGGCGAGCGCCTCGAGATAGGCCGCGTGGGTGGGGTAGTGGTCGTTCGGCTGGAACAGGGCGATCACCCCGGGCGACGCCGCGTTCATGAACGCCTCGGAGGGTGCTTCGCCCTCGGCTGCGGCCCGCGCCAGCGCTGACTGGAACGCGGCGATGTCGTCGTGCAGCGGCTGCATGCTGCGCACCGCGATCGGCCCTACGCATCGCGGTCGCCGGTAGCTCGGGGTGCCGCCCGCGGAGGCGAGCTTGCGCATGTAGTCGGGGAAGTCCTGCAGGTCCGCCGGCGGGTCGCGTGCGCTGTCGCCGTCGAAGCCGGTCAGCCGGTCCTTGATGTAGGTGGCGTAGCTGATCTTGCTCATCTCGCCGTCGCTGACGACGTCGACCCGCGCACGGCGCTGCGCGAGCACCACGTCGACCACCGCCGCCTCGATGACCTGCGCGGCCTGCCGCGCGTCGAGCGCCCGTCCCTGCTCGCGGCCGAACACGACCTCGGTGACGGCGGCGGAGCGCGGCAGGCTGCCGACGTGGGTGGTGAGGATCCGGTCGGTCGAGGTCTTCATCGGGCCGTACCATAGGTGCGGGCGACTTCGAATGCAAACCGGTCGCCGGGCGCGGCGCCCACGGTCGATCCCCGGGATCGAGGGAAATCACCGGGGAAAACGCGCTTTCCGACGACGTCCTGGCGCCAGCGCGCGGCGCGCGGCCGGAGTGCCGACGTTGCGCGAAGGCCACACTGTTGCATTCGAAGTACGCTTGAGGCATAACGCGGGACATCTGTTCTTTCGCCGCGGCCGCCGCACACCGGGGTCGCGCCGTCACTACACCAGCAGGGGAGACGAGGCATGCGCAGCAGGCAAGCAGTGGCACGGGCGGTGTCGATCGCGTTGGGTGCCGCGGTGGCGTGGCCCGCGCTCGCGCAGCAGCAGCCGGGAACGCCCGACGACGTCGGCCTCGAGGAGATCGTCGTCACCGCGCAGCGCCGCGAGGAGAACCTGCAGAACGTGCCGATCGCGGTGACCGCGCTGATCACCGAGACGCTGCTGCGCAACGACGTGCGCGACCTCGCCCGCGTCGAGGTGCTGACCCCGGGCTTCTCCTTCGGCCGTTCCGGTTCCGACGCGCGACCGGCGATCCGCGGCGTGCGCACCGAGAACGTCGGCGTCAGCGGCGACCCGACCATCGGCTTCTTCGTCGACGACATCTACCGCAGCCGCGCCTCGCAGGCCAACGAGCCGTTCGTCGACGTCGCGCGCGTCGAGGTGCAGCGCGGCCCGCAGGGCACGCTCTACGGCCGCAACACCTTCGGCGGCAACGTCACGGTCGGCTCGGCCGCGCCCATCAACGAGTTCGAGGCCGGTTTCGACCTCATCTACGGTGACTATGAGCGCATCTCGGGCAGCGGCTTCGTCAACCTGCCGGTCACCGACACCTTCCAGCTGCGCTTCGCGGCGCTGCGCGAGGAGATGGACGGCTTCGTGCAGGGCATCGATTCCGCGCGCGACATCTTCAACCGCGACACCGAGTACTACCGCGTCGCGGCGCGCTTCGCGCCGAACGAGGCATTCGAGGCGGTGCTGCGCTACAGCCTGTGGAAGGAGGGCGGCACCGGCGGCGCCGCGTTCGGGTATCGCGTCGGCGGCGCGTTCGTCAACCCGGCCACCGGCGCGCTCGACATCCAGGGCTCGCCCGTGCGACTGAACATCGGCGTCACCGAGCTCGACGGCATCCCGGACGTCGCCGGCCGCGACATCGGCCGGCCGATCAACCCGGATCCGCTGTTCTATCCCGGCGACACCGTGCTCGAGCAGGATCTCGAGCAGAAGGCTGCCTCGCTGAACGTCTCGTACGACTTCGGCCCGGTGGTGGTGCGCTCGATCACCGGCCACGTCGACTACGAGGTGTTCCGCAACGCCGACAACGACTTCACCGCCGCGGTGCGCAACGTCGACGCGCAGGAAGACAAGCTCACGGCGATCAGCCAGGAGATCCAGGTCGCCTCGAGCGGCGAGGGCCGCCTGAACTGGATCCTCGGCTACTTCTACTTCAACGAGGACATCGACTACTCGATCTTCTCGAGCTGCCCGAGCGTCGCCCGCAACACCCCGGGTTGCGCATTCGCGGCCGGCTTCCCCGAGACGACGTCGAACGCCTTCTTCGGCGAGGCGTCGTACTGGGTCGTGCCCGACCGCTTCCGCCTGACCGCCGGCATCCGCGATACCACGGACGAGAAGGACATCACGCGCTTCGCGGCCACCACCGACGCGCGCCAGCGCGTCAACTCGCTGACGCCGACTGGCCAGGTCGCGAACTTCGAGTTCAGCGAGACCACGTGGCGCGTCAACGGCGAGTACTACCTCGCCGACCACAGGATGCTCTATGCCAGCGTCTCGACCGGCTTCCGCTCCGGCGGCTTCAACGGCGGTGCGCTGACCGACCCGCGCCTGCCGGCGGCCTTCGCGCCCGAGACCGTCACCGCCTACGAGATCGGTTCCAAGAACCGCTTCATGGACGATCGCGTCCAGCTGAACCTGTCGGTGTACCGCAACGAGTTCGAGGACCTGCAGGTCCAGAACCAGTTCCTGATCGTCACGCCGACCGGCGTCACCACCACGTCGGTGATCCTCAACGCGGCCGAGGCCCACAGCCAGGGCATCGAGGCCGAGCTGACGGCCGTGCCGGTCGACAACCTGAACGTGGCGCTGTCGGCCACCTTGATGGAGGCCGAGTTCGACCGCTACCCGCTGGCGCCGGCGCCGGCGCGCTATACCGGCTTCTTCGACCTCAGCGGCAACGACATCCCGTACGCGCCGGACTACAAGTTCACCGCCGTCGTCGGCTACGACATCCCGCTCGCGGGCGGGGGCGCGGTCACGCCGCAGGCGACGGTCCTGTACTCGGGCGCCTACCAGCTGACCGACTTCAACACCGTGCTCGACGAGCAGGGCTCGTTCTACAAGCTCGACCTGCGCCTCGGCTGGCGCTCGGCCGAGGGCAGGTACACTGCCGAGGCGTTCGTCAACAACGTCACCGACGAAGTCACGATCAACCGCGCCACCTTCGGCTCGCGCGGCCTGAACAACAGCTTCGACGCGCCGCGGATGTGGGGCCTGCGCTTCGGGGCGCGCTTCTGACGGCACCTGGGCCCGACGGCGCCCGCGCCGACTGGCTGGAGCGCCTGGCCGCCGCGCATGCGGTGCCGGGCACCGGCCGCGTCGAGGCGCTCGCCGCGCTGAGCGCGCCGCGCGTCGCCTGGCACGGCCCGAGGCCGCTCGACGACTGCGACGGCCGCGACGAACTCGCGCGGCGCTTCTGGGTGCCGCTGCTGGCGGCGCTTCCCGACCTCGAGCGCCGCGACGACGTCGTGCTCGCCGGCGAGTGGCGCGGCGGCACCTGGGTCGGCGCCACCGGCCACTACGTCGGGCTGTTCGTCGCCGACTGGCTCGGCATCCCGGCGACCGGCGGCGTCGTGACGCTGCGCTACGGCGAGTTCCATCGCCTCGCCGACGGCTTCGCGGTCGAGTCCTACGTGATCGTCGACCTGCCCGACCTGATGCGCCAGGCCGGCGTCTGGCCGCTGGCTCCGCCGCTCGGCGCGACGGATCGCGTGCCGGGTCCGGCGACGCGCGACGGCGTACGCACGACGTCGGCGGACCCCGCCGAGTCCCAGGCGAGCCTGGCGCTGGTCGAGGCGATGATCGCCGGCCTGATGCGCTACGACGGACGCTCGCTCGACAGCATGGAGCAGTGGCGCTTCTGGCACCCTGAGTTCATGTGGTACGGTCCGGCCGGCATCGGCACCTGCCGCGGCCAGGCCGATTACCGTCGCGTGCACCAGCAGCCCTTCCTCACCGCCTTTCCCGACCGTGTCGGCGGCGACCACAAGTGCCGGATCGGCGAGGGCGCCTACGTCGGCTCGACCGGCTGGCCGAGCGTGCGCGCCACCCACGTTGGCGGTGGCTTCCTCGGCCTGCCGCCGACCGGCCGTCGCATCGGGATGCGGGTGATGGACTTCTGGCGTCGCGAGGGCGGGTTGCTGCGCGAGAACTGGGTGTTCATCGACCTGCTCGACCTGCTGCACCAGATGGGCATCGACGTGCTCGGGCGGATGCGCGCCGCCGGCCGGCTGCGCGACGACCCTGTGACCGCATCCCCCGGCGCGGCGCGCGGATGATCGCGGCCGGCCGCGCCGAGGATCTCGCCCCCGCGCGGCGCTGGCTGGTCTTCGGCGCGATCATGGTGCCCTACGTGTTCTATGCGTTCTGCTGGAACACCGAGAACTTCCTGCGTCCCTACATGGCCGAGTCGCTGCGGCTCTCGAAGTCCGAGGTCGCCGCCTTCTACACGCTGCAGGCGCTCGGCGCGATGATCGGCGCGGTGCTGCTGTCGCAGCTCGCCGATCGCTACGGGCGGCGCAACCTGCTGGCTGCGGTCTCGGCGGGCATCGGCGCCTCGGCGCTGTCGGTCGCCTTCGTCGACGACTATGCGAGCGCGCTCGCGCAGCGCTTCGTGATGGGGTTCTTCCTCGGCGGCGTGTTCGGGTGCGCCGTGAGCCTCTACGTCGGCCTGTTCCCGCCGTCGATCCGCGGCCTGCTCGCGGGCATGGTACAGCTCGTCTACAACGGCGGCGACGCGCTGCTGTCGTGGTTCGGCCGGCACTACGACGCCAGCAACTGGCAGGTGGTGCTGCAGATCGGCGGCGCTGGCGCGTTGCTGGCTGCCTTGGTCGTCGCCGTCGTGGTGCCGAGCGATCGCCACCTCGCGCCCTGGGGCGGCACGGCACCGCGGGCGGCGCCGGCCGCGGGCTCCGCGTTCGTGATCCGCGAGCTGTTCGTCGATGGCCGCTGGCGGTTGACGCTGCGCCTCGCGTTGCTCTGCGGCCTGAACTTCTTCGCCTTCCAGGCGTTCAACGGCTGGGTCACGACCTTCCTGCGCGAGTCGCACGGTTTCTCGCCCGACACCGTCGGACGCGTCATGACCGTGCTGCACGTCGGCTCGATGGTCGGCGCGCTCGCCTGGGGGCTGGTGGCCGACCGGCTCGGGCGCCGCGCGAGCGCCGCAGGCTTCATGCTCGCCGCCGTGCTGATCGTCGTCTACCTCAACGTACCGCCGGGCGTCACGACCTACGCGGTGGCGGGCTTCGCCTACGGCTTCTGCCTGGTGTGCAGCGGCGTCTGGGGTCCCTATTTCGCCGAGCTCTATCCCGAGCACCTGCGTGCCACGGCCGCGTCGATCTTCAACTGGGGACGGCTCGTCTCGCTGTTCGGTGCGCTGCTCGCCGGGGCGATCGCCGACGCGTTCGGCCTCGCCGCGATCATGTACCTCGGCGCGGCGACCTTCGCCCTCGCCGCCGCGTTGTGGTGGAGCCTGCCCGAGACGCTGCAGCGCCGGCAGGCCTGACGCCGCGCCGCACCCGCAGCGGCGCGCTCAGGCGCGGTCGTCCCCCGCGGTGCCCATGCCCACGCCCCCGTGCCCGCCCGCGTCGGCATCCGCAACGGGACCCGCGGCCAGCGCCACGAGTTCGTAGCGCAGCGTGGCGCTCCCGCCATCCACCGTGGCGTGCAGCATGGGCACCACGCCCGGCGCACTGGCCGATGGCGGGAAGGCGAGTGCCGTGAAGCAGGCGGCGCCGTCGTCCGCGAACACCTCGACCGAGCAGGCGTCGAGCACCGCGCGCAGCGCGAGTCGCGGCGACGGCTCGCGACGCCGCACGCTCCATGCGCCCTCGGACCCCGGCACGCCCGGCGCCGCGTCGCGCTCCAGGCGCAGCACCGCGCCGCCCTGCTCGAGCAGCAGGCGCAGCGTGCCCCCGTGCAACGCGAGGCACAGCCGCTGCGCGCCCTGCCGCAGCTCGACCACGAGCCCGAGGTCGCAGGCCGGTCCGGGCAACCGGAGGCTCGCGCCGGTGCCTGCGACGGGCTGCAGACTGCCCGTGGCGACGGCGTCCACGCGCCGGCCCTCGAGCTGCGGGGCCGGTCGCTGGCGCAGCACGGGGCCACTGCCGTCGACCGCGAGTTCGAGCAGTCGCGGCAGCGCGAGCGGGCCGCCGGCCCAGCCGTCGCCGCGGACGCGGCGGGCGTAGTGCCAGTTGCTCATCCAGGCGAGCAGCGTCGCGCAGCGCCGCGGCGGGCCGGCACCGCCCGGTGGGTGCGGCAGGTCGACGGGCACTGCGGCATAGAAGTCCGGGCCGTGATCGAGCGGCGCGCCGTCCCATCCGGGCTCCGCCTCGAAGCTCGCGCCGTCGAACCAGCCGATCCAGCAGCGCGTCGAGCCGCGTGCAGCGTCGTCGCGACGGTCGACGACCGACAGGCCGAGCACCGCGCGAGTCCGTCCGTCCGTGCCCTCGAGTTCCAGCAGCCAGGGCACTTCCCACAGCTCGCGCCCGCACTCCGCAGGCCCGAATTCGCCGAGCCGCGCCCAGTGCCTGGGCACGCTGCCGTCTTCGGGCGGGTCGGCGCCGTGGAAGGACAGGCTCGACGCTGCCGCCCCGGGCGTCGGCTGCCACGGCGCCGGCAGCGCGAGCACCATGCGCCACGCGCCGCGATGCCAGAACACGAACGGATCGCGGAAATCGGCGCGCCCTTCGTCGAGCACGGCACGCTCGTGCACGAGGAAGCGCCGGCCGTCGGCGCTGGTGGCGAGGTGCTGGGCCTCGTGGCGCCCGCCGTCCGGCGTCTCGCGATGCCGGGTGAACACCGCGACGCAGGCCTCGGTTCCGGGCGCCGCGCCCAGCACGCAGCCCGAGTAGGCGCCGAGGCCGTCGTGGCCCGGCAGCGCGATCCCGTCGAACTGCCAGTGCAGCAGGTCGCGGCTGGTCGCCGTGCCCCAGTGGACGCGACGGAAGGCCGGCGCATCGTCGCGATACTGGAACCAGATCCGCCAGCCGTCGCGCGTGGCGCGCAGGCCGTTCGGGTCGTTGAGCCAGCCGGGCGCGACGAAGTGCAGCAGCGGACGCGGCAGCAAGGCGGGAGGCTCGGGCTCGCTCATGGGGGCTGGGCGCAACGGGGCAGGGAGCACGATGGTGCAGCGCGCATCATGCCTCGCGCGAGCTGCACCGGCGACGCTTGCATGCCCCAGGCGTATCCCCGATCCTCGGGGCCGATGTTCACGCCCACCGTTGCCGCCGCACCGCTCCTGGCCGTCGAAGCGACGAAGGCGCGCCCGCCCGGCCCCGGGTTTGCGCCGGGCCCCGACGACGGTGCGTTCACGTCGGGGCGTACCCCGCCCTGGCGAACGGTGGTCGACCTGATCCTCGGCATGACGCACGAGGTCTGGGAAGAGCGCCGGGTCGACCGGTTGCACGACTACCTGCATCCCGACTGTGTCATCCGCTCCCTCGCCGGCACGGTCGAGGGCGTGCCGACGGTGGTCCGCGACACCTGGGCGATGCTCGGGTGCTTTCCGGACCGGTTGCAGCTCGGCGACGCGGTGGTGTGGCAGCGGCGCGGTGCGGACTCGTTCCACACCTCGCACCGCATCACCAGCCTGATGACCCATCTCGGCCCCGGCCTGTACGGTCCGCCCACCGGCCGCCGGGTCGAGGTGATCGCGATCGCCGACTGCGACGTCGAGGACGGCCTGATCGCCCGCGAATGGCTGGCGCGCGACAACTTCAGCCTGCTGCGCCAGCTCGGCCAGGACCCGCGCCTGCAGGCGCGCGCGCTCGCCGCCGGATCCGCGGATCCTCGCCACCAGGACTGGCTCGCCGCCGAGCACGCGCGCGTGCGTGCCACCGCCGACGGGTCGGCCGACGCGGCCGTCGGCTGGGCCGACGAGGCGCCGCTCGAGTTCGCCGGCGCGGTGCTCGCCAATGCCTGGCGTCACGGCCGGTCGCGCACCTTCGCGTCGCACTACCAGCCCTATGCGGTGCTGCACGAGTCGCGGCCCGTGGCTTCGGGACGCGCCGAGATCGAGCGACGCTGTGCGGCGATGCGCCGCACCTTCCGCGACGTCGCGCTGAGCGTCGATCACGTCAGCGTGCGCTCGGACGGCGACGACGCGCGCCAGGTCGCCGCGCGCTGGTCGCTGGCTGCACGTCACGACGGCGAGGCCTGGGGCATCGCGCCCACCGGTCGCGAGGTCTATCTCTTCGGCATGACGCACTGGAAGCTGGTCGCCGGGCGGATCGCCGCGGAGTGGAGCGTGTTCGACCGGCTCGGAGTGCTGGTCCAGCTGTTCCGCCCGGCGCTGCGCTGAGTGCGCCGCCGAGTTCCCGGGAGACGACGATGACCGAGAAGGACGCCCACGAGACGCTGCGCGGCAAGGGCCGCGCCGACATGCGCGAGATCTTCGGCACCGAGTTCATGGCCCGGCGCGATGCCACCACCAACGCCTTCAATGCGCCGCTGCGTGCCCTGTCCGAGGAGTTCGCCTATGCGACGCTCTGGTCGCGGCCGGGGCTCGGGCGGCGCGAACGCAGTCTGATGACGCTCGCGATGCTGTGCGCGCTCAACCGTCCGCACGAGATCCGGCTGCACGTCCGCGCGGCGCTGAACAACGGGGTCAAGGTCGAGGAGATCGCCGAGGCACTGACCCATGCCGCTGCCTACTGTGGCCTGCCTGCGGCGATCGACGCGCTGGCGGTCGCCGAGCAGGTGCTGGGCGAGATGGGGCGCCTGCCGCCGCACGCGCCCGTGGGTACAGCGAACACCCCCACGGCGTAGATCTGCCCGCGACGCGGACGGCGTCGACCGGCGCACGGGCACGGCAGCCGCAGCCCAGGCGCCGCCGAGTCCGTGCCGCAGCCGTAGCGCGTTGATCTGCAAGAAAATCCTCGCCACCGGGACGACGCTTCCCGGACGCATCGTGTTCTGTGTGGCGCGGCGCCTCTACTGCAACGCCAAAGAGGTAATATCGTCAAGTTGTGGGGGACCCGCGCCCCGCTGCATCGCCCAGAGGTATCAATGGCCGCCACCGCATCCTCCGTCGAAGCTGCCACCCAGGACGTCGTCGCACCGTCGATGCCGAGCCGCAAGTCGCTGCTGCTCGCCTTCGAGCGGCCGGGCTACCTGCGTCCCTTCCTGGCGCTCGCGATCGATCTCGCGGTGTTCTCCTCGGGGATCGCGCTGGTGCTGATGGAATCGGCGATCTGGGTCAAGCTGCTCGGCACCGTGCTGATCACCGCCGGCATCGTGCGCCTGTTCCTGATCGGGCACGATGCCTGCCACGGCTCGTTCTTCAAGAGCCCGCTGCTCAACGACATCTTCGGCCGGATCGCCTTCCTGCCCTCGATGACCGCCTTCAGCCTCTGGGACGTCGGCCACAACGTCGCGCACCACGGCTTCAACAACCTCAAGGGCCGCGACCAGGTCTGGGCGCCGCTCTCCAAGGAGGAGTACGACGCGCTGCCCGGCTACCGCAAGCTGCTCGAGCGCATCTACCGCAGCGGCTTCGGCTGGGGCCTCTACTACATGATCGAGCTCTGGTGGAAGAAGCTGTACTTCGCCACCAAGCGCCAGATCGGCTCGACGCGCGCCCAGTACAAGTGGGACAGCGTGCTGGTCACCGTCGGCATGGTCGGCTGGGTCGCGCTGGTCGCGCTGGTCGCCTACGAGACCGGGCAGAGCTTCTGGCTGCTGCTCGCGCTCGCCGTGCTGGTCCCGTTCGCGCTCTGGAACGTGATCATGGGCTTCGTGGTGTTCGTGCACCACACGCACCCGAACATCGCGTGGTTCGCCAAGCGGCAGGAGTGGCAGCGCTACCGGGCCTACCTCACGGCCACCGTGCACGTGCGCTTCCCCTTCGGCATCGATCGCCTGATGCACAACATCATGGAGCACAACGCGCACCACCTGAACCCGCGCATCCCGATGTACAAGCTGCGTGGGGCGCAGCGCGCCCTGACCGAGCGCTTCGCCGGGGACTTCAGCGCCTACAAGATGGACTGGCGCGGCTACGTGGACGTCGTGCGTCGCTGCAAGCTCTACGACTATGCCAACCACGCGTGGCTCGACTTTCGCGGCCAGGTGACCGCGCGCGTCAACCTGGTCGCACCCGCGGTCGGCAACTGACCGCGTCGTCCCGGGCCGCGGCGCACCGCCGGCGCGACGCGCTTCGCCCCGGGGCTCGCTCGCCCTAGCGGTCCTCGCGCGGCAACGCCACGCCCGGCATCCCGGCCTGCAGCCGCCGGCCGCTCCCCCGGAGGATCGCGGCGTTCTGCCCGAAGGTCACGCCGCGCAGCGTCCGGTCCCAGCGATACGCCTTCAGCGCCTCGAGCGGGCTGCCCGCGGGCACGCCGTGCTCCTGGTCGATCGTCGTCGTCGTGCAGCGCGTGCAAGGCTTCACCAGGGCCAGCTCGCAGTCGCCGAACCGCAGCGTCGCGACGCCGTCCTCCTCGTAGGCGCCGAGCCCCTCGATCACGAGGTTCGGCCGGAACCGCGTCATCGGCAGTGGCGCCTCGAGGCGGCCGTTCAGGTCCTCGAGCGACGCGACGTTGCAGACCAGCAGGGGATAGGCGTCCGGGAAGTCCACGGGCACCTCCGGCGCGCCGCTCGCCGTGCCCGAGGCGCTGCGCACGGTGAACGCGCCGCGGCGCACGAGGTCCGCCTCGACGCCGAGCGCCGCGCGCAGCCAGCCGCGTGTGGCCTCGCCAGCGACCGCCGCCTCGACCTCGTCGTTCCAGATCCGCACCCGGCGTCGCGGCCAGCGCGGGTCGCCACCGGCCGGCACCTCGAGCGGCGGCAGCGCGCCGCAATGCAGTCGCAGCGCGTCGCCGAGGCGCTCGGGGCGGATGCAGGCGAGGGCGGGGTGGGAACGCTGCGTCAGGAAGCGGCCCTCCGGCGTGGTCACCATCCACTCGCGATCTCCCTCGAGGCCCCGCGTGCCGAGCGTGGCCGCCGCCAGGTCGATGCGGTGGCAGGACTTCACCGGGTAGAGGTGCAGCGAGCGCAGGCGCACGGGAATCGGGCGGGACGTCATCGGCTCTCCTGCGGCCGCTCTCCGGCGCGGCGCACGGCGCACTTGAACGCCGCCGGGCGCTTCAGGCTACATACGGGCTGACCGCGGCGCACGGTGCGCGCGGCCCACAGGGGAACATGATGACCGAACGCAGCATGACGCGTCGCGACGCGATGGAAGCGGCGCTGGCAATCGGGGGCGGGCTCGGGCTCGCCGCGACCACCGGCCTCGGATCGCCGGCCGCCGCGGCAGCCGGCAAGGCCGGCATCGAGAGCCTGGGCCTCGACGATCCGAAGGCGCGCGCGCGCCTGCAGGCGAAGGTCAAGGGCTCGATCGCCGAGGAGACGGTGTACACGTTCTGCCGGCTGCACCTCTACCTCTACATGAACGACGGCAACCTGGTGCCCGCGGTCTCGATGCAGAACCTGAACGTCGCGCAGTGGCGGCCGCTGCCGAACGGCAACTATGCCGGCGCGGTGCGCGAGGTCGGCGTCTACACCAGGTTCGACACCGACGAGGTCATCGACTGGTGGGAGAACCCGGTGACCGGCGAGCGTCGCGAGGTGTGGCAGTTCGTCGGCGGCCCGCTCGCCGTCGAGATCGGACCCGACGGCGTGGTCACCGGCCCGGAGGCGACCCTCAAGCCGAAGTCGATGCGTCCCGACGTGATCGGCGACATGGTGATCGTGCCCAACGGCTCGGCGTTCTCGTTCCCGACCCCGTTCAAGCCCGACCAGTGGCCGAAGGAGGCGGGCGCCGCGACGTATTTCTGGGACTCGCACTACTACTTCGCGGCCCGGCTCGCCGACGTGCTCGACCCGAAGCAGACCAGCGTGCCCGCGGCCGTGCAGTTCCAGAACCTCGTGAGCTTCCACCCGTGGTTCGGCATGGGCCAGCGTCCCGGGCGCACCTATGGCAAGGGGCTCGGCGCGAAGCTCAAGAGCCTCGACGGGGTGCCGGCCGCCGCGATGCGCGCGATCGAGAAGAAGACGCCGGAGATCCTCGACGTGAAGTCCTGGACCAAGCCACGCAACGACTTCGCCGAGTACATGCAGCAGCGCAAGCCGACCTGACGCGCCCTGCGGCGGCGCGGCACCGGCGACGCCGCCTGCGGCTCAGCCGTTGCGGCGCAGCCAGTCGAGCAGCGCGTCGTGGGCACGCTGCGCGCCGCGCGCGGCCGGGTGGTTGATCACCGCGACGATCGCGTAGCGCCGGCCGCTGTCGGCGACCAGGTAGCCGGCGATCGCGCGCACGTCGTTCAGCATGCCGGTCTTGACGTGCGCTGCCCCGGCGGCCGCGCGCCGCGTGCGCGTCGTGCCGTCGATGCCGGTGATCGGCAGCGACGCGACCAGCTCCGGCATCAGCGGGCTGCGCCACGCGTCCGCCAGCATCGCCGCGAGGTTCGCCGGTGCGATGCGCTCGCGCCGCGACAGGCCGGAACCGTTGTCCAGCACCAGCTCCGGCATCGGCTGGCCGCGGTCCGCGAGGAAGGCGCGCACCGCCTCCGCGGCGCGCGCGGTGGTTGCCGGCCGGCCCCCGGCCTCGGCGCCGATGGTGAGGAACAGCTGACGCGCCATCACGTTGTTGCTGAACTTGTTGATGTCGCGGATCACCTCGGCGAGCGGCCGCGACTCGCGCCAGGCGAGCAACCGGGCGCCGGCGGGCAGCGGGCCCTCGCGCGCGCGGCCGCTCCAGCGGCCGCCGCCCTGCTCCCACAGCGCGCGGAACACGGCCGAGAAGTACGGCGTGGGATCGAGTGCGTTGACGTGCCAGCTGCGCGTGCCACAAGCCAGCGGGTAGCTGCCGCGGAACACCGGTGCGAGCGGGTTCGACACGTCGCCGCGCAGCGCCGCACGCCAGTCGCCGCAGGCGCCGTCGCTGCCGCGCACCGTCTGCTGCAGCGCCATGCCGGCGAGCTGCGGCGTCGCCACGATCCGCGCCACGCCCGCGGCCGGGTCGGGCACGAAGTCGAACGACAGCGCCTTGAAGTTGACCAGCAGTGCGTCCGGCCCGGCGTTGTAGGCGCGATCGCCGGCGCCGTCGAAGTCCTCCGGGTCGTGCGGCACGGGCGCGAAGGCCGTGCGGTCGAGCACCACATCGCCGCGGATCTCGCGCACCCCTGCGGCGCGGATGCGCTGCACCAGCAGCCACAGGTTCTCGATCACGAGCGTCGGGTCGCCGCCGCCGCGGAACACGAGCGCGCCGTCGAGGCTGCCGTCCGTGAGCGTGCCGGCCGCGTACACCTCGGTGCGCCAGACATAGGCGGGGCCGAGCAGGTTCAGCGCCGCCCAGGTCGTCACCAGCTTCATCGTCGATGCAGGGCTCATCGCGCCGTCCGCATTCTCGGCGAGCGTGAGGCCCCCGGCATCGAGCGGCTCGACCACCACGGCGGCACTGCGTTGCGGGATTCCCGCTTCGCGCAGCGCCGCGGCGTAGGCGGCCGGGGCCTCCCGCCCGCCCGCCGGCGGGCGGCCGGCGAGCGGGGGCGCTGCGGGCGGGGCGGCGCCGATCGCGACCGATGCGATACCGAGGGACGAGATCGCGAGTAGCCGGGCGGCGCGGTGCATCCTGTGAGTGTCGATGGCGCCCGCTCGCGAGGCAAGGTGGGTCTGCACACGGCGCCGGCGGGTTTGCGGGCCGCCGCGGTGGACGGCTCCTCGTGGCAGCCCCAGAATCGCCGGAGGGGCCGGCACGCGCCGGCCCGATGGCCATGGCCGCGGCGTACGCCGCCCCGGCCCGCAAGGATGCGAGCCCCTATGTCACCGGATGCTTCCCTCCTCGGTCCCGGCACGCCGCCGCTCGCGGACCTGCTGCAGCATGCGTTCGACAGCCGCGTGGTCCGCGAACTGCCGGGCGATCCCGACGAGCGCAACGTGGTCCGCGAGGTGCGGGGTGCGAGCTGGACGCGGGTGGTACCGAGCCCGGTGCGCGCGCCGCGCCTGCTCGCCTGGTCGGACGAGCTCGGCGAGCGGCTCGGCATCGCGCGCCCGCCGGTGGCCGACGCGCCGGCGGTGCAGGTGCTCGCGGGCAACGCCCTCGTGCCCGGCATGACGCCGTTCGCCGCGCGCTACGGCGGCCACCAGTTCGGCAACTGGGCCGGACAACTCGGCGACGGGCGCGCGATCACGCTCGGCGAGGTGCGCGCGCGCGACGGCCAGCCCTGGGAGCTGCAGCTGAAGGGCGCCGGCCGCACGCCGTACTCGCGGCACGCCGACGGCCGCGCGGTGCTGCGCTCCTCGCTGCGCGAGTTCCTCTGCAGCGAGGCCATGCATGCGCTCGGCGTGCCGACGACGCGGGCGCTCAGCCTGGTGGCGACCGGCGAGCCGGTGGTGCGCGACATGTTCTACGACGGCAACCCGCAGGCCGAGCCCGGTGCCATCGTCTGTCGGGCGGCGCCGAGCTTCCTGCGCTTCGGCAACTTCGAGATCCACGCCGCCCATGGCGAGGACGCGTTGCTGCGCACGCTCGCCGAGCACGTGATCGCGCACCACTACCCGGAGCTCGACCGCGCCGCGCCGCAGCGCCACGCCGACTGGTTCGCCGCGGTCGCGCGCCGCACGGCGCGCATGGTCGCCGAGTGGATGCGCGTCGGCTTCGTCCACGGCGTGATGAACACCGACAACATGTCGATCCTCGGACTCACCATCGACTACGGCCCCTATGGCTGGCTCGAGGACTACGATCCCGGCTGGACGCCGAACACGACCGACGCGGCCGGCCGGCGCTACTGCTTCGGCAACCAGCCGCAGATCGCGCTCTGGAACCTCGCGCGTCTCGCCGGCGCGCTGCGCGGCCTGGTCGGCGACGACGCGGCGCTGCAGCGCGGGCTCGAGGAATACCGCGAGACCTTCCGGCACGAATACCTCCGGTTGCATGCGGCCAAGCTCGGCCTCGCGAGCCTCGGGCGCGACGGTGACGAGGCGCTGCTCGGCGAGCTGTTCACCTTGCTGGCGGCGGCCGAGACCGACCTGACGCTGTTCTTCCGCGGCCTCGCGCGGCTGGTCGCGGCCCCGGCGAGGGACGAGTCTGCGCTGCTCGGTCCGCTGCGCGCCGCTTTCTACGATGCGGGCGGGCCCTCCGAGGCGCATGGCCGCGAACTGCTCGGCTGGCTGCGCCGCTACCTCGCGCGCGCCGCTGCGGACGACGGCGACGCCGCGACGCGGCGCGAGCGCATGGACCGGGTGAACCCCCTGTACGTGCCGCGCAACTGGCTCGCACAGCAGGCGATCGACGCGGCGACCGAGGGCGACCTTTCCGTGCTCGAGCGCCTGCTCGCGGTGTTGCGCCGACCGTACGATGAACGCGCCGGCGACGAGGCGTTCGCCGCACGCCGCCCCGAGTGGGCGCGGCATCGTCCCGGCTGCTCGGCTTTGTCCTGCAGTTCCTGAGACTTGCGACGCACGTCGCGTGCGTGCGGCAGCCCGTGGCGCCTACGCGCCCGCGGGTCGATCGCGCCGCGGCGTTTGACCGCCGCCGGGCGCAGGGCGTAGCCTTCGCGCGTCCGCCAGGTGCCTGCCTTCCCGCGAGGGGAGACGGGTGAAACGGGAAGCCGGTGCGCCGCAACCGCGGCAATGCCGGCACTGCCCCCGCAACGGTAGACGAGGAATCCGGGCCATTCGCCACTGCGCCGCGCGGCGTGGGAAGGCGGCCCGGGGGCGCCCACGGCACCTCGTGAGTCCGGAGACCGGCCTGACGGCAGCGTCCGAAACCATCGCGGAGGGCGATCGGGGCGTCGCAGGTCGGCTGGCCGCTCCGTTTTCACGGCGCGCCGGTCCTCCGATGACGGACCTGAACCCCCGCACAACGTGTCGCGCACGGGATGGTGCGCGTGGGGGTGTCGAATGTCTCGTCCTGCCGGCGCAAGCGCTGCGCCTTCCTCGTCCGCCTTCCTGCCAGCCTGCGTCGCGCTGGCGCTCTCCTTCGGCGCACCGCTCGGTGCCCAGCAGCGAGCCGCAGCACAGGCCGCCTCCGGCGCGCGCGACGGCGCCGAGGTGGTCGTCACCGCGTCGCGGCTCGAGCAGCCGCTCGAGGAGACGCTGTCCTCGGTGACCGTGATCCGCCGTGCCGACATCGAGCGCATGCAGTCGCGCACCGTCGAGGAGCTGCTCGCCGGGGTCGAGGGTCTCGCGATCGCGGGGGGTGGCGGCCTCGGCAAGGTCACCTCGGTGTTCGTGCGCGGCGCCGAGTCGGACCACACCCTGTGGCTGGTCGACGGCGTGCGCATCGGCTCGGTCACCGCGGGCATCCCGACCGTGTGGGAGCTGCCGCTCGACTCGATCGAGCGCATCGAGATCGTCCGCGGCCCGCGCTCGAGCCTGTATGGCGCCGATGCGATCGGCGGCGTCGTGCAGGTGTTCACGCGCCGCGGCCGCGGCAGCGCGCCGACGCTGCGCGTCACGGGTGGCTCGAACGGCACGCTGCAGGCGGCGGCCGGCGTCGGCTTCGGCGGCGAGGCCGCATGGGTCGACCTGCAGGCCACGCGGCTCGAGACCGACGGCATCAACGGCTGCCGTGGCCTGCCGTTCCCGCCTGGTGGCGGCTGCTTCGTAAACGAGCCGGACCGTGACCCGTATCGCAACGCCAGCGTGAACCTGCGCGCCGGTGTGCAGCTCGCCCCGGACGTGCAGGCCCAGGCTTTCCTGCAGCGCACCGAGGGCCGCACGCGCTTCGATGGCTCCTTCGTCAACGAGTCGGACACGGTGAACCAGGTCGCGGGCGTCGAGCTCGACGGCCGCGTCGGCGAGCGCTGGCGCTCGCGCTTCATCGCCGGGCGCTCCTGGGACGACAACGAGAGCTTCCGCAACGGCCTCCCGCGCAGCGTCTTCGACTCGCGGCGCGACACCGTCACGTGGCAGAACGACCTGCAGTTCGGTGCCCGCGGCAGCCTGGTGCTGGGCCTCGACTGGTTGCAGGACCGGGTCTCGAGCACGACGCGCTTCACCGAGGATTCGCGCTGGAACCGCGCCGCCTTCGTACAGTACGGGGTCGAGGCCGGTGGCCAGGACCTCGCGGTCTCCGCGCGCGTCGACGACAACCAGCAGTTCGGTTCCAACGCCACCGGCAGCGTCGCGTGGGGACGCGCGCTCGGCTCCGGCCTGCGCATCCATGCCAGCGCCGGCACGGCCTTCAAGGCGCCCTCGTTCAACGATCTCTACTTCCCGGGCTTCAGCAACCCGCGGCTCGACCCGGAGGAGGCGGCCACGGTCGAGATCGGGCTGCGCGGCGCCGCCGGCGGCGGGCGCTGGAACGTGACTGCCTTCGGCAGCGAGGTCGACGACCTGATCGCGTTCGACTCCGCCAGCCTGCGCCCGCAGAACATCCAGCGCGCGCGGCTCGCGGGCGTCGAGGCTTCCTACCTGCTGCAGCGCGGCGCCTGGCGGCTCGAGCAGACGCTGACCTGGCTCGAGGCCGAGGATCGCAGCCCGGGCCTGCCCGGCGGCCGCGAGCTGCCGCGCCGCCCCTCGCTCTCGGGGCGCACCATGCTCGGCTGGACCGAGGGTGCCTGGAACCTCGGCGCCATCGTGCAGTTCGCCGGGCGACGCTACGACGATGTCGCCAACCGCCAGCCGCTCGGCAGCTATGCGGTCGTGGACCTCACCGGCGCGTGGCAGGTGTCGCGCTCGACCGCGCTGCAGGTCCGTGTCGCCAACGTCCTCGATCGCCAGTACGAGACCGCCTGGCTGTTCCCGCAGCTCGGCCGGGAGGTCTTGCTGACCGTCCGCTACCGTGCCCCTCAGTGACCCATCCGGAGTGCCCCGCATGCCCGACACGATCCCCGCCGCTCCCCATCGCGACCCCGTGCACGCCAGCCTGGCGCTCGCCGGCGTCCTCGCCGCGGCGCTGCTGTTGACGCGCCTCGGCCACTTCGGCGAGCTGTCGCGACTGCCCGATGCCTCCTGGGCGGTGTTCTTCCTCGGCGGCCTCGCGCTGCGGGGGACACGGGCGTTCGCCGTGTTCTTCGGGCTCGCGTGGCTGGTCGACCTCGCGGCGATTGCCCTGGGCACCCCTGCCGACTGTTTCTCGCCGGCCTATCTGTTCCTGGTGCCCGCCTATGGCGCGCTGTGGGCAGCGGGTCGCCTGGCGGGCTCGCTCGCCCGGTCGCGATCCGCGGTCGCCGAGGTACCTGGGCGTCGCCTGCCGCGGCTCGCGCTCGCCGCGGCGACGCTGCCGCTGGCGGTGCTGCTGGCCTTCGTGCTGTCGAATGCCGGCGTGCTGCTGCTCGGCGGCGGCGCCGCGCCGGAGGCCGCCGACTACGCCGCGCGCGTCGCGGTCTACCTGCCGGGCTACCTGGGCGTGACGCTCGCCTACGTCGGCGCCGCGCTCGCGTTGCACGCCGTCGCGGCGCGACGGGTGCTCAGTGCCCCGCGCGCAGCCCGAGGTCCGGGAAGCGCCTGAAGGTCGAGAGCAGCACGGCGCCGATCGCGAGCACCGCGACGTGCGCCCAGAGGCTCTGGGCATAGCCGCCGGTGGCGTCGACCGAGGTCGCGGTCAGGATCGGGCCGACGCCGCCGCCGAGCGAGTACAGCGAGTAGAACGTGCCGTAGATGCGGCTGTACTGCTTCATGCCGAAGTAGCGCGAGGTGAGGAAGGCGATCACGTCGACCTCGGCGCCGGCGGCGACCCCGATCAGCGCCGCGGCGACGAAGGCCGCGGTGCCGTCCGCGCCGAGCGCGAGCATCGCGATGCCGACGATCGGCGCGACCAGGAACGACAGCGCGACCCGCGGCGCGAAGAAGCGGTCCATCAGCCAGCCCGTGACCAGGCGCCCCACCAGCAGCCCGGCGAAGATGGTCGACTGCGCCGCGGCTGCCGCGTCCGGGGCGACCCCGCGGCCGCGCAGCAGCGGCACGAGGTGCAGCATCATCGCCTGCAGCGACAGGCCGACCAGGAAGAAAGTCACCAGCATCAGCCAGAAGGTCCAGTCGCGCCGCGCCTCGGCGAAGGTCGCGCCGGTCGAGGCGAACACCGCGGCCTCGCGCTCGAGGTCGGCGCCCGGCGGCTCGCCGTCCGGCGCGAGGCCGAGCTGTGCCGGGGTGTCGCGGATCGTCAGGGCCATGGCGGGCAGGGTGACGACGAGCAGCAGGCCCGCGAGGCCGACGTAGGCGAGCCGCCAGCCGAAGCCGTCGATCAGCGCCTGGCACAGCAGCGGCAGCGCGACGCCGCCGAGGCCCACTCCTGCGAGCGCGACGCCGAGCGCGAGCCCGCGGCGGCGGTCGAACCAGCTGGCGATCACGCGGGCGAACGCCACGTGGGTCGTGCCGAGCCCGAGCGCGCCGAGCGCAACGTAGCGTGCGTAGAAGCCGGCCAGCGAGCCGTCGAGGAAATAGAACGAGGCGAGCACCAGGGCCTCGAGCACGAACGACGCCAGGATCACGCGCCGCGCGCCGTAGCGGTCGACGAAGCCACCGACGGTCGGCGAGAGCAGCGCCGCGGTCAGCGTCACGGCGAGCGGCGCCCAGAAGGGCGCGCTGGCGCTCCAGCCGAAAGCCTCGCGGATCGGCCCGACGAAGATGCTGAAGGTCGCGGCGACCACCGTCGCGATGCTGCAGGCGAGGCCGAAGCCGGAGGCGATGGCGATCACCCAGCCGTGGAAGAAGGGGGCGTGGCCGGCGCGGGTCGTGCTGGACATGCGCCCGACTATAGCGAGCGCGCGTGCGGCGTCTCCAGCGATGCGCGCTGGCCTTCACGGGGTGGCCGCGCAAGAATCGCGCCACCCGCATCGAGCGGGACAGGGAGGCGAGCATGGCGGATCACGACGGAACGCGACGATGGTTGATCGGCGGCGCAGGTGTGGGCCTGGCGATGGCCGGCGGCTGGCCTGCGCCCGGCGCCGGCGCGAGCAGCGCGGGCGAGGCGGCGCGCACGGGACGCGGGCGGCGCTTCGACGGCAAGGTCGCCCTGGTGACCGGCGCGACCTCCGGCATGGGCGCGGTCACCGCCCGCGCGCTCGCGGCCGAGGGCGCCCGCGTGGTGTTCTGCGGCCGGCGCGTCGAGGAGGGACGCGCGGTGGAGAAGTCCATCCGCGAGGCCGGTGGCGAGGCGACGTTCGTCGCGACCGACGTCACGCGCGAGGACCAGGTGCAGGCGCTGCTCGCGGCGGTCGAGGCGCGGCACGGGCGCCTCGACTTCGCGTTCAACAACGTCGGCACCGGCGGCGGCCAGGCGCCGCTGCACCAGCTGTCCACGGCCGACTTCCAGCTCGTGATGCAGACCAACCTGCTCGGCAGCTTCCTGCAGGTCAAGTACGAGGTGCCGCTGATGCTGAAGTCCGGCGGTGGATCGATCGTCGGCAACAGCTCGATCGCGGGCCTGCGCTACCTTCCCAACCTGTCGCACTACACCGCGGCGAAGCACGGCCTGATCGGCATGTACTGCGCGGCGGCGATCGAGTACGCGAAGCAGGGCATCCGCGTCAACGTCGTCTGCCCCGGCTTCATCAAGACCGAGAAGGCGATGAAGGTGGCCGGGGGCAACGAGAAGCTGTTCGATGCGCGGATCCCGATGGGCCGCATCGGCCAGTCCGAGGACGTCTCCGATGCCGTGCTCTGGCTGTTCTCGGACGAGTCGCGCTACGTGACCGGCGCGGTGATCCCGATCGACGGCGGGCAGTCGGTGCTCTGAGGGGGACGCGGCGTGGTGCGCCTCGTGCGTCAGCGCGGTGCGGGGTCGTCGCGGCCGTCGGTCGGCCGCGAGAGCGGCTCGAGGCTCCTGAAGTAGCAGCGCGTGCCATCCGGCAGCATGATCCCGGCGAAGCGGTCGACGGAGCGTTCCCCGCGAGTCACGAAGGCGATGGTCCCGGCGACCTTAAGGCCGATGCACGTGCCCATCAGCCTTGCCCGGTAACGCCGGCCGTCGCTGGTACGGATCATCAGCGTTCCGTCGGGCAGCGCTTGCCACCCGTCGATGCCATGACCCTCGATGCCGCGCCCGTGGAGCGCCTCGCCCTGGAGGGCGTGGCCCGGCACCACCGCGCCCGGTGCAACGGCTGGCGGCGACTGATCGGCACGGGCGACGGGAATCGCGAGGATCGCCGCGAGCGCGAGGACCCGTGGCCGGGCCCGGCATCGCGCGTCTGCGGCGTCTCGCTCCATGGGCTGGCAGACCGCGGCAGGGCGCCGAAGTTCAACCGCTGGCCGCCGCGCCACCCGTGTTGCGTGCGGCGAAGGCCTTGCGCGCCTCCTGGATGCCGGCGTAGACACGCCGTGCCTCCGGGCCGGAGGCCCGCAGCAATTCGTCGTGCGTCGGGCGCAGCGCGGCCACCCATTGGGCGCGCTGCGCCGGCGCGAGCCGGTGCACGCGGAAACGCAGTTGCGGCGCCTGCGCATAGTCCGCCTCGATCTCGGCGCACACGTCGCGGCGGATCTGCTGCGCCGTCGGATAGGCGGCGCGCAGGATCTTCTGGTGACGCGGCTCGAGACGGTCCCACCAGCGCTTGTCGGCCACGATCATCGACATCGCGAGGCTGTGGTCGGTGACCGTGAGGTGCGGCGCCTCCGGTGCGGTGCCGGTGCGCGAGTACAGGGTCACGCCGTTCTCGCCCGCCTCGATCAGCCCGGTCTGCAGCGACGGGATGATGTCCGGGAACGGCAACGGGATCAGGTCCGCGCCGAGCGCGCGTCCGAGCAGCTCGGCGCTCTTGCTGGCCGCGACCCGGAAGCGCACGCCGCGCGCGTCGGCCGGCACCAGGATCGGCTTGCGCCGGCTCCAGACCTGCTGGAAGCCGAGGTCGTACATCACGATCAGCTCGAGCCCGCGCCGGGCGAACAGCTGCGCGTACTCGCGCGCGAGATAGGTGTCGATGACGTAGTCCGACTCCTGCCGGCTCTCGAACAGGTAGGGCATGTAGACCAGCGCCATCTCCGGGACCACCGTCGAGGCGATCAGCGCGGAGAGGTTCGCGACCTGCACGCGGCCGCGGCGCAGGCCCGAGACCAGGTTTTCCTCGGCCCCGAGCTCGCCGTGGATCAGCAGCTTCACGCCGATCTCGCCTGCGCCGGCCGCGACCGCGCGCTGCGCGAAGGCCTGCCAGTGCTGCTCGCCGATCGTGCCGCGGAACGAGGTGCCGCCGACCACCAGCTGCACTTTCGGGGCGGCGCGCGCAGGCCAGGCGGCGGCTGCCGCGCAGGCGGCGAGCGCGCGGATCGTGCTGCGTCGGGACCGGTGCGGCGTCCGGGGTCTCGGGGAATGCGGCATGGCGCTCGCCGTGGTCCGTCGTGAGGAGTCCGATTATAGAGGCCGCGCCGCCACGATCTGCCACGAAGCACCGAGGGTCCGCCCCGATGGCGCCACTGCCGCGGCGGGCGATGGTGTGGAAATGGCCCCACGGGCGGGACGACTCCTCCTCACTGACCCCCCGCCGGAGACGACCATGAACAGCCTGGCCTTGCCCCTCGTCTCGACTGCCGTCCGCACTGGTGCTGCAATCGCCGCAGCACTGTTGTGCGTCGCCACGGCGACGCCTGCCCGCGCCGCCGAGCCCCGTGCCTCGCGCCCCGAGTCGGTAGGGGTGGCGAGCGGCTTCGCCGTCGGCGCCGCCGCCGGCGGGCCGATCGGTGCCCTGGTGGGCGCCGCCGCCGGCGGCTGGCTCGGCGACCGGATGCACCGCGAGAGCCGTGCGCACGCGACGGCGCGCGAGCGACTCGCGCTGGCCGAGCAGCGCGGCGATGGCCTGGTCCTGAACCTGATGTTCCGCACCGGGGAGGGGGGCCTGCGCCCCGAGGACCTCACGCTGCTCGAGCGCTTCGCCACGATCGCCGCCGCGACTCCCGGGGCGCGCGTCCACGTCACCGGCTCGGCCGATCCGCGCGGCGCGGCGGAGTACAACGCGGCGCTCGCCGCCCGCCGCGCGACGGGCGTCGCGTCGCGGCTGATCGCTGCCGGGCTGCCGCCCGCCTCGCTCGTCGTCGGTTCCGAGGTCGCGGCCGCGCCGGACGCGGCCGCGGCGGCTCCTCCGGATCTCGACGGGTTCGCGTTCCTGCGCCGCGTGACGCTGCGCATCGAAGTGCCACGGGGGCAGGCCGAGGCGACGCTGGCGCAACGCCGCTGAGTGGCAGGGGTCTGGGTCGGCGGCGCGACTCCGCCCGCCAGCGACTGCGGTGCAGCGCATGCCGACCCTACTCGTGGCCGCGCCCGGCGACGGTGGCTGCTAAGCTCTCGCCACGACCACCGATCGCGCCCGAGCCCCCATCCGTGAACACTGACGCCACGCCGCCGGACTGGCACGACAGGGCCGCCGCGCTGCGTCCCGAGACCCGCGCCTTCATCGCCGGCCGCTACGTCGATGCGCAGGACGGCCGGACCTTCGACGACATCGGGCCGGCCGACGGCCGCAGGCTCGCGGCGGTCGCGTCCTGCGACACCGCCGACGTCGAGGCGGCGGTCGCGAGCGCGCGCGCCGCGTTCGACGGCGGCCGCTGGTCGCAGATGCCGCCCGCCAGCCGCAAGCGCGTGCTGCTGCGCTTCGCCGAGCTGTTGCTCGCGCACCGCGACGAGCTCGCCCTGCTCGAGACGCTCGACATGGGCAAGCCGATCGCCGACAGCCTGAAGATCGACGTGCCCTCGGCGGCGCGCTGCATCCAGTGGTATGCGGAGTCGATCGACAAGCTCTACGACGAGGTGGCGCCGACGGGCCCGCGCTCGCTGGCGACGATCACGCGCGAGCCGGTCGGCGTGGTCGGCGCGATCGTGCCGTGGAACTTCCCGCTGGTCATGGCGGCCTGGAAGATCGGCCCGGTGCTGGCAGCCGGCAACTCCCTGGTGCTGAAACCCTCGGAGAAGTCGCCACTGACCGCGATCCGCATCGCCGCGCTCGCGGTCGAGGCGGGCGTGCCCGAGGGTGTGTTCAACGTCGTCCCGGGACTCGGCCACACCGCCGGCAAGGCGCTGGCGAGCTCCATGGACGTCGACTGCATCGCCTTCACCGGCTCCACCGAGACCGGCAAGCGGGTGATGCAGTACGCCGCACGGTCGAACCTCAAGCGCGTCGGGCTCGAGTGCGGCGGCAAGTCGCCGAACATCGTCATGGCCGACTGCCCGGACCTCGACAAGGCGGCCACCGCGGCCGCGTTCGCGATCTTCTTCAACCAGGGCGAGATGTGCTCCGCGGGCTCGCGCCTGCTGGTCGACCAGCGCATCAAGGACGAGCTGCTCGGGCGCATCGCGGTCGTCGCCCGCAAGCTCGCACCCGGCGACCCGCTCGACCCCTCGACCCGCCTCGGCGCGATCGTCGACGAGGCGCAGCTGCGCCGGGTGCTCGACTACGTCGACACGGGCCGCGCCGAGGGCGCGACGCTGCGCCTCGGCGGCCGGCGCGTGCGCGAGCAGAGCGGCGGCTACTACGTCGAGCCGACGGTCTTCGACGACGTCGCGCCCGGCATGCGCATCGCGCGCGAGGAGATCTTCGGCCCGGTGCTCGCCACGCTGACGTTCCGCGACGCGGAGGAGGCGATCCGCATCGCCAACGACGTGGTCTACGGGCTCGCCGCCGCGGTCTGGACGCGCGACCTCAAGACCGCGCACCGCGCCGCGCGCGCGCTGCGCGCCGGCATGGTGTACGTCAACTGCTACGACGCCGACGACATCACGGTGCCCTTCGGCGGCTACAAGCAGTCGGGCTTCGGCCGCGACAAGTCGCTGCATGCCTTCGACAAGTACACCGAGCTGAAGACCACCTGGATCGACCTCGGTTGAGCACCCCCCGACACGACTCGCCGCTCGCGTTCGTCGACGTCGAGACCACCGGCGGCCATCCCGGCTGGCACCGGATCACCGAGATCGCGATCGTCGCGCTGCGCGATGGTGCGGTGGAGTGGGAATGGAGCTCGCTGGTGAACCCCGGCGCCTCGATCCCGCCCTCGATCCAGGCGCTGACCGGCATCACCGACGAGATGGTGGCCGGGGCGCCGCGCTTCGAGCAGCTCGCGCCCGAGGTCCTCGAGCGCCTCGGGGGCCGCGTGTTCGTCGCGCACAACGTACGCTTCGACCACGGCTTCGTGCGCGCCGAGCTGCGTCGCGCCGGCCATGCGTTCGCGCCGCCGCAGCTGTGCACGGTGCGGCTGTCGCGCCACCTGTATGCCGACGGCGGCCGCCACAACCTCGATTCGGTGATGGCCCGGCACGGCATCGGGTGCGACGCCCGCCACCGTGCACTGCCGGATGCGCGGGTGCTGGCGCAGTTCTGGCAGGTGCTGCAGCGCGAGTGGTCGCCCGCCGAGCTGCAGGCCGCGATCGAGGTCGTGACGCGCCGTCCCACGCTGCCGCCGCAGGTCCCGCCCGAGGTGGTCGACGAGCTGCCCGAGGCCACGGGCGTCTATCGCTTCTACGGGGAGCAGGACGCGCTGATCTACGTCGGCAAGGCCAACAACATCCGCGACCGCGTGCTCGGGCACTTCGGCGGCGCGACCCGCGACGCCAAGTCGCAGCGGCTGTCGGCGCAGGTGCGCCGCATCGAGTGGACCGAGACCGCCGGCGAGCTCGGCGCGCTGCTGCTCGAGGCGCGCCTGGTGCGCGACCTCAAGCCTGTCTACAACCGCCGCCTGCGCGGCGGCGAGTCCTGGACCTGGGTGGTCGAGGATGCCGGCACCGCGCCGCGCCTGGTCGAACTCGATGACTGGAACCCGGGGGCGGGCGGCGACGCCTTCGGCCTCTACCGTACCGAGAAACAGGCACGCGCGGCGCTCGCGAAGCGCGCGCGCGAGGCGCGTCTCTGCCTGCGCGTGCTCGGCCTCGAGGCGGGCGGCGCAGGCTCCTGCTTCGGCCACCAGGTCGGTCGCTGCGCCGGTGCCTGCATCGGCCAGGAGCCGCTGGCGCGCCATGCGCTGCGCCTGAAGCTCGCGCTCGCGCCGCAACGCCTGAAGTCCTGGCCCTATCGGGGACCCGTCGGCATCCACGAGACCAGCGCCCTGGGCCTGCGCCAGGTGCACGTCGTCGACCAGTGGCAGTACCTCGGCTCCCTGGCCGAGGACGAGGATGCCATGCCTGCCGGGCGGCCGGCGCGCTTCGACGCGGACGCGTACCGGATCCTCACGCGCTACCTGAAGCCCGGGCTGCGCAGCGTGCGGCCGCTTTCGCCGCGGCCTGCAGCCCGGCGCGCGCCCGACCCGTCGGACCCTTGAGCGCGCGCCACCAGTTCCTGGCGAGCGTGCCCCGCGGCTTCGCCGACCTGCTGCGCGACGAGCTCGCGGGCTTCGGCGCGCTCGACCTGCGCGAGCGCGGCAATGCCGTCAGCTTCACCGGCACGCTCGTGACCGCCTACCGCGCCTGCCTCGAGTCGCGCGTGGCGAGCCGTGTCTACCTCGAGCTCGCGCGCTTCGAGGCAGAGTCCGACGCCGCGATCTACGCCGCGCTGCGCGGCATCGACTGGGCGACGCACGTCGATCCCCGCGGCACCCTCGCCTGCGAGTGGAGTGGCCGGCACCCGGCGGTCGGGAACACGCACTTCGGCACGCTGCGGCTCAAGGACGCGATCTGCGATGCGCTGCGCGAAGGCAGCGGCCTGCGGCCCGACGTCGCCACGGCGGAGCCGGCGGTGCGCGTGCATGCGCACGCGGTCGGCACGCGCGTCACGGTGTCGCTCGACCTGGCCGGTGAGGGCCTGCACCGGCGCGGCTGGCGCACCGATGCCGGCGATGCGCCGCTGCGCGAGAACGTCGCGGCCGGGCTGCTGCTGCGCGCGGGCTGGCCCGCGATCGCTCGTGCCGGCGGCGCCTTCCTCGACCCGCTGTGCGGCTCCGGCACGATCGCGATCGAAGCGGCCCGGATCGCCGCCGACGTGGCCGCCGGCCTCGGCCGCCGCTACTTCGGCTTCCTCGGCTGGCGCGGCCACGACGCCGCGGCCTGGCAGGCGGTGCTCGCGGTCGCCGAGGCCCGCGCCGCCGCCGGCCTCGCGCGACGAACCGGGCTCGGCCCCCTGGTCGGACGGGACCGCGATCGACGCGCGATCCGCATCGCCGAGGACAACGCGGCGCG
>JALORN010000074.1 GCA_025458905.1 Steroidobacteraceae bacterium
CCGCGGCGGCCGACGCGGCGGCGGTCGACGAGCTCGTGGCCGAGCTCGTCGACCGCTTCGGCGAACTGCCGCAATCCGCCCAGAACCTGCTGCGAAGCGCGCGGCTGCGCATCGCCGCGCGCCGCCTCGGGGTGCGCCGCCTCGACTTCGGCGCCCATGGTGGCTACCTGCAGTTCGAGGCCGAGAACTCGCTCGACCCGCGGGCGGTGATCCAGCTGGTGCAGGCGCGCCAGAGCCCCTACCGCCTCGAGGGGCCGCTGAAGCTGCGCGTCTCGATGGACCTCGAGGACGAGGCGGAGCGCTTCGAGTTCGTCGCTGGCCTGCTGCGCCGCCTCGCGCCGGCAGCACCGGGACGCCCGATGCCCGCCGCGACGCGCTGAGGCTGCGTCGTTTATGATCGGGCCATGAGGCGCTCCCGTCCGGACCACTCCGCGAGGCCCACCGCTGCGCACCGGACGTGGGCGCCGCGCCTGCTCGCGGTGCTGCTGCTGCTGCTGGCGCCGGCATCCCGGCCGCAGTCATCCGGCGGCGCGGCGCCCGTCTACCATGTCGAGATGATCGTGTTCGCCGCCTCGGCCGGTCCCGCGCAGCGCGAGGACTGGACCGCCGGTGGCGCGCGCCTCGGCCGCGGCGGCGACTCTGGCGAGGGCGGCGCCGGTGGCGCACAGGTCGGCCGCTTCGGCGGCCTGCTGCCCGAGGGCCAGTACCAGCTCAACGAGGTGCGCTCCAAGCTCGCGGCGAGCGGCGCATGGCGCCCGCTGGCCCATGTCGCGTGGTCCCAGAGTGCGAGCAGCTGGGGTTCGCGCGCAGGCTTCACGCTGCAGCAGCTCGGCGTGCGCGTCCCCGGCCTCGGCGGCTCGGTATTCCTCGAGCGCGGCACCTACCTGCACCTCGGCATGTCGCTGAAGTATGCCGGCGGCGACGGCCGGGCCGCCTACGAGCTCGCCGAGATCCGTCGCGTCAAGTTCTACGAGAAGAACTACTACGATCATCCCGCGTTCGGCGTGATCGCGCTGGTCACGCCCGCCGGCGCCCGTCCGCCCGGGCGCTGAGCGGCGCCCGACGGGGCGCGCTACCGGCCGAGGAGCCACGGCCGGCCCCACCGCAGGCCGGGTGCGGGGTCAGCTGAGGCTCAGCGCCGGTGGCTTCAGGCACCGATCGAGCGCGTCGCGGCACAGGCGCCAGGCGCCCGAGGCGAGCAGTTCGGCGCGCGTGCTCTGGCCCTTGCCGCGCAGGCGCACGAGGCGCAGCGCGGAGGCGGGGTCCGGGCGGTGTTTCAGGCCATCGAGCAGCGCCAGCACGCTCGGGCGGTGGTTGCAGACCGGCAGCACGTCGCACCCGGCCGCCAGCGCCCGCGTCGCGCGTTCCACGATGCCACCGATCGAGGCCGCCCCGGCCATCGACATGTCGTCGGCGAACACCACCCCCTGGAAATGCATCTGGCCACGCAGCACGCCGCGGATCCAGCGGCCCGAGGCGCTCGCCGGGACGTCGTCGACCGCCGGATAGGACACGTGCGCGACCATGACGCCGGGCAGCCCGTTCTGGATCAGCAGGCGGTAGGGAGCGAGGTCCGGCTCCATGTCGACCAGCGCGCGCCGATCGACCGGCAGCGCATGGTGGGAGTCGGCGACCACCGCGCCGTGCCCGGGGAAGTGCTTGGCGGTGGCCGCCATGCCGGCATCGCGCATGCCGTGCATGTAGCTGACCGCCAGTTGCCCGACCACCGCCGCGCGGGCGTGCAGGGAGCGATCGCCGATCACCTCGCTGACGCCGTAGTCGAGGTCGACGCAGGGTGCGAACGACAGGTCGACGCCGTGCGCGCGCAGCTCGGCCGCCATCAGCCAGCCGAGCTCGCGCGCCAGCGCGAGGCCCGCCTTGGGCTGGGCGTCGAACTCGTGGCCGATGCGACGCATCGGCGGCAGCAGCGAGAAACCGCTGCGGAAACGCTGCACGCGACCGCCCTCCTGGTCGACGCCGACGATCAGCGCCGGGCTGCGCACCGCGTGGATGTCGGCCACGAGCCGGACCAGCTGCTCGGGATCGGCGTAGTTGCGCGCGAACAGGATCACGCTGCCGACCAGCGGGTGAGCCAGCATCTCGCGTTCGTCGGGTTGCAGTTCGAGGCCCTGCAGGTCGACCATCAGCGGCCCGAGGTTCATGCGGTCTCCTTCAGCGTGGCGGGCAGCGTGGCGGGCGCTCCGGCGCGCCCGCATCGTGATCCGGTGCGCTGCTGCCGCCCTCGGCAGACTCGCGCAGGAAGTCCTCGCGGAACGAGGCCCAGGGCCGAACCGCGAGGCTGAAATTGTAGAAGCGCACGTCTTCGGTGACCTCGCGCCCGATCCACGGCGGCCATCGAGGGACCTCGGCGACGTGCGCGAGTTCCACCTCGGCCACGACCAGGCCGGCATTGTCGCCGAGGAACTCGTCGATCTCCCAGGTGTGCGCGCCCCAGGGGACGAGATGACGCCACTTCTCGACGAACGGCCGCGCGCACAGGGCGTCGAGCATGGCATTCGCCTCGGCCAGCGGCACGGGGTACTCGTACTCGGCGCGCGCCAGGCCCGGCGTCATCGCCTTGACCGACAGCCAGCCCACGTCGCCGCCGGCAACCCGCACCCGCACCGAGCAGCGCTCGTTGTTGGCGAGGTATCCCTGGCGCAACAGCGTTCGTGCGATGGCGCACGCACGCCAGGCATCTTCGCGCAGCAGGAACTTGCGTTCGATCTCGGTGGCCATCGCACGGGTCCTCGCGGTCGACGCCACTAGCCACGCCACCGGCCGGAGGGACGCTCCAGCACGGCGATGGACTCGACGTGGGTGGTATGCGGGAACATGTCGACCACGCCGGCGCCGCGCAACCGGTAGCCGTGCTCCCCGCAGAGCAGGCCGAGGTCGCGCGCGAAGCTCCCGGGATGGCAGGAGACGTAGACGACGCGTCGCGCCTCCAGCGCGGCCACCGCCGGCAGCATCTGCAGCGCCCCGGCGCGCGGCGGGTCGAGCATCACGTGCGTGTAGGGCCCGGCCAGCCACGGTCGGCTGCCGGGCTCCGCGGAGGCGAGGTCGGCCACCGCGAAGCTCGCGCCGTCCAGCCCATGCCGCGCAGCGTTGCGGCGCGCCCGCGCGACCAGGCCAGCATCGCCCTCGACACCGACCACCGCCGCGCCGGTGCGCGCGATCGGCAGCGTGAAGTTGCCGAGCCCGCAGTACAGGTCGAGCACCCGGTCGCCGGGGCCGCAATCCAGCAGTTCTACCGCGCGGGCGACCAGCGCGCGGTTGAGCTCGCCGTTCACCTGCACGAAGTCGACGGGCTCGAACTCGAGTTCCAGTCCGAAGCGCGGCAGCGCATAGGCGAGGCGCGGGCCGGGCGGGGACAACGGCCGCACCGTGTCCAGGCCGCCGGGCTGCAGGAAGGCGTGCACGCCGTGCGTGCGCTCGAAGGCTCGCAGCGCCTCGAGGTCGGCAGCCGGCAACTCGACCAGCACGCGGAACACCAGCACCGTCGCGCCCTCGCCCACCGCCACCTCGACCTGCGGTATCGACTCGCGCGTCGACATGCCGGTCAACATCTGCGACAAAGGCTCGATCAGGCGGCCGACCGGCGGCGCGAGGATCTCGCAGCCGGACAGCGCCGCGACGTAGGGCTTGGCGCGCTCGCGGAAGCCGACCAGCACGCGTCCGCGCTTCGGCACGTACTTCGCGCCGAGTCGCGCCCGGCGCCGGTAGGCCCACTGCGGGCCGGCCAGCGGCTCGAACCAGGCCTCGGGTTCGACGCGGCCGATGCGCTGCAGCGCCTCCGCGAGCTCGGCCTGCTTGGCGAGCAGCTGGGCCGCCGGCGCCATGTGCTGCAACGCGCAGCCGCCGCAGACGCCGAAGTGGGAGCAGCGCGGCTCGACCCGGTCCGGCGAGGGTTGCAGCACCTCGATCAGCTCGGCATCGTCGTGCTGTCGATGGCGCTGGCGCCGCGCGAAGCGCACCTCCTCGCCCGGCAGCGCGCCCGGCACGAACGCGGCCTTGGCGCCGCGCACGACCCCGGCACCGTCGTGGTTGAGGCCGGCGATCGTGCCGACCTCGGGGTCGGCGGGGAGGCGCGAGGCGCGCGGGCTCACGACGTCGCGCGCAGCAGCACGGCGACCGCGACGATCAGCCCAGCCTCGTCGGTCAGCGTGACATGACCCTCACCGATGCCGAGACGCCGGCGCACCTGCTCGCCGCGCGGGGACCACACCACCTCTGGCTTGCCGAGCGCGTCCTGCACGCAGCCGACGTCGCGGATCCAGACGCCGTTCGCGAAGCCCGTGCCCATCGCCTTGACTATCGCCTCCTTGGCGGCGAAGCGCATCGCCAGGAAGCGGTCCGGCCGCCGGGTGCGCCCGAGCTGGGCGAGCTCGGCCGGCATCAGCAGCCGCTCCGCGAAGCGCGCACCGAAGCGCGCATGGACCTTCCGCACCCGCTCGGCCTCGAGCACGTCCACGCCGATGCCGTGGATCATCGGCGCGCCGCCAGCATCAGCGCCTTCATCTCGCGCACCGCGGCCTCCAGCCCCGAGAACACGGCGCGCGAGACGATCGCGTGGCCGATGTTGAGCTCGACGACCGGCGCGATCGCCGCGACCGGCTGGACGTTGTGGTAGTGCAGGCCGTGGCCGGCGTGCACCTCCAGCCCGGCCTGCGTCGCCTGGTGCGCCGCCTCCCGCAGGCGCTCCAGCTCGCGCGCTGCATCGCCGCCGCGCGCCTCCGCGTAGCGGCCGGTGTGCAGCTCGACCACCCGTACCCCGACCCGCGCACTGGCCTCGACCTGCCGGGGATCCGGGTCGATGAACAGGGCGACGCGGATGCCGGCAGCGGCGAGCGCGGCGCAGCTGTCGCGCAGCGCACTCGCGGCGCCGGCGACGTCCAGCCCGCCCTCCGTGGTGATCTCGGCGCGCCGCTCCGGCACCAGGCAGCAGTCCGCCGGGCGCACGCGCCTGGCGATCGCGACCATCTCCTCGGTGTGGGCCATCTCGAGGTTCATCCGCGTCTGCAGCAACCCGGCGAGCGCCGCCACGTCCGCGTCCTGGATGTGGCGGCGGTCCTCGCGCAGGTGCAGCGTGACGTTGTCGGCGCCGGCCTGCTCGGCGAGCAGCGCCGCGTGCACCGGGTCGGGATAGCGCGAGCGCCGCGCCTGGCGCAGCGTCGCGACGTGGTCGATGTTGACGCCGAGGGCGATGGGGTCGAGGCTCATGAGGCGTTCCCGTTGCGGTCAGTTCCGTCGCCCGGCGCGGTGGGTCGCGGTCGCCGCGCGACCGCCTGCGCGACTGCCCGGGTGCGCAACTCGCGACCCTCGAGCAAGTGGTCGAGAGCGATGCGCATCACCCGTCGCGCGTCGTCGAGTGCGCGGGTGTCCTCGAACCGGCCCGTCGCGAGCGCGAGCAGCGAAGTGCCGGGGATCGCATCCGGTCCGGGGTCGCTCGAGAGGGCGACGAAGCCGAGCGACGGGTGGAAATGATAATACGAGCCGGCCTCGACCGGCCCGCCGGAACGGGCCTCGTGCAGCACGTCCAGGCCGTAGCCGAGCAGTTCGAGCAGCTGCAGCTCGAAGCGTCGCAGCACCGGTGCCGCCGGCTCGCCGCGTCGCAGCGCGGCGAGCGCCGCCTCGTACGCGAGGTACAGCGCGGGCTGCGGGTCGAGGCGCGTGGTGAGCTTCAGCAGCAGCTCGTTCAGGTACCACGCGCTCATCAGCGTGGCGGGCGGCAGTGGCGCCGGCAGGTCGACGCCGTCCTCGCTGCCCGGTTCGGCGCGCGTGAGCTGCCCCGGATCGCCATTGCCGCTCCAGCACAGCAACAGCGGCTGGAACGGCTGGAGCAGTGACGCGAGCCTCGACTTCGGCCCGCGGACGCCGCGGGCAAAGAGCGCCATCCGGCCGTGGTCGCGTGCGAAGACGTCGAGCAGCCGGCTGGTGTCGCGCCAGGGCCGATGGTGCAGGACGTAGGCCGCGGCCAGCTCGGTGCGTCGGCCCGCGCGGCTCATGGCCCCGTCCGATCGCCGGTGTGAGCGCGGGCAAGCACCGCGCTCACTCCAGCCCCAGCGCCTTCAGGGCCTGGGCATTGTCCGCCCAGTTCTCGCGCACCTTCACCCACAGCGTCAGGTGGAAGCGCCTGCCGGTGAGCGCATTGAGCTCGCGGCGCGCGGCCGTGCCGACGCGCTTCAGGCGCGCGCCGCCGGCGCCGATCACGATCGGCTTCTGGCCTTCGCGGTCGACCCAGATGACCGCCGACACGACCGTATGGCCATCCTCCTCGCCCATCGACTCGACCTCGACCGCGATGCCGTACGGCACCTCCTGGTTCAGCTCCAGCGTCAGCTTCTCGCGCACCGTCTCGGCGACCCGGAACGCCAGCGACTTGTCGGTGCGGTCCTCGGGCGCGAACAGCGGCGGCGACTCCGGCAGCTCGGCGACGATCGCCTGCCGGAGCGGGCCGAGGTTGTCGCCGCCGGTCGCCGACACCGGCACCACCGCGCGGAACGGGTGCCGCTGCGCCAGCTCGGCAATGAACGGCAGCAGCCTCTCCTTCGGCCGCGCGCGGTCGACCTTGTTGACCACCGCGATGGCCGGCCGGCCACTCGCGACGATCCGCCGCAGCGCGAGCTCGTCCTCACGCTGCCAGCGCAGCGCCTCGACCACCAGCAGCACGAGGTCGGCGTCGTTCAGCGCGCTCGCGGCCGTGCGGTTCAGCGCCTGGTTCAGCGCGCGCCGGCCACCCTCGTGCAGCCCCGGCGTGTCGACGAAGGCGATCTGAGCCTCCGGCAGGTTGACGAGGCCGATGATCCGGTGCCGCGTCGTTTGCGGCCGCGGCGTCACGATCGACAGTTTCTCGCCGACCAGCGCGTTCAGCAGGGTCGACTTGCCGACGTTCGGCCGGCCGACGAGCGCCGCGAAGCCCGCCCGGAACGCGCTCATGAGGCCGCTACCCCGCCCGGGGGGGCCGCGGATGGGTCGTTGCTCGCGCCCTCGCGCTCGCCGCCATCGCCGCCTGCGCCGAGCCTCGCCAGCAACTGCCGCGCCGCCTCCTGCTCGGCGCGACGCCGGCTCGAGCCCTCGCCGTGCGCAGCCGCGCCGAGCCGGCCGACCTCGCAGCGCACGCGGAACTGCTGTTCGTGCTGCAGGCCCTCGACGGTCTCGACGGCATAGGCAGGCAGAGGCAGCGCACGCGCCTGCAGCCACTCCTGCAGGCGCGTCTTCGGGTCCTTGAGTGTCTCCGGCGCGGGCGTCGCGGCGAGCAGTGGGTCGAGCAGCGGCTCGACGACGCCCCGCGCCTCGTCGAGGCCGCGGTCGAGGTAGATCGCGCCGATCACCGCCTCGAGCGCGTCGGCGAGGATCGACTGGCGCCGGAAGCCGCCGGTCTTCAGCTCCCCTGAACCGAGGTGCAGGGCCTCGCCGAGGCCGATCTGCTGGGCGATGCGCGCGAGCGGCTCGGCGCTGACCACGCGGGCCCGCAGCCGGCTGAGGTCGCCCTCGCTGGCGAGCGGGTGGCGGCGATAGAGCTGGTCGGCAGCCAGCAGGTTGAGCACTGCGTCGCCGAGGAACTCGAGCCGCTCGTTGTTGCGGCCGGAGGCGCTGCGATGGGTGAGCGCCGCCTCGAACAGCGCCGGGTCGCGGGGCTCGTAGCCGAGCCGCTCGCGCAGCCAGCCGAGGGGCCAGCCCGGCTTCATCAGGGCACGTTCGCGCTCTTCTCGAACTCGAGCAGCAGCGAGACGTTGTAGAAGAGCGGCACGACTTCCTCGTACTCCACTTCCATCACCCAGCCCTCGCCGGTCTTGCGGATCGAGACGTCTTCCACCTTCGGGTTGTCGATGTAGCCCGTGTCGAAGCGCTTCTGCAGCGAGGCCTTGAGCATCCCGCCGTGCACCGACTCCGCGCTCGCGTACTCCGACTGCGTCTGGTCGATCGCCTGCACGACCTTGCCATAGTTGAGGTAGAGCGGCACGGCGCGGATCACGATGTAGACGACGATGGCGACCGGCAGCAGCAGGACCACCCAGCCCAGGAACGTGATGCCCCGTTGACGATGACGCATGACACCCTCCGCGGCCGGGCCCCCGGGCGCCGGCGAAAGTCACTGGATCCGGTCCCCGATGCGGCTCCAGGCCGGACCGCCGGATCGTTGCAGGTCCCAATTGAACCAGATCCGGGTGGCCTTGCCGACCAACAGGTTCTCATCCACGAAACCCCACCAGCGGCCGTCCTGGCTGTTGTCGCGGTTGTCGCCGATCATCAGGTAGCGACCCTCGGGCACCCGCATCGTGGCGTCGCCGGCATCGCCCGGCCCGTCGCCGACCGACTCGTTGCAGACGTAGCCCTGGGGGATGTCGCGGTTGCAGCCCGGCAGCGGTGGCACCCCGATCGAGTCGGGCGTCAGGCAGTGCAGCACCTGGTGCTCGTGCTCGCCGAGTTTCTCGACCGCGAGGCGCATGTTCAGGTAGCAGCCATCGCTGTAGCGCGACACCTGCCGGAACGGCACCGGCTCGCCATTGATGACCAGGCGGTCGCCGCGCACCTCGACCAGGTCGCCCGGCAGCCCGACGACGCGCTTGATGTAGTTGATCTTGGGATCCGGGGGAAAGCGGAACACGACGACGTCGCCTCGCTCCGGCTCGCCGACGCTCCAGAACTTCAGGTTCGTGACCGGCAGGCGCAGTCCATACGCGAACTTGTTGACCAGGATGAAGTCGCCGTCGAGCAGGGTCGGCATCATCGAGTCGGACGGGATGCGGTAGGGCTCGAACAGGAAGGAACGCAGCACCAGCAGCACCGCTGCGACCGGGAAGAAGCTGCGCGCATAATCGACCGTGCCCGGGTCGGGGAGCGCCGCCGGGTCACGGCCCGCGGCGCGCGCCGCGGCATCGCGGCGGGGCCGCAGCAGCGCGCCGTCGAGCGCCCAGACGAGGCCCGAGACGGCCGTGATCGACACCAGCACGAGGCTGAAGTCGGCGCGCTCGGCCGTCAGCATCCGGTAGACCGCGGCCAGGACCAGCAACGGCAGCACGCCGTAGAGCACCTTCATCACGACGCCGTCGACTGCCTCGGCGCCGCCCGCGGCGAGGCGCCGCGGCCGCAGGAACCAGTCGTCGACGATGCAGACGAGGGTGACCGGGATCGCGAGCCAGGCGGCGAGCTGGATCAGGGACTGCAGCATCCGGCTACTTCCTGCCGACCTTCAGCACGGCGAGGAAGGCTTCCTGGGGGATCTCCACCTGGCCGAGCTGCTTCATCCGCTTCTTGCCTTCCTTCTGCTTCTCGAGGAGCTTGCGCTTGCGCGAGATGTCGCCGCCGTAGCACTTCGCGAGCACGTTCTTGCGCAGCGCCTTGACCGTGGCCCGCGCGATCACGTGCGTGCCGATCGCCGCCTGCACCGCCACCTCGAACATCTGCCGCGGGATCAGCTCGTGCATCTTGTCGACCAGCTCGCGGCCGCGCGAATAGGCGTTGTCGCGGTGCACGATGATCGACAGCGCGTCGACCTTGTCGCCGTTGATCAGCACGTCGAGCTTGACCAGCGGCGCGGCCTGGAAATGGCTGAACTCGTAGTCGAACGAGGCATAGCCGCGGGTCGCGGACTTCAGGCGGTCGAAGAAGTCGAGCACCACCTCGGCGAGCGGCAGCTCGTACTGCAGCGACACCTGGTTCGCGAGGTACAGCATCTTCTTCTGCGAGCCGCGCTTCTCGTTGCACAGCTGCAGCACCGCGCCGACGTAGTCCGGCGGCACGAGGATGTTCGCGACGATGATCGGCTCGCGGATCTCCTCGATCGCATTCGGCGGCGGGAGCTTCGCCGGGTTGTCGACGAACTGGGAGCCGCCGTCCGCGAGCCCGACCTCGTAGACCACGGTCGGCGCGCTGGTCACGAGGTCGAGGTTGTACTCCCGCTCGAGCCGCTCCTGGACGATGTCCATGTGGAGCAGCCCGAGGAAGCCGCAGCGGAAGCCGAAGCCCAGCGCGCCGGAGACCTCGGGCTCGTAGTGCAGCGCCGAGTCGTTGAGCTTGAGCTTGGCGAGCGCGTCGCGGAACGACTCGTAGTCGTCGGAGTTCACCGGGAAGAGGCCCGCGAACACCCGCGGCTGGATCTGCTTGAAGCCCGGCAGCGGCTCGGCGCACGGCCGCCCGTCGAGGGTGATGGTGTCGCCGACCGGCGCACCGTCGATCTCCTTGATGCCGGCGATCACGAAGCCCACCTCGCCCGCCGAGAGTTCGGCCGCGCCGACCGACTTCGGGGTGAAGCGCCCGAGCTTGTCGACCTGCCAGGCACGCCCCGTCGACATCACGCGGATCTTCTCGCCCACCTTCAGGGTGCCGTTGACCATGCGCACCAGCGACACCACGCCGACGTAGTTGTCGAACCACGAATCGATGATCAGCGCCTGCAACGGCGCCGCCGGGTCGCCCTTCGGCGGCGGGATGCGCCGCACGATCTCCTCGAGCAGCTCGGGCACGTTCTCGCCGGTCTTGGCCGAGACGCGCACGGCGTCCTGTGCCTCGATGCCGATGATCTCCTCGATTTCGCGGATCACCTTCGGCGGGTCGGCCGAGGGCAGGTCGATCTTGTTGATGACCGGCAGCACTTCGAGCCCCTGCTCGATCGCGGTGTAGCAGTTGGCGACGCTCTGCGCCTCGACGCCCTGCGAGGCATCGACCACCAGCAGCGCGCCGTCGCAGGCGGCCAGGGAGCGCGACACCTCGTAGGAGAAGTCGACGTGGCCGGGAGTGTCGATCAGGTTCAGCTGGTAGCGCCGGCCGTCGCGCGCCGTGTACTTCAGCGACACGCTCTGCGCCTTGATGGTGATGCCGCGCTCGCGCTCGAGGTCCATGGAGTCGAGCACCTGGGCCTGCATCTCGCGGTCCTCGAGGCCGCCGCAGAGCTGGATCAGGCGGTCGGCGAGCGTCGACTTGCCGTGGTCGACGTGCGCGATGATCGAGAAGTTGCGGATGTGCTGCATCGGTCCCGGGCCGCGCCCGGGGATGGGCGGGTCGCAAAGCGCGCGATTATACCGGCTGGCGGGGCCGGAACAGTCGCTCCATTTCCGCGGGGTCGAAGTGCGTGGCAAGGATCGGCACGGCGTCCCAGAGCAGGACCGGGACGCGCTCGCCATGGCGACGCTGCAAATCCGGGTCGGAATCGACGTCGCGGACCTCGAGCGGTGGCAGTGCGCGGCGCGCGCCGAACGCCGCCAGCTCCGCTTCGAATTCCTCGCAGAGCCCGCAGCCCTCGCGCGTCAGCAGCGTCAGCCGGCCCTGCGGCGCCGTCATGCCCGGCCGGACCTCGGCGTAGCCCGGGTCAGCGGCGCGGCTGCGCGGGCGGGCCCGGCACCGCCCCGGGCGCCGGCGCGAACGCCGGGACTGCCGGCGTGCGCTCGGCCGGCCCCGGGCCACCACGCTCGAAACGCGGCACCGGCGTGCCCGGTACGGCTGCAGGCGCGCCCGTCGCGCCGGGCGGGCGTCCGCCGCGCCGCTCCACCACGGCGCCCTGCCCCTGGGCGACGCGGACCTGGGAGGCGATGAACTGCACCGTGCGCGGCGGCACCTCGCCGACCACGGTCACCTGGTGTCCCTCGACGGCCGTCGCATAGGCCGACGAGGAACCGAGCTGCGCCGGACCCACGAACCCGCCGGCACTGCCGGGCCGCGGCTCGACGAACACCGAAACCGAGGCGACGCCGTCCGAGTAGACGAGGTGCGAAACCACGTGGCCGGAGCCGGGCATGACCTGCTGGCCGCGGGACGTCATGCGGAAGCCGGGCGGCAGGCGCAGCGCATCCCACGCCGACGGCAGGTCCGGTCCGCCCCCGGCGGCCGCCTTGGGCTCCTGCCGCAGCCAGCGCCAGCCGTCGGTTGCGAGCTGGGGCAGGAACGACGCATCCGGGATACGCTCCGGCAACGACAGGTTCGCGAATACGATCTGCTCGACCACGCGGCCGTCGCCGTCGCAGAGCTCGGTCTTCAGCGGCATCGCCGTCTTCTCGTCGATCCAGAGACGATACCCATAGCGGTACTGGTCGCGCGGGTCCACCGAGACGACGCGCACCGCCCGGCCCATCAGCCGGCGCCGCTCCATCGCGCGCACGTCGTAGAATTCCGCCGTGGTGGCGTCGAAGCGCGGCAGGTTGCCGAGGAGCGGGCCCTCCTGCGGTCGCCGCTCCACCAGCACGACTTTCTGGTCCGGAAGGTAGCAGCTCAGTTCCGTGCCGCCGCGGATGAACTCGCGGCCCGAGCCATCCAGCGACTGCAGCCGCTCCATGACCTGCCCGTCCTGCACGCGGTGGATGATCCGCAGGGTCTCGAACTTGCCGTCGCGTACGTGGAAGAACGTGCCGTCGTAGTTGCGGGTGGTCAGCGCCTCGTTCATCCGGGACAGCCATTCGCGCGGTTCGTCGGCCGCAGCGACGGCCGCACCGGCGAGCGCGACCGCGGCCAGCATGGCCTGCGCGCGGCGCAGCGCCGGTCCGGTCATCGGGGTGCCTCCGCCGAACGCAGCCCCGGGGCCACCGGGGCCACCGGGGCCGCGGAGCCGCCCTGCCCGTCCGGGCCGTCGGCGGGCGCAGCCTCGGGCGGCGTATCCGCCGTCTGCCGAGGACCAGCCTCGGCAGGCGTCACGGTCGCATCGGCCGCCACCAGCGCCGACAGCAGGCTGCGCCGCGACAACGGCCCCGAGTACTCGCTGTGCGCGACCACGTAGTTGGCGAGCTGGGCCGGGGGAGCAGCGCCGCGCCGCTCGGCCGGGATCGGCACGACGTAGCTCTCGGGCTCGCCGCTTCCGGGCCCGCGATCTGCCGCGGCCGGGTACGCAGCGCCGCCGGCCACGACCACCTCGGCGGCCGCCGCGCCACGCAACGACACCGGCGCCGCGGGGGCCACCATTTCCGCATCACGCGCCGGCACGACCACCGCGGCGGCCGCGGGCGTCGCCTCCGGAGCGCGGGCGCGCAGCGCGAACACCGACAGCGCAGCGACGCCCGCGGCGATCGCGAAGCCGGCCGCCGGCCGCGCCCAGCGTGGCCGCGATGCCTGGTCCGCCTGCGGCGCCGCCGGCGCCACGGCGACGTCGGGCACGTCCGTCGCGACAGCCCCTGCCGCGCCCGCCGACTCCACGACGACCGTCGCTTCGGCCTCGATCGCATGCGAGAGCCGGGCCGCGATGCCCGCAGCCACACGGCCGCCCGGCGCGCGCCGCGCATGCAGGGGCTCGTCGCGGATCACCGCGCCGATCAGCGAATAGCGCGCCCACTGCTGCTGCAGCGAAGGATCGCGCGACAGGCGGCGCGCCAGCAGCTCGCACTCGGAATCGGGCAACTCGCCGTCGAACATCGCCGACAGCTGGCTCTCGCGTTCATCGGCGCTCACGCACGCCCCCTCGGGCTGCTCGCCGCCTCGATCTTCGTCCACATCTCGACCCCCATCGACCATCGATCCCGTCGGTCATCGACCGCCCGGCTGCCGCCGGGCGCCCCACAGTCAGCCAGCTTCCTCGGAACGCCCGAGCCCGCCGTCGAACACGTCCTTGAGGCGCGCGTCGATCGCCTCGCGCGCGCGGAAGATCCGCGAGCGTACCGTCCCGACCGGGCAGTCCATCGTCGCGGCGATCTCCTCGTAGGACAGCCCCTCGAGCTCCCGCAGCACGATCGCGGTGCGCAGGTCTTCGG